>NZ_CP054861.1:2296235-2954352 GCF_013459645.1 Martelella sp. NC20
CGGGCCTGCGCATCGCGCTCGGCATGGCGCTGATCATGATGATCATTTCCGAGCTTATGGCCGCAACCAACGGGATCGGGGTGGCGATGCTCCGGGCGCAACGCCTGTTCCAGAGCGCGAAAGTCTACGGCGGCGTTCTGGCTATCGGCACGATCAGCATTGTTCTCACATTGGCGCTTCTCGCCGTGGAGCGCCGGGTGCTGGGCTGGCACATCGGATGGAGAGAGGGCGCGAAATGACATCTGTGACACGGATTGAGGCGGAAACGACGATGGGCACTGAACTTTTGAAGGTCGATAACCTGACCAAGGCTTATGCCGGCAGCCCGACCCCGGTACTGGGCGGTATCGATTTTGCCCAGACCGAGGGCGAATTCCTTTCGGTGGTCGGGCCCTCCGGCTGCGGAAAGACGACGCTGCTGCGCTGCCTGTCGGGCTTGATGCGGCCGGATGCGGGCGGCGTCTCGCACCGGGGCGAGAGCTTCACCCGGCCGCCGGAATGGTTGTCGATCGTGTTCCAGGACTATAATCGCAGCCTGTTCCCATGGCTTACCGTGCGCGGAAATGTCGGTTTCGGCCTCAGCGAACGCGACCGGGCGAAGAAAGCGGCGATGGTGGACGACGCGATCGATGCGGTGGCCCTTTCCCATGCCGCCGACCTTCACCCCTGGCAGATTTCGGGCGGGATGCAGCAACGCTGTGCGCTGGCGCGTTCGCTGGTGTCCTCTCCGGGGCTCCTGTTGCTCGACGAGCCCTTTGCATCGGTGGATGCCCAGACCCGGATCGATCTTCAGGACCTGCTGATGAGGCTGGTGGCCGAGCGCGGCATCTCGGCGCTTCTGGTAACCCATGACATCGACGAAGCCGTCTTCATGGGCGATCGCGTCGTGGTTCTGTCGACCCGGCCCGCACGGGTGGTGGAAGAGGTGATCGTCGATCTTCCCAAACCGCGCGATCAGCTCGCTACCAAGGAAAGCCCCCGTTTCCTCGAACTTCGTCACCATGTCTACACATCGGTGCGTCGGCAAGCCGGGGCGGCTGTCTGAGCCGCCCCCAAAAACAAAAAAGAAGATCAGAAAAACCTCACCAACAGAGAGAACATATTGATGTACAAAACCCTGAAAACACTGATCATTTCGGCCGCAATGGCGGTGACGGCGATGTCGGTCGTGCCGCAGACAGCCGCGGCACAGGACCTGACCAAGATCCGCGTCGGCTATATTCCCGTCGGCGTGTATTCCTATCTCTGGCGTGCCCGCGATGCCGGCTATTTTGAAGATGCCGGCCTTGAGGTCGAGCTTGTGACCATGGCCGGCGGCGGCGAGATTATTCCCGCGCTTCAATCCGGCAGCCTGCAATTCGGCATTTCGGATGCGCTCGGTGTACTCAATGCCCGCAATGCCGGCATCCCGGCGACCTATGTGTCGTTCAACTTTGCGCAGACCGAAGAAAGCCCGGTCCACGCCGCTCTGACTTTCGATCCCGAGATTACGGGGCCTGCCGATCTTGCGGGCAAGTCGGTGGCGACCAATCTCAGCTTCAACACCGACTGGACCATGATGCGGGCGTGGATGCGCAATGCGGGCGTCGATCTCGATACCGTTCAGTTCCAGGAAATTCCCTTCCCCGAAATGCTCGCCTCCGCACGATCCGGAGCGGTGACGGTCGTGGGGGCGGTGGAACCCTTCGTGACGCTTGCCAAGGCCGGTGGCGCCACGGTTCTCGGGCATTTCTTCACCGAGGTGAAATCGCCCGTCGTCCTGTCGGGCGTGGTCGCGATGATGCCATGGATTGAGGAAAACCAGGATCTGACCGTGGCCTTTGTGGAGGCGATCGACAAGGCGATCACCGATTTCAACGGCGACCCGCAGATCGCGCGTGATACCATCGACGCCAATACCAAGATCCCGCCGGAGGTCGTGCAGACCATGGAGCTTGGCGTTTGGGATACCGATGTCGACCCGAACGAGATGCAGTTCTGGGTCGATGCCGCTTCTGTCGAAGGCATGCTGGGTGCGGAAACGGACCTGGAGGATCTGGTCTGGACGCCCTCCAAGTGATCGATGGATGCTTCCGGGTGGGCGTACCGCCCGGAACATGAAATCTGAAAAGATACAATGGTCTGTGCCGCAATGGCCGGGTGGTGAAAACCCCCGGCCATTTTTATTTGGCGCATCGGCGGCACGTGTTGGGTGGGCAATAGCGAGATTATAGCGGTCGAGGACCCTTGATCGGGCAGACGCGCGGCAAAAAGCCCTGAGCACGGCTTGCGTGCTCAGGGCGCGGGAACGATCGGTTTATCGAGGCAGACTTTTACTCGGCCTTGGACGCCTGAACCAGGTCGAAGAGCCTTTCATATTCGGCCTTCACTTCCGGCTGGCTTTCCAGCAGCTCGGATGCCAGTTCGGCGAAGCCTTCCTCCATCTGCGCCTGTTCTTCGGCGGGCAACTGCGTGATCACCCCGCCATTTTCGGTCCAGGTGGCGTAGGACCGGCCGACGTTCTCGACGCCCCACGGGTAGACCGCTTCTTCGGCTGCGCGGCCGGCCGCGATGATGGCGGCCTTGGTGTCTTCGCTCTGCATCTGGAACCAGTCCTCGTTCACGACGGTGACCGAGACCACTTCGGCGAAATGCAGGTCGAGGATATATTTGCCGACGTCATAATACTTGAACGCGGTGAGGATCGGCACGCCCACCAGCATGCCGTCGAGGCCGCCGGACTGGAGCTGTGGGATCACTTCGGAAAGGGCCAGCGGCAGGGGTATAGCGCCGATCTGTTCCATAGGCTTGATCTGGAGTGGCGAGGCAAAGGTGCGGATCTTGAGGCCCTTGACGTCCTCAAGCGTCTTGGCGTCCTGCATGGTAAAGAGCACGGTCGGGGAATTGTAGATCGCGCCGATCACGCGCAGACCCTTGTCGAGGAACATGGTTTCGAGATGATCGCGGTATTCCGGGTTGTGAAGCGCTGCATGCACATCCTCGGGCGAGGTGAAAAGACCCGGAACGTCGAAGGCCTGAAAACGCGGATCGACGTTGGACATGAATGATGTCGGCGTGGTGAAGGCCTCGATCGTGCCCAGAAGCACGCCTTCGGACATGCGCGGGATCGCGCCGAGTTGGGAGGCCGGATAAATCTCGGTCGTAACGGCGCCGGGCGCGCGCTCGGCGAGTTCGTCGGCAAAGACCTTGATCCATTCATCCTGCACATCGTTGATGGTCGCGGTCGCGAGCTTCATCGTGCTTTGCGCCTGGGCGGTGAGGAATGAACTCACCGTAAGAGCGGTGGCGAAGGCCGCGGTCTTGAAAAGGTTGGAGATCATCGGAGTGTCCTTTTTCAGTGGGGTTGGGCAAGCGACAGGGATAGAGCGGGAACATAGGTGATCACGAGGAGGGCGATGACGAGGACCACGACGAAGGGGGCGACGCCTCGGTAGAGCGTGTGAGCGGGCAGGCCGGTCACCTGCTGCGCCACGAAGATGTTCAGGCCGAAGGGCGGCGTGAACATGCCGATGGCGAGATTGACGGTCATGATGATCCCGAAATGGATAGGGTCGATGCCGAGCGATATCGCAATCGGCGCCAGAAGCGGCGCCAGGACGAGGATCGCGGAGGTCGGATCGAGGAAAGCGCCGATGGCCAGGAGCAGCAGGTTCACGGCCAGCAGGAAGGTGACGGCGGAAAGCTGCATGTCGTTTATCCAGGCAATGATCGCCTGCGGTACGCCCTGTGTCGTCAAGATCCAGGTGATGACGCTTGCCGCGGCGACAAGGATCAGGATCTGGCCCGAAAGCATCGCCGCGCTGCCCGCAGCGTTGATGACATCGCGCAGCGTCATGGAGCGGTAGACGAAGAGGCCGATCACGATGGCATAGAAACAGGCAAAGCCGCCCGCCTCGGAAGGGGAAAACACGCCAAGATAAATGCCGCCGAGCACGAAAACCGGCATCAGGATCGCCCAGAACGCATCCTTGGTTGCCTTGGCGGCGGTCCTGAAGGAGAACGAGGTTTCTGAAGGGATGTCGCGACGGACGGCATCCACAATCACGAACAGCGACAGAAGCGCTGCAATCAGGATGGCCGGCAGGATCCCGGCGATGAAGAGCCGGGGAATGGATTGCTCGGCGGCCATGCCGTAGAGGATCATGGCGATGCTGGGCGGGATCACGATGTCAATTGCGCCGGAGGAGGCCAGAAGGCCACCCGCGCGGTGCTGGCCGTAGCCTGCGGCAATAAGCTTGGGATAAAGCGTTTTGCCGAGCGCCGCGACGGCGGCGACCGAGGACCCCGAGATCGCGCCGAGAGCGGTGGATGCCGCGACGGTGGAAACGCCGAGGCTGCCCGGAACCCGTCCCACCATTGCCATGGCCCAGGCGATCAGCCTGTTGGCGATGCCGCTGGAACTCATGAGCTGTCCGGCAAAGACGAAGAACGGGATTGCCAGAAGGGCGAAATTGTCCAGCCCGCCAAACATGACCTGCTGAAGCGCCACGGGCGGTATCTTCAGAAAGAACAGCATGGCGACGGCGACCACCGTCAGGAAGACGAGGAAGATCGGCGTGCCGATGGCGACAAGCAGAACGGGCAGGACGATATAGGCGAAGATCATGGGCGGATCTCCGAAGCCGGGGCCTTTCGCAACAGGGCGATGACGTCGAAGACGAGCTTGATGGCGCCGGCAACGGTCAATCCGGCGAAGCCGAAGAGCAGGGCTGCATGCGGTATCGTCATGGGAATGCCAAGCCCCATGCTGGTCACGCCGATCCGGTTGATCTTGGCGATAAAAAGCCAGGATGCATGGGTTGCGAAAGCGCAGGCGAAGATGGCCGCGAGATCGTGAAGGATATACCAGAAATGCCGGGCGCGCTTCGAGGAGTAGAGCGGCAGCAGGTCCACGCTGATATGGGTGCGGGTGAAGAATGACAGGACCGCGGCAATCATCGTGATCCAGATGATCAGGTAGATCATCAACTCGTCGGCGCCGACGGGGGAGATGCCGAAAAGATAGCGGCTGCCGGCGTTGAGCACATTGATGGCGACCACCACAAGCAGCACAATGCCGAGGCCGGTGTAGAGCGCGCGCGTGACGATGTTGCCCGCGCTTGCCGGTTTCGAGGCGGTTTTGTCTTCCTCGCTCATGCGCGGTCCTCCAGGATGCGGCGGATCGCGACCAGCTTTTCCGCGCGACGTTTCTGGAGTTCGGCGATCTTCTCGGGCGTGTAGTCATAGACGCCGCTGCCCGATTTCAGGCCCAGCGTGCCTGCGGCAATCTTCTTGCTGATCAGTTCCGGCACGTCCTTGCGGTCGGCCAGATCGGCGTTGAGGAAGCTCGAAACGGACTGGTAGATGTCGAGCCCGGCCATATCCAGCAGCGCCATGGGGCCGATCACCGCAAGCTTGTAGCCGATCCCCCAGGAAACGCAGGTGTCGATATCCTCGGGATCGACCACGCCCTGTTCGACAAGGTCGATCACCTCCCGCAAAAGCGCATAGAGGACGCGGTTTTCGACAAAGCCCGGCACATCCTTCTTGACGGTCACGGGCAGGAGGCCCAGCGAGCGGATCAGATCCTTGATCGCCTCGCTCGTCTCGGGCGCGGTATGGGCGCCCGCGATCACCTCGATCATCGGAATGATGTGCGGCGGGTTCGACCAGTGCATGCCGACCATGCGGGCGGGATTGGAGATGTGCTCCTGAAGGCTGGTGATCGGAATGCCCGACGTGTCGGAGGCAACGATGACGTCAGGACCGATAAGGGCGTCGATCTGGCGATAGACGCTGGCCTTGATTTCGGGCTTTTCGGGAACGTTCTCGATCACCAGATCGGCGTCGGCGACCGCTTCGGCAAGGTTACTCGTCAGCTTGACGGGGTTGTCCGCCGTGGCCGTGATGCCGAGCGTATCGAGGACGGCGTTGGCGGTTGCGATCATGGCGGAGGCGCGTTCGAGGGCCGCCGGCGCGATGTCGTACGCAGTGACCTCGACGCCGCCGCGCGCCAGCCGCGCCGCCATGCCCGGCCCCATGGTTCCCAACCCGATGATTGCAATTTTTTTCATGGTTTTCTCTTTCCTGGTTGAGTGGTCAGGACCGGAAGCGCCGGTCCTGTTGTCTGGTGTCGGAAGCGGTCCGGCGAGAGGGGGATTTTGCGAGGAGCGCGATCAGCACAACGGCTGCGACGACGTTGACAATGGCGACCATATGGCCGAGCGCAGGCGGCAGCATCAGGCAGAGGCCGGCAAGAACGTAGACAACCCGCATCGGCGGCGACAGCAGGCCGCGGGCATAGCCGGCTACCCCCATGGACACCGCCGCGATGCCGCCGAAGGCGGTGATGGCGGCAAGCGTCGCGCCATACCATGTGCCGCCGAGCAGAAGCTCCGGGGAAAAGGCGAACAGGAACGGCACGAGATAGGCGACCCAGGCAAGTTTCAGGGCTTCGAAACTGGTGCGCCACATATTGGCTCCGCCTATCCTGGCCGCGGTGATCGAGGCCAGCGCCACCGGCGGCGTCAGCATCGACATCATGCCGAAATAAAGGATGAACAGATGCGCCTGCATCGGTTCGAGGCCGGTGTCCTGAAGGGCCGGGGCGAGGATCGTCGCAAGCACGACATAGACGGCGACCGTGGGCATGCCCATGCCGAAAAGGATCGCGATCAGGGCGACGAGGACGAGGAGCACGATCTTGTGCCCGCCGCTGAGCGCAATGGCCTGACCGGCAATGGAGAAGCCGAGACCGGTGAGGCTGATCAGGCCGATGATGAGGCCCGCAGCCGCGGTGATGAGCAGAAGCGGGGCGACCGAAATGCCGGTATCGACCACAACGCGCAGCAGGATGCCGGGCGTGAGGCGCACGCCGCGATAGGGGCGGACGATGCTCACGAGAACCAGCGCGACGATGGCCGCAATGGCCGCCATCTGCGGCCGCGTCTGAAGGTTGAAGAGAACGAGAAACATGACGAGAAAGGGCAGCGCGAAATGTCCGCCTTCGCGAAACGCCGCACGGAACGTCATGCGCTCGCCCTTGTCGATCTCGCGCACATCCGCGCGGGCCGCCAGGCGATCGACCTGCAGAAAGATCGCGCCGAAATAAAGGGCTGCGGGAAGGGCGGCGGCGATGATGACCTCTTTATAGGGCACCTGGATGTAATCGGCCATGACGAAGGCCGCAGCCCCCATGACCGGCGGCAGGAGCTGGCCGCCGGTGGAGGCGGCGGCCTCGACGGCGGAGGCGGTCGAGGCGCTGAGACCGGCCCGTTTCATCAGCGGGATCGTCATGATCCCGGTTGAGACGACATTGGACACGGCATTGCCGGTGATCGTGCCGAAAAGCGCGGAGGTTCCGACGGCGGCCTTGGCGCTGCCGCCACGGAAACGGCCAAAGATCGCGAAGCTGACGCGGGTCAGGAAATCGCTGCCGCCGGAATGGCGCAGCAGTTCGCCGAAGAGAACAAAGGGAATGACGATTTCGACGGCGACGCGAACCGGCGTGCCCAAAAGCGCGTTTGGATCGGTGAGCATGTAGATCGCCCAGCGATTGACCGGGGTTTCGGGAATGCCGAGCGGACCGCCGAAAATGGCGAGCAAGGAAAACAGGGCGACGATCAGGACGATGGGCAGGCCGACATTGCGCCAGACGAGGACGGCAAGCCCGGCGATGACGGCATAGGCGCTCAGCGTCAGCCAGAGCGGGCGCATCACGGCGAGGATTGTCAGCTGGGGATAGCGCCAGGCAATGGTGAGCATGATCGCCAGCAGGATGCAGCCGGCGAGATAGCCCGCAAGGCGGAGCGGGCCGCGCGCCCGGTCGCCCAGCAAAAAGGCCGTCACAGCGAGCGACAGCCCCACGGCGCAGGCCAGAGGCTGCTCGTTGAACAGCGGGATCCTGACCAGCGTGTGGAGGTTGAGGATCCACGCCAGCGAGATGGCGACCAGCAGGAAGCCAGCCGCCCTCGCCCCGACATTTGCTGGCGGGGCGGCGTTGACCGCGACAGGCGGTGAGGATGTATCGGGTTGGGTGGTCATGATGTCAGCCCAGCTACTGGAACCTGATCATTCCGTTTCCGATACCTGCGCCCCGTCGTGATAGGGCAATTTTGTATAGACCCGCGACACGCTGGCTTGCGACATTGCGCCGAGGATCGGGTTGGAGGCGGCGATTGCCGCTGTGTCGGTCTTGATCATCGTCGCGATCTTGGAGACCACCTCGGGATCGAGGTCCTTGCGGGCGACGAGGACATAATCATAGGCCATCGTCTTGAATGGGCCCGGCGCGCCGACGACGCCCGCATCCGCGGCGACATCGTAGATGTAGGCTTCCGGTGCTACGGCATTCATGCGTTCGACCGCTTCGGGGCTATCGTCGAAGGGCAGCCAGGCGATGCCGCCGAGCGCCGAATCCGCTTCGACCACCGCGCCCGCGCGCAAGGCGAAAAGCGTGGCGTCGACATCGCCGTTCACCAGCGCCTGAACGCCCGTGCGCACGCTCGATACCGGAACGGTGGTGACATCGTCGGGAGTGAGGCCGCCATTGGCCAGCGCGCCTTCGAAATAGGGCAGCAGGCTTGCCTGTGCGGGAACGCCCCAGGCCATGCGCTTGCCCTTGAGATCGGAAATGCTCTCAATCCCGGAATCAGCGCGGACCATCAACCCCACCGGGCTTGGAAGCAGTGCGGCGACCAGCGCGATATTGTCTTGCGCCATCCCCTTGAACGGGCCGTTTCCCCGAATGGCATCTCCCGCGTCAGGCGTGACAAGCGCCGCGATATCGAGTTCCCCGGCATTGATGAGGGGCACAAAAGCGGTCGCGCCGCCGAAGGACTGTACCGTCACGTTCAGATCGGTGTTCGCGCCGATCACCTGCGCCAGGGCGGCGTTCACGCCATAGTTCTGGGAACCCTGCTGGCCGGAGCCGAAGCGCAGATCCTGGGCAAGAGCGGCAGAGCTGATAGAACCTGCCACGAGCAGCACGCTGGCTGCGAAAATCCTGAATTTCATTTTTGTTCTCCTCTGTGAGTTTTGACCAGACCGGCGTTTTCGCTTCTTGTCCTTGGGTCGTGATGTTTAGCGGATCATGTTTGACGGGCCTTGATGAGGTCTGCCGCTTTCTCGGCGATCATGATGACGGCGGCATTGATATTGCCGCAGGGCAGATCGGGCATCACCGAGGCGTCGACGACGCGAAGTCCGGTAATGCCGCGAACCTTGAGTTCGGGGTCGACGACGGAAGCCTCGTCCGCGCCCATGCGGCAGGTGCCCGCCGGGTGGTGCACGGTGATCGAGGTATTGCGGATATGCTCATCGATCTCCTCGTCGCTCTGGCATTTGGCGCCGGGGAAAAACTCGGTTTCGATATAGTCGGCCATCGCAGGCTGAGCGGCGAGCGTGCGCCCGACGCGGAAGCCTGCGCGCAGCGATTTCCAGTCGTTCTCGGCGGCAAGGAAGTTCTGGTGAATGAGCGGCGCGGCGAAGGGATCGGCGGATCCGAGCTTGACCTCGCCCCGGCTTTCGGGCTGCACCGCGACGATGCGGGTGGCGAAGCCATCGCGAAAGGGTTGCTTGAACGGTTTGAACCATGGCCATGCCGCCAGTGGTGCTGCGGTGAACAGAAGCTGGATGTCGGGGAGCGGCCGGCTTTCATCGCTCCTGAGGAAAGCCACGACGCCGCCGGGCACGTCGCCGGAAAATCCCTTGCCCGTCAGGTAGGTCCTGGCGAAATCGAGCGCGATCCTGTCGGCGCGCATCTTGTGCAGGAAGGGGCCGGGCGTCTTGCGGTGATGCATGATCAGCACCGAGACATGATCCTGAAGGTTCTTGCCGACGGCGGGAAGATTGACCCTGGTCTCAATCCCCTGCGCCTGCAGCTCGTCGCCCGCGCCGAGGCCCGAGAGCATCATGAGTTGCGGCGTGTTGATGACGCCGCCCGAAAGCAGCACCTCGCGGTTTGCGGTGACGCGGCGCTCGCTGCCCTTGTGGTCGAAGACGAGACCGGTGGCGCGACTGCCCTCGAAGGTAAGGTTTTTGGCCATGGCATCGGTCAGAACGGTGAGGTTCGGCCGCTTCATCGCCGGCCGCAGATAGGCGTTGGCGGTCGAGGCGCGCCGGCCGTTGCCGATAGTCATCTGCAGACGGCTGAAACCTTCCTGGGTTTCGCCATTGTAATCCTCGGTCTGGGGATAGCCCGCCTCGCGGCTGGCTTCGGCCACCGCATCCGTCAGCGGGTCCTGGTAGCGGCAGCGCTGGGTCGAGACCGGGCCGGTCCCGCCGCGAAAAGCCGTTTCGCCGCCTTCCCAGCGTTCGGTTTTCTTGAAATAGGGCAGGGTTTTTTCATAGGACCATTCGGTAAGCCCGCTTGCCGCCCAGCGATCGTAATCGCCACGATTGCCGCGGACATAGGCCATGGCATTGGTGGAGGAGGAGCCGCCGATCACCTTGCCGCGGGCGCATTCCACGGCGCGGCCGCCGACATTTTCCTCCGGCTCGCAGAAATACATCCAGTCATGGCGCCGTTCGGTCAGGATCTTGCCCCAGCCCAGCGGAATATGGATCATCGGATCGCGATCCCAGCCGCCGGCTTCGAGCAGAAGCACGCTTACCGAAGGGTCTTCGCTCAGGCGGTTGGCCAGCACGCAGCCCGCGGAGCCGGCTCCGACGATGACGTAGTCATAGGTTTCAGCGTGCGACATGGCGTTCTTCCTTGCAATCGGTGCGACCGGCCCGATCCGTTCTACGCGTGTTGGACAGCAGGAGGCGCAGGAGCTTTGAGCCCGTGACTGCGCCTTCCGCCAGAGTGTCTCAGGCGAGGTCTTCGGCCAGCCCGAGGTGGCGGACAGCAGCGGACCAGTGGTCCCAGCCGCGATTGATCTGTGCGCCGACGAGGTTGCCTGCGGCCTCAAGCTCGCCCTCCGTCATGTACTTGATATTCCCGATCTGAAGGCCGAGCGTATAGGCCTTGGCTTCCTGCTCCATATAGAAGGCGCGGAAGGTGGTTTGCCGGATCGAGCTGCCGACGTTCACGACGCCATGGCGGGCCATGATGACGGCAGGCGACTGGCCGAGGCTTTCTGCGATTTCGGCGCAGACGTCTGGACTGCCGCCGAACAGGTCGGTGGAATCGCCCTGTTTTTCGCGAATCTCATAGACCGGCACGGATTCTCCGAGGAATGCGCCCATATGGGTGACCGGACGCAGCGGCGTGTCGATGAAGCAGAAGGGCAGAACGGCAGGCGAATGCGTGTGAAGAACGCACATCACATCCGGCCGGGCCTTGTAGATCTCGCTGTGAATATAGCGCTCCAGATAGGAGGGGCGGTTGTCCGTCGTCTCGCCATCGAGCGTCAGGGTCTGGATGTCGGAGGTCGTGATCGTATTGGGCGCCAGCTTTTGCGGCAGCAGGAACTGGTTGGGGTTTTCCGGGTCGCGGGCGCTGATATGACCAAAGACATCCATGATGCCCTCGTTCACCAGAATCCGGGTGGCCATCACCAGTTCCTGGATCGCGGTTTCACGCGCTGTTGCTGTATCAGACATTGTTCAGGTCTCCTGTGGATGAGCGGTCACGGCGTGACCCTGGTATCACGCCGGTAAAAACATCGTTTAGTTGGAGTAGAGACCGACGATCCGGTTCTGCTCGATGATATTGTCCGCATAGGCGTCGAGAAACTGCTCGCGCGTGGGCGTGCCCTCGACATTCGTGTCCAGCGCGTAGACCCAGAAGTAATAGTGATGGTCGCCATGGCCGGCAGGCGGCTGCGGTCCATAATACTGCATGTCTCCGGCGCCGTTGGGGCCAACGCGGAATTTCTCCTGCGCATCCGAAAGATCGGTGGTCTTGGGATCGATGGCATAGATCGTCCAGTGGGTGAAACCATGCGCCAGAGGGGCGTCCGGATCATGGCAGATCACGGCCAGTTCCTTCGTGCCTTCCGGCACGCCGCTGACCGTCAGTTGCGGCAGCACATTGCCCTTGTCGCCTGCGTGTTTGTCGGCGAGGCGCGTAAGCGGGGCGAAATCGGAAGAGGTGATCTTCAGGTCTTTGATGTTCAGAGGCATTTGGTTTCCTTGAATATTCGTTTGCGTCAGGCCGTGGCCTTTAGGTCGGCAACGGTTTTTCCACCCACGCGCTGATGCACGCGACCGCCTGTCGCCACGGCAACACAGATCAGGATTTCGTCAGGACGCGGGCCGTCCGGCGCGACGAAGGTGAAGGCGTCATAATGGGAGCGTATATAGAGCTCGTCCTTGTGGGCCAGCGGAATATCGATGGCGGTGCCTGCCGAGGCAACCTTGCTGGCGGAAGATATCCATGCGTCTCCGCCGCCGATGGCTTCGCGCAGCGGGTCGCCAAAAACGGTGGTGACACAGGCCACGACATGCTCCTGCTCGCCGGCGACGCCCGCGATGCCGCCCTTGCCATAGCTCTCGACCGGCCGGCCGCCAAGCAGGGCGACCGCACGTTCGCCAAGCGCATAGCCGATGGCGGCCGAGGGAGCGGTCAGCGCCGAAAGGTCTGCCACGAACCTGCCCGCATAGGGGTTTTTGATGATGACGGCTGCTGCGGCCTTGATCAGAGGGGCCGTAGCACCGCCGCCATCATGCAGCACTTCCTGGGTCGCACCGTACCAGCCGCGGACCTGATAGTCCTTTTCGACCTGGCTAGAGTAATTCATGAATGTCTCCTGTAGAGATGATAGGGGTATTGCTTATTGCGGCCACGAATAGACGCGGTTGATCGGGTCGAAGCGGGCGGCGGTCAGGGCTTCGGGGGTGAAGCCGTTGCCATAGGACATGGTGCGGTTGGCGGCATGATCCGCGGACAGCTTTTGCGTAAGGTCGGTGATCGGACGCACCGATTTTTCCCAATCGGCGAGCGCGTCTTCGAGCGAACCGTTCTTCTCGATGTCCTGCGCCAGGGTGAAGGCGTTCACCATGCCGCAGCCCGCGCCCTGCGCCAGCGCCGGGCACATAGCGTGGGCGGCATCGCCGACGAGGGCGACCTTGCCGCGCGACCAGCTGTCGAGCTTGGTGGTCTGATAGGTGTCGTAACGCGCGTCCTCGATCTTGGCGGCATCGACCAGGCAGGGTTCGAGGAAGGGGAACATCTCCATCCAGACCTCAAGGTCGAGCGGAACGCGCGAACCGCGCGGATCGGCGGAAGGCGCCATCAGGCCGAGATAGAGTTCCCTGTCGTTGCAGGGCGAATAGAGGATGCGCTGCACCCGCGGCCAGTGGTTCCACATGTCGATGGTGTTGTCCCATTCGCCATGGCCAAGCTTGTCTTTGTGGCGCGGGACGATGAGGCGGATGATGCCGTCGGTCGCGCCCCAGCGCTCCTGCTCGAAGCCGAGCGAATCGCGGACCTTGGAGCCGACCCCGTCGGCGCCCACGATCAGATCGCCTTCAACGACCTCGCCGGAGGCCAGTTTCAGCTTGCCGGAAGCGTCCGCGCCGACCGCTACGGAATTCGTGCGGATTTCAACGCCGACTTCACGGGCGCGGTTGGCCAGGGCATCGTGCAGATGAGCCCGGGTCATGATGCGCCACGGCAGACCGTTGAACGTCTCTTTCGACACGGTCTTGTTGTGCATCCAGGTTTCGTAAGCCGGAGGCGTGAAGGAATCCTCGAGGACTTCATTCAGGCAGCCGAGGCCTTCAAGCACCCTGAGGCCGTTGTGCCAGAGATAGATGCCCGCGCCGAAGGCGCGCAGTTCGGGGCTCTTTTCGTGCAGGACCACATCCCAGCCGTTCTGGCGCAGGGCGATGGCGGCCGTGAGGCCGGAAAACCCGCCGCCCGCAACCTGCGCAACCCGTGTCTTGTCCGTGGTTTTGTTGATGCTGACCATTTCACTGTTCCTGTTGGTTTTTCATTTGGGGAGGTCCGGCAATTCAGCCATCGATGAAATTGCGGATCGCGCCGATCGTGACGTCGGGGTTGGTCTCGTTCACATAGTGGTCGGCGCCAGGCACGACGACGATGGGCAGATCCGGGCGCAAATCGTGGGTCTTTTCGAGCGCCGCGGCGGAAACCAGCTTGCTGTTCGCGCCGCGCAGAATGAGAACCGGGCGGGTCACATCGCGGAAAGCGGGAACCAGGTCGGCACGCAGGCCCTCGGCGGTCT
This sequence comes from Martelella sp. NC20, assembly GCF_013459645.1. NCBI lineage: Bacteria > Pseudomonadati > Pseudomonadota > Alphaproteobacteria > Hyphomicrobiales > Aurantimonadaceae > Martelella > Martelella soudanensis. The sequence continues at coordinate 2,310,350 of NZ_CP054861.1, forward strand.
GAGCCATGGCGGACGCCGAGGCGAGGGGGCGCAGGCCATCGCCGGCCGGGCCGTAGCCGCTTTCCGCGCGAATGCGGATAGCCGGAGCCGGAATGTTCGGATAGCGATTGGCGAGATAGGTGACGATGGCATCGGTATCGGCAAAGGCCTGATCGCCCGCGTTCACTCTGGCGGAGAGCGAGGCGAAGACTTCGTCCTCGATATAGGGCGTGAAGTCGATGGCGACGGCCGAGCGGACCAGTTCGGGATGGCGCGCGGCGGCGGTTACGGAGTTCCGCGATCCCAGCGAGTGTCCGACGAGAATCGCAGGGCCCATATCGAGCGTCCTGATCAGCGCCGCGATGTCGTCTGCATAGTCCGCAGCGTCGTAACCGGTTTGCGGCTTGTCCGAATGTCCGTGGCCGCGCTGGTCCACGGCCACCGTTGTAAACCGGTCGGAAAAGGCATCCATGAGCGGGCCGAAAACGGCGGAGTTCGCGGTGATCCCGTGGAAGAACAGCATGAGCGGGCCGCTGCCCCCTATACGCACGTTCAAAGTGATGCGGCCGGTGTCGATCCGACGTTCTTCGTACCGGCTGAGGGTGGGGCTGTCCGCCATTTCGAGGTTCCCTTGACGTTTCCATTTCTTTCTATGTCGTCAGGGAACCATGCGGATTATTTGCTGTCAATAAGATTGTAAGACATTCTGTTGTTAATTATTGCAGACAGCGGGCGGCCTCATGCTATCCTCTGCTCGCCCGTTCGTGTAGAAAAACCATGGGAATATAATTTGAAGAGCCTTAAGGAAACGCCATGAACTCTGGTCTGGATCTGCGGATCACGCCGAGAACTGTGCAGCAGCAGACGATTGAAAAGCTGAGACTGGCCATCATTGCCGGGGTGTTCCCTCCAGGCAGCCGACTGGTCGAAAGCCAGCTCTGCACCCAGCTCGGGGTCAGTCGCCCGTCTTTGCGCGAGGCGTTGCGCAGTCTGCAGGCAGAGCGGCTGATCGAGATCATACCGAACCGAGGCCCCTTCGTTCCCAAGCTTTCCTGGGAGGAGGCGACCGAGATTTACGACGTGCGCGAACTCCTGGAGGTCGTGGCGGTGGGGCGTTGTGCCGCGCTGATTACACCCGAGCAGGTCAAGGAACTCGAAAGGGCGTTGAAGGCTTTCGAACGCGCCCAGAAAAGCGGAGACAGCCTCGAACTGGTGACCACTGCGGCTGAATTCTACGCGATTATTCTGGCAAATTGCGGCAACGCCATTCTCGAGGAAGTCCATCGCGGACTTGTGGCGCGGATCAGTTTTTTCCGCGGCCGGTCAATGTCGCTTGAGGGGCGCGCGCAGGATAGTCTTCGCGAGATGCGTGACATCTACAATGGGATTGCCGCGGGCGACGAAGAGCGCGCGCGGGAGGCGGCAAAGCGCCATCTGGACCAGGCCAAGGCGGCGGCCAAACATGCGATGGAAAGCGAGACCTGATTTCGTCGGCCTGCCTCATCAAGCGGACTGTGGCGCAAGAACGCGCGCTTTGCCCGATGCCCGGAAGGTGAGGCACTGACAGGGTCGACGAAGGCAGCGCATGGGATGCGGCTCACTGATCCTCAAGAACCTTGCGCGCCGCACGGAAGCATTCGAGCGCCTGAGGCACGCCGCAATAGATTGCGACGACATGGATGATGGCGCGGATTTCTTCCTTGGATACGCCGTTGTTGATCGCCCCCCGGCAGTGCAGTTCCCATTCATGCATCTTGCCGAGAGCCCCGATCATGGCGAGGTTCATCATTGAGCGTGTCTTGGGAGGGATCACATCGTCCCCCCAGCCAAAACCCCAGCACCACGCAGTCATCGCTTCCTGGAATGGCCGGGTGAATTCGTCGGCAGCCGCAAGGTTTTTCTCGACATACTCGGCGCCGAGCGTGGCTTTGCGCTGTTCGAGGCCCTTGAGGAACAGATCTTCGTCGAAAACGCTCATTTCATGTCCTTTCCTCTGTCAATCGCCAGAGGTTATCGTGCGGGCAAAGGTCTCGGCAATTGCCAGAACGGCGGCGTGAATTGGTCCCGCGGTCAGGCTTGGCATGACGGAAGCGTCCACGACATGGAGATTGTCGAGCGATTTGAGCCGCAGATCCGGATCGACAACGGCATCGTCGTCCTTGCCCATTCTGCAGGTGCCGCAGGGGTGGTGATGGGTAATGGCCGCCTTCGCGATGAAATCATCGATCTCTGCCTTGCTGTCGAGAGGGCCGGGGAGCAGTTCGCGATCGCGCCATTCAGCAAGCCCGTCCGCGTGTCCGATCGTCCGCGCGGCCTCGAGAGCCTTGCGGAACATGTCGCGGTCGTGTTCGGTTTGCAGATAGGCCGGGTCAATGATCAGCCGGTCGTTGAGGTCCGGCCCGCTGATGCGCAGGTTGCCGCGGCTGGTCGGGTGGGTGACGCCGAACAGGAACGAATAGGCTGTGCCGGCGTCGGGTGCCTGAAAACATTCGGATACGATCGGCGCCACGCCGCAGCCGACCACGATCTCGGGTTGCCCGGCGGCGGTGAAGTCGCCGGCCCGCATATAGGCCATCGACTCGGAGTGTTGAAGGCGCGATGCCGGCAGCTGTTTGCGGGTTGCGTAAAGATTTCCGGCGCCCAGCAGATGGTCCTGGAGATTGCGGCCGATCCCCGGCATGTCGATCAGGCAGTCGACAGATGATGCATCGAGCACGTCCTTCGGCCCAATGCCGGAGCGCATCAGCAGGGCAGGGGTTTCCAGCGCGCCTGCGCACAGAACGACCTGGCCGGCAGATATGGCGATCGGGCCTTGCGGACCGACGCCCTCGATATGGTTCACCCGGCTGCCATCCATGGCCAGCCGTTGTGCGCGTGTTCCAGTGAGAATCCTGAGGTTTTCACGCGCGCGAACCTCCGGCGTCAGCCAGGCCTCCGCCACCGTCACGCGGCGTCCGTCGCGGATGTTCAGGGTATTGGGCGTGACGCCGATCATCCGGCCGTCATTGTGGTCTGGAAGGCGCGGCAGGCCGAGCGAGACGCCGGTCTCGATGAATGCGCGGGTGAGGGGGCTTACCTCCTCGTCGGGCATGTAGAGGGGCAGGGGGCCGCCGCCCTCGCTGTCCGGTCGGTCTTCAATCGCCTCGAAGACCGGCAGAAGCGCTTCCCAGCTCCAGCGGGGGGAGCCGGTCGCGTCGACCCAGGCCTGATAGTCTTCACGGTGTCCGCGCATGTAACCCATGGCGTGCAGGCAGCTCGATCCGCCGATCAGCTTGCCGCGCGCCCAATGGTGAACCCTGCCACAGGTTCCCGCTTGCGGTTCCGTAAGATAGTCCCAGTCGTAAGCGCGGCCCTGAAGCGCCGGCCAGGCCGAGGGGGTCCAGATATCGGGGTCGGAGGGTTCCTCGCCGGCTTCGACCAGCAGTACGCTGCGCGCCGGATCTTCGCTCAATCGGGCGGCGAGCAAGGCGCCTGCCGAACCGCCGCCGATAATGACCACGTCTGCAACCGCTTGTTCCATGGAATGAGCGCCGGTCATCGCCATGTCCCCATGGCGAAGACTGCGTTCGAGACTGAATTTGGCGTGGTCAACCCGCAAACGCCTGACAGCGTGGGCATCCGGCCCGCGCGCTGTCCGATCTGAAATGTCATGACGATCCCCTCTTTCTTGGGCCGGAGCATCTCCGGTGAAAACCGGATCATAAAAAATGCTCTGGCTATTTGTTGTTACGCGCGTCCGGACGGAAAACCGTGATTACACTTTTCCTGGAATTGCTTTAGCTCCCGCTGTCCATGGACCTTTTCGTCGCTGCCATCGCCTCAAGGATGTGCCTTCTGGAGGCTTTCCGGGCAGCTGTCTCATCGCCTGCGACGATGGCTTCGTAAATTTCCCTCATCTCCGCCAGACTGCTGTCGGCGCGCCCTTCCAGTGACATCGAGCGCGAGCGGAACAGGCTGATCCTGGCGACCAGGCCCCGGTGGATTTCCTCCAGGATCGGATTGCCGCAGTTTGCGAGTATGACGGAATAGAAGTCTGCGGCTGTGGTGACCCGGGCCAGACTGTCTTTGCTCGAAGCAGCCTTTTCGAATGCATGAAGCGCGTTCTTGAGGGCGCGCAGTTGCTCCTCGGAAATCCTCTGCGAGCAGCGCCCCGCCGCCTCGACTTCCAGCAACTCGCGAACCTCGTAGATGGCGGTGACCTCTTCCCATGTAAGTGCGGGCACCGAAGGACCGCGGTTCGGCACGATGTCGATGAGCCGTTCCGCCGCCAGACTGCGCAATGCTTCACGCAAGGACGGGCGGCTGATGCCAAGCTGCACGCATAGCTGACTTTCGATCAGGCGGCTTCCCGGTTCGAAAATGCCGGAGAAAATTGCAAACCGCAGCTTCTCGACCGTCTCCTGCTGCACCGTGCGCGGCAACACTCGTAAATTCAGGTCTGGCGGCATTGTGTGAAACCTCGTGAATCCGGGGGGGCGACCAGAAGCGATATGGTTAATTGCAGGCAAATTTGATCGCGCGAATGCCTTCTTGTCAACTCATAAGAATGAAAGAATGACAGACAATCTGCTTGACGTGTGTCTGGTTTATGTCATCCTTCCCTCCACGACAGATACCGAGGCAGGGCTTGAGACACATGGCGGCAGTCGCCTCTAGCAAAGATATGAATATGCGTCGTGTCGACGCGGGACGCATCGCTCCGGGCGTTGGTGAGGCGGGTAACGGCCCGCTGCTGCTTGCCTCCCATGGCATCACCGCAAAATCGGCAATGTTTGCGCCGCTGGTTGTTCGCTCCAGCGATCGTTTCGCCAGGTTTTCTGCCGCAATCGACGCCGGGCTATTCGGTGCGCTGGAGGCGCGCTTGAGCGCGCGCGCGGCATGATGGCGGTCGCTGATGGCGTACTCGACGCGCTCGGCATTGCCGCTTCCGGCGGAGGCGCTGGCCGTGATTCGGGCGCCGTCGGAATTCGCGCCCGGAACATGCCGCAGCGCGAAGTGCTTCTCCGGAAAATATCGGGCCTAGCCGTCCGTGGAAACGCAGTTCAGCCCGGAGCCGTCTCCGGTCCGGCAGGAAAAGCGCAGCGTGGCAGCTTCCTTGCCCGCCGTCATCGGCAGGTCGAGGCGCGCGCGGGCGCTGTCGCTGGCGCACCAGATGGCTTCGACGGGCATGCGGTCGTCGGTGGCGTTCATCAGGTTGAGAACGCCCGTCTTGTCATCGTGCCACAGCGTCAGCATCAACCGGTCGCCAGGTTCTATGCGACCCAGTTCATCGGAATACCAGTGGGCAAGGGCCGCACGGCAATCGAGGGAGGATCCGGTTTCATTGGTAACTGAAATTTCCACGGGCTCGGCGCCTTCGGTGCCATGAACAATGCCCGAATAGGGCACATAAGCTCCGCTCTCGGCCTGGGCCGGAGATGAGGAAAACCCAGCAGACAGGGCAAGAATAACAACAAGTCTGCCAATCGCTTCCGTCTTGTGACGGGAAACCGACAACCAATCAGGGAACAGCATGATGAAAAACCTACTTGTTTCTGTCGCGCTTAGCATGGTGCTAGGAGCCCCGGCCGCATTTGCTGCGGAGGTAGATACCATAGCCATTCTTACTCCGGAACAGGGGAGTGACTATGGCTGGAACCAGCAGGGCGTCGAAGCGGCCAAGGCCGCTGCCGCGGCAACCGGCGTCGAAATCATTGTCGCCGAAGGCCTGGGTTATGGCGATGTTCGTGCGCCAATGCGCGAACTGGCGGCCGACGGCGCCGATCTTATGATCGCGCATGCCAGCGGCTACAATACCGCCGGTCCGGAGATCGCCAAAGAAACCGGCGTGCCGGTTGCCATTGTCGACAGTCCCGACGCTCTGGAAGACGGGCTGGTTGCCGACTACACGCTCTCGGGTCATGAGGGCGCTTACCTCGCCGGCCGTCTGGCCGCCAAGATGACGACCACGGGTACCGTCGGTATCGTCGTTTCCGGCGAACCGCCATCATGGAACTCGCAGTCGGCAGGTTTTGCCGAGGGCGTTCGTGCCGAGAAGCCGGACGTCAAGATCCTCTACTCGGTGATCGGCCCGGCAGCCTATTCCGACGCGGCAGGCGGCAATCGCGTGACCACTTCGGTTATCGCGGCAGGTGCCGACATCATCTTCGGTCAGGGCAATGGCTCGAGCTTCGGCATGATCCAGGCCGTTGAATCCAACAAGGCGACCGACGGGTCGGATGTGCTCTTCATCGACGTGATCGGCGACAAGTCCGAACTGGACAAAGGTCATCTGCTGACCTCGGTTATGTGGGACATGACCCCGGTCTACACCGCGATGATCGAGGATCTGAGGGCCGACAAGTTCGGCACCCACGGTTATGCGATCAGCCTGGCGGACGATTCCGTCAAGCTCGTCAAGACGCCGCAGGTCGATGAGGCCGCCTGGAACGAGGTGATGGAACTGCGCGAGCAGATCATCGCTGGCGACATCACGGTCGAGCCGAAGTTCGATGCGGGCGATGTTCGCGCTCTGGTCACCGTGACTGAGTGAGCGTATCCGTGGCAAATGCAGTGGCAACCCCGACAAACCTGTCCCCGGAAACGGGGGCAGGCGTCATTGGCGTACACGGCGTAACCAAGCGCTTCCCCGGCGTGATCGCGGTGAACAACGTTTCGCTTACATTTCATCCCGGTGAGGTCCATGTCCTTCTGGGCGAGAACGGCGCGGGCAAATCGACACTGGTCGGCATTCTTTCCGGTCTTCAGCCGCCGGACGAGGGCTACCTGTCGCTCAACGGAAAGAAAACCCGGCTCGCCAGCCCCTCGGCCAGTCTCGATGCCGGCATCAGCACGGTCTTCCAGCATTCCATGCTGGTGCCGACGCTGACGGTTCTGGAAAACCTGACGCTGGGCGCGCCCTGGTATGAGCGTCCGCCCCGTGCCCGGATCACGGCGCGAATGGCGGAACTGAAGCGGCAATTCGCGCTTTCACTCCCGCTTGACGCCATTACCGGCGAGCTTTCGCTTGGCCAGCAGCAGCAGATCGAGATCGCCCGCGCGCTTTTACGCGACAGCAAGGTGCTGATTCTTGATGAAGCGACCTCCATGCTCACGCCCCAGGGCGCGCAGGAGCTTGGCGAGCGGATGCAGCAACTGGTCAAAAGCGGGCTGGCGGTGATTTTCATCACCCACAAACTCGCTGAAGCCTATCGTTATGGCAACCGTATTTCCGTGCTCAAACAGGGCGCGCTCGCCGGCGAAATGGGTCCGGAACAGTTGAAATCCATGTCCGAGGACGAGGCGGTGGACGAGATCGTCCGTCTGATGTTCGGCCGCGAGGCCGGCGCCACGTCCACCGATCACAGGAAAAGCACGGCGCGTGAAAATATCGCTCTCAAGGTCGAGGCCCTGTCGACAGAGGGCGATGCCGACGTCATGGGCCTTGAAGACATTTCGCTGAGCCTGCGTGCAGGTGAGATCGTCGGCGTGGCCGGGATCGATGGCAATGGCCAGAAGCAGCTGGCCGAGGCCATGGCGGGCCAGCGGCCCCTCAATTCCGGGCGCGTCGAACTTGACGGCGAGGATATTACCCGCGCCTCCATCGCACAGCGCCGCCGCAAGGGGCTCCGTTACCTGACGGATGACCGTTTGTCCGAAGGGTCGGTCGCCGCCTTTCCGATTTCGGAGAATACGGTGCTCAAGGATATCGGCCAGCCGCCTTTCTGGGTGAACGGCCTGGAGCGCCCGCACCGCATCGCGGAGCATGCGCGCGATCTCATCGCAAGGTTTTCGGTGAGCACGCCCAGCGAGACCACCCCGATCGGGCGGCTTTCGGGCGGCAATATCCAGAAGGTCCTGCTGGCGCGCGAACTCTCGGGCGAGGCGCGCGTGGTGGTGTTCAACAAGCCCACTTACGGGCTGGACCTCAAGAACATCGATACATCGCGCCAGCGCATCGCCGACATCGCCGAACGCGGCCTCGGAGTGCTGCTCATCTCGACCGACCTCGACGAGTTGATGGCCCTGTCGGACCGCATCGCGGTGATGGAAGGCGGCCGTATCCGCGGGATCGTCGAAAACGACGGCAGCGGCGAGGCCCTGCGCCTGCGTATCGGCCGGATGATGGCCGGCGAGGAAGAAAACAGACAGGCGACGGCATGAGCATGCAAGACGAAATCAACGCCGTACCGGCGGATACGCAAACGGACAATGTCGGCAGCGCGCGACCGGTGAACGAGCGCAGTGCATTCCAGCGCATTCTGACGCTGACCGTTGGTCCGATCATCGCGGCCTTCCTGCTGTCGGCGATCATCCTGATGCTGGTGGGCGTCAACCCGTTGACCTATTACGGCTACATTCTCGAACGCTCGCTCTTTTCGGGACTGGGCCTGCAGCAGACGGCAACCCGCATGGCGCCGCTTCTGTTTCTCTGCGCCGGCCTGATCGTTGCGTTCCGCGCGGGGATATGGAATCTGGGAACGGACGGGCAATTCCTGCTCGGCGCTGTCGCCGCTGCGGCCACCGCGCCCCTCCTGGTCGGCATTCTGCCCGGATGGGCGGTGCTTCTGGTCGGCTTCGTGCTGGCCGCGCTCGTCGGCGCGCTCTGGTCGGTCATACCGGCGCTGCTCAAGGCATATCAGGGCGTGAACGAGATCATCACGACGCTGATGATGTCGTTTCTCGGCGTGCTTTTGGCCTCGACGCTGGTCAAGCTGGTCTTCAGGGACCCGTCGACCACAGTACCGCAGACCCGAACTCTTCCGGTCGAAGACCGTTTGCCAAGGCTGTTCGACACCTCGATTTCCAGCGGCCTGATCTGGGGGTTGATCGCCGTTCTGGCCGTCCATCTGATGATGACCCGCACATCCTTCGGATTGCGGTTGCGGATGGTGGGCGCAAACCCAGTCGCCGCGACCCATGCGGGCCTGTCGGTGCCGCTCCTGACCATGGCGACGTTTGCGCTGTCGGCAGGCCTGGCCGGGCTCGCGGGCGCTTCCGAAATCCTCGGCGTTGCCGGCAATGTACCCGCCAACTGGAACCCCGCCTATGGGCTGATGGTCATCCCGCTGGTCTTTCTTGCCCGCTTCAACGGTATCGGCGCGATCGTGCTCGTCTTCTTCTACTCGGCGCTGATGATCGGCAGCGAGAGTGCCGCGCGCCGTCTCGGCGTGCCGCAGAACTTCACCCTCGTGCTGGTCGCCAGCCTGCTGATCTGCCTTGGGCTCGGCGAGTATATCGATCAGCACAAACGCAAGAAGGAGCGTTGAGATGAGCGGATTGCTAACCGAGGCGTTCCTGTCGTCTCTTCTCACGGGCGCGATCATTGCCGCCATCCCGATGCTTCTGGCTGGCCTTGGCGAGCAGATGTCGGAAAAGGCGGGCGTGCTCAATATCGGCATCGAAGGCATGATGCTGATGGGGGCCTATATGGGCTTTCTCGTTGCCTTCAGGACCGAGTCCCTGTGGCTGGGCTTTCTGGGCGGCATGCTTGGCGGCGTATTGGTTGCCATCGTCATGGCCGTGCTCTGCGTGCGTCTGGGTCTGAACCAGATCGTGATCGGCATCGGCCTGACGCTGGGGGTGGAGGGGCTGACCGCGCTGCTTCACCATTTCCAGTTCTCGCGAACCTATCCGCGCTTACCCGCGCCGGAACGGTTGAACATTCCGGGATTGACCGATCTGCCGGTGATCGGGCCATCGCTCTTCGGGCGTCATCTGATTGTCTATCTTGCGCTCCTGGCGGTCGCGGTGCTGGCGTTCCTCTATCGGCGCACCAATCTCGGCATGACGCTGCGGGCTGCCGGTGAACGGCCTGCGGCGCTGGACGTGGCCGGTGGCAATGTGCTCGGCATCCGCGTTTTCGCGGTTCTGTTCACCGGCGCGATGGCAGGTTTAGGCGGCGCCTATCTCGCCAATATCGGGGCAGGGCTGTTCCTGCCTTTCATGACCGGCGGCGCGGGCTTCATCGGCATCGTGCTCGCCATGCTGGCGCGGGGCCGGCCGCTCTGGGTGTTGATCGGCTCGCTCATCTTCGGCGCGGCGCTGTCCCTGACCACGGCCCTGCAGGTCGCGGGATCGAACATTCCGACCGACGTCATCCAGATGCTGCCTTTCGCGGCAGTGATGCTCGTCCTCGTGCTTTTCGGACGCCGGGCAAAACTGCCTGCGGCACTGGGTGCTGCTTACGAACGCGGCGCCCGCTGAGCGGCGTCATCACCAATTCCGGGTCCGGGAGGGGTCCGGACAACACATAGGAGAAGTGACATGGCAGATACCAAAGTATTCCTGCTCGACGGCGGCTCGCTGGTGCTCGACGGTTTCCATATCTGGTGGAACAAGGGTCCGGGCGGCGAAGTCCGCTTTCCCGTCTATTCCGTGCTCGTCGATCATCCCAAGGGAAAATTCCTGATCGATACCGGCTATGATTTCGACCACGTGCAGAAGGTGTTGCCGTTCGAAAAGCCGCAGCAGAGCGAACAGCAGACCATTCCCGGCGCGCTGAAGCTTCTGGGGCTGGAGCCCAAGGACATCGACGTCCTGTTCAACTCGCATTTCCACTTCGACCATGTCGGCGGCAACAAGTTCTTCCCCGACGCCAAGAAGATCTGCCATAGGCAAGAACTGCCGCAGGCGGCGAAGTGCCAGCCGTTTGAGGTGCTGGGCTATTCCGACCTTGCCTTCTCCACGGATGTGGCGGAGGCGCGCGGCATGAGCGATCAACTCGGCGCCGGGCAGACGGCCGGCAATACCAGGTTCGAACTGATCGAGGGCGACGTGGAACTCGCTCCGGGCGTGACGCTGATCTACACGCCGGGCCATACGGTCGGGCACTATTCGCTGCTCGTCGAGTTCGACACCCGCCGTCCGCTGCTGCTCACGCTCGATGCCGCCTATACCCGCAAGAACTACGATAATGACATCAATGCGGGTTTCCACATCGATCCCGTGGCCGGCGTGAATTCCATGCGCCGCCTGAAGGACATCGAGAAGGAGAAGAACGCCGAGGTTCTGTTCAGCCACGATCCGGAGAGCTTCAAGGACTACAAGACCGGCGTCAATTTCTACGGTTGAGGAGGGCCAGATGAAATATCCTGAAACCAAACCCCCGGTCTTCACCCTGACGGCCGGTCCTGTGGATGCCTACCCGGAAGTGCTGCGCGCGCTCGGCACCACGGTGCTCTACGATTACGATCCGGCCTTCCAGTCCTTCTTCGAGGATCTCACCTTGAAGGCGCAGGAAGCGCTGGGCTGCGATCTGCCGCCGCTCATCCTTCAGGGCGAGCCGGTGCTCGCACTGGAAGGCGCCGCCGCCTCGCTCATCGCCAGGGACGACGTGGTCCTCAACCTCGCTTCCGGAGTCTATGGCAAGGGCTTCGGCTACTGGGCCGCGCGCTATGCCAAAAAGGTCGAGGAAATCGAGGTGCCCTACAACGCCGCGATCGACGCCGAACAGGTCCGCGCCTTCCTCAAGCAGCATCCCGAGGTCAAGATCGTCTGCGTCTGCAACCACGACACGCCGTCGGGCACACTCAACGATATCGACGCGATCGGCGCCGTTGTCGCTGAAGCCGGCGCGCTTCTGCTGGTCGATGCGGTCTCCTCCTGGGCCGGCATGCCCACCAGCCCGACCTCCAGTCAGGCGGCGGTTTACATCACCGGTCCGAACAAGTGCCTCGGCTGCCCGCCGTCGCTCTCGCTCGTGGCCGTATCCGAAGCCGCCTGGGCCAAGATCGAGGCCAATCCGGATGCGCCCTTCGCCTCCATGCTGAGCTTCACCGACTGGAAGAACGCCTGGAAGAGGACCGAGCCGTTCCCCTTCACCCCTTCGGTGGCGGAACTCAACGGTCTGAGCGCTGCGCTCGACCGCTATCTCGAAGAGGGGCCGGAGGCTGTCTGGAAGCGGCATGCGGTGACCGCCAGGGTTTGCCGGGAAGGCATCAAGGCCATGGGGATCGAGCTCTGGCCGGTTTCCGAGGACATCGCTTCGCCGACCGCGACCGCGGTGAAGATGCCCGATGGCATCGATGCCGGTCCCGTACTGGTGGAAGCCCGGGCCCGCTACGGTGTCTCCATGTCTGCCGGTCGGGCGGAAACGCTCGGCAAGCTGATCCGCATCGGCCACATGGGCCCGACGGCTGAGCCTGCTTACGCGCTTCTGGCGGTCTCCGCGATAGGCGGCGCGCTGAAGGCATTGGGCGCGAAGGTTGATGTGGCGGCGGGACTTGCCGCGGCACAGGCCGCCTGGGACGCAGCAATCGACGAATAGGGCCGGGAACGGCGAGAAAGAAAGGAAAGAGGGAATGAGTACCAGTCTTGAAGGCCGCAAGGCCGTTGTAACCGGCGGGGCGCAGGGCATTGGCAAGGCCATTGCCAGGGCTCTGGCCGAAGCAGGCGCAAAGGTGGTGATCTCCGATATCAACGGCGAGGGCGCAAAGGCCGCCGCCGCGGAAATCGGCCACGGCGTGGTGGGCGTGACCTGCGATTCCACCAATGTGGAACAGGTTGAAAAGATGCTGGAGGATGCCGCCGAGAACGGCGCCATCGATATTCTCGTCAACAACGCCTCCATCGTTCCCTACATTGCATGGGACGATGTGGATCTGGCGCATTGGCAGAAGATCATCGACACCAATCTGACGAGCGTCTTCATTGCCAGCCGCAAGGCGACTGACATGATGCGCGCGGTAGATCGCAAGGGCACGGTGCTCAACATCGCATCGAACGCCTTCTATGCCGGTACGCCGAACATGTCTGCCTATGTGGCGGCAAAGGGCGGCGTGATCGGCTTCACCCGGGCGCTGGCGACGGAAGTGGGAAAATACGGTATTCGCGTCAACGCGGTCACGCCGGGCCTGATCGAATCCGACGGCGTCAAGGTCAGCCCGCATGCCGAAAGCTTCGGTTTCGTCGAGATGCTTCAGGCGATGCCCGGCAAGGGCCAGCCCGCCGATATCGCAAAGGTCGTGGCGTTCCTCGTATCCGACGACGCAGGCTGGATGACCGGCCAGTGCGTCAATGTGGATGCCGGCATGATCCGCCTTTAACAGGCTGCTGCAAAACGGCTTCGTTGGTTGTTTTTGGTTGCGTATTCGGTTGGATACTGCGTTTGACGTGGTTGCTGACGTTGGTTGCCGGTGTCTGCTCTGGTCTTTAGAGTCTGTCAGGTTCAAATCGAACCAGACAGACTCTAGATTTATTTGTTTTCGTTTGTCTTTTCGGGAAAACCGGATTCCACTTTTCCCTGACAAACTCTAGCGACTGGGCGGCGGCTGCGGCAAGGAGCTTCTGCAGTCTGACGAGGTTATAGGCTGCGATTGCGAAACCGAAGACGGCGGCCACTTTCGGTCTGCCGCGAACTTTGACCTTGGCGAAGCCGGCCTGTGCTTTGATCCGGCTGAACACCTTCTCAACGCGCTTGCGGCAGCGCAGGCTGATGCCGTAGCCGGGATGATGCGTCGTGCGCTTGGCCATGGCTGTCTTGCGGACCTTGCCGATCTTGGAAACACTGCCGTTGATGGCGATATGCGGCGTGACCTTGCGGGCGCGCAAGCTCCCGACAAAGGCTTCGACATCAGCGCGGACAGGAAATCCCGCGCCACATCCGCTTCGAGCAGCCGGTCGCGATTGTGCGTGAAGCCGGTTGGATGCCAGATATCGGCATCCATCGAAAGCCCGACGAACCAGCGAAACAGAAGATTGTAGTTGATTTGCTCCATCAGCATCCGATCGCCCGCGCATCAATCCACCCCCGCAAATCAACGCCAAAACTGAATCACAGACTCAGCCCGCTGACCAGGAGTTTTGCAGCAGTCTGTTGTATCGATCCGCGCATGTTGCCGCTGCTTCACGGCCGGCGGGTCGTCCTTGTGGATGATGTGATTTCCTCGGGACAATCGATCATGGCGGGGCTGTCGCTTTTGAAACAATGCGGCATCCGCCCCGTGGCGATCGTCGCCGCCATGTTGCAGACGTCACGCCATGTCGAGGCTCTGGCCGCTTTCGACGCGGATATCGCCGCCTGCATGCACGCCTGCTTCGCCACGCCATTGCTTCTGCGCGGCCCGGACGGGCTCTGGCGGGCGGCATGAGAAGGCCCGCGATCCGGAGACCGCGGGCCTTCTGCAAGGGTTTGCAGGCCGGAATTAGTTCAGAAGAACGGCGTCCGGATTATCGTTCAGGCTCTGCTCGGTATATTCCGGCTGGTTTTCGAGCGTGGCGCGATCATACCTGGTCTGGATCACATAACTGTCGCCATCGCTCATGACAGTGGCCGTTTCGGCCGAGATGGCAACCGGCTTTTCGCCAATGCCCAGGAACCCGCCGACATCAACGACGAAGACGTTTTCGTTGTTGTCGCCGTAGACGATGATGTCGGAGATTTCGCCGACACTGTCGCCATCGGCGCCGAGCACCGGCGCGCCTTCCAACTCGTCATAGGAGATCGAGGCGGTGTCGACTTCGCTCATGCCTTCCAGCATCGGGTTTTCCGCCGTTGCCATCATGCCGTCGTTCTGCATGGCATCGCCGGCATTGTCGACATTTTCCGCCATGTCGTTCATGGCGTCGCCGGTGGCATTGCCTGCCTGATCAAGGGCCGTTCCCGCCGTGTTGGCAAGATCGGTGGCTCCGTCAGCCATGGTGCCTTCCGGAGCCGGTGCGCGGCCAACCTTCATCAGGTTTTCGTCATCGGACTTGAATTCCGGCGCGGATTCGAGCTCTTCGCGGGTGGCGTCGATGCTCAGCCATGCGCCATTGTCGCCGGGCTGCCAGGACAGACGGTCGAAAGAAATCGCAACTTTCTTTTCGCCGATGCCGAGGAAGCCGCCGACGCCGATCACTGCGGCGTTCGCCGAACCGTCGGTGTTCATCACGATATCGGCGACATCGCCAACCTGCTCGCGTTCCTGATTTTCGGCGCTCATGCCGTAGACCGGCCAGCCGAGCAGCGAACTGGCCAGAACCTGCTGGTCCGTTGCACCGTAGAAGCTTTTTGCCTCATCGCCTGCGGCCTGACGGTCAGGAAAGACCGGCGCTGCGCCGGTTTCCATGCCCGAGCTGGCTTCAGGCTGCTTCATGGGGTCGGCAGTGTTGGTGTCCTGGGCAAAGGCTGCGCCCGCCGAAACAACAGCTACCAGTGCCGTGGTCGAAAGAATCTTGCGAAGCATGTCAATACTCCTCTTTTCTTGAGTTGCTCCAATTTAGGCGCGATTTAATATTTCTATTATTTTCTTTTATCTCACCTTGCTCACGACAATAAAACGCCCCCGCCCGACCCTTGTTCCTGCCGGCAGTGATTTTTTTGGAAAAAAAACGTCGAAAAAAGCCCGCCGCGTTCTGAGATACGGGCGGGCTGGTTCATCCGAAATCGTATCTGGTCAGCAATAGCGCAGCGGCATCGCAATGTGGACCTTGAGGCCGGTTTCGGCATAGTCGACATCGACCTTGCTGCCGATCACCTTGTCGAGGCTGCGTTCGATCAGAACGGATCCGAAGCCGCGCTGCCCGGGCGTGGTCACCTGCGGACCGCCGACCTCCACCCAGTCGAGCTGCAGATGCGCGCCGCCGCCTTCATCCTTGCAGGCGACGGTTATATCCACGACGCCGGCCCGGGTCGAAAGCGCTCCGAACTTGGCGGCGTTGCTGGCAAGCTCATGGATGACAAGGCCCAGCGCCAGCGCTTCGTCGGGATCGAGGTAGACCGCGCTGCCATGAATATCCACCTGCCGGTCCGAGGTGTCGGTGTAGGGCGCGATCTGTGAGCGCAGCAGCCGGTCGAGGGCGATCGCCCCCCACTGCTCGTCCGAAAGCAGGGTGTGCGCCGCCGAAAGCGCCTGGAGCCGACCGGAGAACGACATATTGAACTCGGCGGAGGTGCGCGAGCGCCGCAGCGTCTGCCCGGCGATCGACTGCACGATCGCCAGCGTATTCTTGACCCGATGATTGAGTTCGCGCAACAGGAGACGGGTCTTCTGCTCGGTTTCCTTGGTGGTGGTGATGTCCACAACCACGCCGAAGACCGGCCCCTTGCGCTCCTCGATCATCGCGTTCTCATAGGCGCCGCCCAGAGAAAGAAGCCATTTGCCGGTGGAATCCACCTTGAATTCGCATTGATATTCCTCGCCCCGGTCAAGCGCTGCCTTGAACCGGCGCATCAGGGAAAACCGCATTTCGGGATTGATGGCGCCGAGCACCCGGCGACAGGTCAGCGGCTCGTCCGGTGCGAGCGCAAGCATTTCCCGCAAGGCATTGTCGCATTCGACGGTCTCGCTGACGCCGTCCCAGCTCCAGGTCGCAATGTTGGCCGCCCTCAATGCCATCGAGTGACGCCGTTCCGATTGTGAAAGGGCGATATCGGCCGAAGCCTTGCCGCGCGCGGCGTGCTTCAGTTCGTACAGCGATCCGGCAAGGTTTGCCAGCCTGCGAAGCGCTTCGGCGTCCTCTTGCGTGGTGTCGCGGTGATTTTCGCCATCGATGATGCAGATGGCCCCGGCATTGACGCCGTGGACCCGGATGGGCGCGCCGGCGAAAAACTTCACGCGCTCGCCCTCGAACATCGGCACCGAACGCGCGAGCGCTTTCTGCGTCTCGGGATTGTTGATGATCAGCGCCTGCTGTTTTTGAAGCGCGATCGGATAGACGAACAGGCCCGAGCGGGTTGGAACGTCGTCAATTTTCATGCCATGGACGGCCTGGACCCAATTTTCGTCAGAATCGGCAATCAGGATCAAGGCAGCCGGGCACGAAAAGAGATTTGCCGCCGCCTCGACGATCGCGACGAAGTTCTCGTCGGTTTCCGCGGCGCGCATGATGGATTGCGAAAGCGTCTTCAGGCGGTCCTCGTCCCTGATCGCGTCCACAATTTCCGATGGCAAATGTTCCACAGGCTAAAGCTCTTCGATTTCGCTCAGGCACAGAATCCCCCGCCCGGGCACACCTATAAGTCACCGGGCCGAAAACGCGCAAGGATTTCCGGCCTTGCATCGAAACGTCCCGACTTGGCGATCGGTTCCGCCCATGCGTGATATTTCTGCATCGTAAATTCGGTCGCGGAACAAACAGGGATTGCGAGCGTTCAGAAAAGAAGCAACAAAGAGGTGCCGACTGACCGTGACGTGGCGGAAGGACAATGCTGCGTGCAAGCGCGGGTCGCGTCTCCGCTTGCGCGCGCCGCCGCGCGAATGCGATCCAGGGCTTGAGGGCATTCAGGGTTCGGGTATGCTTGCGTCACGCAAGCCATGGTACGGATCTTGTAAGGATAAAGCCTTTGGGCAAGATTGACGCATCCGGGTGGGCCCGACCGCGCCAGGGTAAAGGCCATTGACCATAGGTTGCGCAGCATTCGGTTTGGCCGGGGCGGCGCGACAAAGTATCGGAGTGGCCAGGGCCGCTCCACTATTTTGACTGGCGGCGGGCCGAAAACGCCGCCCAAAACTGGGATAAGTAGTCGCAATGAGCGTAAAATTCGGGACGAGTGGCCTTCGCGGCCTGTCAACGGATCTTCTGGGGGAACCGTCTTCCCTTTATACCACGGCTTTCTGTCATCACCTGCAGCAGGCGGGATATGCCGCAAAGGGCGATGTCGTGCTCGTGGGTCAGGATTACCGCGATTCGAGCCCGGCCATCGCCGCCAACTGCATGGGGGCGATCGCGGCCGCCGGCTTCACGCCGGTCAATTGCGGGGCGCTGCCGACGCCAGCGCTTGCCTTTTACGGCCAGAGGAAAAAAGCCGCCTCGATGATGATCACCGGCTCCCATATTCCGGCGGATCGAAACGGCATCAAGTTCTATCTGCCACACGGCGAGATTACCAAGGAGGATGAACAGGCTATTTCAGCCTTTGCCGAAAAGCTCAGAGGCACGGTCGAGCCGGCAACCGAGGAGGGCGAGGACGAGGCCAGCGAAGCGCTTGCCGGCTTCGGCGCGCGGTGCACCGCTATCCTGCCCGATGACGCCCTTTCAGGCATGAAGGTCGGCGTCTATCAGCATTCGACGGTGGCGCGCGATCTGTTTATCGCGATCCTCGAACATTATGGCGCAGACGTCACTCCGCTCTGCTTTTCCGAGGAATTTATTCCTGTCGACACCGAGGCGGTGTCGCCGGAGACGGTTGAGCTTCTCAAGGGCTGGGCCGGCGAACACGGTTTCGACGCCATCATTTCCGCCGATGGCGATGCCGACCGTCCGTTGGTGGCGGATGAAACCGGTATGCCCTTGCGCGGCGATCTGATCGGACTGATGACCGCCAATTTTCTCGGCGCGAAAGTGGTGGTGACCCCGGTCACCTCCAATTCGGGCATCGAGAAGAACGGCGATTTTGAGGTGATTAGGACACAAGTCGGTTCGCCCTATGTGATCGCGGCGATGGAAAAGGCGATCCGCGAAGGCAAGGAGGGCGTCATGGGGTTTGAGGCCAATGGCGGTCTGCTGACGGCTTCGCCTTTCCGGCCCGCCGGCGACACCATCGCGCCATTGCCGACGCGCGATTGTTTCCTGCCGGTTCTCTCGGCGCTCTATCTTGCCCACCGCGACAACCGGCCCCTGTCGGAGCTCGCGAAAGCTCACAGCCTGCCGGTTGCCGACGCCGACCGGATCAAGGATTTCGATCAGGCGCGCAGTGCCGCATTGATGGAATATCTGCGCGCAAGCGAGCGGAATCTCGCCGATTTCCTCGCGCCCATCGGCACGGTCGCCGGCACGAGCGACATCGACGGTCTGCGCGTCACGCTCGCCGACGGCCGCATCATCCATTTCCGCCCCTCCGGCAATGCGCCCGAAATGCGGTGCTATGTCGAGGCGGCAAGCGCGGGCGAGGCGCGCGAGCTTTTGAAGAAGGGTCTCGCCCTGATCGAAGGTTTCAAGGCCGGCTGACCCGGCCATCTATTAAAGACGAATTCATTAGGAGATTTATCGTTATGACCAGCAAGATCGTTCCCGTCATCATGGCCGGCGGCAAGGGGACACGCTTGTGGCCTCTGTCGCGGTCGTCCGCGCCCAAGCAGTTCATCCGCTTTCTCGGGCCGAAGACGCTCTACCAGAAGACCCTCGAACGGGTCTCGGATACGGACCGCTATGAAGCGCCGATCATCCTGACCAACGAGGATTTCCGGTTTCTCGCAGCCGAGCAGGCGCGTGAGCTGGATATCGAACTGTCCGGCATCCTGCTTGAGCCGATCGCGCGCAACACCGCGCCAGCCGTTGCCGCCGCCGCCGCATTCGTGCGCAACAATTTCGGCGATGACGCCATCATGCAGGTGCTGGCTTCCGACCATGAAATCGACGCGGCGGACGATTATTTCGCCTGCATCGACACGGCGCTCGCGGCCGCCAAAGCCGGCAAGCTCGTGACCTTCGGTATCGAGCCCACCGAGCCCGCGACCGGCTATGGCTATATCGAGGCCGGCGAGGAATTGCCCTCCGGCGCGCGCAAGGTTGCCCGCTTCATCGAAAAGCCGGAACAGGCAAGGGCCGGGGAGATGATCGCCGCCGGCAATTATACCTGGAATTCCGGCATGTTCATGTTCCCGGTCGCGCCGCTGATCCGCGAGCTTGAAAAATATGCGCCGGAGGTCTTCCAGTTCGCCGAACAGGCGGTGCTGAAGGACGAGAGCGATCTCGATCTCGATTTCACCCGTCTCGACAAGGACACTTTCAGCCAGTGCCCGGATATCTCGATCGACTACGCGGTGATGGAAAAGACCGGCGAGGCGGTGGTCGTGCCCTCGCCGTTTACATGGTCGGATCTGGGCTCCTGGGACGCGATCTGGAAGGATGGCGATCAGAACGGCGATGGCAATGTGATCGCCGGTGACGCCACGCTGCTCGATACCACGAATTCGCTGGTGATCTCCCGCGACATGCATATCGCCATGCAGGGCCTTGATGGCATGGCGGTGATCGCCTCGGAAGATGCGGTCTATGTCGGCAGGCTCGAAGACAGCCAGAACGTCGGCAATATCGTCAAGTCGCTGAAGGCCGACAAGGCCACCCGCGCGCTTTCCGAGGATCACCCGACCTCTTACCGTCCCTGGGGCGGCTATACCTCGATCATCAAGGGCGAACGGTTCCAGGCCAAGCGCATCTTCGTCAAGCCGGGCAAGAAGCTGTCGCTGCAGAAACATCATCACCGCGCCGAACACTGGATCGTCGTCACGGGCACGGCCGAGGTGACGGTGGACGAGGATGTGAAGATGCTGACCGAAAACCAGTCGGTCTATATTCCGCTCGGCGCCGTCCACCGGCTTTCGAACCCCGGCAAGATCTTGCTTGAGCTGATCGAGGTCCAGACCGGCTCCTATCTCGGCGAGGACGATATTATTCGTATCGTCGACGATTTCGGCCGTGGCTGATTGAGGGGGCCGCGCCTGCGGGCGCGTCTTCGGACTGCTGCACGGCGTCCGTCATGCCGGCCTTGAGCCGGCATCCAGGGCAATACGGGAGAGCCGTCCGACAAGTGCGTTGTACGCCTTTGCCTGCATCCGTCGTGTGGCCCTGGATCCCGGCTCAAGGCCGGGATGACGGCGGTGAGGGGGCGGCATTGCGCCATTTTCGTAAAAATCCGTCAGAAAAGCATTTCGTAAGATAAAAACTCGCGATTTCTGCGTGAAACCTTCGAATTCACGCAAACTTTCTGTCCGTCAGCTTGACCGGTGCGGACCCCTCGCGATATCGTTGCCGAAATTCTCCTTTACAGTCGGTGGTCAAGCACATGATCGAAACTCCCTATCTTCTTTTCCTGGGTGATGCGCCCGATGCGCTCGCAGCCAAGGTCGCGCAGGGCATCAAGGACTGGCGTCCCGAATATGCCGTCGGCCAGTTGCGGCTTCCGGGCTGCAAGGCGGATATGAAGCTGCCGGATCTTTCGGTCGCCGAGGCGGTGGACAAGGGCGTCAAGACGCTGGTGATCGGCGTCGCCAACCGCGGCGGCGTCATTTCGCCGGCCTGGAAGAGCGTGTTGATCGAAGCGATGGAAGCGGGTCTCGATCTTGCCTCCGGCCTGCATAACCTCTTGAGAAATGAGGCCGACCTTGCCGCGAAGGCTGCGGAACTTGGCCGAACGCTGCATGATGTGCGCATCCCTGCGGTGCAATACCCGATTGCCAACGGCAAGAGACGATCCGGCAAACGCATGCTCGCCGTCGGCACGGATTGCTCGGTCGGCAAGATGTACACCGCGCTCTGCATGGAAAAGGCAATGCGCGAAATGGGCATGAAGGCGACCTTCCGCGCCACCGGCCAGACCGGTATCCTGATCACCGGCGGCGGCGTTCCGCTCGATGCGGTGATCGCCGATTTCATGGCCGGTTCGATCGAATATCTGACGCCCGATAATGACGCCGACCACTGGGACCTGATCGAGGGGCAGGGCAGCCTGTTCCACGCCTCCTATTCCGGCGTCACGCTGGCGTTGATCCATGGCGGACAGCCGGATGCGCTGGTGCTTTGCCACGAGCCCAACCGCGCCCATATGCGCGGCCTGCCGGACTATCAGCTCCCGAGCCTCGAAACGTTGCGGGACCTGGCGCTGCAGATGGCCAGGATCGTCAATCCGGATTGCAAGGTGGTCGGCATATCGCTGAACACCTCCGCCATGTCGGACGAGGAGGCGCTCGAATATTGCAGACAGACCGAGGCGCGCATGGGCCTGCCGACGGTCGATCCGTTCCGCCATGGGGCCGAACGCCTTGCCGAGGCGCTGGCGGCGCTATGACCGGACTTTACGTTTCAGCCCGCGAGGACGTGTTTCCGGTCGCGGGTTCGTTCACGATCTCGCGCGGTTCGCGCACCGAAATCCGCGTTGTCACGGTGACGCTCACCGACGGCACCCATACCGGTCGGGGCGAATCCGTGCCCTACGCCCGCTATGGCGAGACCGTCGATGGCGTGATTGCGGATATCCTGTCGCTGGAAGCCGAAATCCGCGCCGGCCTCGACCGCGAAACATTGCAGGCCCGGATGAAGCCGGGCGCTGCCCGCAATGCGCTCGACTGCGCGTTCTGGGATTTTGCGGCGAAAAGCAGCGGCACCCCCGTGTGGCAGCTCGCGGGCCTGGCGCGGCCCGGCCCGCTGACCACGGCCTACACGATCTCGCTCGGCACGCCGGAAAAGATGCGGGCCCAGGCGGCTGAAAACGCCCACCGGCCGCTGCTGAAGGTCAAGCTCGGGACCGAGGACGATCTTGCCCGCATCGAGGCGGTGCGCGCCGGCGCGCCCGATGCCGCGATCATCGTCGATGCCAATGAGGGCTGGAGCGTCGAGGCCTATCAGGCGCTCGCGCCCGCGCTCGTCCGCCTCGGCGTGGCGCTAGTGGAACAACCGCTGCCGGCCGGCGATGACGAGGCGCTGCGCCATATCGACAGGCCGCTTCCGGTCTGCGCCGACGAAAGCTGCCATGCCCGCCCGTCGCTTGCCGATCTCAAGGGCAAATACGACGCGATCAACATCAAGATCGACAAGACCGGCGGCCTCACCGAGGCGCTGCTCCTGAAGCAGGAGGCCGTGGCCATGGGCTTCCAGATCATGATCGGCTGCATGCTCGGCACCTCGCTTGCGATGGCGCCCGCCATGCTGGTCGCCGAGGGCGCCGCCTTCGTCGATCTCGACGGTCCGCTGCTGCTCGCCGAAGACCGCGCCAACGCGATCAGGTTCGAAGGCTCGGTGATGCATCCGGCAGAAGCTGTGCTTTGGGGATAGGCGGTCTCCCGCCTCAACCTCTCGTCCAGGATGGAAAGGGGTCGGTGAGGAACTCGAAATCGCGTTCATTGAACTTAGGGCCGGTGTCGATCATGCAGTCATCGAGGGCTTTTCGGATCGCCGCCTTGTCCATGCCCGCGCCGATGAAGACGATTTCCTGACGGCGATCGCCATAGACCGCGTCCCAGCAATTATCGATCATCTGCCGAAGCTCCGGCGCGTCCGGCCAGCGGCTCTTCGGCACCGCCGCCCACCAGCGGCCAAGCGGACCGCTGCGCACGATCGCGCCGGCGAGCGAGAATTCGCCGGCGAAATCCGGCCGCGTCGCCAGCCAGAAATGACCCTTGGCGCGGATAAGACCGGGGAAGGTCATCCGCGTGAACGCGTCGAATTTCAGCGGATCGAAGGGCGCGCGCGCCCGGTAGATGAAGCTTGAAATGCCGTATTCCTCGGTTTCCGGCACATGGTCGGCAAAGCCGTGGAGCTCCTTGGCCCAGAGCGGATGCTGGCTGGCCTTGTCCTCGCTGAAAAGGCCGGTATCGAGGAGTTCGGCCAGATCGACGCGGCTGAAATCGGTCTCGATGACCTTCGCGTCGGCGTTGAGCGCGTGGATGATCTTGACGACGTTTGCGCGCTCTTCGGGCGTGACGTCGGAGACCTTGTTGACGACCACGACATCGGCGAATTCGATCTGTTCGACATGAAGGTCGACCAGCGTGCGCTCGTCATCGTCGCCGGCGACCTCGCCGCGGCTGCTGAGGAATTCGTGGCCGCCATATTCGCGCAGCAGGTTCACGGCATCGACGACCGTCACCATGGTATCGAGCCGGGCGAGATCGGAGAGGCTGTCACCGCGCTCGTCGCGCCAGGAGAATGTCGCGGCCACCGGCAGCGGCTCGGCAATGCCGGTTCCCTCGATCAGAAGATAGTCGAAGCGTTTTTCCTCCGAGAGCCGCCTCACCTCCGTCAGAAGGTCGTCGCGCAGCGTGCAACAGATGCAGCCATTGGTCATCTCGACCATGGTTTCCTCGGTGCGCGAGAGGTTGGCGCCGCCTTCACGCACCAGATCGGCATCGATATTCACCTCGCTCATATCGTTGACGATCACGGCGACCCGCCGTCCTTCGCGATTGTTGAGGATGTGGTTCAGCAAGGTCGTCTTGCCCGCGCCCAGAAAGCCGGAAAGCACGGTGACGGGAAGGCGGGTGTCGTTGTTTTGCAGCATCGGTCATGTCCTTGCGTTGAGCGAAGATGCCGGTCGAACGGCATCCGCCCCGAGTTTTATATGTTATAACATAACACAAATAGCCAAAAGCGAAGCATGCGTCAACTGACGGCGACAACGCGCATTCGGACGAGCGGCAGATCGTCCGCCGGAGCATGGGATGCGCGCAAAATGCGTGAAAACAAACAGATGGAGTGGATCTTTGTTTGCGTTGATTGCGGAACGCTGATCAGCCGGGCGGCCCCGATTGCCGCATCCGCGCCAAGCTCATCGCGATATGGGCGCGGCGGAGGTGGCAGAGCGCGTCGATCTGGCCGGTCTCGATGGCGGCGAGGATTTCGGCGGTTTCGCGGCAGTAGATTTCTGCCTCGTTTTCGAGATCGATATCGGACGCGGTGATTGCCTGCAGCCAGATGCGTGCGGTGCGGAAATAAAGGCGCTCGCCGGTGTCGCGCTGCGGCTGGTTCAGTGACAGCCTGTTGAGCGCCAGGAACATGTCGCGGTCGAGCGCCGCGAAATCGCGGGGCGCGGGCGCCTGCCGCAGCGCCAGGGCGCGTTGGTGGAGCGCGCGAAAGCCGGCGACAATCTCCGCCGTGACGGGGGTCGGATCGAGGCGCGCGACCAGAACCATCAGCTCCATCCTGAGGCGATAGACCTGCGCCAGTTCATCGAGATCGACGTCGGTGACGATGGTGCCGACGCCATGGACCGAGCGCAGCAACCCCTCATCCTCAAGGCTTGCCAGAACGCGCCTCAGCGGCGTGCGCGACACGCCGAATTCACGCGCCAGTTCGGTTTCCGAGAGTTTTTCGCCCGGCGGATAGTCGAGCATCATGATCCGCTCGCGGATGATGTCGTGGATCTGGGTGAGCCGGTCGCGGCCGGTTGCAGGCTCTGCCGTCATCGCCATGCGCCTGCAAGCCGGTCCAGCATGGCAAGGCACTGGCCGAGCTGGTCGGCGCTCAGATATTCATCCGGCTTGTGAGCCTGATCGATCGAGCCCGGCCCGCAGACCACGGCATCCATGCCGATCTCCTGAAAGAAGCCGGCCTCGGTGCCGAACGGCACGACATCGGCGCTTTGCTCGCCGGTGAGCCGGAAGGCGAGGTCGCGGGCGGCATTCTGGTTTTTCGGAAACAGCGCCGCCGCCTCGCCGATCACTTGCGTTTCGATGTCGGCTTCGGGCGCGACCGCGCGCATGGCCGGCAGAAGGTCGCGAGTGCAGTAGTCGGCAATGCCGTCTTTCACCAGTGACAGGTCCTCGGCGATCACCGGCCGGGTTTCCCAGCGCAGCACCGCGCGCGGCGCAATGACATTGTGCGACAATCCGCCCTCGAGCCCGCCGACATTGAGCGTCGCATACGGCGGCTGGTAGCGGGAACCCTCCGGCACCCGCGCCATCAGCCGCTCGCGCAGTTCCATCAGCCGGGCGATATAGCGGGCGGCATATTCGACCGCGTTGACGCCGGCCTCGGGCGCGGAGGAATGGCCGGAGCGGCCGGTGAAGGTGACGGTATATTCGCAGCAGCCCTTGTGCCCCTCGATCACCCGCATCATGGTCGGCTCGCCGACGATGGCGAGCGCCGGGCGCGCCTCGCGGGCGACAAGCCATTCGGTCAGCGCCCGCGCGCCGATGCAGCCGACCTCCTCGTCATGGGTAAAGGCGAAGTGGATCGGCTTGCTGGCGGCGATTTCCGCCAGCACCTCCCGCTTTGCAAGGCAGGCGGCGATAAACCCCTTCATGTCGCAGGTTCCGCGCCCGAAGAACTTGCCGTCGCGCTCGGCAAGGGTGAACGGGTCGCTGGTCCAGTTCTGGTCATCCACCGGCACGACATCGCTGTGGCCGGAGAGCATCAGCCCGCCGGGGCGATCGTCGCCGAGCGTTGCGAACAGATTGGCCTTGCTGCCAGTGGCATCGGTCAGGATTTCCACCCGCGCGCCGCAATCCGACAGCCGATCGGCGATATAGGCGATCACCGGCAGATTGCTTTCCGACGACACCGAGGGAAAGGCGACGAGATCGGCGAGAATATCGCGGGCGGCGGCAAGATCGCTCAATTTCAATCCTTCACGAACAGTTTGCGTTCGACCGAGCAGAGCGCCTCGGCCGGGCCGTTTTCGGTGATCAGAATGGTCTCGGTGATTTCCAGGCCCCAGTCATCCATCCACAGGCCCGGCATGAAATGCAGCGTCATGCCCGGTTCCAGCAGCGTCTCGTCGCTGGTGCGGATGCTGACGGTGTGCTCGCCCCAGTCCGGCGGATAGGCAAGGCCGGTGGCATAGCCGCAGCGGTTCGGCCGTTCGATCCCGACCTTCCAGAGTTCCTTTTCGAGCGCGGCTGCAATATCGCCGGCCCGGTTGCCCGCCCGCGCCGCATCGATGCCGGCATTGAGGCCTGCGACCAGCGCTTCGGCGGCGTCGGTCATGTATTGCGGCGGCTTGCCGAAAAACACCGTGCGGCTGAGGGGGGCATGGTAACGGCGGTAGCAGCCAGCCTGCTCGATGAAGGTGGCCTCGCCGTTTTTGAACTCGTCGCCGCTCCAGGTCAGGTGCGGCGCGGAGGCATCGGGGCCAGATGGTAGAAGGGGCATGATCGCCGGGTAGTCGCCCCAGATATCGTCGATGCCGGTAATCGCGGTCTTCATCAGTTCGCCGACGAAATGGTTCTTCTTCATGCCCGGTTCGGCGATCTCCATCGCATGGCCCATCACCCGGTCGGAAATCTTCGCGGCCTTGCGCATGAAGGCGATTTCCTCCTCCGATTTCACCACGCGCTGCCAGTCGACGAGGCCGGAGCCATCCTTGATGACAGCACCAGGGAGGCCCTTGACGAGCGCCGCGTGACCGGCGGCGGAATAGTAGTAGGCATTCATCTCGACGCCGATGCGGGCCTTGTCGAGGCCGAGGCCCGCAAGCTTCTCGGCAAGGTCATCCATCGGGTGGATGCCTTCCGCCTGTATATAGCGGTCGGCGTACCAGAGGATGTGGTCCTCGTCGAGAAAGGCGGTGCGGCGCGCGCCATTGGCGTCCATCAGCCGGCCCCACCAACAGGGCATGCCATCGCCGGTGACGATCACCGCCTGATCGACATAGAAGGACCAGCCGTCATAGCCGGTCAGCCAGTTCATCCCGGCGGGCGAGGTGACCACCAGCGCATCGAGCCCATAGGCCTCCATGGCCTTGCGGGTCAGTGTCAGCCGACGGTCATATTCCGATCTCGAAAAGGGCAGTTGATCCGCCGCCATATTTGCCTCGTCTTTGTTGTGCACAACGTCGTAGAGAGCGTTGCCGCTGTGGTTGACTGGCAGCTAGAATACACTCTCCGTTTCTCTCGGCGTCATCCTCGGGCTTGACCCGAGGATCTAATCACGATCCCCTGCGACAGGAGGAGCGGAAGCCCCACATGACTTTCATCCTCTAGCTATTTCAACCGCAAGCGCCGCTCGCGGCATAGGTGGTTGGATCCTCGGGTCAAGCCCGAGGATGACGCAGAAGAGGAGGGGAGGCCTCTCGATATTCAGGTCCAGAATGTTACGCTTTGCTTTCTCTGTCAATGTTGTATACAACACCGTTTCAAGCCGGCCCGCAAGCCCTTTCACAGCAGCACGAGGACAAGATGCTCACCAACGACCAGCTCGACCGTTTCGACCGCGAGAACTTCTTCCATCCCTCGACCCATCTCGCCCAGCATGCGCGCGGTGAGAGCCCGAGCCGGATCGTGAAAACGGCGAAGGGCGTGTTCATCGAGGATCGTGATGGCAAGAAGCTGCTGGATGGCTTCGGCGGGCTCTATTGCGTCAATGTCGGCTACGGACAGGAAAGCATCATCGAGGCGATTGCCGAGCAGGCCAAGGAGCTTGCCTATTATCACGCCTATGCGGGCCACGGCACGGAGGCCTCGATCACCCTGGCGAAGATGGTAATCGACCGCGCGCCGGACCATATGTCCAAGGTCTATTTCGGCCTGTCGGGGTCTGATGCCAACGAGACCAACATCAAGCTGGTCTGGTACTACAACAATATTCTCGGTCGCCCGGAGAAGAAGAAGATCATCTCGCGCTGGCGCGGCTATCACGGTTCCGGGCTGATGACCGGGTCGCTCACCGGTCTTGCCGGCTTCCAGAAGAAGTTCGACCTGCCGCTGGAGCGGGTGTTCCACACCACCGCGCCCTATTATTACCGCCGCCCCGACCTTGCCATGAGCGAGGCCGATTTCGTCGCCCATTGCGTTTCCGAGCTGGAAATGCGGATCGAGCGCGAGGGCGCGGATACGATCGCGGCCTTCATCGGCGAGCCGGTGCTGGGCACCGGCGGCATCGTGCCGCCGCCGGAAGGCTACTGGAAGGCGATTTCGGCGGTGCTTGAAAAGCACGATATCCTGCTGATCGCGGACGAAGTCGTCACCGGCTTTGGCCGGCTCGGCTCGATGTTCGGCTCTGATCACTATGGCCTGAAGCCCGACCTGATCACGATCGCCAAGGGGTTGACCTCGGCCTATGCGCCGCTCTCCGGCACGATTGTTTCCGACAAGGTGTGGAAGGTGCTGGAGCAGGGCACGGATGAAAACGGCCCGATCGGCCATGGCTGGACCTATTCCGCCCACCCGATCGGCGCTGCCGCGGGCGTTGCCAACCTGAAGCTGATCGATGAGCTGGGGCTGGTGAAGAACGCCGCCGAGACCGGCGCTTATCTCCGCGCCGCCATGAAGGATGCGCTTTCCGATCATCCCCATATCGGCGATATTCGCGGCGAGGGCATGCTGATGGCCGTCGAATTCGTCAAGGATCGCGAGAGCCGCACATTCTACGATCCGTCGGAAAAGGTTGGACCTAACCTTGCCGCTGCGCTGATTTCCGAGGGCGTGATCGCCCGCGCCATGCCGGAGGGCGATATTCTGGGCTACGCCCCGCCGCTCTGCCTGACGCGCGACGAGGCCGACCAGATCGTGGCCGCGACGAAGAAGGCGGTGACGACCGTACTGGGCTAGGCGCGAAAGGAGGGCGCGATGCTGAAGGCGATCCATCATGTGCAGCTTGCCATGCCGGCGGGCGGCGAGGATCGGGCGCGCGCCTTCTATCAGGATGTTATCGGCATGCCCGAGGTGGAAAAGCCCGACAATCTGAAGCCGCGCGGCGGGTGCTGGTTCGAGGCGGATGGCCTGCGCATCCATCTCGGCGTCGAGAACGACTTCCGCCCTGCCCGCAAGGCCCATCCGGCTATCCTCGTTGACGATGTCGATGCGCTTGCAGTGCGGGTCGCGAAGGCCGGCTACGAGGTGAAGACCGACGAGCCGCTGGAAGGGTTCTTGCGCAGCTATGTCTACGATCCGTTCGGCAACCGCATCGAACTGATGCAGGCTTTGGCCTGAGCTTTTCGGCCCGCAATCGTTGACATTTGCCGCAAAGGATGGTCATCGGTTGCGGCGAACAGAAGAGACCGTCCATCCATGCCGTCCACCAGCCTGCCGGATTGCGCCGGCACCATCCTTGAAGCCCTTGCGGCGCGCGATACGACGCTGACCGATATCCCGGTCATCCAGCCCGCGGCGCCCTTTCTGGATATGGCCGGCGAGGCGCTGCGCCGCCGGATCTTCATGACCGAGAGCGAGACCGGCGAGAGCCTGTGCCTGAGGCCGGAATTCACCATTCCCGTCTGCGCCCATCATATCGAGAACAACGCCGGCACGCCGAAGCGCTACGCCTATTGCGGCATGGTGTTCCGTCAGGCGCGCGATGACGGCGCGTCCGAATTCTTTCAGGCCGGGATCGAGGATCTCGGCAGCGCCGATTTCGCCGAAGCCGATGCCCGCGCCATTGCCGATGCGCTCGGTATCTTGCGCGACTGCCTGCCGGAGGTGCCGCTTGCGGTCACGCTTGGCGACCAGAACGTGTTCGAGGCGGTCGTCGGCGCGCTCGGCCTGCCGGGCGGTTGGCAGAAGCGGTTGATCCATGCTTTCGGCAATCAGAAGCGGCTCGAGGCGCTGCTTGCAGCCCTTGCCCGGCCGCAGCCGGTCGGCGGTCTTGACCGGCGCGTCGCGGGCTTTCTCGCCGACGGCGACGAGGCCGGGCTGATCGCCCATATCGACGAGACCATGCAGGCGACCGGCTATTCCACCAATGCCAGCCGCAGCCCGGAAGAAATCGCGCGGCGGCTGAAGGAAAAGCTGGCGCTGTCGGTCACCAGCCTCGACGCCGAGGCGCTGGACGCGCTCACGGGTTTCCTGGCGCTTGACATCGGCCTCGATCAGGCATCGGTGGCGCTCGGCGCATTCGCGGAAAAATTCGGCCTCGATATCGGTTCGGCGATCGCCGCCTTCGAACGCCGGATCGAGGCGATAGCGGCAAGCGGCGTTGCGGTTGCCGAGATCACCTATCGCGCCGCCTTCGGGCGTCCGCTCGATTACTACACCGGCCTTGTCTTCGAGATCAGCGAACAGAGCCTGCGCGGTAGCCTGCTTGCCGGCGGCGGGCGCTATGACCGGCTGCTGACGCTGCTGGGCGCGAGCGGCCATATTCCGGCGGTCGGGTTTTCGCTCTGGCTCGACCGGATCGAGCGGGCAGGCAACCAAGGCGAGGGCACCCGATGACCGTCACGATCGCTCTGCCCTCCAAGGGGCGCATCAAGGAAGGCGCGGAACAGGCGTTGAGAGCGGCAGGCCTTGCGGTCGCGACCAACGGCAATACCCGCTCCTATCGCGGCCATATCGAAGGCCGCGGCGATATCGAGGTCGCGTTTCTCTCGGCCTCCGAGATTGCCCGCGAGGTCGGCAGCGGCGCCGTCGATTTCGGCGTCACCGGCGAGGATGTCGTGCGCGAGAATGTCGCCAATGCCGAGGCCCGTGTCGAGATCGTGTCGCGCCTCGGTTTCGGTCAGGCCGATGTCGTGGTCGCCGTGCCGGAAATCTGGCTCGACGTCGATACCATGGCCGACCTCAATGATGTCGCCGCCGAATTCCGCAGCCGCCATGGCCGAAGGCTGGCGATCGCCACCAAATTCTGGCGGCTGACGCAGCAGTTCTTCACCGCCACCCACGGCATCCAGCTCTATCGCATCGTCGAAAGCCTCGGCGCCACCGAGGGCGCACCGATGGCCGGCCAGGCCGATATCATCGTCGATATCACCTCGACCGGTTCGACGCTGAAGGCCAACCACCTGAAGGTGCTGACCGATGGGCTGATCCTGAAATCGGAGGCCTGTTTCATGCGCGCGAAGAAGAGCGGGCATGACGGCGATCCGCTGATCGCCGAGATCGTTGCCGCAATGCGCGGGTGAGGACGGACAAAGGCAAGGCATCGGAACCGGCCGTTTCACCATTACGGACGCCGGTTTCCCCAAGGCCGTGCCGCCATCAATCTCCCCCCTTGAGGGCAGGAAAACTGCGTATGGCCTTGCGGCTTGCTCCCAATATTCTCGCCCGCTTGCGGGAGAGATGCCCCGAAAGGGGCAGTGAGCAGCATTTCCAAATGTGAGGGCGTTCGAGGGGATAGATTCCCCCCTCACTGTCGCTGTCGCGACATCTCTCCCCTCCGGGGCGAGAATGTTTGCGGGCTCTGCGGGAAAGCCGTATGCGATTGCCCTGCCACTCAAGGGGCTGAGAGGTCCGTGAAACGGAAGATCGCTCAGTTCTTGGCGCGTTCGACGTAGGAGCCGTCCTCGGTGAGGATCACCACGCGGGTGCCGGCGTCGATATGCGGCGGCACCATGGTGCGAACGCCGTTGGTGAGCATGGCCGGCTTGTAGGAGGACGAGGCGGTCTGGCCCTTGACCACCGGCTCGGTCTCGGTGATTTCGAGCGTCACCTGGCGCGGCAGCTCGATGGCGATCGCCACGCCCTCGTGGATCGACAGGATCACCGTCATGCCTTCGGAGAGATAGGCGGCGGCATCGCCGACATCGTCCACGCTCATGGTGAGCTGGTCGTATGTCTCCGGGTTCATGAAGTGGTAGCCCTCGCCATCGGCGTAGAGGAAGGTGTGATCATTGTCCTCGACGAAGGCGCGCTCGACCTGTTCGGTGGTCTTCCAGCGCTCTGAAACCTTGACGCCGTCGGCGATCCGGCGCATGTCCACCTGGGTAACGGGCGTGCCCTTGCCGGGGTGA
The DNA here is from genome assembly GCF_013459645.1 of Martelella sp. NC20. Lineage (NCBI taxonomy): Bacteria > Pseudomonadati > Pseudomonadota > Alphaproteobacteria > Hyphomicrobiales > Aurantimonadaceae > Martelella > Martelella soudanensis. Next base: position 2,342,325 of record NZ_CP054861.1, read on the forward strand.
AAATTCTGGGCGGTGAGCACGACATAGAGCTTGCTGTCGACATCGACGACATTCCCCTTGCGCAGCGACGAGGCGATGACCTTGACCATGAAACTTCCTTGCTATCTCAGCGCGGCCGCTGGCCGCAATTCCTTGTGAATTGGTGACAGCGGGACTAACGCAAATTGCCCCGGATTGCCAGTGCCAAACGCCTGAAACCGGCAGCAAGCCCACGGATGCCATATGAACAAGCCGACTGACAGCAGACATGCGGACGAGGACAGATGGTGGCGGCCCGACCGCCATGCCGACCGCAGACCGGCGCTGATGGCCCGCAACAGGATGATGGCGGCCATGCGCGTCTGGTTTGCCGAAGCCGATTTCATCGAGGCGGATGTGCCGGCGCTGCAGGTTTCGCCCGGAAACGAGACCCACCTCCATGCCTTTGCCGCCACCATGATCGGCAATGACGGCGGCGGACGGCCGGTCTACCTCCACACCTCGCCGGAATTCACCGCAAAGAAGCTGCTGGCGGCGGGCGAGGAGCGGCTGGTCTGCTTTTCCCATGTCTATCGCAATCGGGAACGCGGCCCGCTGCACCATCCCGAATTCACCATGGTGGAATGGTATCGCGCCCATGCGCCCTATGAACGGTTGTTTGCGGATTGCCAGGCGTTGCTGGCGCTTGCGGCAAAGGCTGCGGGCACGACGATGTTTTCCTGGCGCGGCAAGGCCTGCGATCCGTTCGCTCCGGTCGAGCGGGTCAGCGTCGCCGACGCCTTCGCGCGCCATGCGGGGATCGATCTGCTGGCGACCATCGGCCGTGACGGGGAGGGGGACCGCGACGCCCTTGCCGCTCGGATGCAGAAAGCGGGTCTTCGTCATGGCCCGGATGACAGCTGGTCGGACATGTTCTCGCGCGTGCTGGTGGAAAAGGTCGAGCCGGCGCTTGGCCATGGCGCCGCCACCGTGCTCGATGCCTATCCTGCCTGCGAGGCCGCACTTGCGCGCAAGAGTACCGTCGATCCTAGGATCAGCGAGCGTTTCGAGCTCTATGTCTGCGGGGTGGAACTTGCCAATGGCTTCGGCGAACTGACCGATGCGGACGAGCAGCGCCGACGCTTTGTCGCCGACATGGCGGAAAAACAGCGCATCTATGGCGAGACCTATCCGATCGACGAGGATTTTCTGGATGCTCTTCGGATCATGCCGCCGGCAAGCGGCATCGCGCTCGGCTTCGACAGGCTGGCGATGCTGGCGACCGGCGCCCGCCGCATTGAAGATGTGCTCTGGGCTCCCGTTGCGGGAGGGTAGGCTTCAGTGATCGTTGCAGGCAAGCTGGGTGGTATTCGGGTCGTCCAGGACCGGCTCCAATGCGCTCAGCTGGGCCTTGCCGCCATTGCGCAAATCCGGCTGGATGATCATCGGCGCGTTCTTCGGCCACCAGTCGCCGCTTGCCCAATAGGCCCAGCCGATCCAGGCCTTGGAGTTGTTTTCGACGATGTCGACCATCTGTTTCAGGCCCCTGAGGCAGGCAAGCTGGTCGGTCGCGCCGAACTCGCCGAGGAAGCCCTGATACTTGTTGTTGTTCAGCCAGTCGGTGAAGCTCTGTACCGCACCCACCGCACTGTCGATCTGATTGCAGTTGTCGCTTTTGCCGGAAAAATCGTCATCGGCATATTGATGCACCTCGAAGGCGAAATTGTCGACCGGGTCGTTCACGCCGGTCATCACCGAGGCGTTGGAGTTGCCGTAGAAATCCTGGCTCCAGCTATGGGCGCCGGACCAGGCGGTGCCGGGCACGAGCACGAGATTGCCGGCGCCGATATCGCGGATCGACTTCAGCGCCGCGTTGGCGGCCGTCAGCCAGTCCGCGGCCTCGATGTCGTGCGGCTCGTTCATAAGGCCGAAGATGACATCCTGGTCATTGGCGAACACGGCGCTGAGGCGCTTCCAGAAATCGGCGAAGGCTGCGACCGGCACGTTGGGGCTGCCGATCACCTCGCCGCGATAGCGGGCGTAATTGTGTGGATCGAGGATCACCACCATCTGGTTCGCATGGGCGTCCGCGACCGTCGCCTGAATGCGCGAAAGCTCGGTGGAATCCAGGATCCCGTTCAACTGCGGCTGCAGCCGTTCCCACAGGAACGGCAGGCGGATGGCGTTGAACTTGTCGTTTGCAAGCGAGTCGATCGTTTCCTTCGCGGGGTAGATATAGCCCTCGCCGTAAGGGTCGCCCGGCTTGCCGAACTCCGCGCCGGCGACATTGATGCCGCGCAGGCTCATCTCACAATCCGCCGCCATGCCGGCCTGAACCGAGACCGAGAGAGCGGTCAGCGAAACCGCCGCCGTAAAAAGCAGCTTCCTGAGGTTCATATAGGCGCTGCGGCACGGCATAGACCCTTTCAGACGACGCATTCACAAATCTCCAGGCATGGGCAGACTGCCCACATGATACCAGCGATAAATTAACAGTCATATAGTGTGCGTTCCGGTTTGAAGCACGGTGGAAACGGCCTTTTTGGTTTTGCACCCGGCATTTTTTCGCAATATCCCTGTCGCAAGGCCATCGCCGTGGCGGCAATCGGCCTGTTTGCGTCGTCAACGCAAAAGCGCGACGGTTCCGCCCGTAGTCTGATGCGCCGGGCAAGCCGACGGTTGAAAGCGCTGCCGCAAGCTTTTATGACCGGCTGCGGCCAGCAAACGATATGGCGCCGGCGCTCAAGGAATGGAAAACAGCTATGAACAACTATGTGCTTACGGTGACCTGCCCTTCCACCCGTGGCATCGTTGCCGCGATTTCCGGCTATCTCGCCGCCGAAGGCTGCAATATCATCGACAGTTCGCAATATGACGATCTGGACACCGGCCGTTTCTTCATCCACATCAGTTTCATTTCCGAAACCGGGGCCAGTCTCGAAAGTCTCATGCAAGGCTTCGAGGCGGTCGCGGCGCCGTTCTCGATGGACTACAAGTTCCATGACGGCTCCTACAAGATCAAGACGCTGATCATGGTGTCGCGATTCGGTCATTGCCTCAACGACCTGCTCTATCGCTGGCGCATCGGAGCGCTGCCGATCGATATCGTCGGCGTGGTCTCCAACCATCTCGATTACCAGAAGCTGGTGGTCAACCACGATATACCGTTCTTCCATATTCCGGTGAACAAGGATACCAAGGCGACGGCCGAGGCGCGGCTGATGGAACTGATCGACCAGACCGATACCGAGCTTGTGGTGCTGGCGCGCTATATGCAGGTGCTTTCCGATACGCTTTGCCGCAAGATGGCGGGCCGGGTGATCAATATCCATCATTCCTTCCTGCCGTCCTTCAAGGGCGCTAATCCCTACAAGCAGGCCTATCAGCGCGGCGTCAAGCTGATCGGCGCGACCGCGCACTACGTGACGCCGGATCTCGACGAGGGCCCGATCATCGAGCAGGAAACGGTGCGCATCACCCATGCCCAGAGCCCGGACGATTATGTGGCGCTGGGGCGCGACGTCGAGGCGCTGGTGCTGGCCCGCGCCATCCACGCCCATATCCATCACCGGGTGTTCATCAACGGCAACCGCACGGTGATATTCGCGCCATCGGCCGGCTCCTACGCATCGGAGCGCATGGGCTAAAATCCTGTCCTGCAAGGCGAGATTCATCCGTTTTGCATCCAAGGGATGTATTTATTGACGAGCCGTCAATTTTGTCGGCCGGTCCCTTGTCCGGCGATTGCTCCGCGCTATCTATGAACCAGCGGAGAATTGCGAACCACATTGGTGCAACCGCTTGAGAAATAAATTTTAATTTTTTCATCAATTGTGTCATGAATTTGAAGAATATCCCCACTATCGATAAAATATAATTCTGGTATTCGTGGCCGCCTTTGGCTATCACAGAAGCCGGAGAGCGGCTTTTGCCGCTATTAGGAGAGGAAGCGTTCGATGCCTGTCGAAATGGATACTTCAAAAACCAATCAGCGCCGAAATCTCATTTGTGCCTTGTTTTGCGTCTGTCGTTCAAAAGGCAGTGCTGCCTGATCCATTGACCGGGAGGCCGGCTCCGGCTTCCCACCGTAAAATGCCCAGCTTCATAGGAGCTAGGCTGCATACGCAGGTTGAAAACATAAAGGCCGACCGGTTTTCAAAGGTCGGAGGTGCATTTCATGAAAAAGCAAATGGTTGAATTCGCCGGCCAGTCCGTCGGCATTGTTGTCCCCGAGAACGGCCGGTTGAAGTTCGTGGCGGTGAAATTTCACGTGCACGGTCTCGACGGCCGTCTCTACGAAACGATGGACGAACTGCGCCACGCCATCCGCGCCCATGTGGAAAATTTTTATCGCAAGGGGCCGGATCAGGCCCTCGCCGGCTGATTTTCCGGTTCCCGGTTGCTTTGATCTGGAACAAGGATCATGCTCGGGCGTTACGTTACGGAAGTAGCTTAATCTCAGGAGTTCACAATGGTAGCCAATAAATCGACGGAAGCCCAGGCGGGCAAGGCGACGGAAGCCGACATTCAGGCTCAGATCGACCAGTTGCGCGGAGATATCTCCGAACTCACGAAGATGATCGGATCGCTTGGCAATCAGAAGGCCTCTGAAGCCCGCGTCAAAGCCGAGAAATTTCGGGACGATGCCGTCAAGAGCGGACAGGACGCCTATGACCGCGCCCGTGAAGAAGCGCTTTCTTTCGAGGAAGACGTCGAGGATCATATCCGCAGCCGCCCGCTTCAGTCGATCATGGTGGCTGCCGGTTTCGGATTTCTGATGGCGCTCCTGACGCGGCGCTAGATGATGGATCGGCTCATATCACTCGTGGCGGCCGCCATGGCAGTGGATGGCCGCATAGTTGCGCGTTCAGCCAGGCGTAATGCGATTGTCGCGGTTGTTCTGTTCTTCCTGTTCCTCGCCGCCTTCGTCAGCGGCGTGGCGGCGCTTGCCATCTACCTTGCGGAGAAATTCGGGCCGCTCGGCGCCGCTCTGACCATCGCCATTGCCTCGCTGGCGCTTGCGCTGTTCGTGCTGGCCTATGCGATTATGATGAACCGGATGGAGCGAAGGCGCTTCCGGGCTGCGAAATACGCGACCGAGGATATGCTGCAGAGCCTCGCCGGGCTTGTGCCGACAATGATCAACCAGAAACCGATCACCGGCATGGCATCGATCGCCGCGCTCGCCTTTGTGCTGATGCGCGCCTACCAGAAGAAAAAATGACAGCGGACATGCGAGCGAGGCGACGGGGCGACCCGTCGCTTTGCCGTTTTGCGCTGCCGGGAATGACACATGACCATGAATACGATCAACGGCATACCGCAGATGGGTTTCGGCACCTGGAAGCGGACTGGCAATGAGGCCTATGAGATGGTGAAGGCCGCGCTTGAAGCCGGTTACCGCCATATCGACACCGCCCAGGCCTATGACAATGAAAGCCAGGTGGGCAATGCGATTTCCGATTCGAGCTTCACGCCGGCGGATATTTTCGTCACCACCAAGGTCTGGATCGACAATTACGGGCCGGGCGCCTTCCGTCCGAGCGTGGAGGAAAGCATGGCGCGGCTGCGGCTCGACAAGCTCGACCTTCTGCTTCTGCATTGGCCCGGCCGCCCCGACGGGCCCGCCTTCGAGGATTATATCGGCGAGCTTGCCGCGGTTTACGACGAAGGCCTGACAAAGCGCATCGGCGTGTCCAATTTCAATACCGCCCTGCTGGCGGAAGCCGCGCGCCTGCTCGGCGATCGCAAGATTTCCACCAATCAGGTCGAGTGCCACGTGTTCAACCAGAACGGGATCGTGGCCGACTATTGCCGGGAGCACGATATCGCGTTGACGGCCTATTCGCCGCTGGCCCAGGGCAAGATCGTCGGCAATCCGATCCTGAAGGAAGTGGCAAACGCCCATGAAACCGGCGAGGGCGAAATCGCGCTCGCCTTCCTGATGGCGGAAGGCCATGTGGTGATCCCCACCTCAAGCCGGCCCGAGCGGGTGAAATCCAATCTGGATGCGGCCGCCATTCGGCTTTCCGGCGAAGAGGTCGTGCGCATTCGCGAGCTTGACGCCGGCATGCGGATGATCGATCCGGAATGGGCGCCCGACTGGGACTGAACTGGCAGCACTCGCTATGATGCGCTGCCAACATGCTGAAATTGTTTATTAAAACGCAATTTTCCGGATTGCGGCCGCCGGCAAAATACGTCAGCCTCTGATATTGTCAACGACAATGAGGTGGACCATGAAACGTGCTTCGGACTTCGAGTTGCAGCTTGCCGGCTACGGGCTTACGACCGCGCATATCCTCTACCGCCTTCCGGATTTCGAAAGCCTGCTGCAGACCTATGTCTGGCAGGACTACGACCTCGCCCCCGATTTCCCCGAGATGCACAAGTTTCTCGACTTCTGGAAGGAAAAACTCGACGGGCCGCTGCACTCCGTCCGCTATGCCCACAGGAGGCTGATCGGACCCAGTGAATGGCGGCAGGTATCAGGGGAGTTCACGATCCACTAAATTTCTCATTCCCCGCCGGTATCGATCACCGCCTGCAACTGCTCCTTGGCAGACAGCATCAGGCCGATGGGGTTGATGGCGACGATATCGTCGATCCGCGTTGCGCCATTCTCCTGAATCATCGAGAAGCGCGCGGTCGAATAGGTCTGGTACTCGGCCGCCTCGCCCATGCAGGAAAAGGCCTGGAACCGCACGGTGACATGGAAAACGTCGTTCACCGGCTTCGGCGGGGAAATCGTGACGTTCTCGAGCGGGCAGCCATCCTGAGCGTTGGTCACGACATCATAGTCGAAGGGTGAACCGGCTTCCTGCGCATAGGGCGTCTCCATCGCCTCGGCATAGCGCATCTGGAAATCCGCGCTGAACAGGCGGGACAGACGGTCCTCGGAGAACAGCGCCTCATACTGCGCCGAACCGGCCGCCCAATTGTTCTCCGTCACGGCCATGACTTCGCGAACGGGCTGCGCCGGCTCGTCGGCGAGCGCCGGAGTGGCGAAGACGAGAATGGTGAGCAGGGCTTTGAGTGACAATTGACAGACCTTCCGCTGGAACGTGTTTCCTGAGGTTACAGGTGATTGTCGGATCCGTCGACCCGGTCGAGCACCAGCGGCCGTTCAGCCGGGGCGCGATCGGCGATACCGATAGCCTTGAGCAGGGCCGCGGCGGCGGCCTGCCAGTCTTCTTCAGTGGCTGCATGCACGAGGCCAAGCGGTTCGCCGGCCTCGATCCTTGTTCCGAGCGGCCTCAGCGCCGAATAGCCGACGCTGTGATCGATGCGGTCGCCGGGTCGCTTCCGTCCGCCGCCAAGCGACACCACGCTCATGCCGATCGCCCTGGCGTCGATTGTTGAAAGATAGCCGGAGGCGGGGCTTTCGACCGCGCGGATCATCGCGGCTTTGGGAAGGTAGCTCTCCCACCGCTCGACGAAATCCGCCGGGCCGCCAAGGCCTGCCACCACCCTGCCGAAGGTTTCCAGCGCCTTGCCGCTTGCGAGCGTTTCGCGAGCGATGGCGCGGGCGCGATCATGGTCGTCGGCAAGTCCGGCATTCGCGATCATCTCGGCGGCGAAGGCGAGCACCACGGTTTCAAGCCGCGTTCCGGATTTTTCGCCGCGCAGGAATGACAGCGCGTTTTCGATCTCGACCGCGTTGCCGACGGCATCGGCGAGCGGCTCGTTCATGTCGGTGACGAGCGCTGTCGTGGCCAGTCCCGCGCCATTGGCGACCTTCACCAGAAGGCGGGCGAGGGCCTTTGCGTCATCCGGATCGGACATGAACGCGCCATTGCCGAATTTCACGTCGAGCACCAGCGTCTGAAGCCCGGCGGCGAGCTTTTTCGACAGGATCGAGGAGACGATCAGCGGCATCGATTCGACCGTCGCCGTGACATCGCGGATTGCGTAAAGCCGCTTGTCGGCGGGCGCGAGTTCCGCCGTCTGGCCAATGATCGCGCATCCGGCTTGGCCGATGACCCTGCGGAGCGCGGTTTCGTCGGGGCTGATCGAGTAGCCCGGTATCGATTCCAGCTTGTCGAGCGTGCCGCCGGAGGGGCCGAGCCCCCGTCCCGAGATCATCGGCACGGCAAGCCCGGCGCCGGCTGCGATCGGGGCGAGCATCAGCGAGACATTGTCGCCGATCCCGCCCGTCGAATGCTTGTCGGCGATCGGGCGGTCGATGCCGGGCCAGGTGAGCACATGGCCGGAATCGCGCATGGCGAGCGTCAGCGCCACCGTCTCTGCCTCGTCCATGCCGCGAAAGAAAACGGCCATGGCGAAGGCGGCGGCCTGCGCTTCGGAAAGCGTCTCGTCGCTGAGCGCGCCGATAAAGGCGGAGATGTCCTCACCCGAAAGCGTCAGCCCGTCGCGCTTCCTGCGGATGATCTCCTGGGCGAGCATGTATCAGTAACCGCTGGCCGCGGCACTACCCGACTGCTTGCCGTCAAGCACGGCCCGGATGTCATTCAGAAGTCCGGACGCGCCGAAGCGGAAGGTCGTGGGCATCACCCAGCCCTCGCCCATCACGGTTTCTGCAAGGCTCAGATAGAGCTGGGCGTCGCGCACCGACGAGATGCCGCCGGAAGGCTTGATGCCGACCTTGCGGCCCGCCTGACGAATGACGCCGAGCATGATGTCGGCGGCTTCAAGCGTGGCGTTGATCTTGACCTTGCCGGTGGATGTCTTGATGAAATCCGCGCCTTCTGCAATCGCCAGTTCGGCAGCCTTGCGGATCAGGGCGGCATCGCCAAGCTCGCCTGTTTCCAGAATGACCTTCAGCGTCACCGGTTCGCGGCAGAGAAAGCGCACGGCCCGCACCATCTCGCTGACGGCCCATTCATTGCCGGCCTTCAGCTTGGCATAGGGGATCACAAGGTCGATTTCGTCGGCGCCATCGCGGATCGCCTGTTCGGTCTCCGCTTCCACGGCCGAGATCGACATGTCGCCTGCGGGGAAATTCACCACGGTCGCGATCCGGATCAGGTGGTCGGGGCCGAGCATCTGCCGGGCAAGGCTGACGAAACGCGGCCAGATGCAGATCGCCGCCGGGGTGCCGTAGGTCGTGTGGGCGCGCTCCAGCAGCGTCTCGATATCCCTGTCGGTGCAATCATCGTTGAGATTGGTCAGGTCAAGCAGCGAAAGCGAGACCGATGCGGCCTCCTGAATCGTGTGGTGTTTCATGGCTTACCCCCTGCCGATCGCGCGTTTGACAATGGCCGCCAGCTTGCGGCCGCCGACCGGCGCCATTTCCTTGGTTTCCTCATGGCCAAGTTCACCCTGGCTCATTCCGGCCCCGAAATTGGTGATGACGGAAGCCGCGGCGACCTTCAGACCCAGAAAGCGCGCCAGGATGACCTCGGGGACCGTCGACATGCCAACCGCGTCGGCGCCCAGGATCCGGGCCATGCGAATTTCCGCCGGTGTTTCGAAACTCGGTCCTGAAAACCACATATATGTGCCTTCCGCAAGTATTATATCGAGATCGGCCGCCGCCCGCCGCATGGCGTCGCCGAGTTCGCGGTCATAGGCGTGGCTCATTCCCGTGAACCGCCGGTCGGAATTCTCGCCGATCAGCGGGTTCATGCCGGAATAGTTGATATGGTCGGTCAGGAGCATCACCGAGCCGGGCGGCATGTCCTCGCGCAGCGATCCCGCGGCATTGGTGAGGAGCAGGTTTTCGACCCCAAGCGCTGCAAGGGTTTCGAGCGGCAGGCGCATGGCCGCCGCATCGCCCTGTTCATAATAGTGGACCCGTCCGGAAAGCACGATCACGGGGGTACCGGCAAGCGTGCCGGCGATCAGGCTGCCCTGATGGCCGCTGACCGCGCCGACCGGAAAACCCGGCAGTTCGGAAAACGCAAAGCGCCTCGGGTTCTCGATCTCGTCGGCAAGCCCGCCAAGGCCGGAGCCGAGCACGATGGCATGGCCCGGGGAGAGGTCGCCAAGCGCGTCTTTCAGCAGGAGCGCCGCCTCGCTCATCCGATGTCCTCGGTGAAGAAGGCATGGGGCAGCAGCGCGCCGACGGTCACGGTTTCGCGCACGCCGGCGTCATCGCACAGATAGACCTCGGCATCGGCGGCGGAAAATTCGGCAAGCTTCTGGCGGCACCCGCCGCAGGGCGTGCACAGCGCCAGACGCGGCGCGTAGACGGCAACCGCCCTGATCCTGCGCCCGCCGCCCATCACCATGTGGCCGATCGCGACGCCCTCGGCGCAGATCCCTTCCGGATAGGCGAGGTTCTCGACATTGGCGCCGGCATAGACCGCGCCGTCATCGGCGAGGATCGCCGCGCCCACCGGGAATTTCGAATAGGGCGAATAGGATCTGGCGCTTGCCGCGCGCGCGGCCTCGAACAGATCGGCTGGCTTGGTCAATTTACCGCTCCTTGGTATAGGGCACGCCGCCGGCCCTCGGCGGGCGGGCGGTGCCGATGAAGCCCGCCAGCAGCACGCAGGTGAGGATATAGGGCATGGCCTGGAACACCTGCACCGGCACCTCGCCGATCAGCGGCATCGACTTGCCCTGCATGAAATTGGAAAACGCGTCGAGAAAGCCGAACAGCAGGCAGGCAAACATCACCGGGACCGGCTTCCACTTGGCGAAGATCAGCGCCGCAAGCGCGATATAGCCCTTGCCCGCCGACATGTTGTTGATGAACGAGGCCGATTGCGCGATTGCCAGATAAGTGCCGGAAAACCCGCAGAGCAGGCCGGCGAGGATCACCGCGCGGTAGCGAAGCCAGGTCACCGAGATGCCGGCGGTATCGACCGCGCCCGGGTTCTCGCCAACGGCGCGCAGGCGCAGGCCGAAGCGGGTCTTGTAGACCACCCACCAGACGATCGGCACGGTCGCAAACGCGATATAGACAAGGATGTTGTTGCCGGAAATGACATCCGAATAGAGCTGGCCGAAAAAGCCCATCTGGCTTGCCGCCTCCGCGCCCGGAAGATCGATTTCGGTAAAGCGAGCGCTGTTTTCAAGCTGCGGCGTGCGCCCGCCCTGGCGGAACCAGGCGTTGCCGAGCACCACCGTCAGCCCAGCCGCCACGAAATTGAGTGCAACGCCCGAGACGATCTGGTTGCCGCGCGCGGTGATCGAGGCGTAGCCGTGGACAAGGCTGAACACGATCGAGATTGCGATGCCGCCGAGAAGCCCGAGCCAGGGCGAGCCGGTGTAATAGGCAACGACGGCGGCGGCGAAGGCCGAGGCCAGCATCTTGCCTTCGAGCCCGATATCGAAAATGCCGGAGCGTTCCGAAAACAGACCCGCAAGCGCCGTGAAGATCAGAGGAATGGACAGGCGGATGGTCGAGCCCAGCATGCCGATGATGATGTCAATGCTCTGCATCGCTCAGGCCCCCGCCGCCATCTGTCGTCTGGAAAACACCTTGACCAGCGCCGGCCGGTAGAGGAATTCCAGCGCGCCCGCAAACAGGATGACGAGACCCTGGATCATGACGATCATGTCGCGGGTGATCTGCGGCATCATGAACGACACCTGCGCGCCGCCCTGATAGAGAATGCCGAACAGGATCGCCGCCAGCAGGATGCCGAGCGGATGGTTGCGGCCCATCAGCGAGACGGCGATGCCGACAAAGCCCGCCCCGCCGACGAATTCGACCTGAAGCCGGTCAGCCGAGCCCATCACCACGTTGAGCGCCATCATGCCGGCAAGCGCGCCGGACAACAGCATGGTGATGATCACCGTGCGGGCATAGGGAATGCCGGCATAGGTCGCGGCCGTCTTGCTCATGCCGAGCGCGCGCACCGAATAGCCGAACTTGGTGCGCCAGATCAGGAACCAGACGGCGGCGCACATGACGAGCGCGATGATGAAGGAGACGTTGAGCGGTGCGGGGCCAAGTCTGGACCCGAACATCGCCATCAGCCAGTCGAGGTTCGGAAGCTGGCCGCCCGGGGCAAAGCCGCGCGTTTCCGGCGACATCGCGCCGGCGGGTTTCAGCACATGCACGAGCAGATAGACCATCAGCGCCGCGCCGATGAAATTGAACATGATCGTGGTGATCACGATATGGCTGCCGCGTTTGGCCTGAAGCCATGCCGGAATGAAGGCCCAGGCCGCGCCGAAAATGCCGGCGCCCAGAACGGCAAAGGGCATGGTCACATACCACGGCACATACCGGTCGAGCGCCAGCGCCACCAGCGCGCAGCCGAGCCCGCCGACATAGGCCTGGCCCTCGGAGCCGATATTGAACAGGCCGGCGTGATAGGCCATCGCCACCGAAAGCCCGGTGAAAATGAAATTGGTGGCGTAAAACAGCGTGAAGCCGATGCCCATGCCGTTGCCGAGCGCGCCGTTGATCAGAATGCCGAGCGCCTCGAACGGGTTCTGGCCGATCAGCCAGATGACGATGCCGGAGATCACCAGCGCCGTGGCGAGGTTGAGCAGCGGCATCAGCAGGAAGGTGACCCAGGAGGGCAGGGGCGTGTTGGCGGCGCTCATGTCGACCTCAAGATGCTATCCCGGCCATCATCAGGCCGAGTTTCTGTTCGTCCGCCGTCGGCGTGGTTTCTCCGACGATCTCGCCCACGAACATCACCAGGATGCGGTCGGCAAGGGCGCGGATCTCGTCAAGTTCCACGGATACGAGCAGCACCGCCTTGCCGCTGTCGCGCATATCGATGATGCGGCTGTGGATGAATTCGATCGCGCCGATATCGACGCCGCGGGTCGGCTGGCCGACAAGCAGGATCTCCGGATCGCGCTCGATTTCGCGGGCGACCACGATCTTCTGCTGGTTGCCGCCGGAAAAATTGGCGGTCTTCAGCAACGGATTGGGCGGGCGGATATCGTATTTCTCGATCTTCTCGCGGGCGTCATCGAGGATCGCCTGACGGTCCAGAACCCCGGCGCGGCCGTATTTCTCAAGGTGATGATAACCGAGAATACTGTTTTCGCGTTCCTCGAACGGCAGGATCAGCCCCATATGGTGGCGATCCTCGGGAATATGGGCAACGCCTTCGTGCCGGAACCGGGCGGGATCGGCATGATCGATCTTCCTGCCATCGATCCAGATTTCGCCGGAATGCGGTTTGCGGATGCCTGAAAGCGCCTCCAGCAGCTCCGACTGGCCGTTGCCGGCCACGCCGGCGATCCCCACGATCTCGCCCTTGCGGACATCGAAGGAGACGTTCTTGACCATCGGCACGCCGCGCCCGTCGTGAACGGTGAGATTGCGCACCGAAAGCGCGACCTCGCCCGGATTGGCCGCGCCCTTTTCCACGCGCAGCAGCACGCGGCGGCCGACCATCAGTTCGGCGAGTTCCTCCACCGTCGTCTCGGCGGTGTTGCGCGTCGCCACCATCTCGCCGCGGCGCATGACGGAGACCTTGTCGGTGATCGCCATGATCTCGCGCAGCTTGTGGGTGATCAGGATAACGGTCTTGCCCTGGTCGCGCAGCATGCCGAGGATCCGGAACAGGTGATCGGCTTCCGACGGCGTCAGCACCCCGGTCGGTTCATCCAGGATCAGGATTTCGGCGCCGCGAAACATCGCCTTCAGGATTTCGACGCGCTGCTGCAGGCCGACCGGCAATTCTTCGATCACCGCGTCGGGATCGACCTCCAGGCCGTATTCGCTTTCAAGCCGCTTCAGTTCCTTGCGGGCGTTGCCCGCGCCCTTCGCCAGCAACGGGCCGCCCTCGGCGCCGAGCATGAGGTTTTCCAGCACGGTGAAATCCTCCACCAGCATGAAATGCTGATGCACCATGCCGATGCCGGCATCGATCGCGACATCGGTGTCGGTGATCACCAGTTTTTCGCCATTGACTCTGATTTCGCCTTGATCGGCCTGATAGAAGCCATAGAGGATCGACATCAGGGTCGATTTGCCGGCCCCGTTTTCGCCGATAATGCCGTGGATCGTGCCCTTTTCAACCGTGAGGTTGATGTCCTTGTTGGCGCGGACCGGGCCAAAGCTTTTGTCGATGCCGATGAGTTCGATCGCGGGGCTCAAATGCTCTTGTACTCCAACAGGTGGTTGCCGTAGCCCTTGTGGAAAGACGTTCGCCGGAGGCGGGTGCTGCCGGATTGCAGGCGGGAGCGCCGGCCGGAATTGAAAAGCCGGGCGTCGGCTGATCAGCAGACGCCCGGCGAGGTTCAGATCAATTGGGGCAGGTATTGTCGACGGCGTAGTCGTGCACCTCGATCTCACCGGAGATGATGCCTTCCTTCGCCTTTTCGACGGCGGCCATCATCTCGTCGGTGATCAGCGGCTTGTTGTCGTCGTCATAGGCCCAGCCGACGCCGTTCTCGGCCACGCCGAGGCTGTTGACGCCGGGCTCGAACGTACCGTCCTGCGTGCCCTTGAAAGCCTCGTAGACGGCGTTGTCGACGCGCTTGACCATCGAGGTCAGAACCGAGCCCGGATGGACGTAATTCTGGTTGGAATCGACGCCGATCGAATATTTCTCGGCATCGGCGGCGGCCTGCAGCACGCCGAGGCCAGAGGCGCCGGCTGCCGCGTAGATCACATCGGCGCCTTGGTCCATCTGGTTCTTGGTGAGTTCGCCGGCCTTGACCGGGTCGTTCCAGGCAGCACCCGTGGTGCCGACCATGTTCTGGATAACCTTGACGTTCTCATCGGCCGCATGGGCGCCCTGGGCGTAACCGCAGCCGAATTTGTGGATCAGCGGGATATCCATGCCGCCGACAAAGCCGACCGTGCCAGTTTCGGATTTCATCGCGCCCAGAAGGCCGACGAGATAGGAGCCTTCTTCTTCCTTGAAGACGATGGACTGGACATTCGGGGCTTCGACGACGTCATCGACGATGTAGAACTGGGTATCGGGAAACTGCGGGGCGATTTTTTCGACGGCCGATTTCCAGGCGAACGACAGAGCGACGATCGGGTTGAAGCCCATCGATGCGAAGTTCAGGATCGCCTGTTCGCCCTGGGCATCGCCGGTGGGTTCGAAATCGCGGTATTCGACACCGGTCTCGGTCTTGAATTTTTCCGCGCCGTTATAGCCGGATTCATTGAAGGACTTGTCGAACTTGCCGCCGGTGCCGTAGACCAGCGCCGGCTTGAAGTCTGCGGCGAGCGCGGTGGTCGACATTGCGGCTACAGCCATAAGGCTCAAAATGGTCTTTTTCATATCGCAGCTCTGTTCCCTGTGCGTGAAACCCTGAGATCCCGGTCCTTGTCCGGGAAGGTTGCCGGCGCGCAATGGCCGGCCCTGCGCTCATGGTTGCACGGCTCAAACAAAATTTCACCACAAAATTTGCCCGAAGGGTAAAAAACGGGCGGTGCTCATCCATGCGGCAGGGCAAACGAAAAGGGAGCGCGAGCGCTCCCTTCCGGCAATGTCGATGTCACCTCTCGCGAGCGATCAGCCGACCGGGCAGGAAACGCCGGTGCCCCTGAGGCCGCAATAGCCTGCCGGGTTCTTCGCCAGGTATTGCTGGTGGTAGTCTTCGGCCGGATAGAATGCGCCGGCCTTTGCGATTTCCGTGGTGATCGCATCGCCGCGGCCGTTCTCCTTCAGGGCGGACTGGAAACGGTCGCGCACGCTTTCGGCAAGCTTCAGGTCGTCCTCGTCCTCGAGGTAGATCGCGGAGCGATAGGTGGTGCCGATATCATTGCCCTGGCGCATCCCCTGGGTCGGGTCATGGGCCTCGAAGAAGATCGCGAGCAATTGCTCGAGGCTTACCTGGCGCGGATCGTAGACCACCCGCACCACTTCGGCATGGCCGGTCAGCCCGGTGCAGGTTTCCTCATAAGTCGGGTTGGGGGTGATCCCGCCGGAATAGCCGGCAACGGTCACATGGACGCCGGGCGTCTGCCACAGAAGCCGCTCCGCGCCCCAGAAGCAGCCCATGCCGAGCATCACTTCCTTGAGATGACCGGGATAGGGCGGAGCGAGCGGCCTTCCATTGACGAAGTGCTCGCGGGCCGTCGCAATCGGCTCGGCGCGACCGGGAAGCGCCGTCCCGGCCGTCGGCAGCGTGGTCTTTTCCTTTTTGAGGGTCGAGAGAAACATCTGATTCTCCTTTGAACGAGTGCGCCGGTTCCGCTTTTCCTCCGTCGCGGAACGACGGCGACAGATGCATATTAGATAAGCATCGAAACGATCCGGCACAAGTTCCGGTTCCGCAGCGGGCTTGCTGGGCGCGGACATTCGTCCGCCGGTTGGGATCATTTCAAGAAACTGACAAATTCGGGTTGATCATCACGCCTTCATCGGTATATATCGCGCCGTTCCCGCCGCTCGGTTCCTCCGATGACGGCGTTAGACGGACAGGTGGCCGAGTGGTTGAAGGCGCACGCCTGGAAAGTGTGTATACGGGAAACCGTATCGAGGGTTCGAATCCCTCTCTGTCCGCCATTCAATCTGCCCAGCTAGTTTATTTTTTATATTTATATCAATAACTTAAACCTTTAAATCTCCGACTTCCTTTTGACGTTCTTCGGTTTCGCTACACAATATGCTACACATATCGCTCCATATTTTCTGATGGGAGCATGCGATGCCGCTTATGTTGAGAGGATCGATATTCTATATCCGGCGACGGGTCCCGAAGCGGTTTGCGCCGGTCGAAACACGGAGCTAGGTCTGGCTCAGCCTGCACACCGATTCCGAGATGCAGGCAAAGTTCAAGGAACCTCTCATCTGGGCCGAGCAGATCGAGGCCTGGGAAGCTCGGCTTGCTGGTGATAGCGATGATGCGGAAGCGCGGTTTCAGGCAGCGGCCGAATTGGCCCAGCGGCGTGGTTACCGCTATCTGACGGTCGAGAAAGTTGCCCAACTCCCCAGAACTGAGCTTCTGGAACGGATTGAAACCACCGCAGAGGAACGGCACGCGCCACGGGAGACAGCTGCATTGCTGGGCGGCGTTACCGAGCCGCTCATCACGGTCGAGCGTGCCCTTGAGCTTTACTGGTCGCTGGCAAAGGACAGAGCAGTCGGCAAAAGTGAAGATCAATTGCACCGCTGGCGCAACCCGCGGATCAAGGCCATCAGGAACTTCATCGGCGTTTGTGGAAATCTTCCCATCAACGAAATCTCCGGCGACGTGATGCTGGATTTTCGGGCGTGGTGGGTCGAACGCGTCGATATTGAGGGCATGTCACCCGACACAGCCAACAAGGACTTCACCCACCTCGGCGACGTGCTCAAGACAGTGAACAACATGAAGAGATTGGGCCTGGTTCTGCCGCTGACGGATATCGCGCTTAAATCCGGTGAGGCCAAAACGCGGCCGCCTTTCTCAAATGGGTGGATCAGGGATCAATTGTTGCGACCCGGAGCGCTTGACGGGTTGAATGATGAGGCGCGCGCCATCTTTCTCGCCATGATCAATACCGGAGCGAGACCAAGCGAACTCGCAGGGCTGACGCCCGGTGAGATTCATCTTGATGCCGATATTCCGCACATTTCGATCAAGCC
This sequence comes from Martelella sp. NC20, assembly GCF_013459645.1. Classification (NCBI taxonomy): domain Bacteria; kingdom Pseudomonadati; phylum Pseudomonadota; class Alphaproteobacteria; order Hyphomicrobiales; family Aurantimonadaceae; genus Martelella; species Martelella soudanensis. The sequence continues at coordinate 2,359,697 of NZ_CP054861.1, forward strand.
GATCGGTCGGAAGCTGAAGAGTGGCAATGCCAAGCGTACCATACCCTTGCTGGGTGTTTCTCTTGAGGCCATGAGGCAGTTTCCGGATGGTTTTGGAAGATATCGGAAGCGCTCTGCGGGCCTGAGCGGTACAATTAACAAGTTTCTCAGGGAAAACGGCTTGTGCGAAACACCGGCGCACACGCTTTATTGCCTGAGGCATTCCTTCGAGGACCGCATGTTTGCCGCCGGTATTGACGAGCGCATCCGGCGTGATCTGATGGGCCATACCCTCAATCGGGAACGGTACGGCGCGGGCGCGAGCCTGGAGCAGATGAGTGATCTGCTTCAGCCGCTGTCATTTTGAGCGAGCAAGTTCCGAACATGGTTCACGGCGCTGTTCGATGTTCTTTCCTTCCTGAGGCCGTTGCAGCGTTCAAAGTATCCGCGGGAGAGCGAATTGACCGAAACGGCGGTGCACATCTCCGACGGACTCGGCCATAGCTTCGAAGACCGCATGCTTGCCGTAGGCTTGGATGAGTGTATCCGTCGCGACCTGATGGGGCACTCTTTGAACAGGAAACGTTATGGTCAGGGCGCCAGCCTCGAACATGTTCAGGGTTTGCTGAGTTCCCTTTCTCTCTGACGCAGAACAGCGCGGGCGCGGGCCAGTGCATCGTTGCGGCTGAGCTCCAGCTCTATCTCATGCTCCAGGCGTTCGAAGATCGGGATGTAGACGGGGTCGTCTGCTATGAGCGCGGCGACGGTTTCGAGGGCTGCTTGCAGACGGTCAGGCGCGCGCGAACCAGATCGCGCATCGCCTCGTGGGCGGGATCGGGGATCCAGACGGCGCTCAGTTCTCCAGCGCGATGAAGCCTTGCCAGATTGTTGGCATTCCGACGGTCTGTCTTGATCCGATCGCCCGGCTTTCGAGGGATCAATGAGGGGGCAACGACCACGCAGTCATGACCTGCGGCAGACAGTTGCCGTTGAATGCCATAGCAGCAGGGGCCCGCTTCGTAGCAAAACTTCAGCGTCCGCCCTGGCCGCGACAGCTTCGACAGCATACGTGCCAGAGCGGCGGGGGGTATTTGCGATCTGGCCGAATGCACGCACATCGCCGCGCCCACCACCATCGGCAAGTGCCACCGTGATCGTCTCTTTGTGAACATCCAAACCGACATACGTGATACCATAGTCCATGGCCCGTCTCCTATGCATGAGGCTCTGTGTGAGGTTAACTTACGCAACCCTCGATACCGGCATAGTGTGAGACGGGTCACCCGGTCCCAAGGCGAACATTTAGTCTAGACAGGCGCCGTTTGTCTGGAAATTGTCTTACAATAGCGTGCCGTTCTTCCGAAGCGTGACTCAGAGCCCGATTCGAAAGCTCATGATGGGAAATAATACCTTGCGAGCCTTCGCGTCATTACCCTGATGCTGGCGATGTTGATCCATGCGGCGGAGCTTTCGATGCACCTTTCCCAATCCTTCGCCAGCCGGCGGCATCATCCGCGTCAGGCGAAGGTGCGTTCAACAACCCATCGGCGCTGTCGATTTACACTTTAAACCGGAACACGGGCAATGTTTTGTCGGCTATGCGAAGGCAGCTTCTTTTCCGCACATTCACCCAATGAATGGGCGAAGAAGGTTGAGGTGGTTGGCGGCAGACGAACCTGCTTGCTCAGCGGCGTTGCGGAGAAGATGAAGGCTCTGGAATGCGAGAAACGGGAGCTGCGGCAGGCGAACGAGATCTTGCGCAGGGCATCCGCCTATTTTGCTTAATCCGCGCTCGTCCGCCCGTGCAAGCGATGATTTCTTATCATCGATGGGCGCCGCTTTCGGTTTTTCACGGACGGCGGGAATATGGTAGTGCGTCAATAAGCGCGTCGCTTTCCCGGCGCGCCGAAAATAATATCCGCTGCAGGGCCGTATCCCGGGCATTCTGCCTTCATCGCGCCGGAAACATCCGGCTAAAAACGGTTCACGCCACGTCGCAAATTGATCTGTCTGATATCGGGCTACCCCGCGGTCCTGTAATAAGACGATGAAGCGTCGTTGGGCGCTCCCGCCGCAAACCGAAGGTCCCGAGATGAAATCCCGCACAATCGCAACCATCGTTTTCGTCCTCGTCGTTCTCGGCGGCGCAGGCTACTGGCTCTGGAACCGGTATGAGGCGCCGAAGGGGCAACTGCCGGCGACAACGGCCGTCACGCGCGGCGATATCGAGGAGACCGTGCTTGCCACGGGCATCGTGAAACCCGTTCGCCTCGTCGCCGTCGGGGCCCAGGCGTCCGGCCGCATCACCCATGTGGCCGTAAAGCTCGGCGAGACGGTCAGGCAGGGAGACCTGATCGCCGAGATCGATTCCGGCACCCAGGAAAATGCCCTTCGCACCGCCCAGGCGGCACTGGACAACGCCAGGGCGCAGCTTCAGGAGAAACAGGCGACGCTAAAGCTCAACCAGCAGAAACTCGAGCGTTACACGGAACTGTTCAACAAGAACACGGGAACCCGCGCCGACTACGAAAGTGCGCTTGCCGAAGTCGACGTCACCACCGCTCAGATTGCGGCGATCCGGGCAGCCATCGTCGAGGCCGAGGTTGCCGTCGACACGGCGAAGGTCAATCTCGGCTACACCAGGATCACCGCGCCCAGCGACGGCACGGTGCTCGCCATCGTCAGCCAGGAGGGCCAGACGGTGAACGCGACGCAGTCGGCCCCGACCATCGTCGTTCTCGGCCAGCTTGACAGGATGACGGTGCGCACGGAAATTTCCGAGGCGGACATCACCAAGGTTTCACCCGGCATGCCCGTCACCTTTACCGTGTTCGGCGATCCCGACACGGTCTACCGTTCGACGCTCGAATCCATCGAGCCGGCGCCTGAATCGGTCAAGACCGACTCGAGTTTCTCGACATCCTCGTCAACCAGTTCGTCCTCGTCGGAAGCCGTCTACTATAACGGCGTGTTCACCGTTCCAAACGACGATGGAACGCTCAAGACCTACATGACCGCGGAGGTCGAGATCGTGCTCGGCACGGCCAGCAATGTGCTGACCATCCCCTCGTCGGTTCTCGGAACGCCCGATGGCGACGGACGCTACACGGTTCAAGTGCTGGACGACGCCGGCAAGATCACGCCGGCCCGGATCGAGATCGGTCTCGACAACCGCGTCAGGGTTGAAGTGAAATCCGGCCTCAGCGAGGGCGACCGCATCGCCACCGGCGGCGGCGATGCGAGCGGTGATCGCGAAGACACGCCCCGTCCGCCGATGGGGTTTTGATCCATGAACGCACCCCTTATCAGTCTTTCTGGAGTTTGCCGCGCCTTCCGGGCCGGCGACGAAGAGATCGAAGCGCTCAAGGGCGTCACCCTCGATATCGAGGAAGGCGAGATGGTGGCCATTATCGGCTCTTCGGGATCCGGCAAGTCGACGCTGATGAACATTCTCGGCTGCCTCGACAGGGCGACCGCCGGCGAATACCGGATCGCCGGGCGCGCGGTTTCCAGCCTCGACAGCGATGAGCTGGCGGCACAGCGCCGCGAGCATTTCGGCTTCATCTTCCAGCGTTACCATCTGCTGCCCGAATTGAGTGCGGTCGGCAATGTCGAAATTCCCGCGATCTATGCCGGAACCTCATCATTGTCGCGGCGCGAGCGCGCGGCGGCGTTGCTGACGCGGCTCGGCATGGCAGACCGCACCGGGCATCGCCCGGGGCAATTGTCCGGCGGCCAGCAGCAGCGCGTTTCCATTGCCCGCGCCCTGATGAATGGCGCCAATGTGATCCTTGCCGACGAGCCGACCGGCGCGCTCGATTCGCGCAGCGGGAATGACGTCCTCGAGATTCTCGAGGAGCTCAATGTCGAAGGTCACACCGTCATCATCGTGACCCACGATCCGGAAGTGGCAAGCCGTGCCGCGCGGATCATCGAGATCGCCGATGGCCAGATCACGGCCGACACGATCACGCGTCCGGCAAGCCGCCCGGCAGGGAGCGAGACCCGCAAGCCCCGCCAGAGGAGATCGTCGTTCCGCTTCGGCGCGGCGCTTTCGGAGGCCTTCCAGATGGCGCTTGTCGCCATGTGGGCGCACAAGCTCAGAAGCTTTCTCACCATGCTCGGCATCATCATCGGCATCGCCTCGGTGGTCAGCGTGGTCGCCATCGGACAGGGGGCGCAGTCAACGGTTCTGGAAAACATATCCAGTCTCGGCACTAATACGCTGGAGATCTTCGCGGGCAAGACCATCGGTGATGTCCGCGCCGGCAAGATCACCACGCTGGTCGTCAACGACGCCGTCGCGCTCTCCAACCAACCCTATGCCGCCGCCGTCACGCCGACCGTCTCGCGCGCCGCGACAGTTCGTTACGGATCGACGGAGTCCAATGCGCTCGTCAATGGCGTCGGCGCGCAGTATTTCAAGGCCAGGGCGCTTGAACTCGAGGAAGGCAGCCTTTTCAACCAGGCAGCCGTCAGGGCCCGCTCGCAGGATGTCGTCATCGACAGCGATACGCGCGACACATTGTTTGCGGCGGGCGAGGATCCGATCGGCAAGGTCATTCTGGCCGGCAACGTTCCGGCACGGGTCATCGGCGTGGTGAAAGCCAGTCAGACCGGGTTCGGTTCGAGCGGCAATCTCTCCCTCTACATGCCCTACACCGCCGTCCAGACACGCTTCCTCGGAGAGACGACGCTGCGCAGCGTCATTCTTCAGGTCGATGACAGCTATGACATGCGTGAAGCCGAAAACGCCGTGACGGAACTCTTGACGCAACGGCACGGCACCCAGGATTTCTATATCCTCAACACAGACGATATCCGCCAGACAATCACCAGCACCGCGTCAACGCTGGCGCTGCTGATCACGGCGATCGCGGTCATCTCGCTCGTGGTTGGCGGCATCGGGGTGATGAACATCATGCTGGTCTCGGTTTCCGAACGGGTCTCGGAAATCGGCGTGCGTATGGCGGTTGGCGCGCGGCGCAGCGATATCCTGCTTCAGTTCCTGATCGAGGCCATCATCGTCTGCCTGATCGGCGGCTGCCTCGGGATCGCGGCAGCGCTCGGCTTCGGCAGCCTGCTGACCGCGCTGAGCTCCGGCTTCTCCGTGCTCTATTCGCCCGGGTCGATCATCGTGGCGGTGATCTGTTCGACACTGATCGGCGTCACATTCGGCTATCTTCCGGCCCGGAGTGCATCGAAACTGGATCCGGTGGCGGCGCTCTCGGGTGAATGAAGCGGCTTGCTCAAAGGTTCAGAACAAGGCGTTCGCCAAAAAGGCATGAAATGCCACCCTTTCCGTGCGGCACGGCACGAAAGTGGTGACGGATATATTTCGAGGGGTTCGCAAGATCGTGTCGTAGCCGTGGCCCCTACTCCATTTATTCAGTCTTCTTGTCATTATGGCTCCTGTTGACGGCATGATGCCGCTCCATATCGACAGATGCCACGCTTTGCGAGATTGGCAAACACGACGTTCCAGGGGATGCATGTGGTGCGAAAAGTCTGGTTGTAACCCAGAAATATGGCCGCAACCGAAACCGGCAATAAAACCGGCAAAGCGATTGTTTCGTCTGATAACTATCACTTTGTTTGAAAAGAAGAATTTAACGGCATAGTGATCGGCAAAATATGACCGCTCTGGCGAGCATGGAGCCCCAGCTTCCCGAAAGCGACTTCCAGGAGGCGCTTGCCGCGTTGCTCGGTAAGGACGCGCCGAACCTGTCGCCGTTGATCGGACGGCTGAAAGAGGAGTGGCGGGCCGACCATGATCGCTGGCAGTATCGCGATCCCTGCGCGCGCCGCTACGTCTACATCCGGGCCGATGGTGTCTATCTCCAGGCGCGCATGGAGGACGATGCCGCCTCTCATGCCGGTCGTCATCGGCGCGCTGCCGGAAGGCAGGAAGGAACTGGCCGGCTTTCAGGTTGGCATGCGCCTCTCATAGCACAATCCATCCGGCCCCATTTCTTCAAACTGCGGCAATCCGTCCACCCTGCCTAGGGTAAAAACAGTGGTTGGACCGACCGCGACATCGGCCTCATTCCCTGCACCTCCCAGAGATAAACGGCCACAGCTTCGCGGTTACCTTGCAACCCGACATCTTATATTGTTCTTTCAACGCTGACCCTCCTATATGGGCCAAATCTCGGTTTGGTCTTGTTGAACGATCGGATAACCGACCAGAATGATGGATGAAACGAGCGTGGACGATCCGAACGAAAGCCTTCCGGAACAGCTTGAGCGCGCGCGCGTGGCCTGGTTCTACTTCGTGGGCGGACTGACCCAGCAGGAAATCGCGGCCCGGATGAACATGACCAGGCTGCGGGTGAACAGGATCATCGGTCAGGTGCGCGAGAATGGCGAGGTCCAGATCGATGTCAAGCTGCCGCTCAGCGGCTGCATTGCGCTGGCCGAGGCCGTTGCCGAACGTTACGGCCTTGCCGAAGCCACGGTGGTTCCCGACGTGCCGGATTTTCTGGAACAGAAACGGGTGATCGGGGAGGCGGCCGGTTCGATGGCCGGCAGCCTGATAGAGCGCCGAGATCTGGGGATCGGTATCGCAACAGGCCGTACGCTCAGCTTTGCCGTGCGCCGTCTCAACGCGCGCCCCCATGCTAACAGTTGGGTCGTCGGCCTGACCGGCGGCGCCACGCGCTCGTCCGGGACCAACACCTTCGAGGTGGCGACGAGCTTTGCCCGCAAGCTGGGCATCGAATGCCACTATCTGACAGCGCCGCTCTATTGTGCTTCGCCCGAAAGCCGCGAGGCGCTGCTCCTGATCGATGAACTGACGGATGTACTGGCCCGAACCGAGATCGCGGATCTCGGCATCGCCTCTTGCGGCTGGCTTGCCGAGGACACGACGCTGACGCAGATCAGGGTCGTGAAGGATAATCTGGATGAGATCCTGAAACGGGGCGCCGTCGGCGAATTCCTGGGCTGTTTCCTGGATGCGCAGGGGCAACCGGTCGATCATTTCCTGAATGACTCGATTATGGCGCTCAGCCCCGAGAAGATGAAGCTCAAGCCGATGTCCATGCTGGTTTCAGGCGGCATCGAGAAGGTGCAGATCATCCGGGCGATCCTGCGTGGCGGCTACGTCAACCGGCTTGCAACGAATGAATCCGTGGCCCGAGCGCTGATGGCCGGACCACGCTAGAGTTTGTCAGGGAAAAGTGGAATCCGGTTTTCCCGAAAAGACAAACGAAAACAAATAAATCTAGAGTCTGTCTGGTTCGATTTTAACCTGACAGACTCTAGAGCAATTCCAGGTGAAGTGGATACCGGTTCACCGTCCGGAATTGCGCAAAAACAAAGAGATGGATCGTTTTCGCGATTCGAGGAAAAGCGGAAACGATCTAGATCTCATACGGGCGCGCGGGCCTCTGCCAGAGCGGTTGCCATTGCACGCAGCGTGACCCATGTCGACGCTGCGCCCGGGTCGATATGACCTTTGGAGCGCGCGCCGAGTTTGGCGGAGCGGCCGCGGCGGGACTCAAAGTTGACCGTTGCATTCATGCCGTCTTCCGCGCCGTCGCGGGCAGCATTCATGACATCGACTTCCGATCCGGAGGCGGCGGCTTGTTGCGCGCGCTCCACCGCCGGGACCCAGGCGTCGACCATTGTCTTGTCGCCCGGGTCGGCGCGGCCTCGGTCGCGCACACCCTGGAGCGCTGCGGCAAGCCATGCAGCCAGCGCCTCGGCATCGAGGTTCAGGCGGTCACTGACCGCTGCGCCTGCGCGCAGGAAGGCTGTCGCGTAGAGGGGGCCGGACGAGGCGCCGACTGCATCGAGGAAGGCTTTCGCCATGCGCTTGCAGCTTCCCTCGATGGTCTCGTCTTGCTCGGCATTGGCGAGTGCACCCTGAACGGCCTTCCAGCCGATTTCCATGGTGACGCCGTGGTCGCCGTCGCCGATCACGCCGTCCAGTTCGGACAGCCAATCGCGCTCGGCAATGATCTCGTCGCCGGCCCGTTGCATCATAGCGCGGAAGACGGCGGGCGTGATAGCGCCTTCACGTTTCAGATTCGTTGCGACTTTCGACTGGGCGGGACTGTCGCCTGTCTGCGCCGTCCTTCTCAGCGAACGGGCGCTGCTCGCTGCGGCGCCTTCGATGGCCCCGACCGTCAGAGCCGGCGTCTGGCACGGATGGTCCAGAAGTCGCGTGAGCTCGTCGTCCAGCCTGATGAGGGTGATGGACGCGCCCGCCATTTCCAGCGAGGTCGCATATTCCCCGACCCATGAATGATGGATTTCGATGCCTCTTTCGTCCAGGACATGCTTGAGCCGGTCGAAGATGATGTAGAGTTCGATCAATGAGGTCGATCCGAGCCCGTTGACCAGCACTGCGACGCGGTCACCTTTCACGGGGGCCATTTCGTTCAGGATCGAATCCAGCAGTTCGTCCGTCACCGTGTCGGCCGGGGCCAGCTTCTCGCGCCGGACACCGGGCTCTCCGTGAAGGCCCATGCCGATTTCCATATCTTCGTCGCCGATTTCGAAATTCGGCTTGCCGGTCTGGGGCAGGGAGCATGGACCCAGCGCAACGCCCATCGACAGCGTGGCGTCGTTTGCCTTTTGGGCCAGCGCCTCAACCCGCGCGAGCGGTTCGCCGAGATCGGCTGCGGCGCCTGCGATCTTGAACACGAAGAAATCACCCGCAATGCCGCGCCGCTCTGCGCGTCGGTCCGCCGGTGCGGAGGCGACGTCGTCTGCGACCCGTACCTGCCGTACCTGCGTTCCCGCTGCTTCAAGCTCTTCCGCGGCCATGGTGAAGTTCATCACGTCGCCAGTGTAGTTACCATAAAGAAAGACGACGCCCGCTCCGCCGTCCGCCGCACGGGCGGCGTCGAGGATCTGTTCTGGAGAGGGGGACGCGAAGATGTTCCCGACCGCCGCGGCATCGGCAAGGCCGCGTCCCACATAGCCGGCGAACGCGGGCTCGTGCCCCGAGCCGCCGCCAACGACGATCCCCACCTTTCCGTCTCGCGGACCATCCACGGCGACAATGGCGCGTCCCGTGCCTCCTTCGCGCATCAGCATGTCAGGATGCGCCGCCACCATGCCCGAGATCAGCTGAGGGATGATGTCTTCGGGCGCGTTGATGAGTTTCTTGGTCTTGGTCATTTGAATTCCACTTTGTCAGATCATGCGCCGTCGCGGCGAAGATAGCGGCGGGAGATCGCGTCGAACGAGATTGCGATAACCACGATGGCACCGGATACGACGCCCTGCCAATAGGGTGAAACACCGAACAGGACGATGATGTTCTCGATGATCGCGATGATGCAGGCGCCAAAGATCGCGCCGAGCGGCGATCCGACGCCGCCTGTGGTCGCGACCCCGCCGATGACCGCCGCGGCAATTGGCGCCAGCACCCAGGCCTGCCCGATGGAGGGTTGGGCGGTTCCGAGCCGCGCCACCATCAGCAGACCCGCAAGGGCGGACAGCATGCCGGCGAAGGTAAAGACCAGAATACGGATACGGTCAACGCGAATGCCCAGCATGCGGGCGGCTGCCGCATTGTTGCCGATGGCGTACATGTAACGGCCCATGGCGGTTTTCATTGTCAGAAAAAGCGCGGCGACCAGAACGACGAGCATGATCAGGAACGGTACCGGAAGGCCAAACACGTTTCCCCGGCCAAGGAACTGGATACCCTGCGGAATGTTCGTGATGGCAACGCCCTTCGTCAGCACGAGAATAGCACCGCCATAAATGCCCGCCGTGCCGATCGTCAGAACCAGCGAATGCAGGCCGAGCGCGGTGACCAGGAAACCGTTCAGGAAGCCAAGAGCCATGCCCAGCGCGAGCGCCAGAACCAGGGCCACGCCCCAGGGGAGGCCCGCCTGCACCATCAGCATGCCGGAGACCACCCCACACAGGCCGCCTATGGTTCCAAGCGACAGATCAAGCTCGCCCAGGATCATCAGGGACGACTGAGCGATCGTCACCAGCCCGACGAAAGCCAGCCCGCGCGCGATCACCGACATGTTGTAGCCCGACAGGAAATAGGGCGATATCAACGCTGAAACGGCAAAAATGACGACAAGCGCAACGAAGACGCCGGCAAGCGGATTGCGGACCAGGATTGCAAGCGGGGAGGATGCGCGTTTTTGAGCGGTCGGATCAATTGACATGAAAAGCCTCTGCCTCGTTGGTGGTCTGTGCGTCAGACCCGGTTCCGGTCGCAAAGATTGCGCCAACCAATGTTTCGGTATCGGTGGTGGCGGCATCAAAGTCGCCCGTGATGCGGCCGCCATGCATGGTGATGATCCGGCTTGCGCAACGACGCAGTTCCGTCATTTCCGAGGAGATCAGGATGATGCCGACGCCTTCTTCGGCGAGCTGCTTCATGATCCGGTAGATTTCCGCTTTTGTACGGATGTCAATGCCCTTCGTGGGTTCGTCGAAGATCAGGATGCGCGGCGTGATCGCCATGGCCCGGCCGATGATCGCCTTCTGCTGGTTGCCGCCGGAAAGATTGGAAATCCGCTGGCCGGGACTTGAGGCCATGATGCCGTAATCGTCGATTACCCGGCGCACAAGCTTGCTTTCCTTGCCGAAATCGATGCCGGCGGCGCCAGACGTGAGCGACAATGCGGAGATCCCGATGTTTTCCCGAAGCGACAGAAGCGGAAAAATCCCGTGTTGCTTGCGTTCCTCGGACAGATAAAGCATGCCGGCGTTGACCGAGGCTGCCGTATCGTTCAAACGCCAATTGCGACCTTCAACCTCGACCTGGCCCGAGGATGCCTTGCGAAAGCCGAAAATGGTCTGCATCAGTTCCGATCGGCCGGCGCCCACCAGTCCGGCAAAGCCCAGAACCTCGCCCCGGTTCAGGCGAAAGCTGATGTCGCTGAACATGTGACCCGACAGGTGTTCCACGCTCATGATCGTGTCGGTCACGGCACAGTCTGGGCGGAAATGCTCGTTGATCGCCACCTCGCGGCCCGACATGGCCCGGATCAAAGCGGCTTCATCGATATCGGCCACCTGGCCCGCATCCACCTTCCGGCCATTGCGCAGAACAGTGTAATCATCGCCGATCTCGAAGACTTCCTCCATCTTGTGCGAGATGAAGACGATGGCGTGGTCCCTGTCCAGAAATCCGCGGATCACCTTGAAGATGCGCGCCACTTCGCGCGCCGTCAGAGCCGAGGTCGGCTCGTCCAGTATCAGGACCTTCATGTCCTTGTTGGTCGAGGCGCGGGCGATCTGCAGAAGCTGCTGGTCGGGCACCGATATGTGCCGCACAAGATCGGACGGCCTTGCCTCGATGCCGAACCTGTCGAGATAGGTCTGTGCCTCCGCCTCCATCCGCCGGCGGTTCACGAACGGACCGTGTCCGGTGCGATCGAACGGCATGAACAGGTTTTCCGCCACGCTGACATCGGCGAAAAGCGACAGTTCCTGAGGAACATAGGCAATTTTTCGAAAGAGATCAGGATGATCGGAGGGGTCCTTGCCGTCGATCTCGATCGTGCCGGTTGTCGCACGGTCGGAGCCGGTCAGGATCTTTACCAGTGTGGATTTTCCGGCGCCGTTTTCGCCAGCCAGAATATGGGTCCGACCCAGTTCCACGTCGAGATCAACATCGTCAAGCGCGGTCACGCCGGGAAAAACCCTGCTGAGGCCGCGTGCCTTTAGGTAGGTCATGTGTCCTCCTGAGCATCCTTCCGATCAATCCATTGAGAGGCATTGAAAGGAGCCCGGGCCGCAGATGCGGTCCGGAGAATGCGGCCGGCGGAAGGCCGGCCGCGGCAAACGGCTCAGCCGTCCACATTGTCCTTGGTCAGGAACGCATTGCCCGTATCGAGATACTGCGGAACCGGAGCGCCGGTGGCCTGTGCCCAGAGCAGCATGACCGACCAGTAGCCCTGAAGCTCGGGCTGCGAAGCGGACGAACTGTCCGCGACACCCGAACGGATCATGTCGAGCATCTCCGGCAGGTTGTCGAGGCCAACCAGCGTGACCTGACCCTGTTTTCCGGCTTCGATGATCGCCTGGCCGATACCGATCGGTCCGGCGGCGTCGGACGCAACCCAGCCCTTCAGGTTCGGATGGGCCTGCATGATGGCGGCAGCCTGCTGCTGTGCCGTCTCGATGCTGTCATTGTCGATGCCTTCGGCAACGACCTCGATGCCGTCATGCTCGGCGAACACCTCGCGATGGCAATCGGCGCGGATGGAATGGTTGGGCGCGGTGGGCACGCCCATCATGATCGCGACTTCGCCTTCGCCGTCGAGGATCTCGACCAGCCGCCGCGAAGCGATCTTGGCCTGTTCGCAGAAATCGGAACCGATATAGGGGATCGCCATGCCTTCCGGCGGGATCGAATCGAAGATCACGAGCGGAATGTTCTGGCTCTGAGCGGCTTCGAGCGACCCGCGATTGCCCGATGGGTCGAGCAGATCGATTGCGATGCCGTCGGGGCGTGTCGAGATCGCGCTTTCCACGATCTGAACCTGCTGGACGACGTCCGCCGTCTGCGGAGCGGAGTAGACGATGTCGATATCCGCGCCGGTCTGAGCCTTCAGGGCTTCAGCAGCCATCTTTGCGCCGTCATTGACCTTGTCGAACCACGGATGAACGACCTTCGGCACGATCAGAAAGCGGTAGCTGTCCTTCTTGACAGTCCCAGGTGCATCCTGCGCGACAGCGGCCAGGGGAATGGCAATAGCCAATCCCGCCAGCAAGGCGGTGAGTTTCTTCATCAGATTTCCTCCCGGTTATGTTTGCCGCTCATGGAAGCGGCCCTCCTGGCAGAGGGGCGAAAATCCCCAACGGCCAATCACTGAATACATCTGTTAAATTTAAAATACAAGTGCATCGGACGTATCATCCAGGGCGATCGGGTGAAGGAGTAGGTGACAAAGGTTTGAATTGCTGAATCAGTTGCGCTCCTCTGGATGGAGGAACAACGACGATGACGGATAGCGATCGGGAGCATGGCGGATTTTTTGAGGAGGCGGGTGTTTTTCTGGGATATTTCGAGGATATTCCGGACGGGCGTGAGGTCGGCAAGGTCGGCTACCCACTGAGCGAGGTGCTGCTGCTGTGCCTGCTGGCGGTATTGTCGGGGGCGGAAACCTTCACGGACATCGCGAATTTTGGCCATCGGAAACTGAGTTTTCTGCGTCGGTTTCGGCCCTTTTCCGGTGGCACACCGTCGCATGATCATCTCGGCGACATCCTTGCCACGCTTGATGCCGCGGCGTTTCAGCGCTGTTTTGTCGCCTGGGTCACGTCGCTGACCGGCCTGGCGACAGAGGTGATCGCCATCGATGGCAAGACCGTGCGCCGGTCGAAAGGGGCCAAGGCGGCGATCCACATGGTCTCGGCGTTCGCCGCGCGCCAACGTCTGGTGCCGGGTCAGGTCAAGGTTGGCGACAAGGTTGGCGACAAGGCTAACGAGATCGTCGCGATCCCCCACCTTCTGAAGGTGCTGGCGATCGAGGGGGCGATCGTGACCATCGACGCCATGGGCTGCCAGCGTACGATTGCGCAGCAGATCGTCGACCAGAAGGCCGACTATGTCCGCGCCCTCAAGAGCAATCAAAGCGCGCTGCGCGACGATGTCAGCCTGTTCGTGACCGAGCGGAAAGCCAGGCAATACGCCGATACCGTGATCAGTCGACATGAGACCATCGATGGCGATCATGGTCGGATCGAAACCAGGACCGCGACTGTCCTGCATGATATCGCCTGGCTTCAGCAACGCCACAAATGGCCCGCCCTGAAATCCGTCGTCGTCATCGACGGCATACGCGAAACCGGCAGCAAAACCGAGCGGGAGACCCGCTTATACATCAGTTCGTTGAATCTGCCCGCCGACAAGCTCGGACCGATCGTTCGCAGTCATTGGGCCATTGAGAACAGCCTGCACTGGGTGATGGACATGGTCTTCCGCGACGACGAATGCCGCGTGCGAACCGAAAACGCCCCAGCCAACTTCACCACCATCAAACATATCGCAACCAATCTGCTGCGATTGCCGACCTCCAGAGATTCACTCCGCTCAAGGCGAAAAATCACCGCCTGGGACGACGACTTCCTCGCAAGCCTCATTGCCGATGATCCGGTCACCCGATTCCACTGGGCGAAGGCCCGGTGGCTTGACGGACAGGGTTGAATATGGCCTAAGGCTGGCCTGAACGGCCGCCGTTTCCAAGGACCTGCTGCGGCCCAGCACATTCAGCATTTTCAGGGAAGCAGCCGGCCTGGCCGGCGCTACGGACAAAAACAATGAGCACAACCGGCCCCCGCCTGCGCATCGCGCCATCTCCCACCGGCGAGCCGCATGTCGGCACCGCCTATACCGCGCTGTTCAACTATCTCTACGCAAAAAAGATGGGCGGCACCTTCATTCTGCGCATCGAGGACACCGACGCCACGCGCTCGACCCCCGAATTCGAGAAGAACGTGCTCGACGCGCTGAAATGGTGCGGGCTTGAGTGGGCGGAAGGCCCGGATGTCGGCGGTCCCTACGGTCCCTATCGCCAGTCGGATCGCAAGGACCTCTACAAGCCCTATGTCGATCGCCTCGTCGCCGAAGGCCACGCCTTCCATTGCTTCTGCACGCCCGAACGGCTGGAGCGGATGCGCGCCGGCCAGCGCGCCGAAGGCCGCGCCCCGAAATATGACGGACTGTGCATGCATCTGAAAGCCGAAGAGGTCACCGCCCGTATCGCGGCCGGCGAGCCCAATGTCGTGCGCATGAAGATCCCGACCGAAGGCGCGTGCAAGTTCACCGACGGCGTCTACGGCGATGTCGAAATCCCGTGGGACGCTGTCGACATGCAGGTTCTGCTGAAGGCCGACGGCATGCCGACCTATCACATGGCAAACGTCGTCGACGACCACATGATGAAGATCACCCATGTGGCGCGCGGCGAGGAGTGGCTGGCCTCGGTGCCGAAGCATATCCTGCTCTATACCTATCTGGGGCTCGAACCGCCGCAGTTCTTCCACTTGCCGCTGATGCGCAATCCCGACAAATCGAAACTGTCGAAGCGCAAGAACCCGACCTCGATCTCCTATTATTCGGCGCTCGGCTACCTGCCGGAAGCGCTGATGAATTTCCTCGGCCTGTTCTTCATCCAGATATCCGAGGGCGAAGAGCTGATGACGATGGATCAGCTCATCGAAAAATTCGACGCCGACAACCTCAACAAGTCCGGCGCCGTGTTCGACACCCAGAAGCTCGAATGGCTGAACGGAAGGTTCCTGCGCGAGACGCTGTCGGAGGAGGATTTCATCCTCCGCGTCGCCGTCTGGGCCTCGGAAAACGCGCGGCTGAAGGAGGGACTGAAGCTCTCCCAGAGCCGGATCACCAAGCTCGGCGAACTGCCGGCGCTGATGGGCTTCCTGCTGCAGTCCGACATGGTTCCGGAGGCGGAAGCCTTCGCGAAGATCAAGAAGACCAATCCGGCGGAAATCCTGGAAATCCTGCAGGCGGTGCAGCCGGTGCTGGAGAAACTCGTCGAGTGGAATGCCGCGACGGTTGAAGAAGCGTTGCGCCGGCTTTCCGAAGACATCGACAAGAAGCTGCGCACCGTGGTCGCGCCATTGTTCGTCGCCATGTCCGGCTCGTCACGCTCGCTGCCGTTGTTTGACTCGATGGCCATTCTCGGCCGTGCGGTTGTGCGCCAGCGGCTGAAGACGGCTGAAGGCGTGGTCGCGGCAATGGTCGCAGAAGAGGCAGGCAAGTAACATGAACAAGAAGACTGAAGAGCAGGCGCTCTCCTCCGACGCGACCGAAGTCCGCGCGCAGAAGCTCGAAATCCTGCGCGAGAAGATCGGCGACGTCTATCCGGCGCATTTCCACCGCACCATCACCAATGCCGAACTGGCCGAGAAATACGCCGACCTGCCCGATGACGTGACGACCGAGGATGTCGTCACCGTTGCCGGCCGCGTCTATTCTATGCGCAATTCCGGCATGTTCGTCGATCTGCGCGATGCGTCCGGCAAGATCCAGATTTTCTCGCACAAGGACACGACGCCCGAAGCGGTGCGCGAATTATGGTCGCTGGTGGATCTCGCTGACATTGTCGGCGTCACCGGCGTCGTGCGCCGCACCAGGCGC
Organism: Martelella sp. NC20; assembly: GCF_013459645.1. Taxonomy (NCBI): domain Bacteria; kingdom Pseudomonadati; phylum Pseudomonadota; class Alphaproteobacteria; order Hyphomicrobiales; family Aurantimonadaceae; genus Martelella; species Martelella soudanensis. Next base: position 2,375,772 of record NZ_CP054861.1, read on the forward strand.
GGCGAGCTGACGATCAACGCCCAGGAGCTTACCATGCTCACCAAGGCGCTGAAGCCGATGCCGGAAAAATACCACGGGCTTGCCGATATCGAGACGCGCTATCGCCAGCGTTATCTCGACATCATGAGCAACGAGGATTCCAAGCTGCGCTTCATCCAGCGCTCGCAGGTGCTTTCCGGCGTGCGGCGTTTCCTCGAGGACGAGGGCTTCATGGAAGTCGAGACGCCGATGCTGCAGTCGATCTATGGCGGCGCCACGGCCGATCCGTTCAAGACGCACCACAATGCGCTCGACATCGACATGTATCTCCGCATCGCGCCGGAGCTCTATCTCAAGCGCATCCTGGTCTCGGGCCTCACCGACAAGGTGTTCGAGGTCAACCGCAACTTCCGCAACGAAGGCGTTTCGACCCGGCACAATCCCGAATTCACGATGATGGAGTGTTACTGGGCCTATGCCGATTACGAGGACATGATGGGCCTCGTTGAGCGCATGTTCGAGGCCTTGGCCATCAGGCTGCACGGCCAGACAAAACTGCCCTTCGGCGACATCGAACTCGATTTCAAGGGACCGTTCCGGCGGGTTCCGATGCCCGATGCGGTCATGGAAGCGACCGGCATTGACTTCCGGTCGATCGCGACCGACGAGGAAGCCCGCGCCGCCGCGAAGGCCGCCGGTTTCGAGATCGAGGATGACTGGACCTGGGGCGAATGCCTCGCCTTCATCTTCGAGGAAAAGGTCGAGGACACGCTGATCCAGCCCGCCCATGTGACCCATTTCCCGAAGGACATTTCGCCGTTTGCCAAGGAAGTGCCGGGCGAGCCACGCCTGGTCGAGCGTTTCGAGACCTATGTCAATGGCTGGGAACTGGGCAATGCCTTCTCCGAGCTCAACGATCCGGTCGAACAGCGCCGCCGCATGGTCGAGCAGCTCGAGCAGTCCCATGCCCGCGGCGAAACCGAAAAGCGCCTCGACGACGATTTCCTCAACGCCATGGACCACGGCATGCCGCCCGCAGGCGGCCTCGGGATCGGCATCGACCGCCTGATCATGCTTCTGACCAACGGCCCCTCGATCCGCGACGTCATCCTGTTCCCGGCCCGGCGCCACAAGGATTGATCCTTGCTACGCTGCCCGCTCCGGCCGGCAGCTCTGATGGTTGAGAGACCTTTTCACACTCACGGGTGTCATCCTCGGGCTTGACCCGAGGATCCAGGCGGGCTCGCACGGCGTCAAAAAAACGTCAGAATTCAATTGCCTGCTCAGTATGGATGCTCGGGTCAAGCCCGAGCATGACCCCTGTGGGAGAGGTTAGCTGGAATCAAAGGCTCTGAAGCTGCGGCTTCGGCCGGTAGCGTCTCTCAGCGCGCGGCAAGCCTGCGGCTGAAGATCAGCGGGACCAGCACCAGCGTCACGGCCGGAAACACCAGCCAGTTCATCAGGCTCCAGCCATTGTCGATATGCACCAGCGCGCCGGCGAGGAAGGAGGCGGTGGCGGTGGAGCCGAAGACGAGGAAATCGTTGAGGCCCTGCACCTTGCCGCGCTCTTCCGGCGTATGGCAGTCGGTGATCATCGCGGTCGCGCCGATGAAGCCGAAATTCCAGCCGACGCCGAGCAGGATCAGCGCCAGCCAGAAATGCGTCAGGCCGAGGCCGGAAAGCGCGATCACCGCGCAGCCGGCAATCAGCGCCAGACCGGTCGCGGCAATCGTTTCCTTGCCGAAACGGGCGATCAGCCGGCCGGTGAAAAAGCTTGGCCCGAACATTGCCAGCACGTGCCACTGAATGCCGAGCGTTGCCTGGCCGACGGAATGGCCGCAGGCGATCATCGCAAGCGGCGTCGCCGTCATGATGAAGGCCATCAGCGCATAGGAAACGACGCCGGTCGCGGCGGCCATGATGAAGCGGGGCGAGCGGGCGATCTCGGAAAGCGGTCGTCCGCCGGAGATGGAGACCGCGACGGGGCGCGGGATTTTCAGTCGCGATACCAGCAGCAGCGTCAGAAACGCAAGCACCGCAAGGCCGATGAAGCTTGCGACATAAGGAAGGCCCGGCACGGCATCGACCGTCCAGATCGCCACTTGCGGGCCGATGATGGCAGCGGCAAGCCCGCCGACCATGACCCGCGAGATCGCCTTCGCCTTCATGTCTCCCGAAGCCGTATCGGCGGCCGCGAAACGGAAGCTCTGGATGTATGAGCCATAAAGGCCAACCGTCGTGATGGCGAGGCAGAACAGGATGAAGGTGCTCGCGGCAATCGCGGTCGCGGCCAGAAGTCCGCCGCAGATGCCGATCATCGCGCCGAAAATATAGCCCTCGCGCCGGCCGAAGCGGCGCATGATCCAGGCGGCCGGCAGGGTACCGATCGCAACGCCGACATTGTAGAGGCTGACCGGAAAGGTTGCGAGCGCCGGATCGGGCGCCAGCACCGTGCCGATAATGCCGCCGAGCGAGATCACGATCGGCGGCGCGGCGCCGCCGACGGCCTGCGCCATCGTCAGGATATTGATGTTGCGGAAAGCGGTGCTGTCGGTCATGGGGGTCTCCGGCCTCGTCATCCTCCACCGTCGGTCGGCGGAAGGGCCGGTTAGTCCCTAGCGCATCCGTGCGAAAACCGGAATGGTTTTTGCGCTTTCAGATACGCGGCTCGATGTTAATGAATGAAATTGGCAATCGCATAGCCCTGTTTTTCCAGCCCGGCGCGCACCGCAGCGGCTATGGGGACGGCCTCGGCCGTATCGCCATGAACGCAGATGGAATCGATGGCGGTCGGGATGCGGTTGCCGGAAAGGGTGATGATCGCGCCTTCGCGCACCATCTCGCCGACGCGGCGCGCGGCCTGTTCCGGGTCGTGGATCACCGCGCCCTGGAGGCCGCGCGGGACCAGCAGTCCGTCATCGCCGTAAGCGCGGTCGGCGAAGATTTCGGATGCCACCGTCAATCCCATTTCCTTAGCGATGCGCTGCTGTTCGCCGTGTGCGATCGTAAGGCAGATCAGCGCCGGATCGACCGCTTTGATGGCGTTGCAGACCGCGCGGGCGACCGCCGCATCCTCCTGCGCGAGGTTTCCAAGCGCGCCGTGGGCCTTCACATGGGTGATCGGGTGGCCGACATATTGCGCCATCGCCTGCGCCGCGCCGACCTGATAGGCGACCAGCCGCTCGATCTCGGTGGCGGAATAGGGGATCCGCCTGCGGCCGAAACCCATGAGATCGGGAAAGCCGGGATGGGCGCCGACGGCGACATTGCGGTCGCGGGCGAGCACGAAGGTTTTCGCCATGGTATCGGGGTCGCCGGCGTGAAAGCCGCAGGCGACATTAGCGGAGGAGACGATCTTCAGCATTTCGGCGTCGTCGCCCTTGTCCCATGCGCCGAAGCTCTCGCCCATGTCGCAGTTGATGTCGATGCGCGGTGCGGTCATGTTGCTATCTCCCGGCCGGTTGTTCTGCGTTATTTAGGCCCCGCGTCGCTGGCCGACAACGGCTTTCCGTCAAACCGACCGAATTTCGCGGCAATGCCCTGTTGCCGGCTGAGGCTTCCAATTTGGCGGCGAAGGCCTTATGCCCTCAGTGTGACCACCCTGGAGATGATCGATGAACAGCCTGACGATCCGCCGTCCCGATGACTGGCACCTGCATCTGCGCGACGGCGCGATGATGGAGGGCGTGATCGGCGATACCGCGCGCCATTTCGCCCGCGCGATCATCATGCCCAATCTGGTGCCGCCGGTGGTCACGGCCGTCGATGCCGAAGCCTATCGCAATCGCATCATCGCCGCCGTTCCGCCCGGCATGTCGTTCAAGCCGCTGATGACGCTTTACCTGACCGAGACGACCGAGCCCGCCGATGTCGCATCGGCCTTCAGCGAAGGCCTGATCAAGGCGGTCAAGCTCTATCCGGCGGGCGCCACCACCAATTCCGCAAGCGGCGTCCGCGATATCGACAATGCCATGCCGGTGCTGGAGAAGATGGCGGAGATCGGGCTTAATCTCTGCGTCCACGGCGAAGTCACCGACAGGCAGGTCGATATATTCGATCGCGAGGCCGTATTCATCGAAACCGTGCTGGACAAGATCAGATGGCGCCTGCCTGAGCTGAAGATCACCATGGAGCATGTCACGACGAAGGACGGCGTTGATTACATCAAGGATGCGCACAGGAACCTTGCCGGCTCGCTGACGACCCATCATCTGATCATCAACCGCAACGATATTCTCGTCGGCGGCATCCATCCGCATTACTATTGCCTGCCGGTCGCCAAGCGCGAGGAGCATAGGAAGGCGCTGGTGGCGGCCGCGACCTCCGGCGACAGGCGGTTCTTCCTCGGTACCGACTCAGCGCCCCACGTCGATCCCGCCAAGGAATGCGGCTGCGGCTGCGCCGGCATCTACACCGCCCCCAACACGATGAGCTGCCTTGCCCATGTGTTCGAAAACGAAGGCGCGCTCGACAGGCTCGAAGCCTTCGCCTCGCTCAACGGCCCGGCCTGGTACGGGCTCAAGCCGAACGAAGACACGATCACGCTGGTAAAACGGGCAGACCCCGTCGCATATCCTGAAAAGCGCGAAACCGGGGACGGGCCGGTCACGGTATTCGACCCGAAATTTCCGCTCTACTGGGAGGTCGAGGCCGCCTGACGCGCGCGGCGTCCGGCCACCAGCATGGTGCGGAAGAAGCTTGCGATAAAGGCGAGCGTCATCACCAGAACGATGGTGGGCGCGGGCGCGCTGTCGATGTAGAAGCTGGCATAGATGCCGATCAGTGTGGACCCTGTCGCCACGGCAAGCGCCACCAGAAGCATGACGGAGAACCGCTGCGTCCACAGGAACGCGATCGCGCCCGGCGCGACCAGCAGCGCGACCGACAGGATGATGCCGACCGCTTTCAGCGCGGCCACCACTGTCAACGACAGCACGATCAGAAGCCCGTAATGCAGAAGTTTCGTCGGCAGGCCGATGGCGCGTGCGTGCTGCTCGTCAAAGGCGTGGACCAGCAGATCCTTGCGCTTCAGCACGAGAAAGGCGGTCGCCGAAAGCGCGATCAGCCCGGCCTCGATCAGGTCGCCTCCGGAAATGCCGAGCATATCGCCGAACAGGATATGGTCGAGATGGACGGCGGAATGGACCTTGACGTAGAGCACCAGCCCGAGCCCGAACATGCCGGAAAACACGATGCCGAGAATGGTATCTTCCTTCACCCGGCTGTTATCCGCAAGAAAGCCGGTCGACAGCGCGCAGACCATGCCGGCGACGAATGCGCCGAGGCCAAGCGGCAGGCCGATCATATAGGCCAGCACCACGCCCGGCAGCACCGCATGGGACACCGCGTCACCCATCAGCGACCAGCCCTTCAGCACCAGAAGGCAGGATAGGAGCGCCATCGGTATGCTGACCAGAAGCGTGATCGCGAACGCCTTCAGCATGAAATCGAGCTGGAAGGGAAATGTGGCCATCATCCAGAAATCGCTCATGCCGCAGTCTCCTGAAGTGCCCGGCGCGCCCGGCGTTTTGCGGCAAGCAGGCCATGCTTGGGCGCAAACACGAAGGCGATCAGAAACAGCGCCGTCTGCATGACGATGATCACGCCGCCGGTCGCGCCGTCGAGGAAATAGGAGATGTAGGCGCCGAGCGCCGAGGTTGCCGCGCCGATGAAGGCGGCAAGCGCGATCAGGCGCGGAAAACGATCGGTCAGCAGATAGGCGGTCGCGCCCGGGGTGACCACCAGCGCGATCACCAGAAACGCGCCGACCGTCTGAAGGGCGGCCACGGTGGAGGCGGCGAGCAGCGTGAAGAACAGCACCTTCATGGCATCGGGGTTGATGCCGATCGAACGGGCATGGTTCTCATCGAAGAACACCACCATCAGGTCTTTCCACTTCACCGCCAGGACGGCGAGCGTCACGCCGCCGATGATCGCGAGCTGGATGGTGTCGGAGCGGGTTATCGCCAGCACATTGCCCATGATGATGGTCTGGATGTCGATCGGAACCGGCGAGACCGAGACCATGAACAGGCCGAGGCCGAAGAAGCTGGTGAAGATCAGGCCGATGATCGCATCCTCCTTCAGCTTGGTCTTGTTGTTGAAGAACAGCATCGCGCCCGCGGCAAGACCGCCGGCGGCGAAGGCGCCGAGCGAAAACGGCAGGCCGAGCATATAGGCGCCCGCGACCCCCGGCACGATCGAATGGGACAGGGCATCGCCGATCAGCGACCAGCCCTTGAGCATCAGATAGGCCGAGAGAAAGCCGCAGACGCAGCCCACCAGCGCGCTGACCCAGATCGCGTTCACCATGTAGCCATAGGCGAGCGGCTCGATCAGCCGGTCAAGCATCGCCGCCTCTCCCCCGGCTTGCCGCCGGCGCGGTATCCGTTCCGCGTTCGCCATAGATGACGAACGGGCGCTCGTCATCGGTTATCACCTTGATCCGGCGGGTGTCCTCGTCGTCATGAAGGGCCGGACCTTCGAGCACGAAATGGCGCAGGACGCCGCCAAACGCTTTTTCGAGATTGGCCTGGGTAAAGGTGGTCTCGGTCGGGCCATAGGCCAGCACCGTGCCCTTGACGAACACCGCCCGGTCGCAGAATTCGGGCACCGAGCCGAGATTGTGGGTCGAGACCAGCATGATCCGGCCCTCGTCGCGCAATTCGCCGAGAAGCGCGATGATCTGTTCCTCGGTCTTCACATCGACGCCGGTGAAGGGCTCATCGAGCAGGATAACCCGCCCTTCCTGCGCCAGCGCGCGGGCCAGAAACACGCGCTTGCGCTGGCCGCCGGAAAGCTCGCCGATCTGGCGTTTGGAAAAGGCCGTCATACTGACCCGCTCGAGTGCGGCGGCGACCATGTCGCGGTCGGTACGGGAGGGGTGGCGCATGAAGCCCATATGGCCGTAGCGCCCCATCATCACCACATCCTCGACCAGAACGGGGAAATTCCAGTCGACCTCCTCTGCCTGCGGCACATAGGCGACCAGGTTCTGCTTCAATGCTGCGCGCGCCGGTTGGCCGAGGATATCGACCTTGCCGCGGGCCAGCGGCACGAAGCCCATGATCGCCTTGAACAGTGTCGATTTGCCCGCCCCGTTGACGCCGACCAGAGCCGTGATCGTGCCGCGCGGAATCTCGAAACTGGCATTGGTCAGCGCGGTGTGGCCGTTGCGATAGGTCACCGTTGCGCCTTGCACCACGAGGCCGGGCTCTGCCATGGTCATTCGGTCAGACCTTTCGCCACGGTTTCGGTGGTGACGGACAACAGGTCGAGATAGGTGGGCACCGGGCCGCCCGGCTCGCTCAGACTGTCGACATAGAGTACGCCGCCATACGCCGCCCCGGTCTCGCTGGCAATCTGGCGGGCGGGTTTGTCGGAGACGGTGCTTTCCGAAAAGATCACGCCGATATCGTTTTCCCTCATGGTGTCAATCACGTGACGGATCTGCTGCGGCGTGCCCTGCTGATCGGCATTGACCGGCCAGAGGTAAAGTTCCTTGAGGTCGAGGTCGCGGGCAAGATAGGAAAACGCGCCCTCGCTCGTCACCAGCCAGCGCTTGTCCTCCGGCACATCGGCCAGCATGGCGCGCATCGGCTGAAGCCTGGCTGTGATTTCATCGGCATAGGCCCGTGCATTTTCGGTGTAGGCTTCGGCATTGTCCGGATCGATTTCGATCAGTGCGTCGCGGATGTTTGCGACATAGATTTCGGCATTGTTAGGCGACATCCAGGCATGGGGATTGGGCTTGCCGTCATATTCGCCGCCGGCGATATCGATGGGGTCGATGCCATCGGAGACCACGACATTCGGCACATCGCCCAGGTTTTGCAGGAATTTCTCGAACCAGCGTTCGAGATTGAGCCCGTTGGACAGAATGATGTCGCCGCCGCGGGCATTCAGGATATCGCGCGGTGTCGGGGAATAGCCATGGATTTCCGCGCCCGGCTTGGTGATCGAAACCACCTCGGCATGGTCGCCCGCGACATTTCCGGCCATGTCGGCGATCACCGTGAAGGTGGTGACCACTTTCGGCTTGTCGGCGGCAAGCGCCGAAGTTCCGATCATGGCAATCGCTGCCACGGCTACGGTTCTGGCAAGGTTCATACGTTCTCCTTTAATGCAGTTAAGAACTATTTGCAAATAGCATGATGAGGTTTTGTGGGCATGTCAAACGTTATTGCGAATGATTCGCAAAAAGAATCGATTCCCGAATATCAACGACAGGCCGCGACCATCGCACGGCTCGTGACAGTGGATGGCATGGGCCCGAAACCGCTGCTGGCGGCGGCGATCCGGGCATCTCGGTCGAGGGCGTGGTTGCCGGGCGATCTTGACGCGGCCGGGTTTTCTATAACAAATGCACACGACTTGAATGGGGGGACTTCGGCAATGGCTGCGATCGATTTGCTACGTGCACGGTTTTTCGATCATTTCGATGGTGAGCCACAGTTCTTCCGGGCGCCGGGGCGGGTCAACCTGATCGGCGAGCATACCGATTACAATGATGGCTTCGTGATGCCGGCCGCACTCGAATATGAGGCGCAGGCGGCGGCAGCCTGCCGTTCCGGCCGGCTGATCCGAATCCATTCCCTCAAGAACGGCGAGACCGCCGAATTCGATCTCGATGCCGAAAGCCCCGAACCGCGCGGCGACTGGACCGATTATGCCTTCGGGGTTGCCGTGATGCTGGAAGCGGCGGGACACAGGCTTGCGGGCGCCGATATCGTGATCTCGTCCACCGTGCCGGTCGGCGCCGGGCTCTCTTCCTCGGCGGCACTTGAGGTAGTTGTCGGCTACGCCCTGCTTTCGCTTTCGGGCCATGCGGTCGATACCGTCGAACTCGCGAAGATCTGCCAGAAGGCGGAAAACGAATATGTCGGCATGCGTTGCGGCATCATGGACCAGTTCATTTCCTGCAATGGCGTGTCCGATCACGCGCTGATGATCGATTGCCGCTCGCTTGACAGGAAGCCCGTTCCGATCGACCCGGCGGCGCGGATCGTGGTCGCCAATTCCATGGTGCACCACGCGCTTGCCGACGGCGAATACAACAAGCGCCGCCAGTCCTGCGAGGAGGGTGTGCGGCTGCTGCGGCCGGCACTCGGCGATATCGCGGCGCTCAGGGACGTCAGTTTCGAGGACCTCGAGGAGAACCGCGATTTCCTCCCCGACCTCACCTATCGCCGCTGCCGCCATATCGTCACCGAAAACGAGCGTGTCCTGCAGGCGGCCGATATGCTGCTTGGCGGCGATCTCGCAGCCTTCGGGCGGCTGATGAACGCCTCACATGTTTCTATGCGCGACGACTACGAAATCTCCTGCGAGGAGATCGATATCCTGGTCGATATCGCGCAGGCCCAGAACGGCGTCTATGGCGCGCGCATGACCGGCGGCGGCTTCGGTGGTTCCGTGGTGGCGCTGGTGGAGAGCGATGCGGTCGCAGCCTTCATCGAAAGCGTCGGGGCCGCCTATCGGGATGCGACCGGCCACATATCCGAAATCTTCGCGTGCACGCCACAGGATGGCGTCGGCCGCCTCACAGATTGAGTCAAGAGATGAGCACATTCACCGATCATCCTCACCGTCGCTATAATCCGCTTGCCGGCGAATGGGTGCTTGTGTCGCCGCATCGCGCCAAACGACCCTGGCAGGGGCAGGTGGAAGATGCCGAGGTGCCGGACATGCCGGCCCACGATCCGGATTGCTATCTCTGCGCCCGCAATACCCGCATCAACGGCGAAAAAAACCCTGACTACCGGCACACTTTCGTGTTCGACAACGACTTTGCCGCGCTGACCGAGGATGCGCCGGACGAGGCCTTCCGCGATGGGCTTTTGATGGCGGAGGGCGAGAGCGGCATATGCCGGGTGGTGTGCTTCTCGCCCCGCCACGACCTGACGCTTGCCCGCATGGCGGTCGATGATATCGCCATTGTGGTCGAAAGCTGGGTCGCGCAGTATCTTGAACTCGGGGCGAGGCCGGATATCGGATATGTCCAGATCTTCGAGAATCGTGGCGCGATGATGGGGTGTTCCAATCCCCATCCGCACGGCCAGATCTGGGCGAGCCGCAACCTGCCGAACGCCGCGGCGACGGAGACCGAGACCCAGCGCGGCTATTACGATCAGCACGGCACCCCGCTGCTGATGGCCTATCTCGCGCAGGAACGGGCGCTTGGCGAGCGCATTCTGTTTGAAAATGACGGCTTTGTCGTGCTGGTGCCCTATTGGGCGGTGTGGCCGTTCGAGACCATGGTGCTGCCGAAGCGCCATATCCGCTCGATGGACGAGATGGAAGCGGGCGAGCGGGTGCAACTCGCAGAGGCGCTGTCCTGGGTCACGATCCGCTACGACAATCTGTTCACCACCTCGTTTCCTTATTCGATGGGCTTTCACCAACGCCCGACCGATGGCGAGGCCCATGACGAGTGGGTGATGCATGCCCATTTCTATCCGCCGCTGCTGCGTTCGGCGACCATCCGGAAATTCATGGTCGGCTTCGAACTGCTCGGCACGCCGCAGCGCGACCTGACCCCGGAACAGGCGGCGGACCGGTTGCGTGATCTGCCCGATACGCACTACCTCGCCGGCTGAGCCGCGCTTCGAAGGAACCCGCTTTCCAAGGGAGCGGGCAAGGGAGAAAGAAAAATGACCATTCTCGTTACCGGCGGCGCCGGTTATGTCGGTTCCCACATGGCCCATGCGCTGGTTGACCGTGGCGAACAGGTGGTGGTGCTGGACGATCTTTCCACCGGCCATGGCGAACTGGTGCCGGAAGCGGCCAAGCTCGTCAGGGGCGATATCGCCGACGACAAGCTGGTGGGCAGGCTGATCGCCGATGAGGGCATCAACGCGATCGCCCATTTCGCCGGCTCGATCGTGGTCTCGGACTCGGTTGCCGACCCGCTGACCTATTACGACAACAACACCGTCAAATCCCGTGCGCTGATCGAAACGGCGGTTGCCGGGAAGGTCGAGGCGTTTCTGTTCTCCTCCACCGCCGCCGTCTATGGCGAGCCGGGCGTCGACCTGCTGGACGAGGAGCAGAACCTGCAGCCGGTCTCGCCCTATGGCTGGTCGAAGCTGATGACGGAGGTGATGCTGCGCGACAGCGCCGCCGCCTACGGTCTCAAATATGCGGCGCTGCGCTATTTCAACGTCGCCGGCGCCGACCCGCAAGGCCGCACCGGCGAGACCCGCGAGCACGCCACCCACCTGATTGAGATCGCCGCTCAGGCGGCGACCGGCCGGCGCAACCGCATGGAGGTGTTCGGCACGGATTACCCCACACCGGACGGCACCTGCCTGCGCGATTACATCCACGTCACCGATCTGATCGATGCCCATGTGAAGGCGCTGATGCATCTTCTGAACGGCGGCGACAATTTCGTCGCCAATTGCGGCTACGGCCACGGCTTCTCGGTGTTGCAGGTGATCGATGCGATCAAGCGCGTCTCCGGGGTCGACTTCCGCGTGGACATGTCCGACCGCCGCCCCGGCGACCCGCCGGCGCTGGTTGCCGAGTCAGCCCGCGTACGCGAGATTCTAGGCTGGGAGCCGAAATATGACGATCTCGACACCATCGTGAAACACGCGCTTGCGTGGGAGGATCAGTTGGTGAAGGGGCGGGTGAAGCTCTAAGGGGACGGTCCTCGCTGCATAGCCCCCCAATCTTCTCGCCCCGGAGGGGAGAGATGTCGCGACAGCGACAGTGAGGGGGGAGTCCATCCCCGCGAACGCCCTCACGGGTCGATATGCTGCTTCACCCTCACTCCCCCTTTCGGGGGTATCTCTCCCGCAGGCGGGAGAGAGTAGTTGGAGCAAGCGGCTATGTCTGTGTGCAGCCCTCTCATATCCGCGCAATATAATCCGCCAGCCGGTCGGCGGCCTCGGCGAGTTGGTCCGCATTTCGCAGGAAACAGGCGCGTAAAAACGGTTCGCCGCCGGGTCCGAAGGCGGAGCCCGGCGCAAGGCCGACGCCGGTCCTGTCGACGATATCGAGCGCCGCCTTGCGGCTGTCGGTGATGCCGTCGACCTTGAGATAGGCATAGATCGCACCATCGGGTTTCAGCGTTTCGACCCGGTTGGTCGCAAGCAGCCGGTCGCAGAAGATGTCGCGGCCGGCCGTTGCCCGCGCGATGTTCTCGGCAATGAAATCGTCGCCCGCCGTCACCGCCGCAACGGCGCCGCGCTGCATGAACTGGGCAACGCCCGAGGTGGTGTACTGCACCAGGTTCTCGATTGTGTCGCCGAGTTCGGGCGGGGCCACCAGCCAGCCGAGGCGCCAGCCCGTCATCGACCAGTTCTTGGAGAAGGAATTGGCGAACACCACCCTGTCGCCATCCTCGATGATGTCGAGGAAGGAGGCGGCGCGGCCGCCGGCATAGTGATAGAGCGCATAGATCTCGTCGGCCAGGATCCAGATGCCGTGGCGGCGCGAAATGTCGAGAAGCGCCTTGAGATCGGAAAGGCTCGCCGTCCATCCGGTCGGGTTGGCGGGCGTGTTGACGAACATCATCCTGGTTTTCGGCGTGATCGCGCGTTCGACCTGGTCGATATCGAGCGACCACTGGCCATCGGCGAAGGTCAGCGGAACGCCGACCTTGCGGGCGCCGGAAACGCCGAGCGCCGCCGCGATATTGGGCCAGCACGGCGTAAAATAGATCGCCTCGTCGCCGACATCCGTCAGCGCCTCGACCATCAGCTTGATCGCATGCATGCCGGAGCCGGTGACATAGATGTGCTCCGGCGACAGCCTGGCCTTGAAATGGCGGCCGTAATAATCCGCGATCCCGCTTCGGAGTTCGGGAATGCCGCGCTGATAGGTATAGAAAGTCTCGCCATTGTCGAGTGCGGCCTTGGCGGCGTCGCTGATGAAGGCGGGGGTGGGCAGATCGCCTTCGCCGGCCCACAGCGGCAGCAGGTTGTCGCGCCCGCGGGCGTGATTGATGATCTCGACGATGCCGCTTTCGGGCGCGTCGGCGGCGCGGCGGCTGATATTCTCGATAAGGCGCATGCGTGGTCTCCTGTCGCTTCAGTCATAAAACGGAGCAGGCGGTGAATGCCATGAATTTTAAGCTTTGATCGATTGATTCTTTTGATGGTTGTGCTGCGACAGTCGCATTTGAAAATTGCTGCCCTTGGCATATCGTGATGGCCTGCGGTCGCGACAGGCCGCCGTTGGAAACGGGAGAATGACCGGATGCTGCCCGGCTGGCTGATATTGTTGTCGGCGCTGCTTTACATCCTGCTGCTGTTTGCCGTCGCCAGTTTCGGTGACCGGCAGGCCAAGCGGCAGATGCGGCCGCGCGACGGGCGCAATATGGTCTACGCGCTCTCGCTTGCCGTCTACTGCACGTCCTGGACCTATTTCGGCGGCGTCGGGCTCGCGGCGACGCGCGGGCTCGAATTCCTCGGCATCTATATCGGCCCGATCCTGGTGTTCACGGTCGGGATGCCGGTGGTCAGGCGGATCGTGGCGCTGGCGAAGGCCGAGAAGTTGACCTCCGTGGCTGACTTTCTGGCCGCCCGCTATGGCAAGAACCCGATCGTCGCGGGCCTCGTCGCGATCATTTCGCTCGCCGCCGCCATCCCCTACATCGCGCTGCAATTGAAGGCGGTGTCGGATTCGGTCTCGGTCATGGTCGGCGGCGAAACCGGGTTTCTGTCGGCGGGTGCGGCCTATGGCGTCGGCCTGCCACTTGCGGTCACGCTGGCGCTCGCAAGCTTCGCCATCGTGTTCGGTACCCGTCATACCGATGCCACCGAGCATCAGGACGGCCTGATCCTGGCGATCGCGATGGAATCGGTGATCAAGCTCGTGGCCTTCGCCTCGGTCGGCCTGTTCGCCCTGTTCGTGCTGTTCGACGGCCCCGCCGATCTGCTGGCCTCCGCGCGTCAGAACGCGGTGGCTGCGGCGGCGCTCAGCTATGAAACGCCGATCAGTCGCTGGATATTGCTGACCGGGCTTTCGGCCTGCGCCATCCTGCTTCTGCCGCGCCAGTTCCATGTCACCGTGGTCGAAAACCGCTCGGAAGGGGAGCTGAACCTTGCGCGCTTCCTGTTTCCGCTCTATCTGATCGCGATCAACCTGCTGGTGCTGCCGGTGGCGATCGGCGGGGCGATGATGCTCGGCCCCGGCGTTGATCCCGATCTCTACGTGCTGCAGCTGCCGATCGCCTCCGGTCAGCGGCTGCTTTCGCTGATTACATTCCTGGGCGGGTTTTCGGCAGCCACCGCCATGGTCATCGTCGCCTCGGTGGCGCTGGCGATCATGCTGTCGAACGATATCGTCAATCCGATCTTCCTGAGGCGGCGGATGATGTCGGGCAGCGGGCGGCGGCATGATTTCTACGCGCTGCTGCTCAATGTCCGCCGCGCCTCGATCCTTGGCGTCATGCTGCTCGGCTACGCCTATTACCGCCATATCGACAGCGATCGCGGCCTGTTCTCGATCGGGCTGCTGGCGTTTGCGGCGATCGCCCAGGTGGCGCCGGCGCTGTTCATCGGGCTTGTCTGGCGCAATGCCAATGCGCGCGGCGCGATCGTCGGCCTGTCGCTCGGCTTCGTCACCTGGATCTATCTTCTGTTCGTGCCGAGCCTGGGCGGGCCGGACCAGTCCGCCGTCGCCGGCGCGGTGATGAACTTCATCATTCCGGGCACCGGTCTGTTCACCGGGCCGGACGCCGATATCCTGCTCAACGTCACCTGCCTGTCGCTGCTGGTCAATATCGCCGGGCTGGTAATTGGTTCATTGAGCCGGCCTGCAAGGCCGCTGGAGCGCATCCAGTCCGGCATCTTCGTCAAACGCCAGGCGCGCTGGCAATCGACGGCGCGCGGGATCGGAACCGGGGTTTCCGTCGGCGTGCTCAGGGAAACATTGAAAGGCTATCTCGGCGCGGAAAGAACGGCACGGTCGTTTGCCACTTTCGAGCGCACGGCCGGGCGCAAGATGACCGATGACGAACAGGCCGATATGGCGCTGATCCATTTTTCCGAGCAATTGCTGGGCACCGCCATCGGCTCGTCCTCCGCGCGGCTGGTGCTGTCGCTGGTGTTGCAGCGCGCCGAGGCCGCCTCGGGCGATGCCGCCTTCCTGCTCGATCAGGCAAGCGAGGCGCTGCAATATAATCAGGGCCTGTTGCAGACCGCCTTGTCACAGATGGACGAAGGCATCGCCGTCTTCGACTCCGCCAACCGGCTCACCGTCTGGAACAGGCGTTTTCGCGCGCTGCTCGACCTGCCGGAAGAGGCCGGCCAGGTCGGCTATCCGCTGATCAACATTATCGGCCGGCTTTCCTCGCGCGGCGATCTCACCGGCGATGAGGCGAAGGAGGCGCTGCGCAAGCTGCGCGCCCACGAAACCGCCTTTCCCCTGGTGCTGGAAAGCGGCAAGCGGATCATCGAGGTCCAGTCGCGCGCCATGCCCGATGCCGGCATGGTGGTGACCTTCACCGATATCACCCGTCGCGTGGAAGGCGATCTCGCGCTCAAACAGGCCAATGAAACGCTGGAGCAGCGCGTTGCCGCCCGCACCGCCGAACTCACCGAGGTCAACAAGGCATTGCGGCTGGCGCGGGCCGCGGCCGATGAGGCCAATATCGGCAAGACCCGGTTCTTCTCCGCCGCCGGCCACGACATCCTCCAGCCGCTCAATGCCGCCCGTCTTTATGCCACGGCGCTTGGCGAGCGGTTGCCAGCCGAAAGCGAGGGCCGCGACTTTTCAGACAAGATCGATTCCGCCCTGCAATCGGTAGAGGATATCCTGGGGGCCGTGCTGGATATCTCGCGGCTCGATGCCGGCGCGATGAAGCCGCATTTCACCACCGTCAGCCTCGGCGACACGCTGAAGCGGGTCGAGACCGATTTCAGGCCGCTGGCGGACGAGAAGGGGCTCAACCTTGTGGTGGTGCCGTCTTCGCTGAAGGTGCGCTCCGATGCCCAGGCGCTGAGGCGTCTGGTGCAGAACCTGGTGTCCAACGCAATCAAATATACCATCACCGGCAGGGTTCTGGTGGGCGTCAGGCGCAGGGGCGATCACGCGGTGATCGAGGTGCATGATACCGGCATCGGCATTCCCGCCTCCAAGGCCGAGAGCGTGTTCAAGGAGTTCACGCGGCTCGATGAGGGCGCGCGCGCCGCGCAGGGGCTGGGGCTCGGCCTGTCGATCGTCGACCGGCTGGCGCGGATGCTGGAACATCCGGTGTCGATGGCCTCCGCGCCGGGGGAGGGGACGGTGTTTCGGCTGTCCGTCCCGCTGGCCGAGGCCGGCGCCGACAGCGGCCAGCCCGCGGCCAAGCCGGCGGGCAAACTGCCCGGCCAGGCGATCGAAGGCCTCAAGGTGCTTTGCATCGACAACGAAGACGCGATCCTGGAAGGCATGCGGGTGCTGCTCGGCGGCTGGGGCGCCGACGTTCATGTGGCCAGAGGCCAGCAGGAGGCGCGCGACATCGATATCGTCCCCGACGTCATCATCGCCGATTATCATCTCGACAATGGCGCGAGCGGCGTGGATGCGGTGACGATCCTGCGCGAGCACTATCAGCGCCATATTCCGGCCCTGTTGCTCACCGCCGACCGCACCCAGGAGGTGCGCGATCTGGCCGAGGAGGAGGACATCGTCGTCCAGCACAAGCCGCTCAAGCCTGCGCTGGTGCGCGCCTTCCTCAATCAGATCGCGATTTTTCACAGGGCGGCCGCCGAATAGAGCGTCGGGCGATGCCGATTGATCGTCCGATCGTTCGGAGGCGTCTCAAAGCGTCTCGGCAAGCTCCTGCAGCTTGCGCCACCGGATCGACGACCAGAGCGAAAGCGCGATCAGGCCCGCGCCCACAAGCCCGGTGATCGCCTCGGGGATTTCGAACAACGTCTGGACATACATGATCACCGCCAGCACCAGTATGGCGTAGAACGCGCCATGCTCGAGGAAGCGGAAATGCGACAGCGTCTGGCGGTCGACAAGCATGATGGTGAGCGAGCGCACATACATCGCGCCGATGCCGAGGCCGATGGCGATCACCAGCAGGTTCTTGGTGAGCGCGAAGGCGCCGATGACGCCGTCGAAGGAAAAGCTGGCATCGAGCACTTCGAGATAGATGAAGGCGCCGAGACCACCCTGGGCCGCCGCCTTCGCCGTTTGCGTCTGGGTCGCATCGAGCAGGCCGCTCAAGACCTCGATCGCGAGATAGGTCAACAGACCGTAGATGGCGGAATAGAAGAATTCCTGTGACCGGCCATCCTCCACCAGCTTGGAAAAGACCAGCACCAGCACCAGCGCGATGCCGGTTTCGATGCCCTTGACCGCGGCAAGCTTCGCCATCGGCTTTTCCAGCGGGGCAAACCAGTGCACGTCCTTTTCATGGTCGAAGAAATAGGAAAGGCCGACCATCAGCAGGAACGTGCCGCCGAAGGCCGCGATCGGCAGATGGGCGTCATGCATGATCTCGGCATAGGCTCGCGGTTCGGCGAAGGCCAGGTGAATGGCGGCCAGCGGCCCGACCTTGGCGGCAAGCACCACAATCACCAGCGGAAACACCAGCCGCATGCCGAAGACCGCGATCAGGATGCCCCAGGTGAGGAAGCGCCGCTGCCAGACATGGCTCATGGTCTTGAGCTTGTTGGCATTGACGACCGCATTGTCGAAGGACAGCGAAATTTCCAGCACCGCAAGCACGGCGGTGATGAACAGGAAGGCGAGCGCGCCGCTCATGCCGAAGCTGAAATAGCCGTAAAGCGTGCTCGCCGCGAGGCCGGCTATGGTAACGATGAACGCCCATTTGAAATAGGAAAGGGTGGAGGCTTTCACGGAAAGACCTCCCATGTCGAAAGGGAAGCTGCGCTCCGGAAAAGGGGAAAGGGAAGCGCGCGCGCACGAAAACGACGCGCGCGCGCGCGAAAGATCGGATACTGAAGCATGGTAACCATGTCCGCCGGCTAATTTGCGGGCGGTGCCGACATCACGAGAGCGCCGTCAAACTCTCGCCAGAGGGGCCCGGCACCGGGTTCGTCGCGGCGGGATGCGCCGGACTGCACCAGACTTAGCCTTGAAATCGCCGACGTCAAGTGCCGCGTCGCTTCCGCTTTTTACATTGTGGCCTTTCCGGGGCGTGGTAGATTGATAAATCGCAATCGGGTTGGGCGTTGGCGGCATGCTTTATCTTCTGGCGTTGTTCATCGGTATTGTTGCGGGGTTGAGGGCGATGACGGCGCCGGCTGCGATCAGCTGGGCGGCCTGGCTCGGGCTTCTCGATCTGTCGGGCTCATGGATCTCCTTTCTCGCCTCGCCGTGGGCCGTCGGTATCCTGAGTGTGCTGGCGCTCGCGGAACTCGTCACCGACCAGCTTCCCTCCACCCCAAGCCGCAAGGTGCCGCAGCAGTTCGGCGGGCGCATCGTGACCGGTGCGGTCTGCGGCGCGGCGCTCGGCATCGCCTCCGGCTTCTGGATCGCGGGTCTCGTGCTCGGCGTTGCCGGCGCCGTGCTCGGCACGCTCGGGGGCGCTGCCGCACGGCAACGGCTCGCCGCCGGGTTCGGTCGGGATCTACCGGCCGGCCTTGTCGAGGACGCGGTTGCCATCCTCGCCGCATTGGCTATTGTGTGGAGCCTATGAGGACATTCGATGCCATCATCATCGGAGCAGGTCAGGCGGGGCCGCCGCTTGCGGCGCGTTTTGCTGCCGAGGGCCGGAAAGTCGCGCTGATCGAGCGGCATCAGGTGGGCGGCACCTGCGTCAACACCGGCTGCACGCCGACCAAGACGATGGTCGCCAGTGCCCGCGCCGCCCATGTGGCAAGGCGCGCGGCCGATTTCGGCGTGAATGTCGGCGGCCCGGTCAGCGTCGACATGAAGCGGGTTCAGGCGCGCACGGCCGAGATTGCCGGCGCCTCGCGGTCCGGGCTCGAAAGCTGGCTCGCCGGTCTCGACAACCTGACGCTGCTCAGAGGTCATGCCCGTTTCGACGGTCCTGACCGGGTGGCGATCGGCGATGAGGTGCTGACCGCGCCGAAGATTTTCATCAATGTCGGCGGCCGGCCGGCGGTGCCGGAGATCGAAGGTCTCTCCGATATTTCCTATCTCACCAACAGCGACATGATCGGCCTCGATCGCCTGCCGGAACACCTTCTGGTGCTGGGCGGCAGCTATATCGGGCTGGAATTCGCCCAGATGTTTTCCCGGTTCGGCGCAACCGTGACGGTGGTGGAACGCGGCGAGCGCCTGATCGGGCGCGAGGACCCGGAGGTCAGCGACGCGGTGCGCGGTTTCCTGGAGGATGAAGGCATCACGGTGATGACCGGGGCTGAGTGCATCCGCGTCGAACGGCGGCAAGATGGCATCGTCATGCATGCCGACTGCGGCGGCAACACCAGGACGGCGACCGGTTCGGATCTGCTGGTGGCGCTCGGCCGTCAGCCCAATACCGATGATCTCGGCCTCGACAAAGCGGGCGTCGCCACCGATCGCCGCGGCTTCGTCACCGTCGGTCCCGGACTTGAGACCAGCCAGCCCGGCATTTTCGCGCTCGGCGACTGCAACGGTCGCGGCGCCTTCACCCACACCTCCTACAATGATTATGAAATCGTCGCCGCCAATCTCTTCGACGGCGAAAACCGCTCGGTCGATGACCGCATTTCCGGCTACGCGCTTTACACCGATCCCCCGCTCGGCCGCGCCGGCATGAGCGAGAACGAGGCGAAAAAGGCCGGCTACACTGTCGCCGTCAGCAGCCGGCCGATGACCAACGTCTCCCGCGCCAAGGAAAAAGGCGAGACGGCGGGCCTGATGAAACTCGTCGCCGATGCCGACACCGGCAAGCTTCTCGGCGGCGCCATTCTCGGCCCCGGCGGAGACGAGGCCATCCACGCCGTGCTGAACCTGATCAACATGGGCGCCACGGCAAACGACCTGCAATGGGCGGTGCCCATTCACCCGACGGTTTCGGAACTTCTGCCCACCCTTGCCGGCGGACTGGTACCGGTTCGCTGAGGCCTCGTTTTTCGGCTTGCCGCCGGTGCGCAGGCAGTGGTATTGAACGGCCACGGGCGGGTATGATGTAATGGCAGCCTGTCAGCTTCCCAAGCTGAACGCGCGGGTTCGATTCCCGCTACCCGCTCCAGTGATTTCAGATAGTTGGGTTTTAAAACGTTTCATTCGGCCGATTTTGTCAGCCGAATGCTTGCTCGCGCTTCCGCTTCTGAAAGCCTATGTTTGACAGCAAGGCGGCTTCAGAATCGCCAGCTCAGCGTGCCCCGAACGTCATTCTGTCGCATATCGCTGGCGAACTGGCCGACATAGGAAATGCCGGCCGTCATCGAATTGCCGATCTGAAGGTCGACGCCGATGTCGAGCAGCGCTGTATTCTCGGCCAGAGGGACGCCGCTCGCGGTGAACGCAGATCCGCCGAGTGCGGCAAAACTCATCGCCATGCCGGGGTTGAGGTCACCGAACGCATATTGCCATGCAAGCGCTGCGCGCGGTGTGAGCACGCCGCCCTGTATCGCAAAGTCTTTCGCGATCCGGATGCCAAGGGTGCCGTAGCCGACATCGGAGCTTTGGCTGCCGGCGGTCAGCCCGGCCGCGGCGCTGTTTTCGGTGAAGCCGTCGGTGTTGAGATGCGCCCAGGCAAGACCCGCGAACGGTTCAATCGCCAGTTCCTGGAATTCCATGCCGTAGCCGATCTCGCCGAAGACCTGGGTGAGCCCGGCATTGAACTGACCATCCGCGCTGGTCGAAAGCGCGGGAAGCGCTATGCCGCGGGAGGTGTTCACGTCGCTGAAGGTGTAGCTTACGCCGCCGCGCACGTTCACGCCGTCAAGATTTGTTCCCGCATAGGCGGCAATGATCCCGCTGTCCGTGTCTGCCGAGCTGTCAACGCCGTCGATAGTGCTGTTGGAATGAGAGTAGCCGAGAGCCACGCCGGCATAGCTGTTCGGGTCGAGCCTGGCATCGATGCCGGTTACGATCCCGCCAAGCGATGTATCGACGCTTGCGGCATTGCCGTCACTATCGAAGCTGCCCCAGCTGCCGTAACCCGTTCCCCACACGGAAAACCCCGAACTGCCGCTGTCATAGAAGCCGGGGGCGCTCCCGGACGTGTCGGGGGCATAACCGGTCACCAGACTGCCGGCGTCAGCCTCGCCGCCGCCGAGCGATGTCAGTGGCCCTGCCGTATTTCCATAATTGAGCTGACGCAGCCGATCCAGAACCGCCTGTCGCGTAAACCGGCCATCGTTGAGCAGAACCGAACGCTGGCTGGCATAGATTTCGCCGGACAGGCTGCCGAGCGCCGGCGCAAGCTGGCTGCCGGACAGGCTGTAGATGCTGTTGAGCGCATCGGCGGTGGCGTTTCCTGCCGTCGCCAGCGCGCCGCTGTTGAAGGCGGCGTCCACGGCGCCGCCAACGGCGGACTGGTTGGCCGTAAGACCGGTCTGCGAAGCCATCTGCGAGGTCAGGTCGAGCGTGACGCTGTTGCCGGCGTAGTCGAGCGTCGTGGCCACGTAACCCGGCAGGCCGGGCGTGGTCAGGGTGGTGAATGTGCCGGTAATCTCTTCGGTGGCAGAGAAAAGATCGTAGCTGTTGACCAGCGTCGAGGTCTGGAACGGGACCTCGAGCGTGCCGGCAAGCCGGGCGGTGCCCGTCAGCCCGAACCTGTCATTGCCGTCCTCGCCGACGCGCAGCGACAGCGTTCCGGCCTCGGTCTGCGCATAGATGCTGCTGAGCAGATGGGTGATCGGGACCCCGTTGCCGCTGACGCCGATCCAGCCGCTGTTTTCGAACCGCTTTCCCGGCCCCGCGGTTGCGGCGATGCGGCCGTCGATGACGCCGGCGTTGACGATCACGGTGCCGAAGCTGTCCGGGCCGGTGCGCAGGGCATCGGCGACAGCCGGCGCGCTCAGGGTGCCGTAGTTCAGGAACGTGCCATAAACGCCGTGCAGTTCGACCGCCGCGCCGGCGATGCCGGAGGCGGCAATCGTGCCGTTATTGGTCAGCACGCCGTAGGTCTCGCCGCGCATGCCGATGCCGCCATTGCCGGTCATGCTGATCGTGCCGTCATTGATGATATCATCACCCTTGCGGCCCGAAAGGGCGGCTTCGCCGTCTACGCCGGAGGTCAGCGCGCCGGTATTGCGGATCGGATTGTAAATCCCGGCAACCGTGGCGACATAGCCGTTGGGCGCGGTGTCCCCGGGCATCAGGTAGATACCGACCACGGTGTCGCCATAGGCCGAGTTGGAAGACACAACATCGGCGCCGGGGATGTCGAGTTCGTACCAGCTTGGGATGCCAAGAGCGTTGACGTGCAGCACGCCGGCATGCAGCGAGCCGTCCGGCATGACCCAGTTTGCCACCATATTATATTCGCCGGAGCGGCCCGCGCTGGTGATGCCTTCCAGATGCGTGACGATCGCGCCGGGATGATCGTAGGTTGTCCAGGTGTCGGTGACGGTGTTGTAGAGATAACCGTGTTCAAACCCGATGCCTCCGCCAAGGCCGACCTCGGCGTAGCCGCCGGCGATCATGTCGCCATAGACGCCATAGGCGGTGGTGCTGACGGCGCTGGGCTTGTTGTTTGTGACATAGGTGCCTGTGCTGATCGTATAGATCATGGCGTTGCCGGTCGCGAGGCGGGTGTCGTAATTGCCCACCACGGTATCACCGAACGTGCTGTGGGCGATCGTGTAGAGCGTCGGGTTGTCGGATGTGCCGGGGTAGGCCAGTTCGGTGATCTGCTGCCCCGGAGCGGCGGCCGCGTCATAGAGATAGCTGAGGTCGTAGGGCGATGAAGCCTCGGTGATGTAGCTGCCCACGGTGCGCAACACGCCGCCCTGATTGCCGAAGCTTGGCCCATAGGGCGAGGAGCCGATCGCGCCCGGATAGTTGACGCCGTTCGCAGTCGCCACCGGCATCGCCGACCATGTGCCGGAGCGGGTATCGTAGAGCAGACCGCCCGTGGCGGTGGTGCCGGGCACCACGTAATTGCCGACAATGGTATTGCCGCGAATGCCGGTGAGAAATGTCCCGCTCGTCCCGAAATTCAGCGTTTTATACGGCGTCGGAGTTTGCGCATGGGCATGGAGGGCAACGCCGAAGACTGTCAGAAAACCGAGCGGAAATGCACAGGACGACAGTAAACGGGTGCCTATTTTACTTTTATTCACAATATTTCCTGACGTCGATAAAAAAGAAAATAAGAAATTTCTGATATAACATATATATGAAATTACGATCATAACAATTCCAATTTCGAGAAAATGGTTAAACGACGGAATTTGCTTTTAAACGGTGATAAAAATCGGTTCGAGCGGCTGCCGGCGTTTTTCTGAGGGATCGGGGCAGCTATTTCCGGGGGTGGCGGAGCATCCATGATGCCCGCCATCGTGCAAAATCCCACGGTTTCGCCTCCGAAGCGCCTCCCGCTTCACGTATCTGATGGCTTGTGGTCGGTTTTTCGCCACAGATACGGCGCGTGGTAGAGTTCCAGGAATGCCTTCCACGCCGAAAATGACAGCATCAGCCAGTATAGCGGCAGCCACACAGCGCTGGCGCGCATCTGGCGTGCTTCCTCCTTACGCATTTTCGAAGCGCCCAGACGCAGGAATATCCAGTAGCTGGCGAGAATGTTGATCAGGTCTATGCCCGTCAGGATCTGCTGGATCGGCCCCGGATCGGGGCTCGGGCGCAGCATCAGCCAGCCGGTTGTCAGCACCGACACATATAACAGTGGATGCAGCAGCGATGACAGGATCATCCCGCCCGTATTGGCCACGAAAACGGCAAAGCCGAGCAGGCCAAGTTCGTCGCGCAGCCGTCCCGGTTCCCTGAGCGCCACCAGCACGGTCTGAAGCCAGCCCTTGATCCAGCGCGATCTCTGGGCGACCCACGGTCGAATTGCCGTCGGCGCATCCTCGTAGGTTTCGGCGGTGATCGCCCCGCAATGATAGCCGAGACGATGCAGCCGCAGGCCGAGATCGGCATCCTCGGCGA
This sequence comes from Martelella sp. NC20, assembly GCF_013459645.1. NCBI lineage: Bacteria > Pseudomonadati > Pseudomonadota > Alphaproteobacteria > Hyphomicrobiales > Aurantimonadaceae > Martelella > Martelella soudanensis. Next base: position 2,399,733 of record NZ_CP054861.1, read on the forward strand.
CATTGTAGGGATCCCAGCCGCGGCAGGCGCGCAGCGCCCCGATGCGGAAATGATTGGAGGTGCCGCCGAGCGGCAGCGGAAACCGGTGACGGGCGAGAAACGGCAGGATGCCGCGAAACAGGCCGGAATATTCGCAGGCATAAAGCCCGGTTATCCAGTTCTCGCCGACATTCGATATCGTCAGCGGCGCCTGAAGGCAGGCAAGTTCGCGCGGCGCCTGCCTGAAAACATGCCAGGCCTCGCGCAACTGGTCGGGATGCGGCCGGTCCTCGGCGTCGTAAATCACGACGAACCTGCCCCTGGCGCCGCAGAGCGCGTAATTGAGGGCGTTCGGCTTGGTGCGCGGGCCGCCGGCGGGCACGACCACCAGTTCGAATTGCGGCGGCAACCGCGCCCGTTCGATCGCGTTTCTGGTCGCGCTGTCATCCGCCTCGCATATCAGTTTGATGTCGAGCTTGGATACCGGCCAGTTGATGCGTCGCATGCTTTCGGTCAATTGCCCGATCATGCCGGCTTCGCGATAAAGCGGGATCAGCAGCGTATAGACCGGCAGGTCGTCGACGTCGGCGTCAGGTGCCGGACGCCTCGACCGGGGTTTCGACCGCACCGAAGCCAGGCGGATGAGCAGTGAGAACAAATAGACAGTCGTAAACAGGATATGGGCCAGAAGCAGTGTTTCCGCGGGAAAGAGCATCAGGCCGGCGATCAGTGTCGCCGCGCCGCCGCCGAGCAGGAAGCCCTGTTTGCCCCAGAACACGATCCGGGCGGAAAAGCGCGGTTCCCAGACCATGAGTTGGTTGATGGTATCGGTAAGCCGCCTGCGCTCGCCGGCCTGCCACACCGCCGCGCGCACCGCCTCCGGCGTCGTGATGATGACGCAGCGCCTGATTTCGGGCCGGGACGACAGGCGGATGTGGAGGTCGGCGAGATCGCCTGCATAGGGCACCACGGCAAAGCGGCGCTCAGTCTCTCCGCTGTCGAGCCGAAGGCCGCGAGGATCTGCCAGGAGGCGGTCGATCCCGGGGCGATCTATGACGCAATCCGGTTCGAGCCGGCTTTGGAAGGGCAGGACGAGATATCGGGCGAGCCGCCTGTAATAGTCGTCCGGCGCGATCACGCCGCCGGAAAGAAGCTCTTTCTCGATCGTGGTATTGTTGAGAAGAGCGGCCTTGATCCCATCCTCGATGACCCGCTCATCGAAACCAAGTCGTCGCAGCATCTGGCGTTCCCTCCAGATTGCTTTGGGAAGATTGCGTAGGGCAGCGAAGGCGCGGTCCGGAGGATGGACAACGGCCTGCTTGACGGCGGACATGAAACCCCTCTTTACCGCGCACCCTTTTATTTCTTACTAGTAAAGCTTCTGGTTTAGAAAAATACAATATCTAAATGTTGCTTCTGGATGACTTGTGACGCGCATCGATGAGCGCCACGACAACCCGTAAAGGAATGTCTTACTCATGGAATTATTTCCCGGATACTTTATGATTCTCTAATAAAGAAAATACAGGGCGGGAGAAGCCGTCCTATGCGGCGCGATATCGGGCTATGGCGCCCCGTTCGATCGCAGCGCAGGTCAGCTTGTCGAGTTGCAGCCGGTCGCGGAGAAGTTGTAGCAGGCGGATTTCCTCGGTCCGGATGACCTGATCGACCGACATGATCTCGACGGCCAGCGCATAGGCCGTGTCGTAGAGCTTTTTGGGCAGCGTGTCGCGGATGATCTCGAGCACGATATCCATGCCCTCCTGTCCGGATACGATCTCGGCGCAGTCGTGGGCAATTTGGGTAAGGCTGTCTTCGTCGAACCCCTCGAATACGGGAAGGGAGCGGGTGATATGACCGATCCGCGCCATCTCGGTGTCGCTCATCGCGCTGTCGACGGCTGATGCCATCACCATCACGTAGATCAGCGCGTCATAATGGGTAAGCTCGGTGCGGGACATGGGCTACTCTCGGTCCTGGGAATTACTGGCTGGCCCAGAGAATCCGGGCTATCCATTCGATGTCTGAAAGGTCGAAAACGATATTGGCATGGGCGGGGTTGATCGACATCAGTTCGATCTGGCGGGTGGTGCGGCGCACCAGAACCTTGGCCAGGACTTCGCCATCGCGGGTGCGCGCCACCACCCTGTCGCCCTTGCGGGTTTCGGCATTGGCCTCGACGATCAGCACGTCGCCATCGCGATAAAGCGGCATCATGCTGTCGCCCTGCACCTCAAGAGCGTAGATCCCCTGAGCGCTGCGGGAGGGGACCGGGAAATCGACCTCGTCCCAACCCTGGCCGACCGGATATCCGCCATCATCGAAGAAGCCGCCGGCGCCGGCGCGCGCAAGTCCGAGAAGGGGAATTGTCGAAGGCTGTGGCGGAAAGCTGCCGACCGGTCCCTGAATGCCGCCCGCCATCACCGGATTATCGCCGACAAACTCGGTGATCGATGTATTGGTGGCCGCCAGAATCTTGGCAAAGGATTCCATCGACGGCCAGCGCTCGCGGCCGTCCGCCGCGCGCCGTTTCGACTTGTTGAACGTGGTCGGATCGAGCCCGGCCTTGCGCGCAAGGCCCGAAGGGGTCAGCTTGTTACGCTCCGCAAGCCGGTCGATCGCGCTCCAGATCTCGCTATGCGTGAGTTTTTCAAGCATCCCGATCGCCTTCGGGTGTCGGTTGATATCCACATAGCCTATAGCGTAATGACGGACGCAGCGTAAAGGCGGACAGGAATAAAATCCTGTCTTTTACACGTTATCAGGCAACCATCGCCATATTGACCTTGCCGAGCTGGATAACGGCCTGGGTCCGGCTGTCGACGTTGAGCTTCAGCAGGATCGCCGAGACATGCGCCTTCACGGTCGCCTCCGAAACGCCGAGCTCATAGGCGATCTGCTTGTTCAACAGCCCCTCGCACAGCATTCTGAGCACGCGCGACTGCTGCGGCGTCAGCGTCTGCAGCCGCTGCAGCATGTCGGCGATGTCGGGATCGCTTTCCTCGCCGCCGCCGAAATTCTGCGGCGTATAGACCTCGCCCGAAAGCACCATGCGGATGCCGTTGCGCAATTCCTCGATCCCGACCGATTTCGAGATGAAGCCGGAGGCCCCCAGCGCGAGCGACCGGCGAATGGTGTCGTCATCGTCGCTGCCGGAGATGACCACGATCGGAAGGCTGGAAAATTCGGCGCGCAGCGTGATCAGGCCGGACAGCCCGCTCACCCCCGGCATGGCGAGGTCGAACAGCATCAGTTCGGCTTCCGGGTTGTCGCGCGCCGCCTGCTGGGCGCTCTCGAAATCGCCCGCCTCGACAACGGCGTAGGACGTCGCCATGCCGCCGATCGCCTGTTTCAGCGCACTTCGGAAAAGCGGGTGATCATCCGCGATCAGAATGGTTTGTCCGGTCATTCCTGGCCTCCTCCCAAAGGCAGTTTCACAACCCTTAACATTCGACCTCGCGCTGCTGCAACTGTTTGCCGGCAAAACAATGGTGGTCCTGCCATTTATGGTCGCTGCTTTGCCGCGTTAGCAACCCAAAAAGCGTTCAGGGCCCGAGAAATACCCGATTTCCCCTTGCTTTCGGTCATCCGGGCGTCACGGCGATGGACATTTGGGTTGCTCTTTGCCAAACCCGAGCCAGAGATCAAAGCGGCGAGGCGGACATGAACCAGCAACCGATATTCAAGATCGTCACCGGGGCCGAGTGGCAGGCGGCGCGGACCGCCGGCGTCTTCAAGGGGGCGGCGGTCGACCTTGCGGATGGTTTCATCCACCTCTCCACCGCCGACCAGGTGCGCGAAACGGCCGCCCGTCATTTCGCGGGCCAGGCGGATCTGCTGCTGGTGGCGGTCGATCCCGCGGCGCTGGGAAGCGCCCTCAGATACGAGCCATCGCGCGGCGGGGCGCTGTTTCCCCATCTTTACGGCGATCTTTCCCTCAAGGCCGTCATCCGGGAAAATCCGCTGCCGGTCGCCAGTGATGGCCGCCATGATTTTTCGGGACTGCTTTGATGATAGATCTCTACAAATGCGGCGGCCGCCGCGCGGCGTTCGCGCTCGATCCCGAGCTTGCCCATGGCCTGACGCTGAAGGCGATCCGCACCGGCCTTATGCCCGGCGCCCGTCATGCCGGCGATAGAAAGCTGGCGACCACGGTGGCGGGTCTTGCCTTCAAAAATCCGCTGGGGGTTGCCGCCGGGCTCGACAAGAACGGCGAGGCGCTCGACGGACTGCTGAAACTCGGCTTCGGCCATGCCGAGGCGGGCACGGTCACGCCGCGCCCGCAGTCCGGCAACCCGAAGCCGCGGCTTTTCCGGCTCGTGAAGGACGAGGCGGTGATCAACCGCATGGGGTTCAACAATGCCGGCCATGACGCCCTTGCCGCCCGGCTGGAGGGCCGCAGCCACCCGGGCATCATCGGCGTCAATATCGGGGCCAACAAGACGTCGGAGGACCGGGTTGCCGATTATGTCGCCGGTATCGCCCGGTTTTCGGGGCTGGCCGACTATCTCACAGTCAACATTTCCTCGCCCAATACGCCGGGCCTGCGCGATCTGCAGGCGCGCGCGCAGCTTGCGGGCCTTCTCGGCGAAATCGCCGAGGCCCGGGAAAAGGCTCACCGCAAACTGCCGGTCTTCCTGAAGATCGCGCCCGATCTGACCGAGGAGGGCGTCGACGACATCGTCGCTGAAATCCTGAACAGCGCGCTTGACGGCGTCATCGTTTCCAACACGACGCTGTCGCGGGCGGGGCTCCGAGAGGAAAAGCTCGGCGGCGAGGCCGGCGGGCTTTCCGGCGCGCCGCTGTTTGACCGGTCGACCGCGCTTCTCGCCCGCATGCGCGAACGCCTCGGGCCCGATCTTGCGATCATCGGCGTCGGCGGCGTCAATTCAGGCGCGCGGGCGGTAGAGAAGATCCGCGCCGGGGCCGATCTCGTGCAGATCTATTCCGGCATGACCTATGAGGGCCCGCAACTGATCGAGGACAGTTTCAGGGCGATCCTGTCGGCGATGAGCGAAGCAGGCGTCGGTTCGCCGCGTCAGTTGCGCGACAGCGGCGTTTCAGAATGGGCTTCAAAACCGTTTTGAGCGTTACTGGCTGAGGCACATGGCCCAGAATGGCTGGTTGCCGGAATTCGGGCTGACGGCGCGGGCAACGCCGATATGGGAATAATTTCCCAACATGTTCTTCAGGTGCCCCGGCGAATTGACCCAGGCCTGGAAGGCGCGTTCCGGCGTGCGCTGCTGCATGGCGATGTTTTCGGCCGCCGGCAGCTGCAGGCCCATGCGCTTGAACCGGGCAAGCACGGTTTCGCTGCCGGTGATATGGTTCATCTTGTCGGCAAGCGCCATGCGGCTCGCCTGATCGATCGCCGCCAGTTCGCAGGCGCGCGAATAGGAAAGGGCGGAAAGCCCCCGGCTTTTGCGCAAGTCGTTGACCCAGGGCAGGAAGGTGGCGGTCATCGCTTCGCTGTCGACATCGCCACGGGGAAGACCGCTGCCGAAAAACGGGCTGCAGGCGGAAACGCCGGCGGCCAGCGCGCCCAGAACGAGGACGCGGCGGGACGTGTCGAACTGTTTCACCGGCGATAGCTCAGAATGCGGATGATCAGGAAGACCGGCACCACGATGATCGCGCCCAGCACGAAATAATGGCCGACCTCGCCCAGCGCGGCAAAGCCGCGATGCCAGAGGTTTACGAGAAAATCGACAATGCCGTAATAGATGTCGAGCGGATGGATGCCGAGCGCCGACAGGATGAAGCCGACGATCAGCGACACCACCAGCAGCCGGACGATCGTCCCGACCACGGTGCCGCCCAGAAATCTGTTGACGCTGTCGCTCATGCCGCTCTCCTTTACCCGGCTAGATAAAGATGCTTTGCGGCGCATTCAAGAAAAAACGGCGCGGCGATTCCGCTTGCTTTTCGGTAGGAAAAGCGACATTGGCGCTCAGCTTCCCAATGGTTTCAGAAAATGACCGCCATTTCCCATTCCTCGGGTGATCTGATTGCCGATCGCCGCGCCGATTACGCCCGCATGCTGGACGAGGCCGGCGATCATGCCGCCGCCGCCGAGGTGATGGAGCAGGCGATGGCGCTTGTGCCGGACTGGCCGGCGGGTCTCGCCTTGCTTGCGACCTATCGCGAGAATGCCGGCGATGTCGCGGCGGCGATCGCGACGCTGAAAAAGCTCGACGGCGAGGATGCAGAAGATGTTTTCGCCGCCAGCCTGAAACTCGCCGTTCTGGGCGCTGCCGAACCGCCCGCGCATCCGCCGGGGCGCTATGTCGAGGCGCTGTTCGATTCCTATGCCGACCATTTCGACCAGGCGCTGACGGAGCGGCTCGAGTATAACGCGCCCGAACGGCTCGCCGCGCTTCTGGCAGGGAGCGAGGGCGAGACGCGACGCTTCCGGCTTTGCGCCGATCTTGGCTGCGGCACCGGGCTTTCAGGCGCTGCGTTTTGCAAGCGGGTCGCGCGCCTCGAAGGCTTCGATCTGTCGGCCAACATGCTGGCCAAGGCGGAGGAGAAGGTGGTGTACCATCACCTTGCCCAGGCCGACCTGCTGCTTGCCCCGGAGGAAAGCGGCCTGTTTGCGCCAGGACTTGAGCGGCGCCGCGCCGATCTGGTGGTGGCCGCCGATGTGCTGATGTATCTCGGAGCGCTCGACAGCCTGATGGACAATGTCGCGTCGCTGATTGCGCCCGGCGGCATCTTCCTGTTCTCGGTGGAAGATGGCGGGGATGCCGAAACGTTCACCCTGCTGCCGTCGCTGCGCTATGCCCATGCGTTTGCCTATGTCGAGGGCATGCTTTCGCGCGCGGGCTTCGACCTGAAATCCCATGAGCGGGCGGCGCTGCGCAAGGATGCCGGCGAACCGGTTCCGGGCATCCTGTTTCTCGCCGTCCGCCGGCTCGCCTGACCGCGCGCGAATTACGGCCTGGCGCTGTCTGTGGAACCAGGGCGCGGGTGCAGGCGTTTACCTTCAAAGTGTCTTCAATAGACCGAAAGGAGGTTGACCATGACCTTGACACCTGAACTTTGCCACGCCGCGCGCATTCTCGCCCGCATCGACCGCTCGACGCTTGCGGCCGAAAGCGGGCTTTCAGAAGACCGGATCGAGGAATTCGAAAACGGCACAGCCGAACTCGGCGACAATTCGGCTGAGAAACTGAAGTCAACACTGCAGGCCCTCGGTGTGGTCCTCCTGCCGGAAGAGGAGGCGGGCGGCGTCGGCGTGCGCCTGAAATTCACCGGCAGCGAAACCCGCCGCATCCTGAACTGGGAAGGCGAGGGCGGTCGGGTCAATCAGGACGATGTGGTTTGAACCAACGCCCTCTGCCGGTTTGACGCGTGCGTCGAATTGGGCGATGAGAGTCTGTCCGCGTTTTTCTGAATAGCGGACAGACTCTTTTTTATTTATGCGCGTCCGGCCGGGTGGTCACTTTTGCCGGACGCGCTTTGAAATCCCGGGGCCGTCCCGCAACACGGTCCCGATTTCCGGAGCGTCCCACCTTGTCTGAAAACCGCTTTCTTGCCGGGATCGTCAGTTCGACCTCCGAAAACCACTCGTTGCTGGAGGACGCGCAGGGCATCATCGCCGGCGCCATGCTTGCCTGTCTCGGGGTGATGGTGCTGAAGGCCGGTGGCCTGCTGACGGGCGGCACGGCCGGCCTTGCATTTCTGCTGACCTATGCGACGGCGATCGATTTCGGCCTTGCCTTTTTCATCGTCAACCTGCCGTTCTACTATTTCGCCTGGAAGCGGCTGGGGCTGAAATTCACCCTCAAGACCTTTCTTGCGGTGGCGCTTACCTCGGTCCTGACGGCGGTGGTGCCGGATTTCATAACGATCGGCGAGACCGATCCTCTGATCGGCGCGCTGTTCGGCGGCGTTCTGGTGGGGGCGGCACTGCTGATCCTGTTTCGCCATTCGGCAAGCCTCGGCGGTTTCGGCATACTGGCGCTCTATCTGCAGGATCGGTTCGGCTGGAAGGCGGGTTATGTGCAACTGATGCTTGACGGCATGGTGCTGGCGCTGTCGTTCTTCGTGGCGACGCCGTTCATCATCGTCTGTTCCGTTGCCGGCGCGGTGGTGATCAATCTGGTGCTCGCGATCAATCACCGGCGCGATCGCTATATCGCGATGTGAGCCGTGAAAATCGCTGGCCTTCCCCGCGAATAATTGTCATCGTGCGCTCATGAACGAAACGGAAACATTGCCGGCGCGTTTCCGTCGCTGGTTTGCCGAGAATGGCTGGCAGCCGCGCGCCCATCAGCTTGAACTGCTGGCGCGTGCTAGCGCCGGCGAGGATATGCTGCTGATCGCGCCGACCGGGGCGGGCAAGACGCTTGCAGGCTTCCTGCCCGCGCTTTCCGATCTCGACCGGCGCGGGCCGCAAAAGCCGGGGGGCAGGCCGCGCGGGGTCCACACGCTCTATATCTCGCCGCTGAAGGCGCTTGCCGTCGATATCGCCCGCAATCTGGAACGGCCGGTCATCGAGACCGGGCTTGCCATCACCATGGAAACCCGCACCGGCGATACGCCGCAGGCCAAGCGCCAGCGCCAGCGCCTGAAGCCGCCGGATATCCTGCTGACGACGCCGGAACAGCTCGCATTGCTGATTGCCGGCAAGGATGCCGATCGGTTCTTCGAGGACCTTAGCTATGTGATTTTCGACGAGCTGCATTCGCTGGTCACCTCCAAACGCGGCCATCTGCTGTCGCTCGGGCTTGCGCGGCTCCGGCGGTTGAAGCCGGATCTGACCGCCATCGGCCTTTCGGCCACCGTCTCCGATCCGATGGAATTGCAGCGCTGGCTGGTGGCCCAGACCGGGGAGGTGGCACCGCCTCATGCAGGGCTGATCACGGTCAAGGGCGGTGCCCGGCCGGAAATCACCATCCTGAGGGCGTCGGCGCGCATACCCTGGTCCGGCCATTCGGCGCGCTATGCCGCCCCCGATATTTACGAGGAACTGAAGCAGCGGCGGATGACGCTGATCTTCGTCAACACCCGCTCGCAGGCCGAGATCGTGTTTCAGGAACTCTGGGGCATCAATGACGACAATCTGCCGATCGCGCTGCATCACGGCTCGCTCGATGTCGGCCAGCGCCGCAAGGTGGAGGCGGCGATGGCGGCGGGCAAACTGCGCGCGGTCGTCGCCACCTCGACGCTCGATCTCGGCATCGACTGGGGCGATATCGATCTCGTGATGCATATCGGCGCGCCGAAAGGCGCAAGCCGGCTTGCTCAGCGGATCGGCCGTTCCAACCATCGCATGGACGAGCCGAGCCGCGCCATTCTGGTGCCGGCCAACCGGTTCGAGGTGATGGAATGCCAGGCGGCGCTCGATGCCAATTATGTCGGCGCGCAGGATAGCCCGCCGATCGGCGAGGGCGCGCTCGATGTGCTGGCCCAGCACGTGCTCGGCATGGCCTGCGCTGCCCCTTTCGATATCGATGCGCTTTTCGACGAGGTGCGCACGGCGCTGCCCTATGCCGGGCTCGACCGCGCGACCTTCGCGCGCATCGTCGATTTCGTGGCGACCGGCGGCTATGCCCTCAGGACCTATGAGCGCTATGCGAAAATCCGGCAGACGGCGGACGGGCTGTGGCGGATTGCCCATCCCGATGTCGTGCGCCAGTACCGCCTCAACCTCGGCACCATCGTCGAGATGCCGATGCTGAAGATCAGGCTGGTGAGGGCGGGCAAACGCGGCGGGCCGCTCCGGGGCGGGCCGACGCTCGGCGAGGTCGAGGAATATTTCATCGAGATGCTGCGGCCCGGCGATACTTTCCTGTTTTCCGGCAAGGTGCTGCGCTTCGAGGGTATTCGCGAGAACGAGTGCCTGGCCTCGGTCGCCTTCGATACCGACCCGAAGATCCCGGCCTATGCCGGCGGCAAGTTTCCGCTGTCGACCTATCTCGCCGATGGCGTACGCGCCATGCTCGCCGATGCCGAGCGCCGCAAGACGCTGCCCGGCCCGGTGCGCGAATGGCTGTCGCTGCAACAGACGCACTCGCATCTGCCCGGCCGCGGCGAGTTGCTGGTCGAGACCTTCCCGCTCGAAAACCGGTTCTACATGGTGGCCTATCCCTTCGAGGGGCGGCTTGCGCACCAGACGCTCGGCATGCTGCTGACGCGGCGGCTGGAGCGGCTGGGAGCCGAGCCGACCGGCTTCGTGTCGACCGATTATTCGCTCGCGATCTGGGGGCTGAAGGACATCGGCGCGATGCTGGCGGATGGCGCGCTCGATCTCAGGGAATTGTTCGACGAGGACATGCTCGGCGACGACCTCGAGGCCTGGCTTGACGAGAGCTACATGCTGAAGCGCACCTTCCGCAGTTGCGCCACCATTGCCGGCCTGATCGAGCGGCGCTATCCGGGCAAGGAAAAGACCGGCCGCCAGATGACGGTGTCGGCTGACCTGATCTACGATGTGCTGCGCAGCCACGAGCCCGACCATATCCTGCTGCAGGCGACACGGGCGGATGCGGCGGCCGGCTTGCTGGATATCGCCCGGCTTGGCACAATGCTGGAACGAATCAAGGGGCATCTGGTTCACTATCGGCTGGAGCGGGTTTCGCCGCTGGCCGTGCCGGTGCTGCTTGAAATCGGCCGCGAAAGCGTCAATGGCGGCGCCGGCGATGCGGTGCTCCGGGAAGCCGCCGACGAACTGGCGGAAGCGCTCGAGGCAGCCGAAATGATGCATGAGAAAGAAGAGGCGGAGCGTGGACGCGCTGACGATTGAACGGAAGGGAAATGCCGGCCGTGCGCACCGGTTCGCGGGCCATGTCGTCGCGTTCGATGCCTCGGGCGCTGCCTTCTTCCCCGAACTCGGCCTTCTCGTCGTCTCCGATCTCCATCTGGAGCGCGGCGCCGCCCATGCGCGCCGCGGCTTCTTCCTGCCGCCTTACGATACCGGGCGCACGCTTGCAGCGCTTTCGGCCGTGATCGCCCGCTATCGCCCCGCCCGCGTGGTTTCGCTCGGCGACAATTTTCACGACCGCGTCGGTGCGAGGGAAATGCCGTCGCAGGCCCGGGACGCGCTTTCGGCGCTTGTGGAAAGCCGCGACTGGGTCTGGATCAACGGCAACCACGATCCCGATGGGGTCGGCGGTCTTCCCGGACGGGTTTTCGATGTCTGGCGTCTTGAAGGGCTGACTTTCCGTCATGAGCCGGGCGGCCATGAACCGACCCGCAAGGCCGAGGCGGAAATCTGCGGCCATCTTCACCCGTCCGCCGTGCTGCGCCGGCCCGGAAAATCCGTCCGCCGCCCCTGTTTTGCCGCCGATGCGATGCGGCTGATGCTGCCGGCCTTCGCCACCACGCGCGGCGGTCTCGACCTGCGCCATTCCGCCTTTGCCGGGCTGTTCGACCGAAAGCTGCTCAACGTTCACATGCTGGGGCCGGACAGGGTCTATTCACTGCCCTTTGCCGCGCTTGGCCCCTGATGCACGACGATGAGGTTCCGGTCAGTCTGGCGATGGCGGGCGCGCTGATCTGCGCTCAGTTTCCGCGCTATCGCGATCTTCCGGTAAAGCCGCTCGCGGTCGGCACCGACCATGCGATTTTTCGCGTCGGGTCAAAGATCGCGGCGCGCTTTCCCAGACGCCGGGAGCAGGCCGAGACCTGCCGCATCCGGCTTGAGGCGGAAGCGCGCTCGCTTGCCGAACTTGCCGCCTGTTGTCCGGTTCCTTGCCCCGAGCCGCTCGGCCTGGGGCGGCCGGGGCATGGCTATCCGATGTTCTGGTCGCTGCAGACATTTCTGCCGGGCGAGATCGCGACGCCGGCGGGGCTTGCCCGGTCCGATGCCTTTGCCGATGATATCGCCCGGTTGATTGCGTCGCTCAGGCGGGCTGACACGAAAGCCCGGCATTTCGACGGGCGCGGCCGGGGCGGCAGCCTGACGGATCACGACGCCTGGATTGCGACCTGCCTCGAAAACAGCCGTGGTCTGCTCGATGTTGCCCGCCTTTCGGCCTTGTGGGCGCGGTTGCGGCTCCTGCCGCCGGGAGGACCTGACGCGATGAGCCATCGCGACCTGATCCCGGCCAACCTTCTGGTGAAGGATGGTCGGCTTGCGGGCGTGCTCGATGGCGGCGCCTTCGGGCCGGCTGATCCGGCGCTCGATCTGGTGGCCTGCTGGCATCTCTTCGACACATCCCGCCGGGCGCGCGTCAGGCAGAGCCTCGGCTCGGACGAGGTGGAATGGCAAAGGGGCGCCGCCTGGGCTTTTGCGCAGGCGATCGGGCTCGTCTGGTATTATGAGCAGAGCAATCCCGACATGGCGGCGCTCGGCCGCAGCACGCTCGCCCGCCTTCTCGATGATGGCTGAGATCAAGGACCGATGATTAGAACCCATATGATGCGTGCTGGAATGGCCGTCCGAGTAGGAAAATACCGCAGAGCGATGCAGGAGCATCGCGCGAGGATTTTGACGCCCTCGGTGGCCATTCCAGCCGCACCCTTAAAGGGCCGGGCGCTTTTTGAAAGCCCGCGTCGTTGAAAGTCCTCACTGTCGCTATGGCTACGACTGCGGCTTTCAAAATCGCTCCGGTCATATGGGTTCTAATCATCGGTCCTTGGCATCCCCCTTTCCGAGGACTGTCTTGCCTATTCGCAACTCTCACGGACAAACAGGGTCGGCGGGTCCGCGGCTTCGATGCGGTATTCGCGCCAACGACTATCCTGTCGCAGCAATTCCATGATCTGGTCGTTAAACGCAACGCCTGGCAAGTGTTGGTTCACGGCCTCGCGTATTCCTGCTTCATTTGGCAGCAGAACAAAATTGGCCTTCTCGATCTCCTGCATCATTGGTTCCAGTTCCCGTATGATAAACAGTTGGTCTATGGCTAGACGCATATGACCTTTCTTCGCCACTTCAAGCGCCACTGCATGAGCCGTAACCGGATAGGAGCCTACAGTGGCATAGTGATAGAAAGGCCCGCTGCAGACTGACGTAACGGACGCGCCTTGCACGACCAAATCCGAGATCTGTTCAAGCATAGGCCAGGTGTCTTTGCGGTAGACCCCTTGCTGATAGGTATGCGCTGGTTCGAGAAACACGGCCGCCGACAGGGCGATTGCGCCAGCAAGCCAATAAGCCAGACGAGGGAGCATCGATAGCAGCCTGCTGAGCGCGATCACCGAACTTATGATAAAAGGAAAAAAGAAGAAGCTGCCCTGATAGACCGTCTTCTCCGCCGAATTGGCGATCCCGATAAAAATCAGCAATGTCCAGACATAATAGGCAAGGGAACGAATATCGCTTCTCTTTGTCGTCAACGAGACAAAAATCTCAAAGAGGATCAGCGCGACGCCGACATAAAAGAGGTCACCAAGGCCAATCGAACCGCCCTGTCCGGTTGCATTGTAATTCAAGTGGAACCATCGATCGCCGGGCGTAAACCAGATGTCTCTGTTTGAAACCAGGGCCTGGTAGATATAGGCATATGTCTGGTTCCCCCAGATATAGACGACGGGCACAAGAATAACGAGCGCCGTGGCGACCGTGACGGCAGCTCGAGAGATGGCCTTTGACCTCGCCTCGCGCCGAAGGGCTGCGCCGGCGACAAGCGCAAGCCCAAGCATTGGAACAGTAATGACCACGGCGCTGAGCTTGATAACCAGAGAGAACGCGCAGAGAAGACCGACCAGCGCCGCCGAGCGGCGATCGCGCTTCGCGCCATCCCTGACCAGAAGCACATAGCCGGAGAATGCGAAAAAAAGGCCCGCGATCATGTCGGGCCTTAACTCGGATACGATCGCGCCCGCGGCTGGTACGAACATGGCGGCGATCGCGAGCAGCGTCGCCGACCGGGGTTCAATTCTGTCTCCCGCAACACTGAACATCATCAGGGCAAAGGCCGAAAGTCCCCAGATGTTCATGATGTAAGGCCCGATATTGCTCGAACCGAAAAACCAATAGCCGAGGATTACCGTCAGGGTTTCAACCGGCGCATGCGGAGGGTACTGAACGAAACTTTCGGACAGTGACCAAAGGGAGCGCGCACCGTCGAACATGAAGCGATAGTAGCCATCCAGAAGATAGCCGTTATCGTCATAGATCGGAGGTGCGGACAACGCTCCCACATTCAATGCGAGCGAAACGTTCAGCGCCGCAAAAGCAAGTACAGCGACCGCCAGCACGGCGAGATTTCCGGATTTCGAGCGCATCATTCACCCTCTTGCAAGCTCTATATGACACATCAGGTCCATATCGGCTCTCTACTACCGCAACAAAATTGCGCCATCAAAGACTGCGTGAAACAACCGGCCTCGCTTCAGTCAAAGGGCAACACCGCTTCATTCCTCACAGTCTAAGTCATCTAATTTCTTCCAAGCAGGATGACCTTTCCAGATCGAATACCCATTTCCCGCGGCAACCATTTGACCGCCAAAACTCTGCAACCGTTCCTTAAGGGCTTTGTCAACTTCACCATTTTTAAGAAAATAGAGCACTTCATCGTTAGTGCAAAAAACGCTCGGGCGGGATAGCCACATATACGGTCGAATTTCGCCATCGTAGAGCAAAAGAGTTTGCGCATGCAGATCGTCAACGAACGAATTCAGGGGCATCATCCGCCAGAAGTCTTCGCCATATATCGTCTTAATTTTAAGTTCGCGCGACAAACGCCCGATCTCAGATACAGAATTATCGCTCAATCTTTTATCGACAGAATGCACTATATGTGCCCCATCCCGAACAATTAGCGCGAACCAGAGAGACATGACGAATGTGAGTGAAATCAAAAGTAGCGAAGCTGGAGTTCTGCGAATTCTATGCCTGAACAAGCTATAGAACCAATCGAAGATAACCAGCTTTAATACAAAAATAGCCCAAAGGTAGTGCCTGGATGAATCCGGGTTCAATGTAGCCACAGCGATGGCGCCAATAAAAACGCCGAATATGCCCACAAGCTGCACAAAGTTTGGACTCCCCAATGAATTGGGAACTCGATCACTTGGAATGGCGAACAAATTAAATTTAGCGAGTTGATTTGCTCGTGTAGCGCCAGAAAGCAAACAATACAAATAACTAAATAATGTCAATATTGAGAAGACCACGACCAGCAAGCCAAAAAATGAAAGCCTTTGCCCTTCAGTCATATTTAAGCTTGAAATGTTATTTATAGTCTCAATTGAGCTATTTCTCAAATTTGAAACTATTTGGTCGGTGGACCGAAATGTTAATGTGTCAAAGTAATTTACGCGAACTCCCTTCAACTGAACAAGATATTTATTTACGCCAAAAGATACAATGAATGAGCAAAAAATTGTTATAAGAATAGAAATAAATAATTTTTTTGAAAATAATAATATAGCGAAAAAAATCGGAACTATTACAAGAAGGCCCCTTATCGGAGACTCAAAGGAAAGCGAAAATATAGTTAAAGAAATAATTACAAGGTATTTTTTGTTAATATTATTTGAATACTCATCTACTAAAATAATAACACCTAACGCCAATATCACATTTGATAGATGAGACTGTTGACCTAAGATGTAGTTAGCCTCGAATACCCCCAAGGGGAGAAGCATGATTAGCGTAAATAAAATTGACTTTTGAGGAGATTTAAAATGCAAATTCAGAAAATTATATAATACCACCCCCCAAAACGCTATGCTCAAAGACGATCCGATTAAGAATGCCAAATAACCCTTAAGCCCAACAATCAAAGACAAAGCAATGAATGGACTTGATCTGAGAATTATTATTTGATTCCCATAACTAAAATCGGATGGCAATATTGATCTTCCGTCAACTATAGCGGTGGCCAAAACCTGCATAGCCGCCGCATCGCCATCAAAAAAAAGGGGATAAAATAGAATATGATGAGCGATTCCTATCAAAAGCGATAGAAGGAACGCTCCTGTATTCCAATATATTGGCCTAATTTCGCTCGTTGTTTGGGTCATTTCGTCATATTTCCATTAGACCATTAAAATAATTAGTTCTACAAAAATAGAACTATTCTATATTTTTAAATATATAGAACTAATTTTCTTATCTATAATAAAACGCGGCCGGCGTTTCACTTCCAGATATATCTTGCCCACATATTCGCCGATGATCCCCATGCAAAAAATCTGCAGGCCGCCGAGCCACAACATCGGCAGCACGGTTGAGGCCCAGCCCGGGACCGTACTTTCAGAGACGAACAGCCGCTCCACGAGGAACCAGAAGGCGAGCAGCATCGAAATCAGAAACACGGAAATGCCCAGAACGGCCACGAACCGAAGCGGCGCGGCGGAGAACGATGTCACGCCGTTGACGGCCAGCGAGAGCATCTTCCTCAGGGTGTATTTGGTCTCGCCATGTTCGCGCGTCTGGCGATCGTATCTAATCACCTCGGCCCTAAAGCCTAGGCTGGGTATAATCCCGCGCAGAAAAAGGTTCGTCTCCTCATGCGCGAGAAGTGCTTTGAGAGCCTTCTGCGACATCAGTCTGAAGTCAGCATGATCGGGCACGATCTGCGCGCCCATTAGCCTCATCAGCCCATAATATCCTTTTGCCGTGCTTTTCTTGAAAAAACTGTCCCTGCCGCGCGAGCGGCGAACGCCGAGCGCCAGGTCCGCGCCGGCTTCATGAGCCTTCAACATCTCGAGAATGGCGTTGACGTCGTCCTGAAGATCGCTGTCGATCGTCAGAACGACATCGGCGTCTGCGACCGAGAGCCCGGCCAGCATGGCATTCTGGTGACCGTAGTTGCGGCTGAGCTTCAAACCGGTGGCGCTAATCTCTTGCGTAAAGGCCTCGATCTGCTGCCATGTCCGATCCGAGCTTCCGTCGTCGACGAGGATCATCCTGAACCGATCCAGCCCCACATCATCGCGGGACAGGAGGCCCGTGAGATAGTCGTTCAGGATTGGAATGGTGTGAGGAAGGTTATCTTCCTCATTGTAACAGGGGATCACAACATCCAGAGAATAAGAATTAGCCATCTTTTTCGAAAACCCAGAATTTCATTACCAGGAAGAAACAGACATTGTAGGCCACCATCGCGACGACCTGCGACGCCATTTCCGGCAAATCGCCTTGCCGCGTCAGAGCAACAAGGACAGTCAGGTTGAGGCCATAGGCCAGGGCAAAGCCTGCCAGAAAGCGATATACAACTTTCCTGTTATAGGTCGAAGCAAAGGTGAATCGGCCGTTGAAAACGAAGCTGTTCAGCAGCCCGCAGGCATAGCCGATGATGTTGCAGGTGACTGGAGCAAAACCCAGATAGCTCAAAACTGCTATAACGAACAGCGTGATGAGTGTGTTCATCACGCCCACAAGTCCGTACTTCAGGAATTGCTCTATAACCAATGGCATCGGCGGAACCGGCTTTCTCCAACATATTGCCCGGGCTTCCTTAAGATGTCTTCGTGATCTTGTCACGCACGTTGTGTCTGTCAGTCGCGCAAACAACCATAACATGCGCGGCACGCCTGCTGTGAATGAGCGAGGGACCCGTACCCAAATGACCAGGCCGCCACGCCGGATCGATACGAGGAAGGCAGGTCTTGCCGCGAGACGATTTGCAGGCGATGAGATTGGTGTACTTCAGTCCTTGCTGGCGAGGATCATGTCGAGCAGGAAGCGGACGTGCGGCTGATCGGCCTGCTTGCCGAGATGGGCATAGTAGTTCACCAGCGGCAGGGATGGCAGGCCGTCATCCGGGCCCAGTATCCGCGTCGCCGAGAAGAACGCGCTTTCCGTGCGGGCGGTGATCCCGAGCCCGGCGGCAACCGAAAGCCTGACGCCGGCAAGCGAAGGCGAGGTGACGCGCTCGATATAGGAGTAGCCGTTGATATCGAGCGCGTCGAAGGCGATCTGTCGGAACATGCTGGGTTCGTCGGCAAGGACGAGCGGAACCGGCATTTGCCGGTCCAGCCTGAAATGGGGCGCAGCCAGCCAGCAGGCCGGGATGCTGGCGATCCGGGTTCCGCCGAAGAGTTCGGAGCGGCGCGTACTCAAGGTTATGTCGAGCAGGCCGTCCTGCAGCATCGTCATCAGGTCCGGACTGCGCCCGACATGGATGACGGCGCGCACCGAAGGCCAGGCCCGGGCGTATTCGGCAAGAATATCGGGCAGAAGCCGCTCCGCGATCTCCTGCGGCGCGCCGAGCTGAACCACGTCCTGCTGGACGGACTGGGTCAGCGCGGCCATGGCGAAGCGCGACATCGACAGGATCTCGCGGGCATAATTGACCAGTGTCAGCCCGGCGGGGGTAAACTCCCGCTTGCGGCCGACCTGGCGGAAAAGCTGCACGCCCGTCAGGCTTTCCAGCTTCTGCATCTGCTGGGTGACCGCCGATTGCGTGCGTCCGACTTTCTGAGCGGCGCCTTCGAAGCTTCCGGTTTCGTAGATGGCGCGCAGCGTGCGCAACTGGCTTATGTGAAAATCGACATCCATGGCCAAACACATTAGAGTTTCTGATATTTAGCCATATCTTTCTAAATTTACCTAATATTTTTTTTGCCCTAACCTCCCGCCTAACCATAACAAGAGTTTCTCAACCAGAAGGAGAACAATCCATGTTCAAATCGCTCATTCTCGGAGCGCTCGTCGCCGGCGGCATCGCAGGCGCTGCATTCGCTGAGGACTATCCGACGAAGGATATCGAGCTTGTCGTGCCGTTCGCGCCGGGCGGAAGCGTTGACGTGACCTCGCGCCTGATCGCCGAGACGGCCAACAAAATTCTCGATGGCAAAGAGGTCGAGGTGGCCAATCGCGCCGGCGGCGGCGGCATCGTCGGCCAGAGCTTTGTCTCAAAGGCCAGGCCGGATGGCTATACGGTACTTGCCATGACCAGTTCGGTCGTGACCAATCCGCAGCTCAAGGGCGCGCCCTACAAGATCACCGATTTCACGCCGGTTGCCGCCTACAATATCGATCCCGAAGTGATCGCCGTCCCGGCCAGTTCCCCGTTTGCGAACATTGACGACTTCATTGCCGCAACGAAGGAAAGCCCGCTCAACATGGTCGTCGCCGGTATCGGCACGTCTCACCATATGGCAGGTCTCGCGCTGACCGAGGCTGCCGGGCTCGAGTTCAACTATATTCCCGCCAACGGTTTCGGCGAGCAGTTGCAGGCCATCGTCGGCGGCCATGCCGATGGCGCCTTCTGGCCGATGGGCGAGGCGATGGCCCATGCCGAAACCGGAACCGTGCGGATCCTGGCGATCGCATCCGACGTGCAGGATCCGAAATTTCCCGACGTCCCGACCTTCGAGGAAGCCGGCCTCAACGTGCCGATCTGGGCGACCTTCCGCGGCTGGGCCGTTCCCGCCGGCACGCCCGAAGACGTCGTTGTCTACCTCTCCGACCTGCTCGAGAAGGTCTATGACGACCCCGACTACCGCAAGAAAATGACGGAAGCCGGTTTTGAGCCGATCTACCGCAACGCGGCCGATTTCGAGGCGATCATCACCTCCTATTCCGAGCAGGTTGTGCCGATCATCGAGAATAACGGTCTGTCCGACTGACGTCGTCGGCCGACCTCTGGCGACGCTGCGCATTGCCGCGTCGCCAGACCGCGATTGCGCCTTCGGGTGTCTCGGACGGCGAAATGCGCCTCTCATGCGCACAGCGTCCGGCGCTCATTTTCTCGAGGTTATGATGTCTTCATCCGGCAAAACGCCGCCCTCAGGCGGCTCTGCGTTTAGCGATACCGAGCTTTGGACCGGCGCTGTTCTCACCGCCTTCGGCGCCGGCGCTGCTTGGCTTGCGACAGGCTTCGACGCCACATCGCGTCCGTTTCCCCTGACCGTTGCCCTGCTCCTGAGCGTTTGCGGGCTCGCGATCTTCCTGCGCGCCCTGTTTTCGCGGAAACATCAGGCGCTTCCGTTCCATGATTTCGGTATCGTCGCTCTCGGCGCCCTGCTGATCGTGGGGTGGGCGCTTGCGCTCAAGGCGGGCGCGGGCTTCCTGATCGCGACGACTGTGTTTCTTTTCGGAATATTCTGGCTTGCCGGGCTTCGACAAACCGGTCGGGTCATAATCCTGTCTGTTCTGATTGCCCTGACGAACTACGCCATCTTCGCGCTGCTGCTGAACGTCCGCCTGCCGGCATCCTTCCTTTCCTTCATTGCGCCGGGTTTTTGAGCATGGATCAGATCCTTCTCGGTTTCTCGACGCTGATACAGCCATCCGTGCTGATGATGCTTTCGATCGGCGTATTTGTTGGCCTCGTCGTTGGCTCTATCCCCGGCGTGAATGACAATATCGCGTTCGCGGTCTTCATTCCCTTCTCGTTCAGCCTGCCGGTCGACCAGGCGCTCGCGCTGATGGTCGGAATCTATTGCGCGGCGGCGGCCGGGGGCGCGATTCCCGCCATCATGATCAGGGTGCCGGGCACCGCCTCGGCGCTGCTGACAACCATCAACGGCAATGCCATGGCGCGTCAGGGCAAGGCCGGGCAGGCCCTGAGCATCGCGATGACATCATCGGTGATCGGTGGGATTCTCAGCGCCATAGTGCTTTTGATTTTCGCACCGGCGCTTGCCAGGGTCGCGCTGCGCTTCGGCTATGTCGAGAATGCCGCCCTGACAGTGCTCGGCCTTTCGAGCGTCGTCGGGCTGGTTTCGGGCAATGTCGTGAAGGGTCTCGTGTCGGCGGCCATCGGCCTTCTGATCTCGACCATCGGCTATAGCCAGATCACCGGTACGCCGCGCTACATGTTCGGCAATTTCAATCTCGTCGAGGGGATTCCGTTCGTGCCGCTGCTGGTCGGCCTGTTCGGGGTTGCCGCTGTCTTCGAACTGCTGCGCGATCATGCCCATGAACGCCGCGAGGAAATCGAAAACGAGCCGCTGCCGGCGATCGGCTCGATGCGCCTCAGCCGCAAGCTCATCGGCCGCCTGATCCCGACATGGTTGACCGCATCGGCGATCGGCAATTTCATCGGCGTTCTTCCCGGCGCCGGCATGCTGATGGCGATCTATATCGCCTATGGACAGGCGGCCCGCCGTTTCCGCGAGCACTACGAAGGCCGCCCCGGCGAACCGAAATGGGATGAAGGCGCGCCGGAAGGCATCGCCGCGCCGGAGGCGGCCAACAATGCGGTCACCGCCAGTTCCATGGTGCCGCTTCTGTCCCTCGGCATTCCGGGCAATTCCACCTCGGCGCTTTTCATCGGCGCGATGGCGCTGCACGGACTGGCGCCCGGACCGCTGCTGTTTGCCCAGCACGCCGACATCGCCTGGATGGTGATGGTGGCATTTCTTGCCTGCAATCTGGTGATGGGACCGGCGGCCTTTGTCGTGATCCACACCGTGACGCGGACGATCTTCGCCATTCCGCGCGATGTCATGGTCGGCATCATCATTCTTCTGTGCCTGCTGGGCGCCTATTCCGACGGCAATAATCTCTTCAATGTCTGGGTCGCCGTCGGCGCCGGCGTTGCCGCCTATCTGATGAAGGTTGCGGATATCCCGCTCGGCCCGGCCATTCTCGGGCTCGTGCTCGGCAGACAGATGGAAGCCGCGTTCTCCAACTCGCTGTCGATCTCGCACGGCAACTGGCTCGTCTTCATCGATCCGGTCACGCATCCGATAAGCCTGGCGATGATCGCGGTTGCGGCCCTGATGTGGCTTGCGCCGGTCGTCCACGGCATCCGCTATCTGCATCGCCGGCGCAAACTCATCCATGCGGCCTGAGCCAGCCGTTCAAACAGAAACTGATCCAAGGGAGTATTTTCGATGACAACTTCAAGCCCTGACAATCTCGCGGGCGAACGCCAGCAGGCGGTGCGCAACCTCATTGAAGCCACCCGCGCGCGCCTTGAGAGCGGCGCGCTCGATCGCGACATGCTCGATGCTGTCCGCAACGACCTCCAGGCGCTGGCCGCCAATACGCAATTGTGGACCGGAGAGACCTACGCGCCGCCTGCGGGCGACGAACGTCAGGCTCGTTATCTGATCGGCTCGGAAGGTCCGAGCGGCATCACGCTTTACCTCAACGTCATGCATTCGGGGAAGAAGATACCGCCGCATGACCACACCACCTGGGCCTGCGTTGCCGCCGTCGAGGGCAGCGAGCACAACACGCTCTACGACCGCAAGGATGACGGCAGCATCCCCGGCCATGCCGAGCTGGAAGTGCGTGAGATCGTCGAGATCGCGCCCGGCAATCCGGTCGCCCTGATGCCCGATGATGTTCACAGCGTGGAAATTCGCGGCGAGCAGGTCATCCGCCATCTGCATTTCTACGGCCGCCCGCTGGAAACGCTCAGCGAACGCAAGGTCTTCGATCTTGAGAACAACACCTGCAAGATCATGGATGTCGGCGTGAAAACGCGCACCTGAATAGGAATAAAGAATGCCTTTTGAAATGATCTCCGCGACCGCGCTGAAGGCGCTGCTCGGGGAAGCGGACGAGTATGCCTTTCTGGATGTGCGCGAACATGGCCAGTATGGCGAGGGACACCCGTTCTTCTGCGTGAGCCTTCCCTATAGCGTCATCGAGCAGCGCGCGCCGCTGCTGGTGCCACGCCGTGATACGCTCTGCATCCTGATGGACAATGGCGACGGCGTTGCCGAACTGGCCCATGGCCGCATGGCCGCCATGGGGTATACCGCGCTTGTCGTGCTTGAAGGCGGCGCGCCGGCATGGGCTTCAGCCGGCTACACCCTGTTCAAGGGGGTCAATGTTCTCTCCAAGAGTTTCGGCGAGCTTGTGGAAGAGACCTGCCATACGCCGTCTATCTCCGCTGAGGACCTGCTGGAGATGCAGCGAAAAGGCGGGCCGCTGGTGATGTTGGACGGACGGCCGCCGCATGAATTCAACAAGATGTCCCTGCCTGGCGCCCGGTCGTGCCCCAACGCGGAACTGGCTTACCGGCTACCCGAACTCGTCCGCGATGAAACGACGCCGGTTGTGGTCAATTGCGCGGGCCGGACGCGCTCCATCATCGGTGCCCAGTCGCTGCGCAATGTCGGCGTTCGCAACCCGGTCTACGCTCTGCGCAACGGCACGCAGGGATGGCGGCTGGCGGGGTTCGACCTGCAGCACGGGGAGAGCCCACAGCCGCAGCCCGGGCTCAGCGACCGTTCGGAGGCCTTGGCGGGAGCGCGCGCCGCCGATCTTGTGGCCCGTTTCGGACTGAAGATGATCTCCGCGTCGGAGCTTCAGAAAATGCGCGCGGACGCCGAGCGCACGACGTATGTTTTCGACGTCCGAACCGAAACGGAATATCGCGAGGCCCATGTCGCGGGCGCGATCCATGCGCCCGGCGGGCAACTGGTGCAGGCCACCGACGAATATCTGGCAACCCGCAATGCGCGGATCGTGCTCTGCGATGATCTAGGATTGCGCGCGGCCGGAACGGCGGTGTGGCTTGCCGGCATGGGACATTCGGTCTTTATCCTTGACGTCGATTCCAGAAAGGGGACCGAAGCCGGAATGCCCTCGCTGCCGTCCGCGCCCTCATTCCGCGCGATTTCGCAGGCGGAATTGTTGCGGGCCCAGGCCTCGGGAGCGCGGCTCTACGATGCCTCGCGCGGAATGGAATACCGCAAGGCGCATGTCGAAGGCGCACGCTGGGTCACCCGCGCGCGGCTTTATGAAGACGATGTCGACAGCGAACCGATTGTTGTTCTCGGCCGTTCGGAGCAACTGGTGGGCGGCGTGATCGAGCGCCTCGCAGCGCTGGGCGCGGGCGACGTCTGCGGCTTTATCGGCGGTCCCGATCTCTGGGCGGAAGCCGGACTTGCGGTGGTTTCCACGCCTTACGAACCGGCGGAAGAGGCGTGTATCGACTTTCTTTTCTTCGTCCACGACCGGCATAATGACAATCTGGAGGCGGCGCGCCAATACCTTACCTGGGAGCTCAATCTGCTGAAGCAGCTTGACGCGCAGGAGCGCGGTGCGCTTAACCCTCTTATGGCTATGGAAGCGGAGCGCATGTGACATGAAACGGGAAACAAAGCTTTGCCACTATGGCCAGCCCGGTCTGCCGGGGCCTGCCAACCCGCCGGTGGTGCGGGCGTCAACGATCCTGCATCAGACACTTGAAAGCTACAAGGCGCGCAAGACCGCGCGCGAGAGCGACGACAGCGTTCTTTCCTATGGCCGGCGGGGCACGACCACCGCCCATGCCCTGATGGAAGCGATCGCCGACCTTGAGGGCGGCGAGGGCGCGTGGCTCTATCCGACCGGCGTTGCGGCCATTTCGGCGGTCCTGATGGCGCTCTTGAGGCCGGGCGATCACTTCCTGCTGGTGGATACCATTTTCGCCGCCACCAGAACCTTCTGCGACGATGTGCTCGCCGAATTCGGCGTGCGCTACGATCTGTTTCCTTCGGACGCCACCGATCTGACGCCCTATATCCGCCCGGAGACCAGGCTGGTCTTCGTCGAATCGCCCGGTTCCCAGACCTTCGAAGTCATGGATCTTCCCGCCTTGTGCAAGAGCGCCCACGACCATGGTCTCACGGTCGTCGCCGACAACACCTATGCTTCCGGCTGGCTCTACCAGCCTCTGGCGCTCGGCTGTGACGTCTCGGTGATCGCCGGCACCAAATATCTCGGTGGCCATGCCGATGTGATGATGGGCGCCGCCAGCGCAACCGGCGAGGCCGCGCAGAAAATCCGCGCCGGCGCCATCGTGACCGGCCAGACGCTTGCCCCCGACGAGGCCTATGCCACGCTGCGGGGCATGCGCACCCTGTCGCTGCGTCTCGAGCGCCACGAAACCAATGCGCTTCAACTGGCCAGGTGGCTGGAAGGGCGGACCGAAGTCGCGCGGGTGCTGCATCCGGCCCTTCCGGCCCATCCCGGGCACGCCTTGTGGGCGCGTGACGCCAGCGGCTCGAACGGCCTGTTCAGCGTCGCCTTCGTTCCAGGCTTTGACGCGGGCGCGCTCGCCGACCGGCTTCGCCTGTTCTATGTCGGCAGCAGCTGGGGCGGGTTCGAAAGCCTGGTAATGCCGATCGCGCCCGCGCGCGACAGGGCAAGCCTGCGGGGGCTTCCCGAGGACAGCCAAATTCTCCGGTTCCACGCGGGCCTCGAGCATATCGACGACCTCATCGAGGATCTCCAAACAGCGTTCGACGCCTTGTCGGAAAGTCAGTGAGAACATGAAGCGCGGCGAAAGGTCCTCGGACCCGGAACATACCCAACAGACAGGGACATTCCCGGCGGAAACGCTGTCGCGGTGTCGAAGCGGTTCAGAGCAAGGCGTGGCTGCGCATCGATGACAGCAGCGTCTGTTTCGAGGTCTTCAGATGGTCGCGGGCCGCCGCCAGCGCGGCCTGTTCCTCGCGCGCGTTCAGCGCTTCGATGATTTTCAAGTGTTCGTCGATCGCGGCGCGGTTACGGTCCCGTTCGTCCTTTTTGTCCCACTGATAATGGTAGTGGAAGACGAGCGTGATCACCTTCTGGAATTCGGCAACAAAGCGGTTTTTCACCACGCTGCCAATGGCGGTGTGGAACCGTTCATCGAGCAGCGAGAAATCGTGATAGCGTTCGTCGATATCTTCGGCGAGCTTGATGTGGGCGCTTTTGAGGTCTTCGAGTTGTTTCCATATGCCATGGGTCGCCGGCAGGGCAACGAGATGTGAGACGGCGTTGAGTTCGAGCATGGTGCGGAAATCGGAAAGTTCGATCGCGAAATCGCGGGTGAAGCCGACCAATTCCCATCCGCCCCTGGGCCTTCTGCGAACCAGCCCGAAACGGCTCAACGAGGCGAGAAATTCCTGCAACCCATAGGCCTGCACGCCGAATTTGCGTGACAGGTCCGTCACGTTCAGCGCGGTGCCGGGCGGCACATCGAAGCGCAGGATCCAGTCGAGAAACTGGCGCTCGAGTTCGTCCTCCGATGGCTGGGTGGACTGAACGGCGAGCCTGTCCGTTTCATCGGGAAGCCTGAGCAGGATTTTCGAGCGGCCTTCCCATCTGATAAGGCCCTCCGCGTGGAGCCGTTCGAGAGCGGAGCGCACGACGGTGCGGCTGACTTCGAGCTGTTGCGCCAGCGCCAGTTCGGCGGGAAGCTGATTGCCCGCCTGCCTGCCCGCGCAATAATCCAGAAGGTGGTTATAGGCCTCCCGAAAGCGCTCGTCAGTTCTTGCCATATCCTGCTTCTCCGAAGTTTCCTCCTCTAACACGCGGACTGTTTTGTCGACAATGATAAAAAACAATTGACAATGATGACTCCGTCGATAGTTTGGTACTTAATTATATTACACCGAACTTGGAGGAGCCCATGTCGGCGGCGGTGGAGGAGACACATCCCGGCAGCAGGATCGGCAGGATCAGCGCGGGGACATTTCACCAATTGTCCGCGCTGATGACGCTGGCATTGCTCATCGTGATTTTCGCCTTCGGCAATGCGGCTTTTCTTTCGGTCAATAACGGGCTGACGGTGCTGTTGCAGACTTCGGTGATCGGGCTGATCGGCATCGGCATGACGATGGTGATCATCACCGGCGGCATCGATCTGTCGGTTGGTTCCGTCCTGGCGCTTTCGGGCACGGCGGCGGGTCTTATGGTCAAGGCCGGGCTTCCGGTGCCGGTGGCCATGTCGGCGGCGGTGCTGGTGGGGGCGTTCTGCGGGTTTATCAACGGTCTCGTCATCACCAAGATGCGCATCACGCCGTTCGTCGCCACGCTCGGTATGATGATGATCGCCCGCGGCACGGCCCTGCAACTGACCGGTGCCGCGCCGATTTCCCAGCTTGGCGAGGCTTTCGGCGTTCTGGGCAATGGCGCGCTGTTCCGCGACGTGGAAAAACTGCCCAACGGGCTCTCCAGGGTCGTCTTTCCGGGCATTCCCTATCCGGCCATTCTGCTTTTGATCGTCGCCCTCTGCGCGGCCTATCTGCTGCGCCGGCGCGCGCTCGGCCGCCATATCTATGCGACCGGCTCCAACGAGGAAGCAGCACGGCTTTCCGGCGTCAATGTCGATGCCACCAAGATCGCCGCCTATGCCCTGTCCGGCGCGCTTGCCGGCATTGCCGGAAACGTCCTGATGTCGCGCCTTGTGACCGCCCAGCCCAATGAGGGGGTGATGTACGAACTCGACGCCATCGCCTCGGCCGTGATCGGCGGGGCTTCGCTGATGGGCGGCGTCGGCGGCATTTCCGGCACCATGATCGGAGCCTTCATCATCGGCGTGCTGCGCAACGGGCTGAACATGTCCGGCGTATCGGCCTTTATCCAGCAGATTATCATCGGTTTTGTCGTCATTCTGGCCGTCTTCATAGACCAGTTGCGCAGTAACCGACGGTAAGAACTCAAATCATGTCTTTAAAGGGAGGAGAAACCATGAAGACGATTTTGAAAGCAGTGCTTGCAGCCAGTGCCATCGCCGCCGTGCCGTTTGCGGGGGCGAGTGCCGCGGAAATCGCGGTCATCGTCAAGACGACCAATTCCAACTTCTGGCAAAACGTCAACAAGGGCGCAACGGCCGCCGTTGACGGCCAGTCGGACATCACCATGACCTTCGACGGTCCGGCTTCCGAATCCGATATCGCGGCGGAAGTGAACATGGTCGACAACGCCGTCAACAAGGGCGTTGCCGGTATCGTGCTCGCCCCGTCCGATCCGGATGCGCTGGTGCCCGCCGTCAAGCGGGCCAATGAATCCGGCATTCCGGTGGCGATCATCGACTCGGGCCTTTCGGATGCCGGCGAGGGCACCTACCAGACCTTCCTGTCCACCGACAACTGCGCCGCAGGCGAGCTGGCCGCTGACAGGATGATCGAACTGACGGGCGGCGAAGGCAAGGTTGCCGTGATGTCCTATGTGGCGGGCGTGGGCTCGGAAATCGGCCGCGTCGGCTGCTTCGTCGACAAGATCAAGGCCCAGTCCAAGGTCGAGATCGTCGGTCCCTATTATTCGCAGTCGCAGATGGCGACCGCGTTGAACCAGACCACCGATATTCTGGCCGCCAATCCGGACCTGAAGGGCATTTTCGGAGCCAATGAGCCGACGGCGGTCGGTATGGGCCGCGCCATCAAGCAGGCCGGCAAGGCCGGGCAGATCGCCGCCATCGGCTTTGACGGCAACAAGGACCTCCAGGACTTCGTCAAGGACGGCACCCTCAATGCCATTCTGGTGCAGGGGTCGTATCAGATGGGCGAGAAGGGCGTTCAGGCGGTCATGGATCTGATTGCCGGCAAGTCCGTCGAGCCTCAGATCGACACCGGCGTCGTGCTTGTCACCAAGGACAATATCGACTCCGACGAAGCCATGAACGTGCTTTACTGATGTAAGAAACGTCGCGCGGGGCTCAGGCGTCCCGCGCGATCCATGCATGATAACGCAGGACAGACCATGACTCCGCTTGTTGAGATGATTGACATCGAGAAACATTTCGGCGGCGTGAACGCCGTCAACGGCGTGTCGCTCAATCTTTATCCCGGCGAGGTGGTCGGCGTTCTCGGCCATAACGGGGCGGGCAAATCCTGCCTGATGCGCATTCTTTCCGGCGCCATGGTTCCAAGCAGCGGGACGATCCGCGTCGGCGGAACGGAGGTCAGGCTGGAGACGCCGCATGATGCGCGTCGCCACGGCATCGAGACCATCTACCAGACCCTGGCGCTCGCCGATCATCTCGATGCGCCCGCCAATCTGTTCCTGGGGCGCGAACTGAAGACCCGCTGGGGCAATCTGGACGACAGGCGAATGATGGCGGAAGCCAGAAAGGTTCTGGCCCGGCTCAACCCGAATTTCCGCAATCTGGGCGACCCGGTTTCGCGCCTTTCTGGCGGGCAGCGGCAGGTGATCGCCATCGGCCGCGCGCTCTATTTCAACGCCAGAATTTTGATCATGGATGAGCCCACCGCCGCCCTCGGCCCCTCCGAATCCGCCATGGTCGCCGATCTCATCCGGCAATTGCGCGACGAGGGCATCGGCATCTTCCTCGTCAGCCACGACATGCATGACGTGTTCGATCTGTGTGACCGCGTCATCGTGATGAACCGGGGGGAGCAGGTCGGCGCGCACGGCATCGAAGAGGTCACCAAGGACGATATTCTGAGCCTGATCATCAAGGGCGAACTTCCCATGGACTGGACGCCTCGGAACCAAGGACAATTGCAATGAATCGCCCGGAACGAATGAATTCCGACGTCGCCACCATGACCTGCGGCGTCTGCGTCGAACCCGGCCTTTTCGAACTGCGGCAGGCGCCTTTGCCTGTGGAGGCGCCCGAGGGCTGGGCTCTGGTGGATATCTGCGCCATCGGCATCTGCGGCACGGATTATCATATTTTCGAGGGCAAGCATCCCTATCTGAATTATCCGCGCGTCATCGGCCACGAACTGAGCGGCAGGCTTGTTGGCGATGCCGCAGGGCTCGCAGCCGGCGATCTCGTCGTCGTCAATCCTTACGTTTCCTGCGGCTCCTGTCATGCCTGCAGCCGCGGCAAGCCCAATTGCTGCGAGAAGATCGAGGTGCTAGGCGTTCATCGCGACGGCGGCATGAGCGCGCGCGTCGCGGTGCCGGAAGGCAACCTCTATCCCGCCGCGGGGCTGACGGAGATACAGGCGGCGATGGTGGAGTTTCTGTCGATCGGCGCGCATGCCGTGGCGCGTTCGGGCATTGCGAAGGGAGACCGGGTGCTCGTCACCGGGGCGGGGCCAATCGGCATCGGCACGGCGCTGTTTGCCCGGCTGGAAGGCGCCGACGTGCATCTCCTCGATCTGAGCAGGGAACGCTTGGCCATGGCGGCGGAGAAATTCGGCTTCGAACACCTGCATAATGACAGCGATCCGGCCGGCATGCTGACCGGCGAACTGGCCTCAGGCTTCGACATCGTTTTCGATGCCACCGGTTCGGCCCGCGCCATCGAGGCAGGTTTCCCGTTGCTCGCCCACGGCTCGACCTATGTGCTCGTGTCCGTGGTCAAGGACGACATCACCTTCAACGATGCCGAGTTCCACAAGCGCGAGACCCGCATTATCGGTAGTCGCAATGCGCTGAAAGCCGACTTCATGCGGGTGATGGACGCGATCCGCAGCGCAAAGATAGACACCGATGCGCTGCTGTCGGTCGAATTGCCGCTGGCCGACCTGCCGGAGCGGTTCGCCGCGTTGGCGGGCGACCGCAGCGGGCTGATCAAGGCGATGGTGCGGCCATGAGCGGTGAACGGTCCAACATTCTCCGGCTCCATGCCGAAGACAATGTCTGCATTGCGCTTGCCGATCTGAAAGCGGGGGAGGCGGGTGCTGGCGAGGCCATTCCGCGCGGCCACAAAATGGCGCTTACGGCCATCCCGCAAGGCGCGTTCGTGCGCAAATACGGTCAGATCATCGGCGTTGCGACGGTCGATATCGCCGCGGGCACCCATGTGCACACGCAAAATCTCGGTGTCGGCACGGAGCGCGGCGGCGATGTCGACGCGGGCGCAATCCAACCGGTTACGCCGGCGTCGGTGCGCGACACCTTCATGGGCTACAAGCGCCCGGACGGACGGGTCGGAACGCGCAACTTCGTCGGCATTCTGACCACGGTGAACTGTTCGGGCTCGGTCGCCCATTTCATTGCCGAGGAAGCAGAGCGCTCTGGCCTGTTCGCCGACCTCAAAAATGTCGACGGCGTGGTGCCGATCGCCCACGGTTCGGGCTGCGGCATGGCCGGGCAGGGCGAGGGCTACGAGACGCTGATGCGCACGTTGGCCGGTTACGCGCAGCACCCTAATTTCGGGGCGATCCTGCTGGTTGGGCTCGGCTGTGAGGTCATGCAGCTCCCCGTGCTGGCCGCGAAAAAGGAGCTGCGGGACCCGAGCCGCTTCCAGTTTCTGACGATCCAGAATGCGGGCGGGACGCGCAAGACCGTCGAGGCGGCGCTGCCGGTGCTTCGCCCGTTGGCCGAGACGGCAAACGGTACCATGCGCGAATCGGTGTCCGCCGAACATCTGGTCATCGGCATGCAGTGCGGCGGTTCTGACGGCCTTTCCGGCATTACCGCCAACCCGGCGCTTGGCATCGCCTCGGACATGGTGGTGGCGCAGGGCGGCACCTCGATCCTGTCGGAAACCTCGGAAATCTATGGCGCGGAACATCTCCTGACCCGACGGGCGCGGCCCGAGATCGCCGCCGCGTTGATGGAGCGTATTGCCTGGTGGGAGGATTACTGCGCCCGCAATGGCGGCGAGATGGACAATAATCCCTCGCCCGGCAACAAGCGGGGCGGGCTCACCACCATCCTGGAAAAATCCCTCGGGGCGGTCGCCAAGGGCGGGTCGGCGCCGCTGGAGGCGGTCTACAAATATGCCGAGCCGATCGACCGGCACGGCTTCGTGTTCATGGACAGCCCCGGCTATGATCCCTGTTCTGTGACCGGGCAGGTGGCCTCGGGCGCCAACCTGATCGTCTTTACCACCGGGCGCGGCTCGGTTTCGGGCTATCGCCCTGTGCCCTGCATCAAGATCGCCACCAACAACGATCTGTGGGCGCGCATGGGCGAGGACATGGATATCAATTGCGGCGATGTGATCGACGGCGTGCCGCTTGCCGACAAGGGCGCGGAAATCTACCGGATGATGCTCGCCGTCGCCTCCGGCCAGCCGACAAAAAGCGAGGCGCAGGGCTTTGGCCGGGTGGAATTCGTTCCCTGGCAGATCGGCGCGGTGATGTAGCGTGGCGGTTCGCGATATTAACGAGGCGAGTGTCGAACGCAGGCTTCTGTTCCGGCATCCACAATCGTTCCTGTTCCGCTGACCGCCTCGCCGGGACAGTTTGTATCTTGTGATTAAGAACAGCAAATGATCTGGAGAAGTGCATGTCGATCACTCCCGTCCTGCAATTCGGCACCAGCCGCTTTCTGCAGGCCCATGCCGATCTGTTCATATCAGAGGCGATGGCCGAGGGGCGGGCGCTGGGGCCGGTAACGGTGGTGCAATCAAGCGGCGATCCGGCGCGGCGCAAACGGCTTGAGGCGCTGGCCGCGCCCGGCGGCTATCCGGTGCTTGTCAAAGGCATCGAGAATGGCGCGCCGGTTGAGCGGGAGGTGCGGGTCACAGCCATCGCCCGTGCGCTGACCACCGAAACGGACTGGCCGGAGATCGTCCGCATCGCCGTCGAGGACGCGCAGATCATTCTCTCCAACACGGGCGACGCCGGCTGGAAGCCGCAAGCCGACGACAACCTGCCGCATTTTTCGCAGGCCATGTCCTATCCGGCGAAATTGACGCTGCTTTTGTTCGCGCGCTTTCAGGCCGGCGGACAAAAGCTGACGGTCATGCCCGCGGAACTGATCGCCCGCAATGGCGAGACGTTGCGCGCGCGGGTTCTCGAACTGGCCGCCCCGCTGTCTGCCGATTTCGCGGCCTGGGTCGTCGAGAATGTGGTTTTCGCCAATTCGCTGGTCGATCGCATTGTCTCCGAGCCGCTGGAGCCAGCGGGCGCGGTGGCCGAGCCCTATGCGCTCTGGGCCGTCGAGGACGCGCCGAACCTGACCTTGCCCTGCAGCCATCGGGCCATCCAATTGGTGTCCGATCTCGAGCGGATCGAGAAGCTGAAGCTCCACATTCTCAATCTCGGCCACACCTATCTGGTTTCCCGATGGCTGGCGCGCGGCGACGATCAAGGGCTACTGGTGCGCGAGGCTATGGCAGATGCGGCCATCCGCGCCGATCTGGCCGATCTTTATGAACGAGAGGTGCTGCCGACCTTCCGTGCCGCCGGCTATGGCGATGAGGCGCGCACCTACATTGACATCACGCTTGAGCGCTTCGCCAATCCGTTTCTGGTGCACCGGCTTTCCGATATCGCGCAGAATCACGGCGAGAAGATCCGCCGCCGCATCGGCGCTTTCATCGAATGGGGCAGGGCGCTTGGCGTTACCGGCGATCAGCACCGGTTGAAGCGGATTGTCGAAGAGGAGGCCCAAGCATGAAAACCAGCCGGATCGGCCAGTTCCTCAAGACATCCGGTGAGCTGCAGTGCCGTCACCCGTTCTTGATCGCGATCCCGGCTTCATTCAGCATCACCTCCGAGACATCGAAACTGTGATCCAGCTTGCCATCGTTTTCCGGCTTCGGCGGCAATCGGCACAGACGATGCCGCTCTGGATGATGGCGCGGGCGCAATCGGCGCAGGGGAAGCGGTTAACGTAGATGGTGCAACCGGCAAGCGCTGCGCCGGAGCGGGCGGCATTGTAGATGGCGTTGCGTTCAGCGTGCTCGATCCAGAAGAATTTCTCGCCGCTGGCACGGTCGAAGCGGGTGGCGTCCTCGTTGCCAACGCCGCGCGGCAGGCCGTTATAGCCGGTGGCGCGCACCTCGTGCCCTGGCCCGACGATCACCGCGCCGATCTTGAAATCGCGATCCTCCGACCGGGAGGCGGTTTCGTCGCAGAGCGCATGAAAGCGGGCGACCAGATAGGTGTGGCCGATATTGAGAATGTGGAGCTTCAGCTTCTCGATCCGATCGAGATCGGACGCCAGTTGGATGGCAGGGTGCGCGCAGGGCAAGGTCAGGTATTGGGGTCGTCGATCAATGGCGTCGGCCTGGCGAGGGTTTCCAGCGACTTGATGTCGGAAAGCCGGATTTTCGTTCCGTCGACCTCGACGCCATAGGGCTTCAGCGTGTTGAAGGCCCGCGACAGGTTTTCCGGCGTCATGCCGAGCAGCGAGGCGAGCGTGCGCTTGTCGTAGGGCAGTTCGAACGTGCCGGTGTCCGCGCCGAATTCACGATTGAGCCGAAGAAGCATGTTGGCGAGCCGCTCCACGGAGCTGCGCAGTTTCAGACCCTTGTGCTCCTTGATCACATAGCGATAGCTGTCGGCCATTTCCCGAACCATTGCACGGGCGAACGCATCGTCGAGTTCGAAGATCGACCGGACATTCTCCGACGGGATTAGCAGGATCTTCGAGCGCGACCGCGTGCGCGCCGACATCAGGTAGACGGCGTCCTTCAGGACGGCGGCGAGAATGAAGGCGCTGACCGGATGCACCATCGCCATGGTCGCCTCGCGTCGGTTGGCGTGGGCATAGAGTTCAACACAGCCTTCGATGACGATATAGAGGAAATCGGCCGGATCGCCCTGGTGCACCAGATCGAGCTGCGGCGGAAAGGTCTGGAGATAGGCCGCCTGCATCAGCGCCTCGAAATTCTCCTCGCCCATGCTGCTGAACAGGCCCAGCGCCCGCACCTGGGGCAGATCGGAAGATCGCATCATCTCGCCTTGATATTTTTCGTATCATCAATTGATAAATTTAGCATCGTAGACGTTCACCTGCAACAGCTCGATTTGATGTTGATTTCAGCGCAGGCAAGCAATTTTCCCGGTCGTTCTTGTTTCTGTCGCGCCACCTGTCCCCCTTGACTTAGGTCAACTTCGAGAACCTCCCAACCCTTCTAGCTGTCAGGCATTATCTTTCAATGAGCGGGCTTCCGCTCGAATTTGGGGGCATTTCATGTCTGCGGTTGACGGTGTTTCGCGAGGTGACCAGCGCCGGGCGCTCGGTCTCAGCACGGTGGCCTTTACGGTCTGCTTCGCGGTCTGGACGATCTTCGCCATCATCGGGGTCGAGATCAAAGGCGAACTCGGTCTTTCCGAAACCCAGTTCGGCATTCTGGTGGCGACGCCGGTGCTCACCGGCTCGCTCACCAGGTTGATGCTGGGGATCTGGACCGAGCAATATGGCGGACGGCTGGTGTTTCCGCTGCAGATGCTGCTGGCGGCCGGCGCGACCTGGCTCTTGACCTCGGCCGACACCTATCCGCTTTTTCTGCTGGCAGCGCTCGGTGTCGGGCTTGCGGGCGGCTCCTTCGCTGTCGGCGTCACCTATGTCTCGCACTGGTACCCGCCGGAAAAGCAGGGGACGGCACTCGGCATTTTCGGTGCGGGCAATGTCGGCGCGGCGGTGACGAAATTCGGCGCGCCGTTCGTCATGGTCGCTTTCGGCTGGCAGGCGGTCGCCAATGTCTGGGCCTTGGCGCTTGCCGCCATCGCCATCGCCTTCTTCGTGTTCTCGAAAAATGACCCGGTGTTCGAAGAGCGTCGCCGCTCCGGTGCGAAGGCCAGTTCGGTCGCGGCCCAGCTTGCGCCGCTGAAGAACCTGCAGGTCTGGCGCTTCTCGCTCTACTATTTCTTCGTCTTCGGCGCCTTCGTCGCGCTGGCGCTGTGGCTGCCGCATTACCTGGTTGACGTCTACGGCGTCGATATCCGCACGGCGGGCATGGCGGCCGCGACCTTCTCTCTGTCGGCCAGCCTGTTCCGCGCCTATGGCGGCCATCTGGCGGACCGGTTCGGCGCGCGCTCGGTGATGTACTGGACCTTCGGCTTTTCGCTGCTGCTGCTGTTCATGCTGTCCTACCCGCCGACGAGCTACACCATCCACGCCAGGGGCGGCGACATCATCTTCTCGACCGCGATGAGCTTCGGCGCATTCGTGCTGATGATCTTCTGTCTCGGCTTCTTCATGAGCCTCGGCAAGGCCGCCGTCTACAAGCATATCCCGGTCTATTATCCCGAGAATGTCGGCTCCGTCGGCGGCCTTGTTGGCATGATCGGCGGGCTGGGCGGCTTCGTCCTGCCGATCGTGTTCGGCACGCTGCTCGACCTCACAGGTGTCTATACCACCTGTTTCGCCTTCCTGTTCCTGCTGGTCGCCGTCGCCCTTTCATGGATGCACCTGTCGATCCGGCGGATGGAGCACCGCAACCGGGCGGGCGTCGATACGCTGCCGGAACTGCCGGAATTCGAGGGCATGACGCCGAAGACCCAGGTGTCTGCCGCGACGCTCACGGAATGGAACCCGGAAGACAAGAGCTTCTGGGAGAACACCGGTCGGCGGATCGCGAAACGCAATCTCTGGATTTCCATTCCGGCGCTGCTTCTGGCCTTTTCGGTGTGGATGGTCTGGTCGGTCGTCGTCGCGCGGCTCCCAGCCATCGGTTTCGACTTTACCGATGCCCAGCTCTTCTGGCTGGCGGCGCTGCCAGGGCTTTCGGGCGCCACGCTCAGGATCTTCTATTCCTTCATGGTGCCGATCTTCGGCGGACGGCTGTGGACCACGCTTTCCACCGCCTCGCTGCTGCTGCCGGCCATGGGCATCGGCTATGCCGTGCAGAACCCGGAAACGCCCTACCTGATCTTCCTCGTCCTGGCACTTCTGTGCGGGCTTGGCGGCGGCAATTTCGCCTCGTCGATGGCCAATATCAGCTTCTTTTTCCCGAAGGCCGAAAAGGGCAATGCGCTGGCCATGAATGCCGGGCTCGGCAATCTCGGCGTCTCGGTCATGCAGTTCCTGGTGCCGGTCGTCATCACCATGGGCGTTTTCGGCGCGCTTGGCGGCGAACCGCAGGTATTGTCGGATGGCGGAAAGCTGTGGCTGCAGAATGCCGGTTTCGTCTGGGTGCCGTTCATCATCGCGGCCACCATCGCCGCGTATTTCGGCATGAACGACATTGCCTCGGCCAAGGCCTCGTTCGCCGACCAGGCGGTGATCTTCTCGCGCTTCCACAACTGGATCATGTGCGTTCTCTATACCGGCACATTCGGTTCGTTCATCGGCTATTCCGCCGGTTTCCCGCTGCTGATGAAAACCCAGTTTCCGGACGTCAACGCGCTCGCCTATGCCTTTCTCGGCCCGCTGGTCGGTGCGCTCAGCCGGGCGGGAACCGGTTGGGTCTCCGATCGGTTCGGCGGTGGGCGGGTCACGTTCTGGACCTTCGTCGGCATGTTCGTCGCTGTCGTTGGCGTGCTGCAATTCCTGCCGCATGGCGGGGAGGGCGGTAATTTCTGGGCGTTCTTCGCCTGCTTCATGGTGCTGTTCTTCCTCACCGGCGTCGGCAATGCGTCGACCTTCCAGATGATCCCCGCGATCATGCGCCGCGAGGTGCCGCGCCTGATGCCGGAACTCGATGCTGCGACACTTCAGAAGCAGACCGACCGCGAGAGCGCGGCGATCATCGCCTTCACCTCGGCCATTGCCGCCTATGGCGCATTCTTCATCCCCAAATCCTACGGCACCTCGATCTCGATGACCGGCGGGCCGGACATCGCGCTGTGGGGCTTCAGCATCTTCTACGTGCTCTGCGCTCTTCTGACCTTCTTCTACTACACGCGGCGCAATGCGCCTGTGCCCTGCTGATCGCCCGAAACAAAGGAACGGATCATGTCTCTTCTCCTCGACCGCCTCAATTTTCTGGCGCGCAAGAATGTCGGTACATTTTCGGATGGCCACGGTGTGACGACGAATGAAAACCGCGACTGGGAGGAAGCCTATCGCAAGCGCTGGCAGCACGACAAGATCGTGCGCTCCACCCATGGCGTGAACTGCACCGGCTCCTGCTCATGGAAGATCTATGTCAAGGGCGGGATCGTCACCTGGGAAACCCAGCAGACCGACTATCCGCGCACCCGGCCAGACATGCCCAATCATGAACCGCGCGGTTGCGCGCGCGGGGCCAGCTACAGCTGGTACATGTATTCGGCCAACCGGGTGAAATACCCGCTGATCCGCGCGCGGCTATTGAAACTCTGGCGCAAGGAGCGCGAGGACAAAAGCCCGGTGGCGGCCTGGGGAGCCATTCAGGAGGATCCGGCAAAGCGGGCCGACTATATCAAGGTGCGCGGCCTTGGCGGTTTCGTGCGCGCCACATGGGACGAGGTCAACGAGCTCATCGCGGCGGCCAACGCCTATACCGCGAAGAGGTGGGGGCCCGACCGCGTCATCGGATTTTCGCCGATCCCGGCGATGTCGATGGTCTCTTACGCGGCCGGGTCCCGCTACCTGTCGCTGCTCGGCGGCACCTGCATGTCGTTTTACGACTGGTATTGCGATCTGCCGCCGGCCTCGCCGATGACCTGGGGCGAACAGACCGACGTGCCGGAATCGGCCGACTGGTACAATGCCGGCTTCCTGATGCTCTGGGGATCGAACGTGCCCCAGACCCGCACGCCCGATGCGCATTTCTACACGGAAGTGCGCTACAAGGGCACGAAGTCGGTCGTCGTGTCGCCGGATTATTCGGAAGCCGCCAAATTCTCCGACCTCTGGCTGCATCCGAAACAAGGCACGGACGCAGCACTCGCCATGGCGCTCGGCCATGTGATCCTGCGCGAATACCATCTCGACCGGAAGGTCGGCTATTTCGACGACTACTGTCGCCGCTATACCGACATGCCGATGCTGGTGCGGTTGGTGAAACAGGATGGCCGCTACGTGCCCGAGCGCTTCGTCCGCGCCTCGGAGTTTGAAGGCGGTCTCGGTGAAACCAACAATGGCGACTGGAAGACGGTCGGTTTCGACGCCAAGACCGGCGAGGTCGTCGCCCCGCGCGGTTCGGCGGGCTATCGCTGGGGCGAAAAGGGCAAGTGGAACCTCGAACAGAAGGATGGTTCAGGCAGCGACGTCGAACTTGTCATGAGCCTTGCGGAAAAGCACGACGGCGTCGAAGACGTTGCCTTTCCCTATTTCGGCAGCCGCCAGCACGATTATTTCGAAGGCACCGACCACGACAGCGTCCTGATGCGCAAGGTGCCGGTCCGCCGGATCGCGCTTGCCGACGGCGAGGCGGTGGTCACGACGGTCTTTGACCTGTTTATCGCCAATTACGGCCTCGATCGCGGCTTCGGCGGCGAAAATACCGCAACCTCCTTCGACGACGGAACGCCCTATACGCCGGCCTGGGCGGAAAAGATCACCGGCGTTCCGCGCGAACAGATCATTGCCGTGGCGCGGGCCTTTGCCGGAAACGCGGAAAAGACCAATGGCCGCTCGATGGTCATTCTGGGGGCCGGTCTGAACCACTGGTACCACATGGATATGAACTATCGCGGGATCATCAACATGCTGGTGATGTGCGGTTGTATCGGCCAGTCCGGCGGTGGCTGGAGCCATTATGTCGGCCAGGAAAAGCTGAGGCCGCAGACCGGCTGGTTGCCGCTCGCCTTCGGGCTCGACTGGTCGCGTCCGCCGCGCCAGATGAACTCGACCTCGTTCTTCTACGCCCATACCGACCAGTGGCGCTACGAAACGGTGAAGGTTGACGAACTTCTGTCGCCGACCGCGCCGGAAGGCCCGTGGGATGCGACGCTGATCGACTACAATATCCGCGCCGAGCGGATGGGCTGGCTGCCGTCCGCACCGCAACTGCGCACCAATCCGCTCGAAGTGGCGCGCGCGGCCGAGGCCTCCGGCAAGACGCCCGGAGACTATATCGCGGATGCGCTGAAGTCCGGCACGCTTTCCATGTCCTGCGATGACCCGGATGCGGAGGAAAACTGGCCGCGCAACATGTTCGTGTGGCGCTCCAACCTGCTCGGCTCCTCGGGCAAGGGGCATGAGTATTTCCTCAAGCACCTGCTGGGTACCTCGCATGGCCTGATGGGCAAGGATCTCGGTGAGGAGGGCCGTCTGGAGGTCAAGGAGGTCGTCTGGCATGACGAGGCGCCGGAAGGAAAGCTTGATCTGCTGGTCACGCTTGATTTCCGCATGTCCACGACCTGCGTCTATTCCGACATCGTGCTGCCGACGGCGACATGGTACGAGAAGAACGACCTCAATACCTCGGACATGCACCCCTTCATCCATCCGTTGACCAGCGCCGCCGATCCGGCCTGGCAGTCGCGCTCGGACTGGGAAATCTTCAAGGGTATCGCCAAGAGGTTTTCCGAAGTCGCGCCGGAAGTGCTCGGCGTCGAAAAGGATATCGTGCTGGTGCCGACCCTGCATGATACGCCCGGCGAACTGGCCCAGCCCTTCGACGTCAAGGACTGGAGGAAGGGCGAGACCGATCCGGTGCCCGGCAAGACCATGCCCAACGTCACGGTTGTCGAGCGGGATTACCCCAATCTCTACCGCAAGTTCACCTCCGTCGGGCCGCTGCTGGAAAAGCTCGGCAATGGCGGCAAGGGCATTTCATGGAACACGGAACATGAGGTGGAACTGCTTGGCAAGTTGAACGGCACGGTGACGGAAGAGGGCGTATCGAAAGACCGTCCGAAGATCGACACCGATATCGACGCCTCCGAGGTTATTCTCATGCTTGCGCCCGAAACCAATGGCGAGGTCGCGGTCAAGGCCTGGAAAGCGCTCTCGGTGATCACCGGGCGCGAGCATGCGCATCTTGCCCTGCCCAAAGAGGACGAGAAAATCCGTTTCCGGGATATCGTCGCCCAGCCGCGCAAGATCATCTCCTCGCCGACATGGTCGGGGCTGGAATCGGAGAAGGTCTGCTACAACGCCTGCTACACCAATGTCCACGAACTGATCCCGTGGCGGACGCTTTCCGGGCGTCAGCAGCTTTATCAGGACCATTTGTGGATGCGGGCCTTCGGTGAAGCCCTCTGCGTCTACCGCCCGCCGATCGACACCGGAACCGTGACGCCGGCGATCGAGGCGCGTATCGACGGCCAGCCGCACCTGGTGCTGAATTTCATCACCCCGCACCAGAAATGGGGCATCCACTCCACCTATACCGACAATCTCCTGATGCTGACGCTCAATCGCGGCGGTCCGGTGGTGTGGATCTCCGAGCCGGATGCCGCCCGCGCCGGCATCGTCGATAATGACTGGGTCGAGGTCTACAACGCCAACGGCGCGCTGGTTGCCCGCGCGGTCGTCTCGCAGCGCATGAAGGACGGCACGATCTTCATGTACCACGCGCAGGAGAAGATCGTGAATACGCCCGGCTCGCCGCTCACCGGCCAGCGCGGCGGCATTCACAACTCCGTCACCCGCGTCATTCCCAAGCCGACCCACATGATCGGCGGCTACGCCCATCAGTCCTACGGCTTCAACTATTACGGAACCGTCGGGTCCAACCGCGATGAATTCGTCGTCGTCCGCAAACTCGAAAACGTCGACTGGATGGACGATGCCCCAAGCCTTGCTGGAAAGGAGGCCGCAGAATGAAGGTCCGCGCACAGATCGGCATGGTGCTGAATCTCGATAAATGCATCGGGTGCCACACCTGCTCCGTCACCTGCAAGAACGTCTGGACGAACCGCGAGGGCGTCGAATACGCCTGGTTCAACAATGTCGAGACCAAGCCGGGGATCGGCTTTCCCAAGGAATGGGAAAACCAGAAGAAGTGGAACGGCGGCTGGGTCCGCAAGAAAAACGGCAGGATCGAGCCGAAGATGGGGGCCAAATGGCGTATCCTTGCCAAGATCTTCGCCAATCCGGACCTGCCGGAAATCGACGACTATTACGAGCCGTTCGATTTCGACTACGGCCACCTCCAGACCGCCGGCGAAAGCAGGACCGTGCCGACGGCACGGCCGCGCTCAAAGCTGACGGGCGAGCGCATGGAGAAGATCGAATGGGGGCCGAACTGGGAGGAAATCCTCGGCGGCGAATTCGAGAAGCGCTCCAAGGATGTGAATTTCGAGGGCGTCGAGAAGGAAATCTACGGCCAGTTCGAAAACACCTTCATGATGTATCTGCCGCGCCTTTGCGAGCATTGTCTCAACCCGACCTGCGTGGCCGCCTGTCCGTCCGGCGCGATCTACAAGCGCGAGGATGACGGCATCGTCCTGATCGACCAGGAGAAATGCCGCGGCTGGCGCATGTGCGTGTCCGGCTGTCCCTACAAGAAGATTTACTATAACTGGAACTCGGGAAAGTCGGAAAAGTGCATCTTCTGCTATCCGCGGATCGAGGCCGGCCAGCCGACGGTGTGCTCGGAAACCTGCGTCGGGCGGATCCGCTATCTCGGCGTCATTCTCTATGATGCCGACCGGATTTCCGAAGCCGCCTCGACGGCGAATGAGCAGGATCTCTACGAAGAGCAGCTGAAGGTCTTCCTCGATCCGAATGACCCGGCCGTCATCGAACAGGCCCGCAAGGACGGCATTTCCGAGGATTGGCTGAAAGCGGCCCGAAAATCTCCGGTTTACAAGATGGCGATCGACTGGAAGGTCGCGTTTCCGCTGCATCCGGAATACCGCACCCTGCCGATGGTCTGGTATATCCCGCCGCTTTCGCCGGTTCAGTCAGCCGCAGAAGCAGGAAAACTCAGCCTCGACGGCGCGATGCCGGATGTGAAGTCGCTGCGCATTCCGGTTCGCTACCTCGCCAATCTGCTGACGGCCGGCAAGGAAGAGCCGGTGGTCTCAGCGCTCGAACGCATGCTCGCCATGCGCGCCTATATGCGCTCGAAAACAGTTGACGGCATCATCGACACCGCCATTGCCGAACGCGTTGGCCTGACGGGCGCGATGATCGAGGACATGTATCACATAATGGCGATCGCCAATTACGAGGACCGGTTCGTGATCCCGACCACGCACCGCGAGATTTCCGAGGACGCCTATGATGTGCGCGGTTCCTGCGGTTTCTCGTTCGGCAATGGCTGTTCCGGCGGCAATTCCGAGACGGAACTCTTCGGCGCCGGACGCCGCAAGGTGGTGCAGACGCCAACCGATATCTTCAAGGAGCAGGTCTGATGAACATCGCCCTGAAAATCACCTCGCTGCTGCTTTCCTATCCGGAGAAGGAGCTGCTGGATGAGTTGCCGGAACTGAAGGCAGCGCTGGCGCCCTCCGCTGTTCCCGAAGCCGTCGCCGTCGCTCTGGGCAGGCTGATCGACGATCTGACCGGGCGTAATCTCTACGAGGTCCAGGAGCGCTACGTCTATCTCTTCGACCGCACCCGCTCGCTGTCGCTGCATCTGTTCGAGCATGTCCACGGCGAAAGCCGGGATCGCGGCCAGGCCATGGTTGATCTGATGGCGCTTTACGAAGCGGGCGGCTTCGAGATCGACGCCAAGGAACTGCCGGACTATCTGCCGCTGTTTCTGGAGTTTCTGTCGACCCGCCCGAAGGCGGAGGCCGACGAACTTCTCGGCCAGACCGCGCATATCACCGAGGCCATCGGGGAACGGTTGAAGAAGCGCGACTCCGTCTATGCCGCGGCGTTTACCGCACTGTCGCTGTTGTCATCGACTGAGGCCGATCAGAAGCTCCTGAAGGAGCTGATGGCCGCCCCCGAAGACAATCCCGACGACCTGGCCGCACTTGACCGCATCTGGGAAGAAGAGGTGGTGACATTCGGCGGCAATGCCGGCGAGGGCGCCTGTGGCCCGGACCGGCTCAGAACCCGCATGCGCGCGGCAGAGCGCCAACCCGGCGATGCTGCCGGTTCCGTTTCGAACTAGGAGACAGCCCATGTCAGCCTATCTCAACACTCTGGTTTTCGGCATCTATCCCTATATCGCGCTCACGGTGCTGATCCTCGGTTCGGTCATCCGCTATGACCGCGACCCGTATTCGTGGCGCTCGGGCTCCAGCCAGTTGCTGCGCAGAAAGCAGCTTATCTGGGGCTCTGTGCTGTTTCACGTCGGCGTGCTGGTGATTTTCGCCGGCCACGTCGTCGGGCTTTTGACGCCGATCTGGGTCTTCGACACGCTCGGCATCGGGCACGGGGCCAAGCAGTTGCTGGCCGTTGTCGCCGGCGGCATTGCCGGGGTGATGGGCATTGCCGGCGCCAGCCTGCTGGTCCATCGCCGCCTGTTCGACGCGCGCGTGCGCGCATCGTCGACTTTCAGCGACACGATGATCATCATCCTGCTCTGGCTGCAACTGCTGCTCGGCCTTGGTACGATCCCGGTGTCGCTCTATCATCTCGACGGCCATGAAATGGTGAAATTCATGAGCTGGGCGCAGGGGATATTCACCTTCAACTTCGCGGCATCGTCCTACGTCGCCGATGCCGCGTGGATATTCAAGGCGCATATCTTCCTCGGCCTCACCATATTGCTGCTGTTCCCCTTCACCCGGCTGGTGCACATGCTGAGCGTTCCGGTGCGCTACATCTGGCGACCCGGCTATCAGGTCGCCCGCCAGAAGGGCGACGGATCACGCATCAACGGCAAACCGGCGGAGTGACGGACAATGGTAAACCTTTTCACACCATCACAGCCGAAGACGTCCGGCGCTGGATCCGAGCCCGGCAGCGGCTATCAGGCCGTCGACACGAAGATACCGCCCAAGGCGCGGCCGGTGTTTTCCGAAATCTCCGTCAACGGGGTTGCGATCGCCGAAAGCGCCATCCTGGCCGAGGCCCAGAACCACCC
This sequence comes from Martelella sp. NC20, assembly GCF_013459645.1. Taxonomy (NCBI): domain Bacteria; kingdom Pseudomonadati; phylum Pseudomonadota; class Alphaproteobacteria; order Hyphomicrobiales; family Aurantimonadaceae; genus Martelella; species Martelella soudanensis. Next base: position 2,443,676 of record NZ_CP054861.1, read on the forward strand.
GGCCGATAATCCCGGAGCAGCCCTGAAGGCCGCCGCCGAAGCGCTCGTCATCCGCGAGCTTCTGCTGCAGAAGGCAGCCGAGCAGCAGGTGACCGGCGCGCCGGAAAGGACCGCCGACGGCAGAAACGAAACCGCCGAGGATGCGCAGATCCGGGCGCTGATCGAGATGGCGGTCGATGCGCCCTCGGCCGATGAGGTCGAATGCCGCCGGTTTTATGAGAACAACCGGAGCCGTTTCCGCTCGGAGCCGATTTTCGAGGCCAGCCATATCCTGCTTGCCGCAAACCCGGCCGACGAAGCGGCCCGGCGGCAGGCACGCGCTGAAGCCGAACAGATGATCTCGGGCCTTGAAGCCGGCGCGGTTGGCTTCGGCGAACTGGCGCGCGCGCGTTCGGCCTGTCCTTCGGCGGAACATGGCGGCAATCTCGGTCAGCTTTCGCCGGGCAGCACCGTCCCGGAATTCGAGGCGGTGCTGATGCGGCTGCCTGAAGGCGAGGTGGTCGGTTCACCCGTTGAAACCCGCTACGGCTTCCACATTATCCGCATGGATCGACGGATCGACGGGGAGCAACTGCCGTTCGAGGCGGTCAGGCCTCGCATTGCCGCCTGGCTTGAGGCCTCATCATGGTCAAAGGCTGTTGCGCAGTTCATCGCCGTCCTGGCGGCGGATGCGACCATCGAAGGCATCGAGATCGCCGGCGCTGATGGGCCGCTGGTCCAGTAAGGACAGAAGGATGGAAAACGCACCGCAAGGATATGGCGATTTCGGCAGGCCGCTCGCCTTCATCCCCTTCCGGCAGGACGATGCCGCGGACCGGGTGTTCAGGGAGGTTTCACGCCGGCTCGTCGCGCATGGACTTCGGGTCGAAGGTCTCCTCCAGCATGCCCAAAAGGACGAGGGTCAGTGCTGCGGAGCGGTTGATGTTCAGGACATCGCCACCGGCAGAAGCTGGCAGATCATGCAGGCGCTCGGCCCGAATGCGCGCGGCTGCAGGCTGGATTTCAGCGTACTCTCCGAGGTGGCCGTCTTCGCCGAGGGCCGGCTCCGGACACGGCCGGACATCGTCCTCCTCAGCCGTTTCGGCAAGGCCGAGGCAGGGGGCGGCGGTCTCAGGTCGGTCTTCGAGGCCGCGTTCCTGGCGGGCGTGCCGATGCTGACTTCGGTGAAGGAGGCCTATCTCGATGACTGGTACGCCTTTGCAGGCGAACTGTCGCAGCCCTTGCCGGCCGAGATCGACGCGGTCCTCGACTGGAGCCTCACGGTCATCGGTCGGGCAGAAAGGGATGAGAATGCGGCATGAACGCGCGATAAGGGAGACCGTGACGCGCCCGCTCGTCGACGGTTTCGGCCGGAGGGCGACCTATCTACGGCTTTCGGTGACGGATCGTTGCGACCTGCGCTGTACCTACTGCATGTCGGAGAACATGACGTTTCTGCCGCGCCGCGACATCCTCGATCTCGAGGAGCTTTATCGGCTTTCCCGCATCTTCATCGCGCGCGGTGGCGACAAAACCCGAGGGGCATGCATTTTCGATTACGAACGACCACGTCAATGGCATCGCACGGACGATGTCGGTGCTTGGAGGATGAGATGCTGATTGTCGCACTGACCGTTTCCGACCGCGCCAGCCGGGGCGAATACGAGGACCTGAGCGGCGCCATGATCGAAGGGTGGTTGAAGGAAACCGTGACCTCGCCTTATGATCTGCGCCGGAAAATCATCCCCGACGGGACAGCCTCGGTGGCTGGCGCGCTGGTGGATTTGTGCGACAATGTTCACGCCGATCTCATCCTGACGACCGGCGGCACGGGACCGGCGCCGAGGGATCAGACGCCGGAGGCGATGCAGTCCGTGCTGGAAAAGGAATTGCCGGGCTTCGGCGAACTGATGCGGCGCGTCAGCCTGGAACAGGCGCCGACGGCGATCCTTTCGCGGCAGACAGCCGGCGTGCGCGGACGCAGCCTGATCGTCAACCTGCCGGGCCGGCCCGCTTCGATACGGCTTTGCCTGAACGCGGTCTTTCCGGCGATCCCCTATTGTCTCGACCTGATCGGCGCCGGCCGGATCGAGACGGACTCCGCAAGGATCAAGGCGCATCGCCCCCCGGCCTGAAACCCCGGCCTGAAACCCCGCAAATTCAACACAAAGAGGTTCCAAGACAATGAAAGGTCGTTCCGCACCCGCCCGCATGGTGATCATTGACGGCAAGCCGCTTCCCGATGTTCTGGACGAGGCGATGATCCGGGCCGTGGTGCATGGCTTTTATGACCGGATCCGCGAGGATGCGCTGCTGGGGCCGGTGTTCAGCAGCCGGATCGCCGCCGATGACTGGCCGCGCCACCTTCAGCGGATGTGCGATTTCTGGTCCGCGACGCTGCTGCGCACTTCGCGGTATCAGGGGCGGCCTCTGCCGCCGCATCTTGCGATCCCCGAAATCGAAAAGCGGCATTTTCACCGCTGGCTGCAGCTCTTTGCCGAGACGGTGGAGGCCACCTGCCCGAAAGACGTGGCCGCGCTGTTTCTCGACAGGGCCCTGCGCATTGCCCATTCCTTCCGCCTGGCCATCGGCTTTCATCGCGGCGAGGATACGACCGGGCTGTGCCCGATTGGGCATGCCGATCTTGCCTTGCCGTCCGGCCGGCCAGGAAACGGGGAGGGGGCATGACCGCCGATCAGACCAGTCTTTTCATCGAACGCAACGAGGACGGCGAGTTCGAGATCGGCGCGGAGAGGCTCGCCCGCCGCTTCGGCCTCAGCGTCGACGCGCTGCATGCCATGACCGCGCGCGGGCAGGTGCGGTCCTCGGTGGAAAAGGGCGACGGCGATGACGAAGGACGCTGGCGTCTGTCGTTCCGGATCGGCAATCGCCGCTGGCGCCTGACCGTGCGTGGCGACGGCATGATCGAGGACGACGAGTTCAGCATCGTCCCATCCGGCGGGCGCTCCGTCTGAGAGCCCTATCCGGAACCGTCACCGGCAGGCTTTCGGCATGAACGCCCGCCGGATGCGCCGCGATCAGCCGGCTCGTTATCCGGGGCTCCCTGCCATGCCGGATCCAGCTCATGCAGGAAGCAGGGCGGCGATGACACTTCCATCGGACCATCGTCACAATCCTCCGTCGCATCGTCCGGAGCGGGACTGAGCCTTTCCGCGATGACGGCAGCCAGGACATGGGCGTGGTTGCGATCTCTGTCGCGGGCGCCATAGAGCAGCGTCACGGTTTCTTTCCGGCTGCGCGCGCACAGGTCGTCCAGCGCGGCATTTACCGCCAGTTCGTCGCTATAGCGGCGCTCAAATGCTTCCCAGCGGTCTTCCTGATGGGCGAACCACCGGCGCAATTCGCTGGTGGGCGCGATCTCCTTTGCCCAGAGATCGACAGCGGCCTTGTCCTTCGTGAGGCCGCGCGGCCAGAGGCGATCGACGAGAACCCGAAGGCCGTCGGAGGCGTCGGGCTGGTCATAGATCCGTTTGATCTTCACCGGCATGATGCAGTTCCCTCCTCCTGTTGTTTCGGGTCGCCGCCCGCAATTTGGTCGGCTGCGGCTTGAAAGTCGGCGCGTGTCGGACTATCGTTGACCTATCGATGTCCAATGGCGGGCATTCCATCGCAAAGCTGCGGATCTGAGAATCGTTTCCTTGAAGGGAAGCGCTTCGACGGATGCCGCGGCTTTTTTGTTTTCATTTTAGACAGCGAGGAAAGCCGATGTCACCCCTGCGGGTCATCAATTCTGCTTGTCATCTCCGCTCACCCCTTATCCGCAGCCACCAGAACGGTCGGGGGCGGCGATGGGCGTAGAGACTGTCAAAAGCGTGTGTCCCTATTGCGGCGTCGGCTGCGGCGTTGTGCTCGATGTCGAGGACGGGCGGATCGTCAGGCTGTCAGGCGACAAGGACCATCCGGCCAATCGCGGGCGGCTCTGCACCAAAGGCAAGACCGCCCATGAGGCGATCGCCGCTCCCGGCCGTCTCGAAACCGCGCTTGTCCGGCTGGAAGGGGGCGTTGGGCCGGAGGCCGCCTCCGCCGATGCGGCGATCGTCGAGACCGCCAGGCGCCTGCGCGCCATTGCCGATCGCCACGGGCCGGACGCGGTTGCGCTTTATGTTTCCGGCCAGATGTCGATGGAGGCGCAGTATCTCGCCAACAAGCTCGCCAAGGGGTTTCTGCGCACCCGCCATATCGAATCCAATTCGCGGCTGTGCATGGCGAGCGCCGGCTCCGGCTACAAGCTGTCGCTTGGGGCGGATGCGCCGCCGGGGTCCTACGACGACATCGAGAAGGCCGATCTCTTTCTCGTCATCGGATCGAACATGGCCGACTGTCACCCGATCCTGTTCCTGAGGATGATGGACCGGGTGAGAGAGGGCGCGAAGCTTGTCGTCGTCGATCCGCGCCGGACCGCGACCGCCGAGAAGGCCGACCTTCACCTTGCGCCGAAACCCGGAACCGATCTCGCGCTTCTCAATGGCCTTCTCCACCTGATTGTCGAAGCGGATGGCATCGACCGCGATTTTATCGAGGCCCACACCGAAGGCTGGGCCGGGATGCCGGACTTTCTCGCGGATTATCCGCCGGAACGGGTCGCGGCCATCGCCGGCCTCGAAGTCGAAGATATCAACGCCATGGCGGATATGGTGCTCGCAGCCGGCGAATTCATGACGCTCTGGACCATGGGGCTGAACCAGTCGGTGCAGGGCACGTTCAACACCAATGCGATCTGCAACCTGCATCTGGCGACTGGAAAGGTCTGTCGTCCCGGCAGCGGCCCGTTTTCTCTGACCGGGCAACCGAATGCCATGGGCGGGCGGGAGATGGGCTATATGGGCCCCGGCCTGCCGGGCCAGCGCTCGGCGCTTGTCGAGGGCGACCGGCGCTTCTGCGAAGAGCGCTGGGACCTTGCGCCGGGTACGATCCGCGCCGAGGAAGGAGCCGGCACCATCGCCATGTTCGACGCGATGAAGGACGGGGCGATCAGGGCCGCCTGGATCATCTGCACCAATCCGGTGGCAAGCGTCGCCAACCGCAAGACCGTGACGGCAGCACTTGAACGGGCGGAATTCGTCGTGGTCCAGGATGCCTATGCCGAGACCGAAACCACGCCCTATGCCGATATCCTCCTGCCGGCGGCGGTGTCGTTCGAGGCAGACGGCGTCATGGTCAATTCCGAGCGCAACATGGCGCTCGCATCGGCGGCGGCGAAGGCGCCGGGCGAGGCCCTGCCGGACTGGCAGATCATCGCGAAAGTGGCCTGCGCGATGGGCTATGAACATGCCTTCACCTATGAAAGCGCCGAAGCGGTGTTCGAGGAGATCCGGCAGTTCTCCAATGCCGCGACGGGCTATGACATTTCCGGCGTCTCGCATTCGCGCCTGAGAGAAGGCAGCATGCAGTGGCCGGCCTTCGGGGCCAGCGCAACCGCGCGCAATCCGGTCCGCTATCGCGAGCCTGACGGAGGGTTCAGGTTCGCGACCGAGAGCGGCCGGGCGCGGTTCTGGCCGCGCCCCCATGCCGGGCCGGCGGAGATGCCGGACGATAACTATCCCTTCATCCTCAATACCGGCCGGCTTCAGCACCAGTGGCACACGATGACCAAGACCGGCCGTGTCGCCCGGCTGAACAAGCTCAATCCATCGCCCTTCGTCGAGATCAACCCGGACGATGCGGCTGCGTTGAAGATTGGCGAAAGTGACCGGATCTCGCTGACCTCGCGCCACGGCGAGGCGGTGCTGCCGGCGCTGATCACCGACAGGGTATCGCCGGGCGTGCTGTTCGCGCCGTTCCACTGGAACGATGTTTTCGGCGAGCAACTGGCGGTCAATGCCGTGACCGGCGATGCCGTCGATCCCATTTCGCTCCAGCCGGAATTCAAGGTGACCGCCATCAGGCTTCAGCGCGTCAAGGGGAGGGCGCAAACGCCTGCGGCCGTGGAAAAGGCGATGACGGAGCGCCAGACAGGCCAGCAGCTCTCCGTCTTCTACGCGTCGCAAACCGGCACGGCGGAAATGGTCGCCTCTGATGTGTGCGCGGCGCTTGGCGAGGCGGGATATCGGTCCGCGCTGCGGGCGCTTGACGAAGTCGGACTGGCTGCACTTGATGAGGCCGCAAGCCCGGCGATTTTCGTCGTCAGTACATTCGGCGATGGCGACCCGCCCGATCACGCGGCCGGCTTCTGGTCCGCCTTGTCAACGGCGGGACGGCTCGAGGGGCTGTCCTATGCCGTGATCGCGCTCGGCGACAGTTGCTACGACCAGTTCTGCGGCTTCGGCCGGAAGCTCGACGCACGGCTTGAACATCTCGGCGCCAAACGCCTGGCCCCGTGTCGCACGCTGGATGCGGGCGAGGAGGGGGACGCGGTGGCGGCGGCAGTCTCGGTCCTGTCCGGGACGGGCAGGCCCGCCACGCCGACGAAAGCCGTGGAGGCACGGTCGCCGGAACGCAGGAACGGCGTGCCGGCCACGCTCAGCGTCAACCGGCTTTTGAGCGGGAAGGACAGCGCCAAGGAGGTTCGTCAGTTCGGGTTCCGGATCGAGGAGCCGGTTGCCTATGAGGCGGGCGATGCGCTCTCCATCATGCCGCGCAACTGTCCGGAACTGGTCGATGAAATCCTCGGCTATCTGCAATTGCCGGCCGATACGCCCATTTCCGGCCTGAACGGGCATGATATCGGCATTGGCGAGGCCCTGCGCGACCATTTCGAGATCGCCCAGCCGACGCATGATTTTTTGCAGTGGTGGGCGGGGTATAGCGGCGACGGGGCACTGAGGGCGCTTGTGGGCAAGGCCGACCGGACCGCGCTTGCCGACTGGCTCTGGGGGCGGCAGGTCGCCGATATTCTCGCCACGGCGCCAAAGCCCGCGGACGGGCAGGAATTCTGCGCGCATCTGAAGAAGCTGAAGCCGCGGCTTTATTCGATCGCCTCGAGCCCCAAGGTGAAGCCGGATGAAATCCACCTGACGGTCTCGGTGCTGCGCCATGCCCGCCACGGCCGCAGCCGCAAGGGCGTCGCGTCCTCCTTCCTCGCGGACAGGGCCGGTGCCGCGCCGGTCACGATCTCGGTGAAGAAGCAGGCCCATTTCCGCCCGCCCGCAGATCTTGCGGCTCCAGCGATCATGATCGGGCCGGGCACGGGCATTGCGCCGTTCCGGGCATTCTTGCAGGATCGCGAGGCAGAAGGGGCGACGGGCCCGAACTGGCTGTTCTTCGGCGAGCAAAGCCGTAAAAGCGGGTTCTACTATCGCGACGAGATGGAGCGCTGGCAGAAGAATGGCCTTCTGAGCCGGTTCGATACCGCCTTTTCGCGCGACCAGACGGAGAAGATCTATGTGCAGGACCGCATGGCCGAACAGGGGCGCACGCTCTGGCAATGGCTTCAGGACGGCGCGCATTTCTACGTCTGCGGCGACGCCAGCCGCATGGCGAAGGATGTTGACGCGGCGCTGAAAACTATCGCGGAACGCCATGGCGGGCTTTCGCGCGAGGGGGCCGAGGGTTACGTTAAGTCGCTCGTGAAGGAAAAGCGCTATATGCGTGACGTCTACTGACGTTTGTTGTGGAAGGTCCTGCCTTACTCATGAAAACCAGCGATCTGGCGATCCTTGTCATCGATGAAAATGCGATCCGCGCGGCCATTATCAAGGAAGGCCTGCTCAAGGCCGGCCACGATAATGTGACCGTTGTCGAGGAGCTGGTCGGCGTCGCGCGGACGATCGAGCGTCTTTCGCCCGACGTGATCGTGATCGATCTCGAAAACCCCAATCGCGATATGCTGGAAAGCCTGTTCGTGCTGTCGCGGTCGGTGAAGAAGCCGATCGCCATGTTCGTCGACCGTTCCGATACCGACATGATCCATGCCGCCGTCGATGCCGGGGTTTCCGCCTATGTGGTCGACGGGCTGAAACAGGAGCGGGTGAAGCCGATCCTCGATATGGCGATCTCGCGGTTCAACGCGTTTTCGCGCATGGCGCAGGAGCTGGAGGCGGCGAAAAGCCAGCTCGAAAACCGCAAGGTGGTCGACCGTGCCAAGGCAATGCTGATGAAATCGCGCGGCATGGACGAGGAAACGGCCTACGCGCTGCTCAGGCGCACGGCAATGGACCAGAACCGCAAGATTGTCGACGTGGCGCAAAGCCTGATCATGACGTTCGAGATGCTGGAGAGATAGAGATGCAGGACCTTTCAATCGGATTTGTGCCGCTTCTCGACAGCGCCATCGTGCTGGCGGCCGAGGCCCGGGGCTTCTTCGTCGAGGAGGGGCTGAATGTGCGGCTGACGCGCGAGACCTCCTGGAGCGCGATCCGCGACCGGCTGGCGGTCGGCAATCTTCAGGCCGCCCATATCCTCGCGCCGATGCCGATCGCGGCCAATCTCGGCCTGTTTCCGCTGTCCTCGAAGCTGGTGGCCCCGATCGCCCTTGGCCTTGGCGGCAATGCGGTGACGGTCTCCGTCGCCCTTGGCCGGGCGATGGATGCGGAGGGAGACGAGCACGACCTCGATCCGGCAAGAGCCGGTGCTGCGCTGAAACGCGTGGTCGATGCGCGCAAGGCCAAGGGCCTGCCGCGCCTCAGGTTCGGCGTCGTCTATGTATTTTCCGGGCATAATCTCGAATTGCGCTACTGGCTTGCCGCCAATGGCATCGATCCCGACCGGGATATCGAGATCGTCGTGCTGCCGCCGCCCTTCATGCCGGATGCGGTCGAGGCCGGTCGGATCGACGGCTATTGCGCGGGCGAGCCGTGGAACACGACGGCGGCCCGGCGGGGCGTCGGGCGGATCATCACCGTCAAGGCCAAGATCTGGCGCTCCAGCCCGGAAAAAGTGCTGGCGCTTCCCGCCGATTTCGTCGACGCCCATGAAGACCTAGTCGCGGCCCTTCTGCGCAGCCTCTATCGTGCATCGCGATGGGCGGCGATGCCGGAGAACCACGCGGAGCTGGCCGCGATCCTGTCCGAGCCGCATCACCTCAATGTCGATCGCGCCGTGCTGCAGCCGCTGCTTTCCGGCCGGGTGGCGATCAGCGATACGGCGGAACGGACGGTCGAGGATTTCTTCCTGACCTCCGACAAGGCGGCAACCTTTCCCTGGCAGAGCCATGCGCTGTGGTTCTACAGCCAGATCGTGCGCTGGGGGCTTTGCGATCACTCCACTGACAATGCCGAGATCGCGAAGATGAGCTACCGGCCGGATATCTACCGCAAGGCGCTACAGCCGCTGCACACGCCGCTGCCGGGCGCCAGCCTCAAGGTGGAGGGCGCGCTGAAGGCGCCGACTCCCGTCGGCGCCAGCGCCGGCGGTCTTATCCTCGGCCCGGACGGTTTCTTCGATGGCCGGACCTTCGATCCCGATCAGGTCGACGCCTATATCGCCCGGCAGAAATCCGGCACCTGATTGCACGTTTTTTGATGCTCTTGGTGCGGGCATTTGCCTAATATTTGATCGTTTTTGTAATAGACGTATTTTTTATGCAAAAAATCCGGGGAGTCGCTTGTATGCGGCGACTTTCTGTGTTTCCATAATACCCAAGAATTCGGTGCCCAATGGAGGGCATCAGGCAACGCCGCCAACGCATTCGAGCCAGAACTGGCCCGAGGACCGTTAGGCGGCTTTTTTCGTTTTTCCGATATTCCCGATCCACCTGGAGGACGCCATGCGCCATTTCCTTAGCACTGCCACCATGCTCTGTTCGCTCGCTTTTGCGGGTGCGAGCGCCCATGCCGAAATGCTGTTTCCGGAGAAGGATGAACTGACCATCGGTTTCATCAAGCTGACCGATATGGCGCCGCTGGCGATCGCCAAGGAAATGCACTTCTTCGAGGATGAAGGCCTTTATGTCACGCTGGAAGCGCAGGCGAACTGGAAGGTGCTGCTCGACCGGGTGATCACCGGGGAGCTCGATGGCGCCCACATGCTGGCCGGCCAGCCCTTGGCGGCGACCATCGGTTACGGCACCAAGGCGGATATAGTCACCCCGTTCTCGATGGATCTGAACGGCAATGCCATTACCGTTTCGAACGCGGTCTGGGACCAGATGAAGGAAAACATTCCCGTCGGCGCGGACGGCAGGCCGGAGCACCCGATCAGGGCCGATGCGCTGAAGCCGGTGATCGAGGCCTACGGCGCCGAGGGCAAGTCGTTCAAGATGGGCATGGTCTTCCCGGTTTCCACGCATAATTACGAGCTGCGCTACTGGCTGGCGGCCGGCGGAATCAATCCGGGCTATTATTCGCCGAGCGACGTTTCCGGCCAGATCCAGGCCGACGCGCTTCTGTCCGTCACCCCGCCGCCGCAGATGCCGGCGACGATGGAGGCCGGAACGATCGACGGTTACTGCGTCGGCGAGCCGTGGAACCAGGCCGCGGTGTTCAAGGGCATCGGCGTGCCGGTCGTCACCGATTACGACATCTGGAAGAACAATCCGGAAAAGGTGTTCGGGCTGACGAAGGAATTCACCGAGAAATATCCGCAGACGACGCTCGGCCTGACCAAGGCGCTGATCCGCGCCGCCATCTGGCTCGACGAAAACGACAACGCCAATCGCGAGGAGGCCGTCGAGATCCTGTCGCGGCCGGAATATGTCGGCGCGGATGCCGAGGTGATCGCCAATTCGATGACCGGCACCTTCGAATATGAAAAGGGCGACAAGCGCCCGGCGGCGGATTTCAACGTCTTCTTCCGCCACTTCGCCACCTATCCCTATTATTCCGACGCCGTCTGGTACCTCACCCAGATGCGCCGCTGGGGCCAGATCGCCGAGCCGAAGGATGACGGCTGGTATGCCGAGGTCGCAAGCGAGGTCTACCGTCCGGATGTCTATCTGGAGGCCGCCCGGCTGCTGATCGAGGAGGGCCATGCCACGGAAGCCGACTTCCCGTTCGACACCGACGGCTACAAGCCCGCCACCAGCGAGTTCATCGACGGCGTGACCTATGACGGGCGCCAACCGAACGCCTATCTCGAAAGCTTCCCGATCGGCCTGAAGGGGAACGAGATCGTCGACGGCAACAAGATTGCCGGTCGCTGAGCGCTGCTGAAATCTGGACATATCGGAAGGTAGAGACATCATGACGATCGCGACAGACATGATCGATCCCGAGATTGCGGTGCGGCGTGAACGGCGCATCGCCCGGATCAACCGGGCGGGCAAGGTGCTCGCGCCCTTCGGCCTCGGTTTCCTCGTGCCGCTTTCGAAGCTGGTCGCCGGCGATACCCCGTCAGAACAATGGGCGGACCTGAAGCAGATGCTGCTGGTGCCCCTGATCGGCATCCTGGCGTTTCTGGCGGCCTGGGCGTTCCTGGCGCCGAAGGTCCACACCTCGCTCGGCGCGATCCCCGGCCCGGCGGCGGTCTTCCAGCAGGCCGGGGTCCTGATGAACGATCACTTCGCCGAGCGGCAGAAGGCAGAGGCTTTCTATGAGCGTCAGGACGAGCGCAATCAGGCGCTGATCGCCGAGGGCTATGCCGACCGCGTGAAGGTGCGGCCCTATACCGGCAAGCCCACCTATTTCGACCAGATCCTGACTTCGCTGCTGACGGTCGCGCTCGGCTTTTTCATCGGCACGATCATCGCCGTCCCCGTCGGCATCGCCTGTGGGCTTTCGAAGACCTTCGAGGGGGCGATCAACCCGCTGATCCAGCTTTTCAAGCCGGTTTCGCCGCTGGCCTGGCTGCCGATCGTGACCATGGTGGTCGCGGCACTTTATGAAAGCCAGAACGACTTTCTTCCCAAATCGATGGTGATTTCGGCCATCACGGTCACGCTCTGTTCAATCTGGCCGACGATCATCAACACGGCGCTCGGCGTCGCCTCGATCGACCGCGATCTCGTCAATGTCGGCAAGGTGCTGCAGCTTTCCACCTGGACCACGATCCGCAAACTGGTGCTGCCGTCCGCGCTGCCGCTGATCTTCACCGGCATGCGGCTTTCGCTCGGCGTCGGCTGGATGGTGCTGATCGCAGCCGAGATGCTGGCGCAGAACCCCGGCCTCGGCAAATTCGTCTGGGACGAGTTCCAGAACGGTTCGTCGGATTCGCTCGCCCGCATCATCGTCGCGGTGATCACCATCGGCCTGATCGGCTTCTTCCTCGACCGGGTGATGTTCGCGCTGCAGACGGCCTTCACCTATTCGGCAAACCGGTGAGGAGAGCATGATGTCTACCATTCTTCAGTTGAAAGACGTCAACAAGGGCTTCGGCGAGGGCGCGAAACGGCATGATGTCCTCGCCGACATCTCGCTCGATGTCCGCGAAGGCGAATTCATCGCGATCCTCGGCTTTTCCGGCGCGGGCAAGACGACGCTGATGTCGATGCTCGCCGGCCTCGAAAAACCGGACAGCGGCGAAATCCTGTTTCGCGGCGAGGCGATCGAGGGGCCGTCGCCGAAGCGCGGCATCGTGTTCCAGAACTACGCGTTGATGCCATGGCTTTCGGTGGAGGCCAATGTGCGGCTTGCCGTTGACGCCGTGCATCGGGACAAGCCGGCAAGGGAGCGGGCAGCGCTGGTGAACGCCTATGTCGCCATGGTTGGGCTCAGCCATGCGCGCGACCGCAGGCCGGCGGAGCTTTCCGGCGGCATGCGCCAGCGCGTCTCGGTTGCCCGTGCGCTCGCCATGCAGCCGGACCTGCTGCTGCTCGACGAGCCGTTGTCCGCGCTCGATGCGCTGACCCGCGCCAAGCTTCAGGACGAGCTCGCCGATATCTCGCAGAAAGAGAAGAAAACCATCGTCCTGGTCACCAATGATGTCGACGAGGCCCTGCTTCTGGCAGACCGGATCGTGCCGCTGACGCCAGGCCCCAAGGCCACCTTCGGCCCGTCCTTCGACGTGCGGATCCAGCGCCCGCGCGAGCGCGCCGCGATGAATTCGGACCTGGAGTTCATCCGGCTTCGCTCCGCGATCACCGAATATCTGATGGATGCGGGCCTCGGCGCGAAGCCGGAAGCCGCTCGTGTCGACGCGCTTCCGAATGTCGTTCCGATCTCGATCAGATCGACCTCGAAACCGCTGCCCGCGGCCTACAGGCAGAAGTCGCGGTCGGCGATCGAGAACGGCTATGTCGAGTTTTCGAACGTCACCAAGATCTATCCGACGCCGAAGGGGCCGCTGACGGTCGTCGACGGCTTCGACCTGAAGATGAAGAAGGGCGAGTTCGTTTCGATCATCGGCCATTCGGGCTGCGGGAAATCGACGGTGCTGTCGATGGCGGCGGGGTTGAACCCGATCAATGCCGGGGGCGTGATCCTCGACGGGCGCGAGATTTCCGGCGCGGGTCCGGATCGCGCCGTGGTGTTTCAGGCCCCCTCGCTGATGCCGTGGCTGACGGCCCGCGAGAACGTCGCCCTCGGCGTTGACCGGGTCTATCCCAGGGCAAGCCCGCGCGAGCGCAGGGATGTGGTCGAATATTACCTCGAGCGCGTCGGCCTCGGCGATGCCATGAACCGGCCGGCGGCCGACATGTCGAACGGCATGAAGCAGCGCGTCGGCATTGCCCGCGCCTTCGCGCTTTCGCCGAAACTGCTGCTGCTCGATGAACCCTTCGGCATGCTCGACAGCCTGACGCGCTGGGAATTGCAGGAAGTGCTGATGGAGGTGTGGTCGCGCACCAAGGTGACCGCGATCTGCGTGACCCATGATGTGGACGAGGCGATCCTGCTCGCCGACCGGGTGGTGATGATGTCGAACGGGCCGAATGCGACGATCGGCAACATCATGGAGGTCGACCTGCCGCGTCCGCGCTCGCGAAAAGTCCTGCTCGATCACCCCGATTACTACGCCTACCGCGAAGAACTGCTGGAATTTCTGGAGGCCTATGAGGGTGGGGCATCTCCCGCCGAAGCGCAACTGGCCGCGATCCGGGAAAAGCGCGATCGGCGCATCAGCCGGCAGACCCTCACGAAACACGCTGCTGCGGAGTAGACACCATGGCCCAGAAACTCGTCATCATCGGAAACGGCATGGCGCCCGGGCGGATGCTCGAAGACCTGTTCGAGCGCGCGCCCGGCCTCTATGAGGTCACCATCTTCAACGCCGAACCACGGGTGAACTACGACCGCATCATGCTGTCGCCCGTGCTCTCGGGCGAAAAGACCTATGAGGATATCATCATCCATGGCGATGACTGGTATGAAGCGCATGGCGTGACGCTGCATCGCGGTGCGAAGGTTTCGAAGATCGACCGGGAAGCCAAGACAGTCACCGCCGAAAACGGCATCACCGCGTCCTATGACCGGCTGGTGATCGCGACCGGCTCCGCGCCCTTCATCATTCCCGTCCCCGGTCACGATCTTCCGGGCGTGCTCGCCTATCGCGATCTCGACGATGTCGGCAATATGCTGAAGATTGCAGAGGGGCAGGGCCATGCGGTCGTCATCGGCGGCGGGCTTCTGGGGCTCGAAGCGGCCTATGGGCTGAAGCAGCGCGGCATGAGCGTCACCGTGCTGCATCTGATGGACACGATCATGGAGCGGCAGCTCGATCCGGCCGCTGCCTACCTGCTGGAAAAGGCGCTGGATGATCGCGGCATCGAGGTCATCACCAAGGCGAACACGAAACGCATTCTCGGCGAGGACAGGGTCGAGGGCGTCGAGCTTGAGGATGGCCGCATCATTTCAGCCGATATGGTGGTGATGGCGGTCGGCATCCGTCCGGCGGCGGGGCTTGCGAAGGATGCGGGACTTCTGACCAATCGCGGCATCGTGGTCGATGACGGCATGGCGACCTCTGATCCTGCAATCTTCGCGCTCGGCGAATGCGCCGAGCATCGCGGCACCTGCTACGGGCTGGTCGCCCCACTTTACGAAAGTGCCGCCGCACTCGCCGACCGGCTTGCCGGCGGCTCTGCCGAATACAAGGGCTCCCACGTCAACACCAAGCTGAAAGTCACCGGCATCAAGCTGTTCTCCGCCGGCGATTTCGCCGAGGGGCCGGACCGCGAGGAAGTGGTGTTGCGCGATGCCACGCGCGGCATCTACAAACGCGTCATCCTGCAGGACAACCGCGTGATCGGCGCCGTGCTCTACGGCGATACCGCCGACGGCGCCTGGTATTTCGACATGCTGAAGCGCGGGACCGACGTGTCGGAGATGCGCGAGACGCTGATTTTCGGACAGGCCTATCAGGGCGGCGGTGCCGCCGATCCGGCGGCCGCCGTGGCAGCACTTCCCGATGACGCGGAAATCTGCGGCTGCAACGGCATCTGCAAGGGCAGGATCGTCTCGGCGATCTCCGACAAGGGCCTGACCTCGCTCGATGATGTGCGCGCCCACACCAAGGCGTCGGCCTCGTGCGGCACCTGCACCGGGCTCGTTGAACAGTTGCTGTCGCTGACGCTGGGCGATGCCTATAATCCGGCCGCGGTCCAGCCGGTCTGCGGCTGCACCGATCTCGGCCATGACGATGTCCGCCGGCTGATCCGCGCCAAGGGGCTGAAGACCATTCCCGCCGTGATGCAGGAACTGGAATGGAAAACCTCCTGCGGCTGCGCCAAATGCCGACCGGCGCTGAACTATTACCTCGTCTGCGACTGGCCCGGCGAATATGCCGACGACTATCAGTCGCGGTTCATCAATGAGCGCGTCCACGCCAATATCCAGAAGGACGGCACCTATTCGGTCGTGCCGCGCATGTGGGGCGGGGTCACCTCGTCGAAGGAGCTGCGCGCGATCGCCGATGTGGTCGACAAGTTCGATATCCCGACGGTCAAATGCACCGGCGGCCAGCGCATCGACATGCTCGGCATCAAGAAGGAGGACCTGCCGGCGGTCTGGGCCGATCTCGGCAAGGCCGGCTTCGTCTCGGGCCAGGCCTATGCCAAGGGGCTGCGCACCGTCAAAACCTGTGTCGGCAATGACTGGTGCCGTTTCGGCACCCAGGATTCCACCGGGCTCGGCATCCGGCTTGAGAAATTCATGTGGGGCTCGTGGACGCCGGCCAAGCTGAAACTCGCCGTCTCCGGTTGTCCGCGCAACTGCGCCGAGGCGACCTGCAAGGATATCGGCGTGATCTGCGTCGATTCGGGCTTCGAGATCCACTTCGCAGGAGCCGCCGGTCTGGAAATCCGCGGCACGGATGTACTCGGCATGGTGAAGACCGAGGACGAGGCGCTCGAACATATCGTGGCGCTGACCCAGATGTATCGCGAACAGGGCCGCTATCTGGAGCGCATCTACAAATGGGCGAAGCGCATCGGCCATGACGAGGTCCGCGCCCAGATCATGGACAATGCCGAAAAGCGCAAGGCCTATTTCGACCGCTTCGTCGAAAGCCAGAAATATGCCCAGGTCGATCCGTGGTCCGAGCGTGTCTCCGGCAAGGACAAGCACGAATTCAAGCCGATGGCCGTGGTCGGGCATCACGAAGCGGCGGAGTGAGGAGCCCATCATGAGCAATGACTTTATCGCCATCGGCCATATCGAGGACATCCCGAAGCGCGGCGCGCGCTGCGTGAACACGGCCTTCGGGCGGATCGCGGTGTTCCGCACCGCCGAGGACGAGGTCTTCGCCATCGACGACCGTTGCCCGCACAAGGGCGGCCCGTTGTCCGAGGGCATGGTGCACGGAAAGGCGGTAACCTGCCCGCTGCATAATGTCGTGATTTCGCTGGAAAGCGGCGCGGCGCTCGGCGTGGACGAGGGCGAGGTGCAGACCTATCCGGTGCGGGTGGAGGACGGCCGGCTGTTGATCGCGCTTTCCGCCCTGCCGCTCGCGGCGGAATAGGGAGGCGGATCATGGCTGCCGGAGGCTCAAAAACACCCGCGCGCATGGAGGCACTTGCCGTCCTGCCGCTGTTTTTCCGCCTGAAAGGCAGGCCGGTATTGGTCGCAGGCGCGAGCGAGGCCGCCGCCTGGAAGACGGAGCTGCTGGCGGCCGCCGGCGCCGATGTGACGGTGTATCTTGGTGGCGGGCCTGCCTGCGATGAATTGCTGGCGCTTGAGGCCGGCGGCAGGATCAGCGTTCGTGCCGGAGGCTGGCAGGCGGCGGATTGGCGTGAGGCCGGTCTGGCGCTGGCGGACTGCGACGGCGAGGACGAAGCGGAAGCTTTCGCCGCGCGGGCGAAAGCCGAGGGCGTGCCCTGCAACGTGATCGACAAGCCGGCCCATTGCAGCTTCCAGTTCGGCGCCATCGTCAACCGTTCGCCGGTCGTGGTCGGCATTTCCACCGATGGCGCGGCGCCCATACTGGGCCAGGCGATCCGGCGGCGGATCGAGACGCTGCTGCCGAAGGCGCTTGCCGAATGGGCGGGCCTTGCCGCTTCTCTGCGCGATTTGGTCGGCGCCAGGCTGAAACCGGGTGGCCCGCGCCGCGCCTTCTGGGAGCATTTCGCCGACCTCAGCTTTGCCGGGCAGTCCGGACCCGATGAAGGCGCAGCGGAGCGCATTCTCGCAACGGCGGAGACGATCGCGAAGACGCCCCGGACCGGCAGCGTTACGCTTGTCGGCGCCGGGCCGGGTGATCCCGAGCTTCTGACGCTCAAGGCCATGCGGGCGCTGCAATCGGCCGATGTGATCCTGTTCGACGACCTTGTCTCGCCGGAAATCCTTGAGCTTGCGCGCCGCGAGGCCAGGCGCATGCTGGTGGGAAAACGCGGCGGGCGGACGAGTTGCCGGCAGGAGGACATCAACCGGATGATGCTCGATCTGGCGCGGGCGGGACGGCGCGTGGTGCGGCTGAAATCAGGGGATCCCTCGATCTTTGGGCGTTCCGGCGAGGAAATCGCCGCTTTGAAGGAAGCGGGCATTCCGGTCTCTGTCATTCCGGGCATCACCGCCGCGAGCGCGCTGGCCGCGGGAACCAACACGTCGCTCACCCACCGCGATTGTGCCCAGTCGGTCCGTTTCGTCACCGGGCACTCGAAGAAAGGCGCATTGCCGGACGATGTCGACTGGCGCGCCATCGCCGACCCGAAGACGACGACGATGTTTTACATGGGCGGACGCACGGCCAACGAGATCAGCAACAGGCTGATGGCCGAAGGCCTCGCGCCCGAAACGCCGATCCTGATCGCCTCCAATATCAGCCGCCCGGAGGAGAAGCGCTGGCACGGCACGCTCGCAAGCCTTGGCAGCGGCATGGCTGAAATCGGCTACGACAACCCGGTCCTGTTCGGCGTAGGCCGGGTTTTCGCAAAGGCGGATGCGGCGACTGAGAGGCAGGCTTTCCAGCCGGGTTATCTCAAGGAAACACAGGCTTTGCCCGCGACGGCCTGGTAGGTCGTCGCTAGCGTCGGGCGAAAAAGCGGTATCCGGTTTTTCGTTAACCCGACGGTCAAAACAAAGAATCTAGTGCCTTGTGTCCGACATTTCAGTTCTGTTCGGGCGGCGACATCCGGCGTGAGAGCGCTGGCGCAAGGCCAGTCGAGGGCTTTGCCGGCGGACGCGCGAAGCTTCCGTGGCTCGCGCCTGCGGGAAAGAGCCGGCACAAGCCCGCAGCCTGAACCGCTGCCGCCCTGACCGGGTCGATCAGCATGGCCGGTACGCCCCCGGCGATCTCATCGGCCAGACCGGCAATCGGGGCGCCGGCCAGGATGATGCAGTCCGCCGTCTTGCTGGCCGTCAGGCATGTGCGCAAAAGCGGCTCCCGGAGGTCTTCGGCGACATTGCGAATATCGGAAAAGCCGTCTTCCGGCGTGAATGTTCCGGCAAACCGGCCGCCAAGGCCTGCCCGCGTCACCTGTTCGCCATACCAGGCGGCAAGCCGGGGCGTGAAGGTGACGAAGGCGAAGCGCTCGCCAAGCGACAGGGCCGTCAGCATCGCCGCCTCGCTCATGCCGGTGACGGGAATGTCGAACAGCTCGCGGGCGGCCGAAAGACCGGGATCGCCAAAGGCGGCGATCACCGCCGCATCGAAGGCGCCGGCCTTTTCCGCCAGCATCGAGAGCACTTCGGCGCCGGCAATCTGCGCTTCCGCGCGCGAGGAGATATAGGCAAATCCCCGCCGGGCCGTGACCGTCGCAAGCTCGGCGTCCGGCGGCAGCACCATTCTTGCGGATGCGGCAAGGCGTTCGGTCAGCGCCTCGGTGGTGTTCGGGTTGATCAGCAATATCCGCATCAGTAGCCGAGCCTTTCGGGCAGCCAGGTCACCAGCGCCGGAAACAGCATGCAGGCGACAAGCACCGCATACATGGCGGCGATGAACGGCCAGCTTTCGCGCACCAGATCCCCCATCTTCACCCCCGTCACGCCGCAGATGACGAACAGCACCACGCCAACCGGCGGGGTCAGCATGCCGATCACCAGGTTGAGGACGAAGAGGAAGCCGAAATGCAGCGGATCGATGCCATAATGCAGGGCGATCGGGTGGAACAGCGGCACCAGCATGATGTAGGCGGCGTTCGATTCCAGGAACATGCCGACCACGAGCAGCATCAGGGCGATCAGGCAGAGGAAGACGAACGGATTGTCGGTCAGCCCCTGCATGAAGCCGGCAAGTTTCATCGGCAGAAGGTCGATGGTGAACAGGAAGGTCACGGTGGCGGCGAACGCGATCATCGCTCCGACAAGCGCCGAGGTCTTCGCCGCATCGAGCAGCACATGCGGCAGGTCCGAGATCGTGAGCCGCCTTGTGACGAAAAACCCGAGAAACAGTGCATAGCAGACGCCGACCGCAGCCCCCTCCGTCGGCGTGAACGCGCCGCCGACAATGCCGCCGATGACGATCACCGGCATCAGGAAGACGACCAGGTTGCGGCGCGTCTGACGCCATATGTTCGCAAGCGAGATCGGCTCTCCGGCGAGCGGATAGTCGCGCTTCCATGCGATGAACCAGCAAAGCGCCATGAAGGCGAGGAAGAGCAGGATGCCGGGTATGACGCCGGACATGAACATGCCGCCGACCGAGACCGAGGAACCGGCCATGAAGGCGTAGACGATCATCGCGCCCGACGGCGGAATGATTGGCCCGAGATTGGCGGCGGCCGCGACGATGCCGGATGAAAAGCCGAGGCCGTATTGCTTCTTCAGCGACGGCACCAGTGTCGAGGCCAGCGCCGAGGCGTCCGCCACCGCAGCGCCCGAGACAGAGGCGAGGCCGGCGCCGGAAATGATGGTGACCTGTGCCAGCCCGCCGCGCACGCGGCCGATGAAGGCATTGGCGAAATCGATCAGCCGTTCCATGATCCCGCCCTTCAGCATCAGTTCGCCGGCGATCATGAACAGCGGGATCGACATCAGCGGGAAGGAATTGACGGCGTTGAGGATGCGCGGCGCCATGACGTTGACATCGAAGCCCGCAAGCCAGAGGCCGGCAAGCGCTGCAACGCCGAGGGAGAAGGCGAGCGGCATGCCGAGAAAGGCGAGCGTCAGAAACGTGGCGATGACGATCAGGCTCATGGGCGCGGCTCCGCCGGATAGAGCGAAAGATGGAGAAGGTGAAGCGCCGCATGCGCCGCACCGATGATGATCGGGAAGAAGAACACGCTGGATGTCAGGTCGAGCGTGCCGAGGCGTTCCGACCACGTCACCCTGGCGGTTATGATGGCGGTCCAGAAGACGATCCCCATCAGCCCGGCGGCAACAAGGCTCATCAGCCTCGCAAGGTTCCGGCGCGACGTTGCGGGCAGGCGTGAAACTAGCATGTCGATGCTGACATGGCTCCCCTCGCGAATGCCGAGCGGGATCGCGATGAAGATCGTTGCGACAAAGGCGAGCCTGCTGATTTCGTCAGCCCAGTCGAAGGAGCTGTTGAAGACATAGCGCATCACCACCTGGGCGGAGACCACGACGACCATGGCCGCCGCGCTCGCAATCACGAGGATGCGGGCGCACCAGTCGGCGCCCGCAAGGATCTTGGTGAAGAACTGGTTGAAAACCATCGGTGTTACATATTGGACTTGGCGGTTTCATCATCGAGCAGCTGGACCAGATCGGGGTCGATCCGGCCCTTCGTTTCGGCGGCCACGCCTGCTGTCTTCTCGCGCAGTGCCTCGGCCAGTTCGGGTGAAACCTCGGTGAAGATCATGCCCTTCTCGACAAGCTGGTCAAGACCCGCCGCATCCTGCTCGGCGGCCAGTTCACGCTGATAGGCGATCGCTGTTCCCATCGCGTCGATGATGATCTGCTGGGTGTCGCTGTCGAGCCCGTCGAACCATGCCTTGTTGCCGACGACGGAGATGAAGTCGAAGAAGTGGCCGGTGTTCGAGAGATATTTCTGGACTTCGGCATAGCCCGCCACATTGATGATCGCGAACGGATTTTCCTGGCCGTCGATCACGCCCTGTTCGAGCGCGGAATAGAGTTCCTTGACGTCCATGGCGACCGGGTTGGCGCCGAGCGCGCGGAAGGTGGCGAGGTGGGTCTCGTTCGGCTGCAGGCGGATTTTCAGGCCCTCGATGTCCTCGACGGTCTCGATCGGGCGGACATTATTGGTGAGCTGGCGGAAGCCGAGCTCCATATAGCCGAGCGAGGTCATGCCCTCTTCGGCAAGCTTCTCGTCGAGTGCTGCGCCAACGGGGCCATCGACGATGGCGAAGGCCTGCTCGCGGTCCTTGAACTGGAACGGAAGGCCGATGATTTCCAGGCCGGGAACGGTGCGGGTGAGATAGGCGGTGCCGACCCACATCAACTCGATCGAGCCGAGCTTGACGGCCTGGACGTTTTCCGCCGCGCCGCCGAGCTGCTGGGCCGGAAAGATATTGACGTCGATTTCACCGTTCGACAGGCGCTCGACCTCCTCCTCGAACTTCGCCATGGCGAGCGAGGAGGAATGTTCGGTGGCGAAATTGCCGGCGACGCGGATGGTCTGTTTGGCATGCGCCGCAGTGACGCCCGAAAGGGCGATCGCGGCGGTGGCGAAAAGGGCAAGAACTGTTTTCATGGCTGGTTACTCCAGGGTTTCAGCTTGGGCGAGGGAGGAGGCGGGCGAACCACCGAAAAGCCGGTTCACACGTGATTCAATCACCGAGGCGATTTCGGCCAGGGTCAGGGCATGCTCTTCGAGCGCCGAATGATTGAGGCGGCGCGCGAAGGTCTCGAACAGCGCCCCGAGATCTGGAACGCGGTGAAGGGCGATGATGAAGGGATAGCCGAAGCGGGCGCGATAGGCCGCGTTGAGGGTTGCAAGCCGCGCCGCCTCTTCCTGCGAAAGCGCAAGCAGGCCGAGGCGCGCCTGTTCGCCGGTGGAGGCGGCGGTCATGCGGCCGGCCAACGCCTCGCTGCCGGCAAGTTCGGGATGAACGCCGAAGAGCGCGCGTTGCCGGCTGATGCCGGAGCGGTAGATCGTTTCCATCAGCGCCTCGGCAAGCGCGGAACCGTCGGCGAACGGCCTTGCCGCCAGGCTTGCCTCGCAGACCCAGACCGAACGCTCGACAAGCGGCTCCATCATCGAAAGCGCCTTGTCATCCGCGGCGGTGTTGAGGGTCATTATGGCGTTGTTCATGTCTGGGATTGCCCGGTCTGATTGTGAAGCACTTCTGTTGACCGCAATGCTACGCGCATTCCTTCATCACAATCCATGATATTAACGGTAACTCTTCATTCTAATTTATAGTATGGTTGGCCATGGCACTTCATCTCGTCCCGCGCAGTCTTCAATATGTCGAAGCGGTCTCCGACCATGGCTCGATCCAGGCGGCCTCGCGCGCCATCGGCATTGCGGCCTCGGCCATCGACCGGCAGATCAAGCTTCTGGAGGGGCGGCTCGAGGTCCAGCTCTTCGACCGCACGGTAACCGGCATGACGCTGTCACCCGCGGGCGAGATGTTCGTGGTTCTGGCGCGGCGCTGGAATGCCGACGAAAACCGCATCTGGTCGGACGTCAAGCAGATGCAGGGCGTCAATCTCGGCCATATCCGGCTGGTGGCGATGGACAGCCTCGCCAACGGCGTCCTGCCGCGCTTCCTGCACCATGTCGCCGAGGTCTATCCGAAGGTGCGCATCGACGTGGAAATCGCGACGCCCGATGATGCCGTGACGGCACTTCGGGCGGACGAGGCCGATATCGCGCTGGCCTTCAACATGAAGCCCCAGCGTGACATTCATGTGCTGTGGACGGACGACCTGCCGCTCCACTGCATCGCCGCGCCCGGCCACCCGATTGCCGGCCTGAAGGAGGTCAAGCTTGCCACGGTGCGCGACCATGCGATTGCGGTGCAAAGCCCGGCGCTCGCGATCCGGCGGATACTGGAGGCCCATCATGGCTGGATATTCTCCGAAAACCGCCCGCCGGTCGTGACCAATTCGCTCCAGCTTCTCAAACAGCTCGTGGTTTCCGGCAGTCATGTGGCGATGACCTCGGAACTCGACACCGCGCAGGAACTGCTGGACGGCACGCTGGTGGCGATCCCGGTCAGGGGGCTGTCGATCGGACCGCAAACCATCTCGCTCGGCATCAGCGCCCGCCGCCCCCTTCCGCGCATCGCCACCAAGGTGGCGGAACTGCTTGCGAGGGACGTTGCCGATATCCTGGGCGAGGTGCGCGCCAGAGAGACCGATCGCTGATCCGGAAATGTGCGGTGGTGAAGCGCGCCGCAGTGTCCATCGACGGAGGCTCCAAGCCGCCCTTCAGGCAGGCTTCCAGCCGCGCTCCGACAGTGGCTGGTCGGGCGCTTCGATGGTGATGAAGCTGGCGAGTTCCGGACCGAAGGTCGGCAGCGCCATCGGGCAGCGGACGCCCGGCAATACGCGCACGTCGAACAGTTCCTTGATGCCGCCTTCGAGGCGAAGCCACTCGACGATATCGCCATTGGCGGTGTTGACGATCTGCAACCCGCACCAGGCCTCGGCCTTGCGCCGGTCGAGCTCGTCCTGAAGATTGAGCCCGGAAAACACCCCCTCGCGCCGCGCCAGCGAAAGCCCGACAAAGGCGTGCCCGTCGTGAAAGGAAAGCCCGCGCAGAAAGCCGGGGCAGAACGCGACACGCTCCTTCGCCCTGGTTTCCAGATCGAGCCGGGTGAGATAGCCATTGCCGGAATCGAGAAACCAGAGAGCGCCATCATGAAGGCGCGGCGAATGCGGCATCGACAGGCCTTCGGCGACAATCTCGTCCGTCTCGATATCGACGACCACGCCGCCATCGCGGCGATGCTCGCGCCAGCCATCGACGATATCCGAGGTCGAGACCGATGTGACAAATCGCGGAACACCGTTTTCCATCGCAAGGCCGTTCAGGTGGCACCGATCCTCCGGGGCCAGTCTGGAGATGAACGGCGGACGCCAGACCGGCTTGAACGAATGCGCGACGCTGTCCGTCGCCAGGCACGAATATCTGGTGTTGACGAAAATCAGACGGCCGGCCGCGTCGATCCCGAGCTCATGGACATCGAGATCGGAAACCGTCTGGCCGCGACGGGGAACATAGAGCCTGTCGAAATGATCATTCGCGCGCTCATGCGGCGCCAGCACGTTTTCAAAACGCCATATCTGGGCAAGGCCGGCCAGCAGCAGACGTTGCGAATCGCCGATCAACCCCATCGCCCGGACGAAATTGCGCTGGTGCAGCGACAAGGATCCGTTGGGAAACGTGCCGACAAGAAACAATTGCCCGGTCTGGTAGGAGGTAAAGGCAACCGAGCAATTGTGCATCGCCAGCCACTGCGGAAAGCCCCGCGAACAGGTCACATTGGTCTGGAGCACCGAGGGGTCGACCGGCGCTTCCGGCGCATCCGCGCGCTCGTGCGCGGCGGACGAAGCCGCTGGGGGCCGGGCAGTCTCGGCAACAGCGCGGGGATCCTGTGTTTCTGGCAGATCGGCGGGCATCGTGTATTCCAGTCAGTTGGGAAGGGTCGGTGGGCGGGAGAACAGGCCGGCATCAACGCACCGTAGCGCGTCTAGAGCATCGGGCGATTAATTGGCATCGCGCGATGCTCTAGATTCTTTTTTTGACGCGTCGGGTTAACGAAAACCGGATTCCACTTTTTCGCCCGACGCTCTAACCTTCTCCCGCCAATAGCAACCGGCTGATATCGCTGGCCGCGGCACATGCCGTCAGAAACGATAGCCGAGCCTCACCGAGCCGGTATGCGACTGATAGTCATCGGCAAAGGCGCCGTCATACTGGAATCTCAGATCCATACCCTGTCGTTTTGCAAGATCCAGCCCGAGCGTGACATGGCCCACCGTATCCGCAATCGGCGTGAAGGTCGAGAAACTGTCCATCGATGACAGGCCGGCAAACCGCGCCGTCGTCTCCCATTCGTCGGAAGACAGGAACGACACGCCGAGATCGCCGTAAAGCCGCGCCGGCCAGTCCTCCAGGAACGGGATACGCGCCCCGAACTCGATCCCGGGCGTCACGCCGAAGGCGGTATCGGAATTGCCGTCAATCATCAGGTTCAATGCGCCGGCGCCGGTCTCGGTATAGCCGTATTGGTGCATGTTGATGATGTCGAAATCGACCTTCGGGCGCATATAATACTCATCGCTGAAGGCGACCTCATAGGATGCGCGGAACCGGGCAAAGAACATCGCCGAATCCGGCTCGCCGCGGGCCGTGGCCGAGAGCGTGTCGAGAGTGATGTAGCGCTTGGAATCGCCCCAGTTATAGCCCGCGCCGCCAACCAGGCCGAAGAGCCAGGGTCCGATTTCCTTCTTCAGCGCGACCGCGCCGGTAAAGGATTGCTGATCCGTCTTCTCCGAACCGCTGTCATTGCGGAACCAGCTGTTTTCGTAGGTCAGCCCCCCACCCAGGAACCAGCCGTCGTCCAGCGCCTTCTGGCCGCCGAACTGCAGCCCGCCGACCGACTGGGTATAGCCGGAAGCATCTCCGTGCGATCCTTGCGTCGTTTCTCCGCCAAGCGCACGGCTCCAGACGCACGAGCCCTCGTCCATCATCACGCCGGTCGTCTCGAAGGCGGGACATGACAGCACACTGTTGGCCGCGGCAATGGCGGCGGAAGGCGAACCGGCCAGAGGAGCCGCCGCCGTCTGCGAGTCGAGTTCCAGCAGCATGTCGGAGAAGGTTTCCGGTTCGGACTGATGGAATGCGCCGAAAGCCTGGCCAAGAGAAATTTCGTCGGCGGCGAATTTCACTTCGCTCGCGCTGCCATCGGCAATCTTGTCCCAGGCCTGCTGCATGGCCGTCGAGACCCCGCCTGCATTTTTCCCGAGCGAGACGCCGTTATCGATGAAATGCGCATCGGCGACCGAGAAACCATGCCAACCCTCGGCCGACATGGTGACCTCGGTGAAGTCGAAGACGAGGGAGGACAGCGCCGTGATCGTCGACGTATCGGTCCCCTCGGCCTTCAGGAACTCGGTTCGCGTGTTTGGCAGCAGGGCATTGGCGTTGACGTCGACACCCCATGTCCCGGCGAAATCGCCTTCGATCAGCAGCCTGTCGGCCGTGCCGTTTTCCATGTCGACGTCGAGATTGGTGAACAGTCCGCCCCTGCTGGAGCTTTCGGTCCGCCAGTCGATCCTGTCGCTGCGCTTGAAGTAGCTGAACGGCGAGAACGTGGTCGAAAGGCCGAGGTCGGCCACATCATAGGCGCTTCCCGCTGAGCCGACGCCGGCAAGATCGCCGGTAAACGTCGTCGAAATCGTGTTCCATGCGCCGCCCGGATCGATGCTGCCGGCGTTGAGAACGCTGTCGACATCGGCGATCGCGCCGGTCACGAAGGTGCCCGTGCCCTGATTGAGGAAAAAGCTGGTTCCGCCAAGAGCTGCGGTCTGCACCATTCCGTTCGCCGCGGAAGACGATGACGTGGCGAAGTCGTGCTGCACGATATTGCCGGTTAATGTGCCGGAATTGCTGTGCGTTACGCTGGTCTTCTTGGCTGTCGAAACATAGAGCGCGCCGCCCTGATACTCTCCGTTCACGGCGGCCGCGCCGGATCCTGTCAGCGTTCCGCCCTGATCCAGCGTCAGCGTCAGTGTATCGCCGGTGGTCTGCGCCCACACGCCCCACGCGGTCGGATCCGTCACGGTGACCGAACCGCCGATCGTCACGGCCAGCGAGCCGGATAGCGAATTGCCGTCCGCATCAGAACCTTTCGTGTTGTTGAAACGACCGAGTGTTCCGGCATAGGTCTTGCCGTTCTGGGTGAAGATACCGCCCGAACCGCCAATCGCCTGCGCCACGATGCCGTGGGCGTATTTGCCGGTGGTGCTGATAGACGCGCCGGAGGCGATCGTGACGCCCACGGTCCCGGTACGCTCCGCATTGCCGCTGTCGGAATAGTAGTAATTTGAACCGCTCGACGTGCCGCCGTAATAGCCGTAGGACGCATTGAGCTTCTGCGCCAGATCACCCGCCACGCCGCCGCCGCCGGAAATCGTCTGCGCCAGTATGCCGAAAGCGCCATCGCCGGAGGTGACGATGGAGGCGCCACCCTCGAGGGTGACCGACGCCTCGTCGGCGCTGTTGGGCGCCTGTTCCTTGACGAAGGATATCGTGTCGGTGACCGCCGCTGCTGCCGTCAGGAAACCGCCGCCGCCGCTGATCGACTGTGCGACGATGCCGGCCGAGCGGGTGCCGTAGGTGGTGATCTTGCCGGCATGGGTGATCGTCACCGTGCCGCCATGGGCCGAACCGGAATTGCTGTCGGACCCCATGGTCACGCTGAGCACATTGGAGATGGTATCGTCATTGACCGCGTTGGCGGTGCCGAGCGCCACGCCGACGAGCCCGCCGCCGCCGCCGATCGACTGGGCGATAATGCCCTGCGAGCCATCGCCCTTGGTCACGATCTGGGTATCGGAGAGGGTCTTGACCGTTACCGTTCCGGCCGTTCCGGCGTTGCCATCCGCCTTCCCGCCGAGGCCGATCTTGACCTTGGAAACGGCAAGTCCCGAGGAAAAGCCTATCCCGCCGCCGCCGGCAATCGACTGGGCGACGACGCCGTGCGAGGCGAACCCGCCGGTGTAGATGTTGCTGGCGTAAACCGAGACATCGCCGCCATCGCCGCCGCTGCCGCCGTCCGAGCCGATGGTGAGCGTGGCGCTGCTGTCGGAACTGTCGGAGCTGTCCGACGCGCTGGAAGAACTGCTGTCGTCGGAATCATCGCTGCCCGACGAGATCGCGACCGCGCCGCCGCCGCCGCCGATCGACTGCGCGACAATGCCGGACGACATCGTGCCATAGGTGTGGATCGCTCCGGTGCCGACGACCGTGCCGGAACTGTCCTTGCCGATGGTCACGGCCCCGCCGGCTCCGCCGGCCCCGCCGGTCGAGCCGACGGTTACCCCGAATGTGAGGGTCTTGTCGTCGCTGTCGTCATCGCCGCCGTCGTCATCATCACCGCCGCCATCATCGTCGGACGACGCAACCGTGGTCGCGGACAGTTGCGTCGATTCGGCATCGTCGCCGCCATCATCGTCACCACCATCATCGCTGTCGTCGTCATCCTCATCTTCCTTGATCGAAAGCGAACTCTTGCCGGAACCGGCCGCGCCGCCGCCGCCGCCGATCGACTGGGCGAGAATGGCATCCGACCAGTCGCCCTTTGTGGTAATCGTCCCTTCGCTCGAGACGGTCACCTCGCCGCCATCGCCGCCTGCCGTCCCCTTGGCGCCGAGACCGATGGTGATATCCCAGTCGGCATCGCCGCTGCCGCCGCCGCCGGATGAGGACCCGCCGCCGCCGCCGATCGACTGGGCGAATATCCCGCGCGACACATGCCCGCCGGTGTAGATCGAGGCCCCGGCATCGTCCATATGGACATCAACGCTGCCGCCGTTATTGCCGGTGCCGCCGTCGGCCCCCAGACCGATATTCAATGCCGCCGACTTGATGCCATTTGACGCCTTGGTGGAGCCGGAGCCGGTTCCGGCGTTGCCGCCGCCGCCGCCGATCGAATGCGCCAGAATGCCGTCGGCATAACCGCCCGTCGTGCTGATCGCGCCATAATGGCTGACGCTCACCGCGCCGCCTGTGCCGGCGCTGCCGCCGGAACCGCCGACATAGGAATTCACCGAAATGGCGAAATCCGTGCCCGCATCGACCTTCTCTTCACCTTCGGCCAGCCATGACGTGATCGATTTTGCGACGGAACTGGCGGTCGCATCGCCGCCATTGCCGCCGCCGCCGCCGATCGACTGGATGACAAGGCCGGCCGCGCCGTCGCCGGTCGTGATAATCCTGGATGACTTGTAGATATGTGCGTTTGCCTTGCCGCCATCGCCGCCGGAACCGCCGTTTCCGCCATGGGCGATCGACACGGAAAGCGATACCGTGTTGCCCTCCTCGTCGAACGGCACGCCCGCGGCGATCGCCTTCGAAGAGGCCTGGCCGCCATTGCCGCCGCCGCCGCCGATCGACTGAATGACGATACCCTGCGCGTCCGTTCCCGAGGTCGATATCACGCCATTGGTATAGACCATGGCCTCGCCGCCATCGCCGCCATCACCGCCACTGCCGCCATGGGCGATCGAGATGCTGATGCCGGCGCTGACGCTGGTCGATTTGCCATTGCCGCCAACGCCGCCGCCGCCGCCGATCGACTGCACCAGAATGCCTGTGCCATGGTCGCCCTTGGTCGAGAGCGCGCTGTAGTCGCTGGCACCCTTGGTCCCGGATCCGTACTGCGTGACCTTGACACTGCCGCCATCGCCGCCGGGACCGCCGCTGCCGCCGGTGGCGCTTGAAAATCCGATACCCCAGGCGGTCGCCTGGCCGCCGACGCCGCCGCCGCCGCCCACGGACTGGGCGACAATCCCCAACGCATAGTCGCCGGCGAGCGAAATCGCGGTGTTTGATTCTGTCACGATATTGACGTCACCGCCGCCGCCGCCGCCGCCGCCGGCGCCGCCGACCGTGTGAAACAGGCCCTTCTTGTTGCGTCCCTGGCCACCGCCGCCGCCGATGGACTGGGCAACGATGCCGTGCGCCTCCGAACCGGCCGTGGTGAGGTTGGCATAATTGGTGACATGGACCGCGCCGCCATCGCTGCCTGCCGTGCCGCTGCTGCTGCTTGAGACTGCCAGACTGGAGTTTGCTCCCGCGCCGATCGCGCCCGTCGCGCCCGTGCCGCTGTTGGTGCCGCCGCCGCCGCCGATCGACTGCGCCAGAATGGCGATGCCGCCGCCCAGTTCCGTCTGATCGGAACTGCTGGCGGGCGTCTTTGCGCCGGCATAGCCGCCATAGGTCGAAATATTGCCCTTGTTGGTAACTGTTACCGTGGCCGGAGAAGAGCCGTAGGTCTGGCCGCCGATGGTCTGGCCGAGGCTCGGATCGGAAACGGCCGAGCCGGCACTGTAACTCGTGGTCGATATCGTCCCGGTCGATTGCAGAAGCCCGCCGCCGCCGCCGATGGACTGGGCGACGATACCGTGAGAGTCGATACCATAGGCGGTGATATTGCCCGAATTGGTCACCGTCACATCGCTGCTGGTCGAACCGCTGGAGCTTGTGTCGCCCCAGGTCAGCGCGCCACTACCGGTATTGGTGTATATCCCGTCGCCATCGGCGGCAGACGCCGATTGCGCGACGATACCATGGGCGTGATCGCCGGTCGTGGTGATCGCAAAATCGTTCGAGACGGTGACTGCGCCGGCGGCTCCGCCCATGCCCTTGGTCTGCTTGAAGGTCGATGTCCCGCCGCCGCCCAGAGACTGCGCGATGATGCCGCTCGAGTAGCCGGCCTTGGTGTCGATCGTTCCGCCGCCCGTGACGGTCACCGTCACCGACGAGGCTCGTCCGCCAAGCCTTTCGTTGTCATCCTTGTCCGACTGATAGGATGTGCCGCCCTGGCTGATCGCCAGAATGCCGGGCGAGTTCGTTCCGCTTGTCTGAATTGTCGTCGCCGACGAGCCATAGATATAGACGGCGGCCTGACCGACGGAACCGCCGTCCATGGCCTGCTTGTCGCCTCCGGCAAGGCCGTTTCCGCCGCGCGTGATCGCCGCAATCGCAGCGCCGGTTTCGCGCGTCAACTGGATATTCTGGTTGTTGAGCCAGAGATTGACGGTACCCGCCGATCGCGTACTGATCGTTCCCGCCATGGGCTTGGCGGTGCTGCCGACCTGGACCTTGACGGCGTTGTAATAGGGTCGCTTCTGCCAGTCCGTTATCTCGGATGTGTAGCTGTTGCCGCCATTGCCGCCCTGCACGCCATCGCCGAAACTGTTGACGTTGTAAGGCGTGTTGCCGCCATAGGAAGCCGCAAGGATCGCCGGGCCGCTTTTGGTCGCGTAAACCGGCCCTCCGGCATAGACGGAGACATAGTCTCCGCCACCCGGTCCGGAAAAATCGCTGTCGCTGCTATAGGTCGAAGGCCCGCCGATGCTGAGCGCGGCTATCCCGAAACTGCTGCCCGAAACCTTGCCATAGGATTTGACGGTGACGGGCGAGCCTTGTCCGGAATATTGTTCTCCGATGTCGTCGGCATGCTGGTTGGTGCCGCCCTGGGACAGGGCGAAGATGCCGCCGCCGACCGTGCTCGAGACATCGCCGGAGCTTACGATCGTCACCGCGCCGCCATTGCCGCCGCCGGTTTTCTTGTTGTC
Organism: Martelella sp. NC20; assembly: GCF_013459645.1. Taxonomy (NCBI): domain Bacteria; kingdom Pseudomonadati; phylum Pseudomonadota; class Alphaproteobacteria; order Hyphomicrobiales; family Aurantimonadaceae; genus Martelella; species Martelella soudanensis. The sequence continues at coordinate 2,475,043 of NZ_CP054861.1, forward strand.
GTCGGTATCGCTCCAGTTCAGAGCGCCGAGCGAGACGACGCCGAGGGCGTTATACTGCGTGTCGGAGGTGCGCAGATCGCCGAGCGTGATGCTCCCGCCCGGCGAAAACAGCAATTGTGTGTCGGAAGCTTCGGTGACCGCGATCGTGGCATTGTTTGTGACCTTGACGCCGAAGCCGGACCAGGCCCAGTTGGAATGAACGCCATAGGGGGTGCCACGATAGGTGTCGCTGCCGCCGCCATCGCCCACATTGTACAGCGACATATAGGGGCCGCCATAGGCATATTGCGCCGTCGTCAGCGTTCCCGAACCGATGGTGCAACTGATTGTCTGCGAGGAGACATCCCCGTTTCTTTGCTGAAACTGGCTTTCGTCGATATTCGATGCCGTCTCCGTCTTCACGGAGGAATCGCAACTGACGGCCGCATAGGCGCGGGTGTAACCCCGCGAATAAAACGGGATGGGAACGCCGGCGAGCGTTCCGGCAAGCGCGGTGGACTGAAACAGGATCGACGAGGCAATCCATTTCATCCGGGACCGCCCTGCGGGTCTTTCGGCCAGTTTTTGAGAGCCGGACCTGATCATGCGCGCTATCCCCCCGGGTGCCATAAAAATATTAGCGGAATTTCATGTAACTCTACGCACATTATTCGCGTTGATCAGGAAAATATCCGAAAAACGGCAGGCGGCTGGACTTTTTTTGGTATTCCACCCGGCGGGCACACCATGCCGTCGGCAGCAGGTCGCTGATATCGCTTATGGATACCTCCGATGCTTTCCGTTTGCCGTCTCATTCCGCAACGCGGACGAACGTCTCGAAGAAGGCCTTGGAGGCGCCGTCTGGGGCCTTGCCGACGCCCCAGCGCATCAGGGTCGAGGCGTCTTCGGAAAAGCACCAGTACTGGCCGATGACCACGTCGCCATCGAGCTGTTCCAGAACCTGGAATTCGTGGCCGCTCAACTGCCGGATGCGCACTTCGTTATAGCGGGCATTGCCTTCGATCGGTCCGGGCCGGTCATCCAGCGTTGCGTCGAATTTGTTGATGTAGAGCTTGTCGGGATTGGTGTCGTTGACGCCCTCATAGGCCAGGAAATTCTCCGCAAACCGCATGGTCAGCGTCAGGCGGAAGCCTTCCGGAAACAGGCCATTGCTCCAGTAGCTTTGCGGATGTTGCGAACGGTAGACGCCGCTCAGGCGCGCATTGTCCCAGAGTTTCGGTTCGATGGCGGGAAGACCCCGGCCCGTGGCGAGAGCGTCGATCAGCATGGTCTTGTCTTTCATTCTGTATGTCGTTTGTCGAAAGGGAAGGGCGCAGGTCAGGTTCGCTGCCGGCCCGAACTACGAAGTGTCGGGTCAAGCTGGTCGCGCAGCCAGTCGCCGACGATGGAAACCGAGAGCGCCAGGAAGAAGATGATCGCGCCGGGAAACATGGTGAGCCACCACGAGGTCATCAGCCGGTCGCGCCCGTCGCTCATGATCTGGCCGAGGCTGGTCATCGGCGGCTGCACGCCGAGGCCGAGAAAGCTCAGCGCGGTTTCCAGAAGCACCGTCAGCGGCAGGTTGATGGTGAACTGCACCAGTATGACGTTGAAAATGTTGGGTAGGATGTAGCGCAGATAGATCCGCGTGGCGGACGCGCCCAGAACCCGCTCGGCCGTGACATAGCCGCGCTCGCGTACCGAAAGCGTGGAGGCGCGCACAAGGCGCGCATAGTTTTCCCAGCCGCTGAAGCCGACCATGATCACGATCAGCAACAGGCTGCTCTTGAACAGCGCCAGCACGAACAAGGCGATGATGATGATCGGAACCGAGGCCTGGACATCGACCGCCATCATGATCAGCGTCTCCGCCTTGCCGCGCCTTCCGCCGGCAATCAGACCGAGAAGCGAGCCGAACACCGCGCCGATCAGCGTTCCGAAGACGGCGACCAGCAGCGTCACCTTGGCGCCCATCACAAGCCGGGCCAGAAGGTCGCGCCCGCGCCCGTCCGTGCCGAGCACATGGTCCCACGATCCGCCGAGAAATACCGGCGGCTCGAACCGGTCGAGAAGCGAGGTCTGGCGGAAATCGTAGGGCGTCAGGAAACCGCCGAACAGGGCGAACAGCACGAACAGGATGACGAAGCCGACGGAGATGCGCACCGCGAGCGGCATGTCGTGGAAGAGCGAGGTCCTCATGACGCAGCCCTCCGGATTCTCGGATCGAGAAACGAGTAGAGAATATCGACCGCGAGATTGGCGAAGGTCATCGAGAAGGTGACGGCCAGCACCAGGAACTGCACCACGGCGATATCGCGGGTCGCGACCGAGCGCACCAGCAATTGTCCGACGCCCGGCCAGGCGAAGACCTGTTCCGTCACCACCGCGCCGGCCACGAGACTGCCAAGGCTGAGACCCAGCATGGTGACGATGGGGATGGCTGCGTTGGGGGCCGCATGCCGCCACAGCCGCCGTGCGGCAGGAACGCCGCGCGCCTCAAGCGCCATCATGAAGGGCTGGTTGATCGTTTCCAGCAACGAGGACCGCGTGAACCGCGCGAATGCGCCCATCGAGGCAAGCCCCAGCGTTGCCGCCGGCGGCAATAGCAGGAGCAGCGAAATCTGGCCGTTGGCCGCCGCGCCGAAGAACACGCCGAAGGCCAGCGCTCCGGTCAGGATTACAACGAGACCGAAGAAGAAGTTCGGCATGGCAAAGGCAAACACCGAAAAGCCCATCACCAGCCGGTCGATGAAACTGTTGCGGTTGAGCGCGGCGACCGCGCCGATCGAAATGCCGAAAATGACCGCGATGGCAAGCGCCGTCCCGCCAAGCAGCAGCGTCGCCGGAAGCCGATCGAGAAACAGTGTGAGCGACGATTTCCCGGTGTGGATCGAATAGCCGAAATCGCCCTGAAACAGGCCGAGAACGTAGTTGACGTATTGGACGGGCAGGGGCTTATCCAGCCCCAGCTTGACGCGATAGGCCTCCACCACTTCCGGCGGCGCGTCCGGCGGCGCCAGCGCCTGGGCCGGGTCTCCGGAAAGGCGGATGAAGAAGAACACGATCGTCACCGCGATCAGCAGTGTGGCCAGCGAACGGAGAATGCGGAACAGGATGATCCGGGTCATGAAGCATCACCCCCTGTGACCGCGATTGCGCCGGCCCGCCCAAGCGACGATGTCGTCGCGCGACCGGCCCGGTCGGGAACGGCGCTCAGCAGCGTGCGGGTGTACTCATGAGCCGGCGTCACCAGCACAGTCGCGGCCGGTCCCTGCTCGACCGCCTCGCCGCGATACATCACCGTCACGTCGTCGCAGATCGCGGCGGCCACGCGCAGGTCGTGGGTCACGAACAGCATGGCGAAGCCGAGCTTGTTCTGCAGCGCGGCGAACAGCGCCAGGATCTGCGCCTGGATCGAGACATCGAGCGCCGATATCGCCTCGTCGGCGACCAGGATTTCCGGTTCGACCACCAGCGCGCGGGCGATGCACAGCCGTTGCCGCTGGCCGCCGGAAAATTCATGCGGGAAACGGTCGAAGGTCTGTTCCGGCAGGCCGACGAGCGACAGCATCGCGCGGGCGCGTTCAGCCGCCTGCCGCCGTGTCGCGCCGTGGATCAGTGCGCCCTCGGCGACGCTCCACCCGGCCTTCTGGCGCGGATTGAGCGCGCTGAACGGGTCCTGCTGCACGAGCTGGATGCGTTTGCGCATGGCGCGCGTCATGCCGGTCTCGCCGATATCGGTCCCGTCGAGGAGCACCGTTCCGCCGGTCAGCGGTTCGAGCTGGAGAATGCCGCGCACGAGGGAGGATTTGCCAGATCCGCTCTGGCCGACGAGGCCATGGGTCTCGCCGCGTTTCAGCGAAAGCGAAACGCCGCGCACGGCCTCGATTTCCCGGTTTGCGAAAAGACCGTCGCGCTGATGATAGGTGATTGCGATATCGCGCGCCTCCAGCACCACCGGCTTCTCGGGTTCCGCGGATGCCCTTTCGCCCGGACGCGGCAGGCTTTCAAGCAGGCGGATGGTGTAGGGATGGCGCGGGGCCGCGAAGATCGCATCCCGCGTGCCGGTTTCGACGACCTCGCCTTCGCGCATGACCATCACCCGGTCGGCGATATCGGCGACGACGGAAAGGTCGTGGGTGATGAACAGCAGGCCTGCCCGGAACGCCTCCTGCAGGTCGCGGATCAGGGCCAGGATTTCCGCCTGCGTGGTGACATCGAGCGCGGTCGTCGGCTCGTCTGCGATCAAGAGCGCCGGCTTCAGCGCCAACGCCATGGCGATTGCGATCCGCTGGGCCTGGCCTCCGGAAAGCTGGTGCGGGTAGGATTTGTGGATCCGTTCGGGATCGGCCAGCCTGACGGACGTAATCATCTCCATGGCGCGGGCACGGCGCGCGCGCGCCGAACGCATGCCGTGGACCAGCAGCAATTCCTCGATCTGCTTGCCGACCGTCATCACCGGATCGAGGGTCGCCGCCGGTTCCTGGAAGATCAGGCCGATCCGGTCTCCCCTGAGCCGGCGCATGGCGGAGGGATCGCCGGCCGGAAGCGGAGCGCCCTCGAACATGATCTCGCCGGCGGTCATATCGAGGCCGCGCGGCAGCATGTCCAGCAAGGCCTGCGCCGTGATCGACTTGCCCGAGCCGCTCTCGCCGACCAGGCAAACGCATTCGCCCGGACGGATCGAAAGGTCGAGGCCACGGACCGCATGATCGCGGTCCGCGCCTTCCGGCAGCGAAATCGTCAGGCCGCGGATTTCGAGCAGGTCGGACTGACTGTCAGTCACCGGCGTTTCCTAGGGTTCGATCGTCAGGAAGTCGCTGGTGAAGATCGTCAGCTGCGAACTGCCCGGATCCCATTCGTATTTGTCGCTCATGGCGAAGGTCTGGACGTTTCGCCACAGATACATGCCCGGCGTGACGTCTTCCCAGTCCTTTACAAGATCGAGATAGGCCGCGTTCTTGTCTTCAAACGTCTGCGCCCGCTCGAAGCGCTCGCCATCGGCGAGGAAGGCTTCCGTCGGCGTCCAGGTCTTGTGGGCGGCGGTGACGCGGCTCGATGAGGGGCCCCAGTCGAGCCAGAGCGGGCGGTAGGGGTCGCCGGTGAATTCCGACGACATCGACATGTTGAGCATGTGGAACGGGCGCTGATAGGCGAGCGAGAAATTGTCGACGATGTTGAGCTCGACATTGATGCCGATATCGCGCCACATCTCGACCATGTATTCGGCGGCCGCCTCGTAATTGGGGTAGAACCCGCGCACGATGTTCCAGATCAGCGGCTGGCCTTGATAGTCGCTTTCGGCCAGGAACTCGGCCGCGCGCTCCGGGTCGAAGCCGTAGGTCGCCTTGCGGTCCGGGTCGAAATAGCGGCCGTATTCCGGGAAGTTGAACGGCGTCGGCGTGAACGTCATGCCGTTCCAGAGCGCCTCGGTAATGGCGTCGCGGTCAATCGCCATAACCATCGCCTTGCGCAGATTGGCGTCGACCAGCGGATTGTCGTCCATCCCCTCGATGGTGAGCGTGTTGAAGGCGAACATCGGATAATTGCCGATCTGGTCGACGATCAGATGGATCCCGTCGGTGGCTTCGACCGCATCCATCTGGTCGATGGGAACGCTCATGATCAGGTCGTAGTCGCCCGACGCCAGGCCGGCATAGCGGGTCGAGAACTCGGGAACGATCTTCCAGGTCACGCTCTTCAGCGGCGGCGCGCCATCCCAGTAGTCGTCATAGGCCACGGCGACGGCGTGGTCGGAGGGATCGAAATCGGTGATCTTGTAAGGGCCGGTCCCGATCGGCTTCTGGCCGAAGGCCTCCGTGCCGACGCTTTCATAATAGTCCTTAGGAAGGACATAGCCGATCGGCGTCGTCAGGCGGTTGATGAAGGTCGCGTCCGGATAGGCGGTCTCGAGATCGACCGTGTAGTCATCGACGATGGTGACGCCGACGAGACCGCGCGCATAATTCTTGCCGCGCGGCGCCAGCGGCTTCTCGCCCCAGAGGCGCTCCTCGGAAAGCGAGAACGCGACGTCTTCGGCGGTCATCGGATCGCCGTTCTGGAAGGTCACCCCTTCGCGCAGGTGCAGCCGCCAGGTGGTCGGCGTCACCTGTTCCCAGCTCGTGGCGAGACCGGGGATGATGGTGTTGCCTTCCGGGTCCTCGAAATAGTTCCGCCTGACCAGCGTATCGAAGACATTGCCGTAAACCCGGCCGCCCGTGGTCGAAAGGCCGATCACCGGGTCGAGCGTCGACCAGAGATTGTCGACGGCAAAGGCGAAGTCCGGGCGCGTATCCTCCTGCGCGAAGGCCGGCACTGTCGCAAGAGGCGATACGCCGGCGCCCAGGAAGACCATGGCGGAGGTCAGAAGCGTTCTTCGTTTCAACATGGTATGCAATCCCTCTGAAAGTCGTTTCTTGGCGCGGGCCGAGGGCCCACTGTTTTGCTGACGATGCTGTTGCGACGCTTCAGGCGGTCTTTCGCCTCCGGCGCGTCGCCTCCGGGTCAAAGCTGTAGTCGCGCTCGTTGAGGAGCGACGGAATGGAGCGGCGGGTCTTTTCGACGCGCGAAAGATCGAGATCGGCGATCGCAAGCCCGATGCGCTTGTCCATGTCTTCCACCACCGTGCCCCACGGATCGACAATCATCGATTGCCCCCAGGTCTCGCGCCCGTCATCGTGATGGCCGCACTGGGCGGCAGCCACGACATAGCAGCCGTTTTCGACGGCGCGGGCGCGCAGCAGCGTCGGCCAGTGCGCCTCTCCCGTCGACATCGCGAAGGCTGACGGGATGAACAGGATCGTTGCGCCGGCATGGGCATAGTCGCGATAGAGATGGGGGAAGCGGACATCGTAGCAGACCGACATGCCGAACGGCCCCCACGGCGTTTCGGCGAGCACGGCTTCCTTGCCCGGCGCGTAGCGGTCGGATTCGCGGCGCGAGACCTCGCCCGGCAGATCGACATCGAAAAGATGGATCTTGTCGTAGCGCGCGACAACCGCTCCGCTGCCGTCGATCAGGTGGCTGGCGTTGGAAAACCGGCCGCCATCCGCGCCTGCAAGCGGCGTCGAGCCGGTGTGAATCCAGAGCCCGTATTTCGCGGCAAGCTCGCGGCAGGCGGCGAGAAACGGATCCTGCGCCTCGTCGGTGACGGAGAGGCGCGCCGACGCCACATCCTTGTTGACCATGCCGGAGGCCTCCGGAAGGGCCAGAAGCTCGGCGCCCGCCGCATGGGCCTCGGCGGCAAGGCCTGTGACGATCTCGATATTGCGCGCATGCGTGTTCGACGAGCACATCTGCGCCATCGCGAGACGGATGGTTGCAGGGTCGCCAGTCTCGACTGTCGTCTTGGTCATGCGGCTCCCTCCGGCCAGATTGCAATGCCTGCGAAAGCGGCAGAGCTGAAAAACAGATCAACCACAGGCTAAGATGAGAAATTCGACAAAAAAAGTACAAAATTTCCCCTTCTCGTCTATAAAACTAACATATTTTTGCGCCAGCCAGGAGAGACCGACATGGCACAGGATCGCTTGCCGCCGCTCAGGGCGCTGAAGACGCTGGAGGCTTTCCAGCAGAGCGGATCGGTGACGGCGACGGCGCGGGCGCTGAACGTCTCCCATTCCGCCGTCAGCCATCAGTTGAAACAGATCGAGGACTGGGCCGGAATCCGGCTGATGCGGCGCGACGGAAGGCAGACGGCGCTGACCGAGGCGGGCGACAGTCTGGCGCAGGTCATCAACGAGAGCTTCGGCGCGATCCGGCACGAGATCGACCGCCTGACCATGCGCGAAAGACTGCCGGTCTCGATCGCCGCGCTGCGCTTCGTCATCCCCAACTGGCTGCTGCCCGAGATCGAAACCTTCATGGTGGGGCACCCGGAGGTTTCCGTCTATGTCCAGGAACATATCTCGGACCAGCCGGTCAGCCCGGAACCCGACCTGCTGATCGGCTTTTCTCTCGATGGCCAGATTCCCGCGGGCGCCGAGCCGATCATTCCCGGCGCGGCGATCCCGGTTTGCGCGCCGTCCTATCGGGCCCGCCATGCGATCGGGAGCGAAGCCGACATCGCCCGCGCCACGCTGCTGCATGACGAGGACATGCGGATGTGGCGCACATGGCTTGCCGCCGCCGGGATGGAGGCGCAGAACGATGGCGGCGAGAGACGGCTGTTCTTCTCCGGTTCGGCGCTGATCTGCGATGCGGCGCTCAGCGGCCTTGGCGTTGCGCTCTGCCGGGAAGCGCTGATCGAACCCTATCTCGAACGCGGCGAACTGGTGCGCCTGTCCGACATCCGGATCGACCACGCCTCGGTCTATTATCTGACGCTGTCCCAGCACGGCATGAACCGCCGCGCCGCCAGGGCGCTGGCCGACTGGTTGCTGGAGCGTGTCCGGCAAAGGTGGAAACCGTCTCCGCGCCTGTGATGACATGACGGACGGGCTGGATAGCACATCTGACCGGTTCAGGGTCCCGTCGCGCTCACGCCGATCTCGTGCGTCGGAGCGTTTCCGACGGGCTTTCGCCATAGACCATCCGATAGGCCGATGCGGCGCGTCCGAGATGGCCGAAACCCGACGCCAGCACCGCGTCGGCGACCGAAAGCTCCGGGCCGGGCTTGAGAAGCAGTTCGCGCAATTTCTGCAGGCGGGCCTTCTGCACGCCGTCCGAAAGGGTGTGGCCGCGCGCCTTGCGATAGGCGTCCTGCAGGGTGCGCAGTGGCAGGCCGGCGGCGGCCGCGATATCCGCCATGGCGATCGTATCGGCGGCGCGCGTCCTTATGAACTCATCGGCCTTCTGCACCGATAGCGGCCCGGCCGCCGCCACGGGCGCGCGCAGCATGTCGGAGCGGTTGTTCTCAAGCCCGTTCAAGAGCAGCGAGAGCAGCCCGTCGCGCAGCATAACGCGGTAGGAATCCGGCAGGGCTGCGCCGCCCTCGGCCGCCTCGAACAGCAGGCGTGCATGGGATAGGACGCTGTGCCCGACGGGCGTGGTCAGGTCGACGCCGGGCTCGAATTCGAGCGGCGTCAGCGCGCGATGGGTCAGCGTCTCGAAGAAATCCTCGACCACCTGCCGGCGCATCAGCACGATCAGCTTTTCACAATCATCCCGCCAGACCATGCGCGAGGCGAGCGTCGGCGACAGCAGCGATGCGCGTCGGCCCGCTTCGGCTTCCGTGACGCGGGTGCCGCACCGCACATGGGCGGCGCCGCGGACCGGAAGCTGCAGCAGGAAAAAATCGGACAGTTCTCCGGGATCGATTTCAACCTCGGCGCCGTATGAGACGAAATTGACCGAATAGCCCGGCTGTTCGACGGCGTTGTGGACGGCGTGGAACCCGCTTGCATGCCTGTCGCGCACGTTCAGGAAATGGGGACAGAAGATGCGGCCGATCGCCTCGCGCGCCTCGTCGACGCTGCGGGTGTCGACAAGGCCATGACGTTTCAAAGGCGGCGCAGGCGCATCGATCATCGGGCGTTCCCAATCGAATACAAGGCACGTCTGCCGAAAACGGACAAGGCATTGCGCAATCCGGATTGCGGTTCGTCAGGTTCGGCGGATGATTAATTTAAACATAAAATGAATGGGAAATCCATTCGCAATCGTGGGAACAACAGAATGGGAAGCGGGCTTTTCCGCGCCGGCATGCGTCGTCTTGCCGGAGGCGTGACCATCATCACATCGCTGGATGCCGACGGGCGGCGCTGCGGGATCACCGCAACGGCGGTCTGTTCGCTGTCGACCGACCCGCCCTCGCTGGTGGCCTGCGTCAATCGCGAGACCTCGATCGCGGCGGTCGTGGAGCAGCGCGGCGTCTTCGCTGTCAACGTGCTGGCCACCGACCAGCGCGCCGTCGCCGAAACCTTTGCGGGCCGCACCGGCCATCAGCGCGAGGACCGGTTCGCCGTTGGCGACTGGGGCGTCGCGGAAACCGGCGCGCCGGTTCTCGCCGATGCCGCCGTCAGCTTCGATTGCCGGCTGGCGGAGAGTGTTGTCTTCGGCACCCACATGATCCTGATCGGCAAGGTCGAGGCGACGCGCTGCGCCGATGGCGAGGCGCCGCCGCTGCTTTATGGCGACGGCGCCTTCCTGACCACCTGTCTGGCGGCATCGCCGGTCTGAATTTTCGCATTCCATTGCAACAATGAAGGGGAAGCCATCATGAAAGGTCTGAACGGCAGGACGGCCATCATTTCCGGCGGCGCGACGCTGATCGGCCAGGGCGTCGCAACGGTGCTTGCGGGCTACGGCGTGAACGTCGTGATTGCCGATATCAATGCCGAGGCCGGCGAAAGGGCGGCAGCCGCCGCCGGCGCGCGTTTCATCGCCACCGATATCACCAAGGACGACGACATCGCCGCGCTGGTTGCAAGGACCGTCGAGGCCACCGGCCGGCTCGATTATCTCGTCAACGTCGCCTGTACCTATCTCGACGAGGGGGCGGAGACCAGCCGCGCCGACTGGCTTGCCGCGCTCGACGTCAACATCGTCGGCTCGGTGATGCTGATGCAGGCGGCGCGCGGCCATCTTGCCGAAAACAAGGGCGCGATCGTCAATTTCGGCTCGATTTCCGCCCGCGTCGCCCAGACCGGGCGCTGGGTTTACCCGGTCTCCAAGGCGGCAATCCTGCAACTGACGCGCAACCAGGCGATGGACCTCGCGCCCGACGGCATTCGCGTCAACGCGGTCTCGCCGGGCTGGACATGGTCCAACATCATGGCCGAACTGACCCACGACACCCGCGCCAAGGCCGATAGCGTCGCAAAGCCCTTTCATCTGCTTGGGCGCACCGGCAACCCGGACGAGGTCGGCGAGGCGGTGGCCTTCCTGCTCTCCGACAGCGCGAGCTTCATCACCGGCACGGATATCCGCGTCGACGGCGGCTATACGGCGATGGGGCCGGAACAGGCCGAGCCTGCGATCCCGCTGCTGATGGACTGATACCGCAACAAAACAATCTACGAAAAGGGGAACGACATGACCAAATCCAGGCATTTCACCATTATCGGCGGCGGCCAGTCCGGTCTTCAGCTTGGCATCGGCCTGCTGAAGGCCGGCCATGACGTGCGCATCGTGCAGAACCGCACCGGCGCGGAGATCGAAAACGGCAAGGTCCTTTCCAGCCAGTGCATGTTCGATGCCGCGCTTCAGAACGAACGCGATCTCGGGATCAATTTCTGGGAGGCCGATTGTCCGACGGTCGATTCCATCAACTTCACGGTCCCAGCACCGGATGCGCCCGGCGTCAAGGCAATCGACTGGAACGGCAAGCTCGACAATTACGCCCAGAGCGTCGACCAGCGGGTGAAGATCCCGCGCTGGATGCAGGAATTCACCCGTCTCGGCGGCGACATGGTGATCCATGACGCAAGCCTTGACGATCTCGAGACCTATGCCAAGGAAAGCGACCTCGTGATCGTCGCCGCCGGCAAGGGCGATATCGCAAGGATGTTCGAGCGTGACGCCGAGCGCTCGCCCTATGACAGGCCGCAGCGCGCGCTGGCGCTGACCTATGTCACCGGCATGGCGGCGCGCCCCGATCACTCGGCGGTCAGCTTCAACCTCATTCCAACGGTCGGGGAATATTTCACCTTTCCGGCGCTGACGGTGTCAGGCCCGTGCGACATCATGGTGTTCGAGGGCATTCCCGGCGGCCCGATGGATTGCTGGAAGGATGTGAAATCGCCGGAGGAGCATCTGGCGAAGTCGAAATGGATCCTCGACACTTTCCTGCCATGGGAAGCCGAGCGCAACACCGATATCGCGCTGACCGACGACAACGGCATTCTCGCCGGCGCGTTTCCGCCCACGGTGCGCAAGCCGGTCGGGCATCTGCCATCCGGGGCCATCGTCCTTGGTCTCGCCGATGCGGTCTGCCTCAACGACCCGATCACGGGGCAGGGGTCCAACAACGCCTCCAAGGCGGCGAAATGCTATCTCGACGCGATCCTTGCCCATGGCGACAACGCCTTCGACGAGGCCTTCATGGTCGCGACCTTCGAGGCCTACTGGTCCTACGCGCAGTTTGTGGTCGGATGGACCAATGCGCTTCTGGCCCCGCCGCCGCCCCATGTGCTCAACATCATGGGTTCGGCCCAGGCCTATCCGGAGCTTGCAAGGCGCATCGCCAACGGCTTCAACGATCCGAGCGACTTCTTCCCGTGGTTCGCGGTTCCCGAGGAAGCGGACGCCTACCTCTCCCGGCTTGCGGCATAGGGCTACGACAACAAACTCCGTCATGCCGGCCTTGAGCCGGCATCCAGGGCGGCATGGCGATGTCTCTCCTTCTATCTTCGAACAGGAGGAAGCGTTCTCCGCATGGCCCTGGACCCCGGCTCAAGGCCGGGGTGACGGAAAACTCGCAGGCGGCCGTGTTCGCCAATCCTGTGGCGACCATCTGCGATGATTGTGCCGCGCTGGACTTGATGCCACGAATTGTTTCAATATTCTTGTTCGCAGCGGCAGGGGGGCCGCATGTCCTGGAGGGGTGAAATTGGAGAACAGCGTGAGCTACAGGGCGAGCGATCCGCTCGAGGCCGAATACTACATGACCCGGTCGTTCTGCGATCATCGCCTTGAGGTCTATGCCGGCCGTCAGGTCGGCTTCCGCCACCACGCCGTCAAAACCGCCTGCGGGGCTTTCAACCGTCTCGAATATGGCGCCGAGATCGAGGTCAGCGCCCGTGGTTTCGAAGAATTCTACATGCTCGAAATGCCGCTGAGTGGCGGGGTGCGGATCGATTTTGGCAATGCCGAGATCAATTCCGCGCCGGGGCAGGCGCTGCTGCTCTCGCCCGGCCCTCGGTTCCGGTCGCGCTGGCAGTCCGCGACCCGGCAGTGGATGCTCCAGATCGACCGCTGTCGTCTCGAACAACGAATTGCCCGCCTGACCCATCGCGACCGCGCCGAAACCCCGATCTTCGACCCGGTGATCAATCTGGAGACGGCCCACGGAAGGCGGCTTCTGGAGGCCTTTCAGGTGCTGGCGGCCGACCTTTCGGATGGCGCAGGCGACGAGGACGACCCGCAGCGCGAGGCGATTACCGACCGGATCATCGACCTGATTTTAGGCAATGTTCCATATCTGAACGGCCGTTCGGTGGTTCCCGACCGCCTGAGCGCCACGCCGCGTCACGTGAAGCGGGTGATGGAGATGTTTCATGCCCGGTTCAGCGAGCGGCTGTCGATGTCGGTGATCGCCCGGGAAACCGGCGTCTCGGAACGCGCTCTCTATGAGGGTTTCCAGCGCCATTACCAGAAGTCGCCCTACGAGATGCTGACCAGGGTCCGGGTGGAAGAGGCCCGCCGGCTCATCGTCGAGGAGGGTGTTGCGGCCAGCGATGCGGCCCGGCGCGTCGGCATCCGCCATCTCGGCCGGTTCTCGTCCACCTATCGTGCCTTCTTCGGCATTCTGCCATCTCAGGATAGCAAAAGCCGGCACTGAAGACGGCTGCCGCCTTGGTCCGGCGGCGTTTCGATGCGCGCCTTATCCACATTCTGCATAAATCAGCGTCCGGCGCGGATCGAAGCCCGCGCGCGGGATGACAACCGCGTGACATTGCCGCATCTTCCCCAGCAACGGCGAAGGACGCCGGTTTGGAAAATGGACGGCGAGGCGGATTGGCAATGAATGCCGGTATCGAGATACAGGAAAGCAGGACGGGCGGGCGGGGCTTGCCGGCAACGCCGCTTCTGAGCTGCTATTTCCCGTTGGGAGATGCCCGGGTCTCCACCGAGCTCCTCGATATCTATGCCGGCGAGGGCGTCGACGTCATCGAGATCGGCATGGCCTCGCCAGATCCCTTCCTCGACGGGCCGGATGTCCGCCAGTCCATGCTGCGCGCCGATCGCAATCGCTGGCGGGCGGATCTCGACGCGGTTCTGGAGCGGCTGGCGCGGTTTCGAAATCCGCCGCGCGCGCTGTTGATGACCTATGCCGATCCGGCCCATCCCGGGCTTGGCGATGCCGGTCTCTGGCGCGGGCTCGACAGTCTTCTGGTGGTGGCAAGGCAAGGCGATCCGCTGGCGGCGCGGCTGGAACGGGCTGCCACAGACGCCGGGGTAGCGCTCTCGCCGTTTCTGTCGCTGCCGTTGGATGAAATGGCCATGCAGCGCGCGCGCGACGCCGGTTTCTATATTATGCTGCAGGCGCATGCGGGCGCGACCGGACCACGCGAAACGCTCGATCCCGAAAGCGCCGGGCGCATCGCGCGGCTGCGCGCGGCGGGCGCCGGCAAGCCGATCCTTCTGGGTTTCGGCATTTCGGGCGGCGGGCAGGCGCGCCAGGCGATGGAACTCGGCGCCGATGGCGTCATCGTCGGATCAAAGGTGCTGCGCGCAGCCCTTGCCGGCGGCGATGCGCTGCGGGAGCTGTTGCGTGATCTCAGGAGCGGGCTCGATGCGTGACGATGCCTATGTGATCGGCTTCGATATCGGCTCGACCGCCGTCAAGGCCGGACTTTTCACCCTTGGCGGCGCGGTGGTCGATCACTGGAGCCGGAATTATCCGACCGAACGGCCCGGCCCGGGCCTCGTCGAGCAGGACCCGCAGCACTGGCTCGATGGCGTGCGAGACGCGATTGACGGCCTGCTTGACGGTCGCGACCCGGAGCGGGTGGTTGCCGTCGGGCTTTGCAGCCAGGTCAACACCGATGTGTTCGTGGATGCGGCGGGAAACCCGCTCGCGCCCGCCATCGTCTGGCAGGACGTGCGGGCCGCGCGCGAGGCCGAGGCGCTCGACAGGACGATCTCGCCGGAAGAGAAAAAGGCATGGTGGGGCGCGGACATGCCGATCGGCGCGAGCCATGCGCTTGCCAGGATGATGTGGTTTCAAAAGCATCATCCGGACCTCTGGGAAAAGACCCGCTACGTGCTGTCGCCCAAGGATTATTGCCTGCTGCGGCTGACGGGAACGGCGGTTGCCGATCCGATCGCGTCCTTCGGCCATGTCGGTCTCGATCTCAGCTATATCGATCCGCTGATCGCCCGCGTCGAGGGTGCTGCCGAACGGCTGCCGCCGCTTCGCTTCTTCACCGATATCGCCGGCGAGATGGCGCTTGGCAGCCACGCCCGCCGCGTTCCGGTGATCGTGGGCACCATGGATGCCTGGGGCAATCTGTTCGGCTGCGGCGTGTTCAGGGCCGGGCAGGGCATGTATGTCAGCGGCACCAGCGAAATTCTGGCGCTTGCGGGCGAAAGACGCATCGGCGCGCCGGGCGTTGTCACCTTCGCCGCCGTCGATGATCTGGTCGTCAATGCCGGACCGACGCAGAGCGGGGCGGATTCGCTGCGCTGGTGGAGCCGCACCGTGGGCGTCGAGCCGGCCGATGTCGCGGCCCTTGCCGGAAAGGCCGACCGCGATGGCCGGCCGGTGCTGTTCCTGCCGCATCTGGAAGGCGAGCGTGCGCCGTTGTGGGACGCCGATATCCGCGGCTCGTTCATCGGCCTCGACAGCCGCACAAGCGGGCCGGAATTCGCGCTCGCGGTGCTGGAGGGGGTGGCGCTCTCGGCCCGGCATCTGTTCAATTCGCTGACCGAGGCGGCGGGTTACCGCCCCGAATGGCTGCTTTATGGCGGCGGCGGCGCGCGCTCGGATCTGTGGAGCCAGATCCGTGCCGATTGTCTCGGCGTGGCGCTTCACCGGTTCTCCTATAATGACGTCGGCTGTCTTGGCGCGGGCATCATGGCGGCGGTCGGCGTCGGGGCGTTTGCGACGATCGCGGAGGCCGTTCCGGCCATGACCTCGGTCCAGACCGTGTTCGAGCCCGACCCGCGCCGGGCGCGGCGCTATGACCGCATGTTCGAGGCCTATATCAAGGCCATCGATGCGCTGAAACCCATCGGAATCATCGAAACGGGCGACCCGCCCCGCTAACGGGTCAGACATGAGCCAAAGAAACGAGAGGAACAGTCACATGAAACTGATCGGAACAACCCTTGCAGCGCTCGCGCTGTCATTTGCCGGAACAACCGCCGCATTCGCGACCGATGTCACCATTCTCACCCCCTATATCAGCTCGATCCCGACCAATGAGATGGCGCAAAGCTTCAAGGCGGAAGGCGAGAAACGCGGCTGGAACGTGACCATCATCGACACGCGCAACGATTTCGGCCAACTCGCCTCGCGCATGGAAGACACGGTCAACGCCAAGGCCGACGCCATCGTGCTGATCTCGACCGATCCGGGCCAGGTCGGCGATCAGGTCGACATGGCGGCGGATGCCGGCATTCCGGTGATCTCGCTCGACGGCTCGAAGCACGACAATGTCGATGTCAACGTCACCTCGAACAATTTCGAGCTCGGCACCCAGCTTTCCGAGGCGCTGTTCAAGGCGCTGGACGGCAAGGGCAATATCGTCAAGTTCTTCCACTCCGCCCATCCGGGCGTTCACCAGCGCGAGCTGGGTCTCGATGCGACGCTGGAGAAATACCCGGATATCAAGGTGATCGCCGATCATTTCGTCAAGGTGCCGGGCCCGGTCGATGACGGCCGCATCGCGATGGAAAACATCCTGCGCCAATATGGCGATCAGATCGACGGCGTCTGGGCCGCCTTCGACGATCCGGGCATCGGCGCGGAACTGGCGACGGAATCGGAACTGCCGGATTCCAGCCTGATCATCATGGGCATTGACGGCAACGAACAGGCCGTCGACATGATCAAGTCCTGCACCCACTACAAGGCGACCTTCCGCCAGGATTTCCCCGGCATGGCGGCGGTCGGGGCCGAAGAGCTTGAAAAAATCCTCGGCGGCGGCGCGGCCGAAAGCGATGAAATCTACGTGCCGGCGGTCATGATCACGCCGGAAACGCTCGGCGTGACCTGCCCCTGACGCGCCGTTTTAAAACCGGAGCTGCCGATGCCGGCGGCTCCGTCTCTCACATTTCACGGGGCAATCAACATGTTGCTGAGCATCACAGGGCTTGAAAAGCGCTTCAGCGGCGCGCGCGCGCTTGCCGGCGCTGATCTTGCGGTCGAGGCAGGCTCCGTGCACGGGCTTCTGGGCGAAAACGGCGCCGGCAAGTCGACCCTGATCAAGACGCTTTCCGGCCTGATCGCGCCGGATGCGGGCGAGATCCTGATCGACGGCAAGCCGGTCGCAATCGAGAATGTCCGCCATGCCGAGGCGCTCGGCTTTCGCTTCATCCATCAGGAACTGAGCCTGGTGCCGCATTTCACGGCGGTGGAGAATGCCTTTGTCGGCAGGCGCTACCCGAAACGCGGCCCGTTCATCGACCGCGGACAAATGGCTGCCGAGATCGCCGAGACCGCCCGCGATATCGCGCCCGACCTGCCGCTCGACGTGCCGGCGGCACGGCTGACCACTGGCCAGAAACAGCTTGTCGAGATCATCCGCGCGCTGATCGGCGAACCGGCGCGACTGGTGGTGATGGACGAGCCCACGGCCTCGCTGTCGGATGGCGAGGCGCGGCGGCTATACCGGGCGGTTGCGCGGCTTGCCGAACGCGGCGTCGCCGTTATCTTCATCTCCCATCGGCTCGACGAGGTCATGGAAATCTGCGACCGGTTCACCGTGCTCAGAAACGGCGCGACTGCCGGGGCAGGGGCCATCGGCGATATCGATCGGGCCGGCCTCGTGCGCCTGATGTCCGGTCGCGAGGAAGTGCGGCTGACGCCGGCTTCGATGACGGTTGGCGCTCCGACCGTGCTGAAGGTCAGCGACCTGCCTTTCGGCGCGCATGGCTCGCGGGTTTCCTTCGATATCCGGGCCGGCGAAATCCTCGGCCTTTACGGCCTTGTCGGCGCGGGCCGGTCTTCGCTGATGAAGATCGTCTGGGGCGCGACGCCTCATGGCGAGGGCGAAATCAGCCTTGAAGGCAAAGTGCTTCGTCCGGGCCGCATCGGCGACCGGATCGCGCGCGGCGGCGCCTACGTGCCGGAGGATCGCCGCCACGAGGGGCTGATCGTGAGCCGCACGATTGCCGAAAATCTTGCGATTTCCAATCTTGCCTCCGTGCGCGCTTCCTCCGACCTGCCCTGGACCAGCGTTTCCGCACTGAAGCGCCGGGCGGAACAGGTGCGTGACGCGCTGTCGGTCAAGATGGGCTCGCCCTTCGCCAAACCGCTGACGCTGTCGGGCGGCAACCAGCAGAAACTGCTTTTCGGCCGCTGGCTCGGACGGCCGGTCCGGCTTCTCATTCTGGACGAGCCGACGCGCGGCGTCGATGTCGGCGCGAAGGCGGAAATCCACGCGGTCGCGCGCCGTTTCGCCGATGAGGGCGCGGCGGTGCTGATGACGACCTCCGACATGGACGAATTGCTGGCGCTCTCCACCCGCGTTCTCGTGCTCGCCGGCGGCGAGGTGACCGCAGAGCTTGCCGGCGCGGCGCTCACGCCCGCGCGCATCATCGACGCCGCCTTTCAACATCAATCACGGAAAGACCCCGCAGCATGACCGGTCTCGTCAGACGTTACGGCACGCTCGCCGCGCTTGTCGTCATCATCGTCGCCTTCTCGATCGCGTCTCCCAATGCGTTCGGTTCGGTGAACAACCTGATCAACATCACCCAGCAGATGACCCTGCTCGCCATCGTCGCGATCGGCGCGACCGTCGTCATGGCTGTCGGCGAGTTCGATCTTTCGACCGCCTCGATCGTGTCGTTCGGCGGGATTTTCGTGGTCGTCCTGTTCAAGCTCGGCGTACCGGCCCCGCTTGCCTGCGTGATCGTGCTCGCGGCGGCTTCCGTGTTCGGCATGGTCTCCGGCTTCGTGGTTGCGCGTTTCGAGGTGCTGTCCTTCATCGCCACGCTGGCGGTCGGCACGATCGTCGGCGGCATCACCTTCTGGCTCAGCGAGGGCGCGACGCTGTTCGGCGACATTCCGGCGGGCTTCCGCGATATCGGCCGCG
Source organism: Martelella sp. NC20 (assembly GCF_013459645.1). Classification (NCBI taxonomy): domain Bacteria; kingdom Pseudomonadati; phylum Pseudomonadota; class Alphaproteobacteria; order Hyphomicrobiales; family Aurantimonadaceae; genus Martelella; species Martelella soudanensis. Next base: position 2,493,888 of record NZ_CP054861.1, read on the forward strand.
GCCGCACATTTGGTCTTCCTACGCTGACCTGGTGGCTGATCGGCATCGCCATCCTGGCCTGGCTGATCCTCGACAAGTTCGAGATCGGACGCAGGCTCTACGCGATCGGCGGCAACCGCGAGGCGGCGCGCCTTGCGGGCGTGCGGATCGTTTCCAACACGATGTTCGCCTTCATCGTCTCCGCCGTGTTCTCCGCGCTGGTCGGCATCCTTTTGACCGCGCGCATCGGCTCGGCCGGGCCGACGGGCGGCGGCGGCTATCTGCTGTCTGCCTATGCGGCCGTGTTTCTCGGCATGACCGCGTTTCGTGAGGGCGAGGCCAATGTGCCGGGTACGCTGGTGGGCGCTGCGATCATCGCGGTCATCGGCAACGGGCTCACCATTCTCGGCGTCTCCACCTTCCTGCAGGATATCATCACAGGAACCATCATCCTGGCCGCCGTGCTGGTCCGCCGCGCCGGAAAGGAGAGGGGCTGACATGGTGCGCACACAAAAACGGGAAGCGCGTCCTGGCCGCTACGGCTCGTTCGGGGGCCAGTTCGTCGCCCCCGTCCTGCTTCCGGTCCTCGACAGGCTGGAGGCGGCGTTCCGCAAGGCCTGGGCGGATCCCGCCTTCCACACGGAACTGACCTTCCTTCTCAACCGCTTCGTCGGCCGCCCGACGCCGCTGTTCGATATTCCGGCCTTTCCCAGCCGCGCCGGCGGCGCGCGGATCGTGCTGAAACGCGACGACCTGACCTTCAATGGCGGCAATTACGCCAACTCGGCCGTCGGCCAGTGCCTGCTGGCGCGCCGCATGGGGCTTTCTTCCGTCGTGACCGATACCGGCTCCGGCCAGAACGGCATCGCGGCGGCGGCCACCGCGGCCCGTTTCGGCATGGGCTGCATCATCTACATGGGAACGCGCGATGCCGCCCAACAGCCGGCGGCGGTGAAGAAGATGCGCCTGTTCGGGGCGAAGCTCGAAATCGTCGACGACGCCGACCGGGCGCTGAGTGCCGCCACCAGCGCCGCGATCCGCCACTGGATGGGCCATTCGGCAACCGATGCCTATCTCGCCGGCGCGCCGATCGGCCCGCATCCCTATCCCGAAATGGTGGCCGCCTTCCAGTCGGTCATCGGCAAGGAAACCCGGCTCCAGCTCATCGAGGGCGGCATTTTTCCGGCGGCGGTGTTTTCCGCCGTCGGCGGTGGTTCCTCGACCATCGGCCTGTTTTCATCCTTCGTCGACGACCTCGCGATCCGGCTGGTCGCGGTCGAGGCCGCAGGTTCCGGCGAACCGGGCGCGCTGCATTCCGCCCGGCTTAAGCATGGCCAGCGCGGCATTTTCCACGGGGCGGAGACCCTGGTTCTGTCCGACGGCGAAGGGCAGATACTGCCGGCGGCCTCGATTGCGCCGGGGCTCGCCTATCCGGGTTCCGCGCCGCAGCTTGCCGATCTGGTCGAGCGCCGACGCGTCGAGACCGTTTCGGTGACGGATGGGCAGGCGCGCGCCGCCGTGCGCAGGCTTGCCGAAACCGAGGGCGTTCTGCTTTGCCTGGAGGCGGGACACGCGCTCGCCGCCGCCGAGCATGTGGCGCGCACGATGGAACCGCATGAGGTGGTCGTGGTCATGGCGCCGTCATCGGGAGACAAGGACATCGATATTCTCTGGCAGGATGACTGACATGGCGAAAAAAACCGACAAACGCCCAAATCGCATCGACGCCATGTTCGCCCGGCTTGCAAGGGAGAAGCGCAAGGCGTTCGCGACGTTCACGGTCGGCGGCGATCCGACATTCGGGGAAAGCCTCGCCCGGCTGAAGACATTCGTCAAGGCCGGCATCGACCTGATCGAGATCGGCTATCCGTTCTCCGATCCGATCCTCGACGGCGCGACGATCCAGAAGGCGAACCGGCGCGCGCTCGCCGCCGGCGGCAATCTTTCGAAGACCTTCGAACTTTGCACGGCCTTCAGGACCGGGGACGACACGACCCCGCTGGTGCTGATGGGCTATGCCAATCCGATCGTCGCGCTCGGCTATGAGCGGTTTGCGCAAAAGGCGGCCGAGGCCGGGATTGACGGCATCATCGCCGCCGACCTTCCGCTCCGCGAGGCAGGCGATCTGTTGAAGGCGCTCGCCCGCCACGGGCTCTACATGATCCCGCTGGCAGCGCCGACGCTGGAGGCCAGGGATTTCGCAGCGGATCAGCCGGGGCTCGGCGGCTTTCTCTATTGCATACCGGTCGTCGGCCCCACCGGCGGCCCCTCGGCCTCGCAGGATGCGATTGCGGAAGCCGTCGAACGCTGCCGTCGCCAGGTCCGGCTTCCGGTCATGGTCGGCTTCGGCGTCAAGACGCCGGAGATGGCGGCGGGCGTTGCGAGCGTCGCCGACGGCGTTATCGTCGCCACCGCGCTGATCGACGCGTTCCTGGCGCTGGAACAGGAAATACCGGTCTCCGATCCCGCATTCCATAGCCGCATCGCGGAAACGGTGGCGAGGTTCCGGGCCGCGATATAGCGCGGTTCATGTTGACTGAAGGCTTCTCAGTTTCGGCAGGTCGTGGATATCGATGGAATTGTATCCGACCTCCAAGATGCCGTCCGCCTCAAGTTCCTTGAGCACCCTGTGAACACTCTGTCGGGAGACCGCCAGCATCGCGGCGATATCATATTGATTGATCGCGATCTGCTTTCGGTTCGTTTTTTCAGGGTGAAATCCAAGCTGGTCGATATAGTTCAGGAGGCAGCGCGCAACGCGGGCGGTGAGGCTGCCCGGAGCAAAACGATTGAACGATATCAATGACATCCGAACACGCAGACACATGAACTGAAGCATCGCCTTTGTCAGTTCAAGATCGGAGAAGATAAACTCCCTGAACTGATGGGCCGGAACGAAAATGGCCGTGCATGCGCCATTCGAGGTGGCGTGATGGCTCGGGCGCTTGCCATCGAGCACGGACAGGAACCCGAAAACGTCGCCGGCCATCAGATCTCCGGATAGAAACCGGTCTCCGCTTTCAACGATGTTCTCCAGCCTGATGCTGCCGCGGATAATGAAGTAAATTCCGTCCACGGGGGCACCAAGCCTGGCGATCGGCTGGCGGTTGGCGAACTTCCTGACCGAGGCAAGCGCTGCGAGCTGCTCTTTCTGCTCGGAGGTCATCCCGCCCAGAAACTGATGGGTGTCGCTGAACACCCTGAAAAGCTGGGCAACACTTTCTGCCATATTCGCACTCCCTCGCTGCCGGCCGGCGGAAGAATGTAACAAAGGATACAATCCCGCAATCGGTTTTCCATCCGGTCGCTCGTGGAGACGGGGAGATTTCGTGTTTTCGGTGATCCGGCTTTTGCCGGCAATGCTTTACCGAGCGTTGACCAGCGCCATTGCAATCCAGGGCTGGAAGGTCACCAGCAGCAGGCACAGGATCATCAGCAATACAAAGGGTATGGCCGCCCGGCAGACGAACCCGAAATTTTCCTTGAAGGCCGTCATCGCCACGATCAGGTTCAGCCCGAGCGGGGGTGTCAGAATGCCGATTTCCAGGTTCAGAACGATGATCACGCCCAGATGCGTGCTGCCAACGCCGTAAGCCTCGGCCAGCGGCTTCAGCAGCGGCGCGGCGATGGCGATGGACGACGCCGTATCCATGAAGCAGCCGATGGCCAGCAGCAACACATTGGTCAGCAACAGGAACATGGTCTGGTTGTGCACATGGTCCGTCATGAACGCGATTATCTGGTCCGGGATCCGGTGTTCGGCGATGACCAGATTGAGGGAAACGGCGACGGCGATCAGCGGAAACAGCGCGCCCACCAGCTTCGCCGATTCCACGCATATCTGAACATAGTCGCGGGATTTCAGCTCCCTGTAGAACACGACCTCCACCACAAGCGCATAAAGCAGTGCAATGGCGGCGGATTCGGTCGGGGAGTAATAGCCGCTGTAGATTCCGCCGAGCAGTATGACCGGCATCAGGAGGGCCGGAATGCCCCGAAAGGCGGCCTTGCCCAGATCGGTCAGGCTGAAAGGCTGGCGCGGTACCTTCCAGTTGACGGCGATGGCATAGATCGAAAACACGCCTGTCAGCAGAAGTCCCGGTCCGATGCCGGCCAGAAACAGGTCTGCGATATTGGTTTCGGTGACGACGCCATAAAGGATCATCGGCAAGGACGGCGGGATGACGATGCCCAATGTGCCGCCCGCGCACAGCGCTCCCAGCGCAAAGGACCGGGAATAACCGTTCGCGATCAGCGCCGGATACAGGACCGATCCCACCGCCAGCATCGTCACGATGGAAGAGCCTGAAATCGCGGAAAACACCGCGCAGGACAGGATCGTGGCCACCGCCAGTCCGCCCGGAATGGACCGGGTCAGCGCGGTCATGACCGCCACCAGCCGCGCGGCGATGCTGCCCCGGCCCATCACCGCGCCCACAAGGATGAACAGAGGCACCGACAGGATCAACTCGCGATCCATCGTCGCCCACATGTCCTGAAGCAGATATTCAAGCGCGCCGCCGCCCCAGACAAGGTGGATGATGGCGGCGACGAACATCAGGATCAGCACCAGCTCGACCCGAAGGATCAGGAGCAGGACCGCGATCCCCAGCAGAACCAGAGCCACTGTCATTCCGTCTGTTCCTCTTCGGCGGGCCCCAGTTCGGGAAAGGCCGCATAGATCAGGTGGCGCAGGGCGGAGATGACAAATGCGACGGGCAGGACCATCTGCACCGGCCAGATCAGCCAGCCCAATGTCAGGTCGCGATCTCCGATCATGCGGGAAAACAACACCATGTTCAGGGCGCCCCATGCCAAGAACAGCAGGATTGCAGCCGAGGCGACCCGACCGGCGCGGCGCGCGGGCATTTCGGCGCGGCCCTGGGTGACGAAATCCAGGAATTTGGGCCTGAGATGCGCGCCGCTGGCGGTGGCAAGCCCGAAACCCGCCATGGCGCACAGAATCAGTGCGTAAACCGCAAACTTGACGGAGCCGAACAGTCCCTGCGCGAAGACTTCACGCCCGATCACATCCATGGACAGGGCGGCCAGCACGGCCGAGAAGGTCAGAATGACGATGGCTTTCTCGATGGTCGATATCACCTTCAGAAAGCGTCGGAGCATGCGGATCATGAGGGGCTTCTTCTGGAGAAACGAACGGGAACACGGCTGGCAGCGCGTCTCCTGCTTCCGGCTTCAGGCATCATGATCCACAGTCAGCCTTTGCGGTCTGGACGGCTTCGAAAAACCCGGTGGCATCGCCACTCAGTTCGCTCAGGGATTTGTCCCAGGTGGCGTGCGCCGCATCCTTCCAGAGCTGCTCCTGCTCAGGCGTCAGGTGGACGATCGTGCCGCCGGTTTGCGTAAGCTTCTCCGACATTATTTTCTCAAAGGCATCGATTTCCTGCAGCTTGGCGTCGAATTCCATCACCGACAGGGCGTCGGTCAGGGCGGCCTTCTGCTGATCGTCGAGCTTGGCCCAGCTCCGCGGCGACATGATCACCGCTCCCAGACTGAACAGCACGTCCGCCCGGGTATAGACGGGCAGGGTCTCGGTCAGCCCGGACGCCATCGCATAGCTCAGTCCGAAGTTCACCGCGTCCACCAGATGCGTGCTTGCCGCGGAGGGGGTGTCTTCGGCCGGCAAGGGCAGGGGCGTGGCGCCGATCGACTGGAAGAAGTTGATCGAAGATCTGGAGGGGGCGCTGCGCACCTTCTTGCCCTTCAGGAGATCCGGCGACACCAGCGGCACGGATCCGACCATGGCCTGATGCTCGACAGGAGCAAAGGTGAGCAAGTGAAATTTCCTCCCCGCCGCCTTCCGGGCCGTTTCGGTCAGCTTGGGAACCACGCACACGGTCTGTTCGTCGCTGTCGAACATGAACGGGAACATCAGCGTATCAAACTCGGGCACGATGCCGGACAGGATCGGCAATGATCCCGACCACATATCGATCCTGCCGCTCAAGGCGCTTGTCAGGGTGTCGCCCATTGAGCCAAGCTGTCCGGCGTAGAATATCTCGATCTTGACCTGACCGTCGGAAAGCTCTTCGACTTTTTGGGCATAGGCCTGCGCCTGCCTCGCCCAGATCGTCGAGTCCTGAGCGCCGGTCGCCAGTTTCAGCGTTACCGGTTCGGCCTGCGCCGCGGTCGCCATGCAGGCGATAAGGGCGGTCAGCAGCCCTTTGACAGAAATCCTCATCGGCCTCCCCCGGATGATTGGTTCAATTGATAAGTTTAGCCGCGAACCTTCCCGCGGATTGTCCAGATTGTTACGTTTCTCCCGATTTCGTCGTCCGGGCGAACCCGCGGAACTGACCGAGCCTGCTGTAAAATGAGTGATTTACCTTTGTTTCGAGCATGGCATGACTGTCATCCTTTGAGTAGTGCCTTTCACGCGGAACGGTAGAACAATCTCGCATGCCGCCGGCCCTTGCCAGGGGTCGGCAGGCCCGTAGGATTTTTTTCCAAGAACCCTGGGATCAATGGTCAAAATGAGATTTACTTCTCATGCTGAACCTTTATTCATAGGCCGCATTTAGAAAATTCGGTTTCATTCATATTATCGGGAATATTCAATGGCTCTTACCCATTTGCAGAGACTGGAGGCGGAATCGATTCACATCTTCCGCGAGGTCGCCGCAAGCTTTTCCAGACCGGTGATGCTGTATTCGATCGGCAAGGATTCGTCGGTGATGATGCATCTGGCGATGAAGGCGTTCTATCCGGCAAAGCCGCCGTTTCCGTTCCTCCATGTCGACACGACCTGGAAGTTCCAGGCGATGTATGACTTTCGGCGGCAGATGGCGGAGGATCTGGGCATCGACCTTCTGGTCCACGTCAATCCGGATGGGGTTGAGGGCGGCATCAATCCCTTCGATCACGGCTCCAACACCCATACCCATATCTGGAAGACGGTCGGTCTCAGACAGGCGCTCGACAAATACGGCTTCGACGCCGCTTTCGGCGGCGCGCGGCGCGACGAGGAGAAATCGCGCGCCAAGGAGCGGATATTCTCGTTCCGCAATGCGCAACATGCCTGGGACCCGAAGAACCAGCGTCCGGAAATGTGGAAGACCTACAATACCCGCGTCGGCAAGGGTGAATCGATCCGGGTTTTCCCGCTGTCGAACTGGACCGAACTCGACATCTGGCAATATATCATGAAGGAGAATATCCCGATCGTGCCGCTCTATTTTGCGGCGAAACGCCCGGTGGTCGAGCGCGACGGCGCGCTGATCATGGTCGATGACGCGCGCATGCCGATCGGCCCGGACGAGGCCGTGACGGAGAGGATGGTCCGTTTCCGCACGCTCGGATGCTATCCGCTGACGGGCGCCGTGGAATCGGATGCCAGCGACTTGCAGGCGATCGTGCGCGAGATGCTGACGGCCAGAACCTCGGAACGTCAGGGCCGCATGATCGACAAGGACGAAGCCGGCTCGATGGAGAAGAAGAAGCGCGAGGGGTATTTCTGATGGTCGAGGATTTCTCCGGCGACATGATCGCCTATCTCGCCGAGCAGGAAAAGAAATCGCTGCTGCGGTTTCTGACCTGCGGCTCTGTCGATGACGGCAAGTCGACCCTGATCGGCCGGCTGCTTTACGATACCAAGCTGATCTTCGAGGACCAGCTCGCCTCGCTCGAACGCGACAGCGCCCGGCACGGCACCACCGGCGAGGACATCGACTTCGCGCTGCTGGTGGACGGGCTGGAGTCCGAGCGCGAGCAGGGCATCACCATCGATGTCGCCTATCGCTTCTTTGCGACCGCGAAACGCAAGTTCATCGTCGCCGATACCCCCGGCCACGAGGAATATACCCGCAACATGGCCACCGGCGCCTCGACCGCCGATCTTGCCATCGTGCTGGTCGACAGCCGCCAGGGCATTCTGCCGCAGACCCGCCGGCATTCGTTCATCGCCTCGCTGCTCGGCATCCGCCATATCGTGGTGGCGATCAACAAGATCGACCTGATGGATTATTCGCAGGAGGTCTACGACAACATCGTCGCCGATTATCTGGAATTCGCGAAGGATCTCGGGTTCGAGACGATCGTGCCGATCCCGATTTCGGCGCGCTACGGCGACAATGTCACCCTGCCTTCGCAAAACATGCCGTGGTATCAGGGGCCGGCCCTGCTTGACCATCTCGAAACGGTTCCGGTCGCCTCCGATCTTGCCGAAAAGCCGTTCCGGATGCCGGTGCAGCTCGTCGTCCGCCCCAACCTCAATTTCCGCGGCTTTGCCGGACAGATCGCGTCCGGCCGGGTTGCCGTCGGCGATCGGGTCACGGTCGCCAAGTCCGGAAAGTCCTCGACGATCCGCCAGATCGCGACCATGGACGGCGATCTCGACAGCGCCGAGGCCGGGCAGGCGGTGACGCTTGCGCTCGATGACGAGATCGAGGTCTCGCGCGGCAATATTCTGGTGGCTCCCGATGGCCGGCCAGACGTTGCTGACCAGTTTCAGGCGAAGATCATATGGTTCGATGCAGAGGCGATGATCCCCGGCCGTTCCTATATCCTGCGGACCGAGGCCGACCAGACGCCGGCGACGATAACCGCCCTCAAATATCAGGTGAACATCAACACTTTCGCCCATGAGGCGGCCAAGGCGCTCCACATGAATGAAGTCGGGGTGTGCAACATCTCGACCCAGGCGCCGATCGTGTTCGATGCCTATGCGGACAACCGCGCCACCGGCAATTTCGTGATCATCGACCGGATTTCCAACAAGACCGTCGGCGCCGGCATGATCGATTTCGCGCTGCGCCGGGCGCAAAATGTCCACTGGCAGGCGGTCGAGGTCAACAAGAAGGCTCATGCCGATCTGAAAGCCCAGACGCCGGCGGTGCTGTGGTTCACCGGACTTTCGGGCTCGGGCAAATCGACGGTCGCCAACGCGCTGGAAAAGATCCTTCACGCCAAGGGCAAGCACACCTACCTGCTTGACGGCGACAATGTCCGCCACGGCCTCAACCGCGATCTCGGTTTCACCGCCGAGGACCGGGTCGAGAATATCCGTCGCGTGGCCGAGGTGGCCAGGCTCATGGCCGATGCCGGACTGGTCGTGCTGGTGTCCTTCATCTCGCCGTTCCGCTCCGAACGGCGGTTCGCGCGCGAGATGATGGATGATGGCGAGTTCATCGAGATTTTCATCGACACCCCGATCGAAGTCTGCGCCGAGCGGGACCCGAAGGGGCTCTACAGAAAGGCACAGGCCGGCGAGATCGCCAATTTCACCGGCATATCCTCGCCTTACGAAGCGCCGGAAAACGCCGAACTTCACCTTCACACCGTCGGCCACGATCCCTTCGAGCTGGCAAGCCGGATCGAGGAATTCCTCACCAATCGGGAGACGGGGGAATGAGCGCCATGGCCGATATGCAGCAGGTCTTTCTTGATGCGGCGCTTGAAGCCGGCAGGGCGATCATGTCGATCTACGAGAACGGCATAGACGTGTCCTACAAGGACGATCACTCGCCGGTGACGGCAGCCGATGAGCAGGCCGAGGCGATCATTCTCGCCCATCTCGCCCGGGCGTTTCCCGACATTCCGGTGATCGCCGAGGAGAGCGTCGCCGCCGGCGTGGTTCCCGATATCACCGGCAAACCCTTCTTCCTGGTCGATCCGCTCGACGGGACAAAGGAGTTCATCAACAGGCGCGAGGACTTCACGGTCAATATCGCGCTTGTCGAAAACGGCGTGCCGGTCGCCGGCATCGTCTATGCGCCGGCCAAGGGCGTGGCTTACCGCACGACAGCCGAAGGCGCAGAAAAACTGATTGTTGCGGATGGTGCCGTGGTGCGATCCGAAGCGATCAGATGCCGCTCCAGAGGCGAGGTTCTGACCGCGGTTGCCAGCCGGTCGCACAACAGTCCGGAGACCGAGGATTTCATGCGGAAGATCGGGGTCTCCGATTTCACCTCCGTGGGCTCGTCGCTGAAATTCTGCCTTCTCGCAGAAGGCGTTGCCGACGTCTATCCACGTTTCGGGCGGACAATGGAGTGGGATACCGCCGCCGGCGATGCAGTGCTGCGCGCCGCCGGAGGCGCCACCGAATGTGCGGACAGCACGATCTTCGTGTATGGCAAGACCAGACAGGATACCGACAGCGATTTTGCCAATCCGCCCTTTATCGGATGGGCCGATCGGCTTTCTCGTCCCTAAACCGCGATGTATTTGCGCGGCCCCGGCCGTGCGGATGCGCTTCCTGGATTCTCTCCAGCCCATTTCGCAGTCAGATGGAGTGCCCCGGCTGCGGAATGGTTGAAGCATTCATAACGATGTCCACTGCGGCTTCGACGCCATTCTCCTGACGGAGACGCGAGGCCGGATTTCCGGCGTTTTGGCGCAGATGCGTGTTCGACACCGCTGCTCTGATGGCCGCCGCCAACGGGACGAGGTCGCGAGCACGACGTCGAAGCCCGCTGATTGCAACCCCTTTGCCAGAGCCAGAAAAGGCTCGACGTCGCCGCGGGTGCCATAGGCGCTGATGAGAATTCCTTTTGCCGACATTCGCTGTCATTCCTCTCCGTTTGTTCGTTGTGGTTGTAGATCGCATGTTGTACAGAGATAGGTTGAAGTCTCATATGGTGTACCCTATCTGGCCGCGCAGCTTTTCATGACCTAATAAATCTTGTGGTTCTCTGTTGACGAGGTGCTGCTATATGGTAATTTAACGGTAGATTGATTACACAATGCTTGTAATTTTTACATCCTTACATTTTTTAGTTGTCCCGCTTTCCGGGTTACCACTCTACATTTCATAGTTGTATTTGATTTTGATTGATTGATTAAATTTGAACGGCCTGGTCAGCCATGTTTTTTTTCAGGGGTGCCACCATTCATGAGTGGGTATTTTTTTCAAGCGTTAGCGAGTGCGTTCGTCATTTCAGCCGTGATTTGCGCTGTGATTTTGTCGACTCGAAAGTTCCACCTCAGATTGTCGGATCGTCGAAAGGATACCGCGGCTGTTCAGAGCGCTCACCGGGTGCCAACGCCGAGAATCGGTGGAGTTGCCATCCTGATCGCTCTCGTGGCGTTCGGCCTCGTTATACCCGATACGACAGGTCATCATCTCTGGTTGCTGCTTCCCTCTCTTGTGCCTGTCTTTTTTGCCGGCCTGGCAGAAGATCTCGGCTTTCACGTATCGCCGCGCAAACGCCTGCTCGCCGCCGCGATATCGTCGTTGCTCGCGATCCTGTTGTTCAAACTCTGGATTCCGAGAGCGGATATTCCCCTGATAGGCGCACTTATGGCGTTTACGCCGTTTGCGATCGCCATAACCATTTTCGGTGGGGCCGGTATCTGCAATGCGTTCAATCTGGTCGATGGCGTCAATGGCCTGTCCGGTCTGATCGCCGTTGTCGTTGCGGCTTCTCTGGCGGCTATTGCCGCCCAGAACGGCTTGTTCGAGGTCAGCGCCTGGTGCGCCGTTGTCATCGGTGCGATGCTCGGCTTTCTTGTCTTCAACTTTCCGCTGGGGAAGATTTTCCTGGGAGATGCCGGCGCCTACGGCATCGGTCACGTTCTCGCATGGCTGGCATTCCTGATATTGAACTTCATTCCGGATCTGACACCGTGGGCGCTGCTGCTGATATTCTTCTGGCCGATCGCGGACACGATGCTCGCGATTTTCCGCCGTCGCATCGCCGGGCGTCCCGCCGACCAGCCGGACAGGCTGCATTTTCATCAACTGGTCATGCGCGCGCTTGAGATCAGTGTCCTTGGCCGGAATGCGCGGCATATCAGCAATCCGATGACGACGGTGATCCTCGCGCCGATGTTCACGGTGCCCGCTATTGCCGGGGTGTTGCTCTGGGACAAGCCGGCGGCGGCTGCTATTTCTCTTGTCTTTTTTGCTGGCCTGTTCGTGGCGGCCTATCAGTTCGGAGCCCGTTTCACGGCCAGCCTTCGCCTTCAGTCCGGCCATAGGGTTCAATTCAACTGGGCGCAGTATAAGAGACTGTCCCATAAAAAAGATGTGTGATTGCGCGTGGCGGCAGGTCAAGCATGGGGCTGGACACAGGGCATTGCGCGCAGCGTCTGGTATGACAGGGACACGTGAAGACGGACCGCTGTCGGCAGCTTGCGCTTTCCGGCATTTTCAGTGACTATGAATTCTGGTTTTGACGGGAAACTATTTTGATCAAGCTTGAGCAACCCGCACCACCGCTTTCTGGCGGTCGCCGCTGTCCTGGGCGTTGCGCGTGATGCGGGTGTTTTCATTCTTCCCGGATATTTGTGGTTCTGGCCCGGCCATAGACCCCAAGTCATTCAGTACACTGTGCGAGACAGGCCGCAATGTGGCAGGCTGGCACGGGAGCTTGCGTCCCGGCATGCCGCGCTCTTATCTTCCGCTCCGGACATTTCTCAGTCAGGTTGACATGCGCAAGAATGCGGCAGGTCGCGACGACTACGGCCGGGAACTTGACTGGTCGGCTCGCTTGGTCTATCGCCCGGCCGGCTCACACTGGGAAAGACTGCGAAAAGAAGCGGGATCGATCGAGGGCATAACCAACACGTTTTACACCTGAGTATTTGAGCAACATGCTAAATAGCAAAACCAATACTGAAAATGACGAGGTCGACCTCCAGAAAATATTTTTTATTTTCTGGAGGCGCAAATTTCTGATTGCGGGGATATTCAGCCTGTTTGTTTTGGCGGGGGGGTATTACGCCGTCAAAATGACGACGCCGATCTATCAGGCATATTCGGTCACGATGGTGAGCAGCCAGGCAGAAAAAATTATCGATCTGCCGAGCGTCCTTGCGCAACTCGGTACAGACGATGTCGCGCTGCAATCGGAAATCGAAGTGATCAGGTCGCGAATTCTGCTCGGAAAAGTTGTCGATACTCTCAATCTGACGGCGGATCCGGAATTCAACGGGGCCTTGAGTGAACCGACGGCGGTTTCGAAACTTGTCGCCTACGTCAAGAGTCTGTTGCCAACGGGTTCTGAGCCCGTCTCCAAGGCCGTCGCTCCGGAGCGGACGCGCGACCGGGTGGTGAGCGCCCTGCTGGATCATTTCACGGCAAGCGTGGTTCCCGACACCACCACCTTCAGGATAACCGTGAGCTCAGAGAACCCTGAAAAGGCTGCGCTGATCGCCGACACGATCGCTGAACAGTATGTGCAGCGCCAGATCGATGTCAAACGCGGCGCGACGGTCGATGCGATCGACTGGCTCAGCGAACGGGTTGCCGAACTGAAGGTTGCGCTCGAAAAGTCCGAAAATGCCGTAAAGCAGTTCAAGACCGATACGCCCTTGACCACGCCGGAAGTGTTGAGCGGGCTGGAGCGGCAATTGAAGTCGATTCGCGATCGCATCAGCGAGACCCGCCAGAGGGTCGCAGCCTCGGACGCTTTGTTCGCGAAACTCGAGCAAGCATCGAATTATGAGGACAAAGCCGTTCTGTTGGGCGACCCGACGCTCATCGACCTCTCGGCCACCGCTCCAGGCAATAGAAACGATGCCGCGCGTTTCAACACGAGGATGGAGACCCTGCTTGTCGATCGCCGCAGGGACGCGGCCGAGATCAAGAGCCAGCTTGCCTCGTTGGAGACCGCGGAAACGGCGCTTGAGACAAAAATTCAGACCGAGAGTTCTGCCTATCTCGAACTGGAGCAGTTGACGCGGGAAGCGGAAGCCAACCGAACGCTATACGAATATTTTCTGGCGCGTCTCAAGGAGACTTCCGCCCAGCAGGGGGTACAGCAGGCGGACAGCGTCATTCTTTCCTATGCTGTCGTCCCTGAGATCGCGAGCGCCCCGAAAAAGAAAAGAATCGTTCTTCTTGCCGGCCTTATGGGGCTCGTTCTCGGTGGTTTGCTCAGCCTGCTTCTCGAGATGCGTAACAAGACCTTCAAGACATCGCAGGAGCTTGAGGAACTGACCGGTTTGCCGGTGGTTGGCATGTTGCCTCTGGTGCCCGCGAAACACCGGGGCGATTTCTTCCATTACCTTCAGACTCATTCGACCTCGCCGTTTGCCGAAGCGATGCGCAATCTCAGAACGTCGGTTGTGCTCGCCAATCTCGACAGTCCGCCGCAGGTGATCATGCTTTCGTCTTCCATCCCTGGCGAGGGAAAGACAACGAGCAGTATCGCGCTGGCGCTTAATTTTGTGAGCATGGGAAAGAAGGTCCTTCTGGTCGAAGGCGACCTGCGGCGGCTGACGTTCCACTGGTATTTCGGTAATTCCAAGAACGATGCCGGTCTGATTTCCGTGCTTTCGGGAAAAAAGACTCTGGAGGAAGCCGTCTTCCATCATGACGAACTCGATATCGACATTCTCTTTGGTGAGCGCTCAACGAAAAATGCGGCCGATGTTCTTTCCTCCCGAAAGATGGATGAGCTTCTTCGCGAGGCCCGGTCCAAGTATGATTTCATCATCGTCGACGCGCCGCCGGTGCTTATCGTTCCCGACGCACGCGTGCTCAGCCAGTTTGTCGATTCCATTCTCTTCCTCGTCAAATGGGATTCGACCCATCAGAATCAGGTGGAAGAGGCGATCCGGTCGTTTGAAGAGGGCAAGGTCGAGGGCCTGGTCCTGAACCAGATCGATCCCGACGGGTTCAAGCGCTACGGCTATAATTACGGCTATGGCTATGGCTATGCCGCCCACTACGGCGACAAATATTACGATATGGACGGCGACTAGAGCATCGGGCGATGAGTTGGCATCGCCCGATGCTCTAGATTCTTTATTTCGACGCGTCGGGTTAACGAAAATCCGGATGCCGGTTTTCCGTTCGGTTGCGCGCAAAAGCAACGCGATGGCGTATTTTCGGATCAGGACCGTGGCGCCCGAGATGATCTCTCGCACTTTCCGGCGGCGGGTCATTGCGTTAGACTCGCTCATCGTCGAAACGGGATCACCGGTATGTATCTGACACGGCGCGCGTTTTCTCTCGGAGCGATTGCCTCTCTGCTTTCGGCCTGTGCAGGCAATTCGGCCGGAGGTTTTTCGTCCGTTTCTGATCCGGCGATGCGCCCGGTTGCCAATCCCGCATGGGATTCCTGGGTGGCCGGGTTCAGGAAACGCGCCGCAACACGCGGAATTTCCGACGGAACGCTGACGGCGGCCTTCGCCAACGCCGGCTACACGCCGGGCGTCATCGAGCGGGATCGCAACCAGACCGAATTCAACCGCACGCTAGAAGATTATCTGGCCATCGCCGGATCCGACGAGCGGGTCGCCAAGGGGCGCGCCAATTATGCCCGCTATCGCGATGTCCTGGAGCGGATCGAGGCGACCTACGGTGTCGACGCCAATGTCATTGTCGCCATATGGGGGCTGGAAAGCATGTATGGCGAGCGGCGCGGCAGCACCCCGGTGGTTTCCTCGCTCTCGACGCTGGCGTTTGACGGGCGGCGCGGGGTGTTCTTCGAAAACCAGTTGGTCGGCGCGCTGAGGATCCTGCAAAACGGCGACACCACCCCCGAACGGCTGACCGGAAGCTGGGCGGGCGCCATGGGCCACACCCAGTTCATTCCGACCTCCTACCTGGCCTACGCCGTCGATTTCAACGGTGACGGCCGTCGCGATATCTGGGACAGCGACCCGACCGACGCGCTTGCGAGCACGGCCAATTATCTTGCCCGCTCCGGTTGGCGGAAAGGCCAGCCCTGGGGCGGCGAGGAGGGCTCGCCGGGCGCCGCCGCCGCAACCACCAGGATACAGCCCCAGCCCGGCGGCCCGGTCTTTGTCGTGGGGCCGAATTTCAACGTCATCAAGCGCTATAACAATTCCACCAATTATGCGTTGGGCGTGGCATATCTCGCCGACCGTATTGCGGGCGCGGGCCCGCTGAGGGGCGGTTTCCCCGCAGACGGTTATGGTTTCACCGCCGATCAGCGCAAACAGCTGCAATCGCGGCTTGCGGCGGCGGGCTACGATGCCGGCGCCGTCGACGGCGTATTCGGCGACCAGACCCGCGCGGCGATCGCCGCCTACCAGCGGCAGAACGGGCTGAACGTCACGGGCGAACCGTCGATGGCTCTGCTGCTCAGGCTTCAGTGAGCCCGCGCCGACAGAGTGTACCCGAC
The DNA here is from genome assembly GCF_013459645.1 of Martelella sp. NC20. Taxonomy (NCBI): domain Bacteria; kingdom Pseudomonadati; phylum Pseudomonadota; class Alphaproteobacteria; order Hyphomicrobiales; family Aurantimonadaceae; genus Martelella; species Martelella soudanensis. The sequence goes on from NZ_CP054861.1 coordinate 2,509,922, forward strand.
AGGCTTTTCCGGATATCGCGGGCTCCCGAAATTCCCGCCGCCGGGCATCGCGTACGCGCCATGCCATTGACAGAGGCCTGAAAGGCGGACAAAACCTGACTATTCCGAGGGGTGCATCATGCGATGCTGAGACGGCGCTGAGCCGGACCCTTGAACCTGATCCGGGTCATGCCGGCGTAGGAACGGAAAATTTGGCCGCTTCGCCATTGTGTTTCTCTTCTCCGCCGGTCTCCGTGATTGCAACATCCTGGAGATCGCACCATGAAGCCTTGCCTCCCGATGAGAACCGCAGGCCGCCAATGGCGCCGCCGTCTGGGCGACCGTTCATGCGTCAGGCCGTGCCGGCCGTGACCCGGGCTGCAACGGTCACCCGTCGCGCGGCCGGACGGCTTGCGGACGGGCTGGAAACCGCCCTCGGTCTGCTCGCCGCGGTTATCCTGATGGCGATGCTGGCACTTGTCATGGCCGGCGTCTGCCTGCGCTATGTCTTTCACACCGGCGTCATCGGCATGGAGGATCTCGGCATCTGGCTGAACATCGGTCTGATTTCCGCGGGCCTGCCATTGACCTTCTCCGGTCCGCTGTCGATGCGGTTCGACGGTCTCGCAAAGCGCTTGTCCGGTCGCGCGTCCGGGATGCTGCGCGTCGTGGCCGACGGCGTCAGCGTTGTCGCCGGGCTGATCCTCCTCGTCGGCGGCATCGGCGCGAGCCTCGGGCTTGGCGGCATGTCGCCGACGCTCGGGCTGCCGGAATGGGTCCGCTTCACCTTTCCCGCCTTCGGCGGTCTGGGGCTGCTCGCGCTGCTGTGCCTGCGCCGGCTGGAGCGGTCCGCCGGTTGGCCCCTGCTTCTCGCCCTCATCTTCGGCGGCGTTGTCTATGGGGCGGTCGGCCGACTTGCAATCGACGCCGGGCTGCCGGCAAGCCTGCCGCTGGTGGTTGCCGCCTCTCTCGGCTTGCTGGCGGGCGCGCCGCTCGCCCATGTCTTTCTGGCATCGTCCTATATCGCAATCGCCTTCGGGGCGCTGCAGACGGAACAGGCGATCATCGTCAATAGCGTTGCCGGAATGTCTAAATTCCTGTTGCTGGCGATCCCTTTCTTTCTCCTCGCGGGCGCGTTCCTGAAACTGTCGGGCGCGGCCGGCAAACTCGTCACATTCGCGGCTTCGCTGGTCGGCCATTATCGTGGCGGGCTGGCGCAGACGACGCTGTTGACCGGCGTTCTGTTTTCAGGAGCATCCGGCTCCTCCGTTGCCAATGCCGCGTTTTCCGCCTCGACGTTCCATCCCGAACTGGTGCGTCACGGCTATCCGCCCGCCCGCGCCGGGGCGCTTGTCGCCGCGTCCTCCGTTCTCGACAATGTCATTCCCCCATCGATCGCCTTTCTCATACTGGCGACGGCGACCAATCTTCCGGTTGGCGCGCTGCTCGTCGGCGGGCTGTTTGCCGGCCTGCTGATGGCCGCTTTTCTCGCCGTCGCCATAAGATTTGCGATGGCCGCCGCGAGCGGCGGGCCGCCGGCTTCGGCAACCATGCGCAAGCGTGCCGGGATCGCGGCCCTGCCGGCCTTCGGTCTCGGCCTGATCGTGGTGTTCGGCATTCGCCTGGGCATCGTCACGACCACGGAGGCGGCGGCGCTGGCGGCCATGTACGCGCTCATTCTGGCTGTGCTGTCCCGCCGCTCCGGGGGGAGCCTTGTCGCGGCCTTCCGCCAGTCGGCCGCCGAGGCGGCGGCGATCGGCCTGCTGATCGGTGCGGCGGCCCCGGTCGCCTTCCTGCTGGCCGTCGACGATATCGCCGGGGTGGTGAGCCAGGCCGCCATGATGCTCGGGGGCGGCGCTGTTGCCGTCCTCCTCCTCGCCAACGCAATTCTGCTGCTCGCCGGTCTGGTGATGGATATCGGGGCGGCGATCCTGCTTTTCGGACCTGTCCTTCTGCCGGTCGCCATTTCCGCCGGGATCGATCCGATCCGCTTTGGCGTCATTCTGGTCGTCAACCTGATGATCGGCGGGCTCACGCCGCCGGTGGGCATGCTGGTGTTTGTGGTCGGCGGCGTCACCGGTCTTTCGCCCGAGACCCTGTTCAGGGCGATGCGTCCATTTCTTCTGGCGCATGTCGCCGCCTTGTTCGTCCTCAGCGTCCTCGCTGTTGTTTTCTGAAAGGATGTCCCCATGTCTTCTCTCAACCGCCGCGAATTGCTCAAAACCGCCGCCGGAGCATTTCTTGCCGCCCCTGCCACTATTCGGACCGCCAGCGCCGCCACGCGCGATATCGTCGTCGCCTCGCTTCTCGGCGAGGACAAGCCCGAAACCCGGGTCTGGCGCTTCTTCGCCGATGCGGCCGAGCGGCGGCTTCCGGGCCGGTTCCGTTTCCGGATCGTGACCAATGGCGCGCTGGGGGGCGAAAAGCAGGTGGCGGAAAATATCCGCCTCGGTTCGGTGCAGGCCAGTCTCTCCACCGTTTCGGCGCTTTCGGCCTGGGTGCCGCAATTGCAGCTGCTCGACCTGCCATTCCTGTTTCGCGATGCCGGTCATCTTCGCGACGTCGTTAACGGTCCGGTCGGCGAGGACCTTGCGGAAAGGCTTGCGCGCGAGCAGTTCATCGTTGGCGGCTACATCGATTACGGCGCCCGCAACCTGCTTGCCAGGGAGCCGGTCACGCGGCCCGGGCAGATGGAGGGCAGGACCATCCGCGTCATCAACACGCCGCTCCACACCCGTTTATGGAGTGCGTATGGCGCGACGCCGGTCGGCATCCCGATCACCGAAACCTATAATGCGCTCGCCTCCGGGGTCGCGGATGCGATGGATCTGACGAAGTCGGCCTATGCCGGGTTCAGGCTTTACGAAGTGGTTCCGTTCATGACCGAGACCGGTCATATCCGCGCCTCCGGGGTGATCTATTTTTCGGCCGGCTTCTGGAACAGCCTGGACCCCGACACGCAGGCCGTGCTCAGCGCCATCTCATCCGAGGCCGCGCTCTATTTCAATCGCCTGATCGTCGAGGACGAGGCGCAATCGGTGGCCCTTGCGAGCGCCAGTGGCGCGACCTTCCTTGAGCCGGAGGATATGGACGCCTGGCGCGCGGGGGCGCGGGCGGTCTGGTCCGATTTTGCGCCCGTCGTCGGGGGGATGAGCGCGATCGAGGCGGTCGAGCAGGGCTGATCTGCATTGCGCCCGATATGGCCTTTGCAGGGCGCTGCCGATCTTGACAGCGGATTTGATAAGGACCACCAAGCCTTCAGGAGCATTTCCATGGGAGCGGGATATGAGACTGGGCCTCGGGCTGATCGGGACTGGGTTTATGGGCAAGGCCCATGCATTGGCGTATCGCTCGGCAGGGCCGGTTTTCGGCGGGCTTCCGGACGTGGACCTTGCCGTTCTTTGCGATACGCCGGCCGACAAGGCCGCAACGCTTGGCCGTCAGTTCGGGTTCGCGCGCGCGACAGATGACTGGCGCGCGCTTGTGGCCGACCCCGCCGTCGACATCGTGTCGATCACCACGCCGAACGGCCTCCATCGCGAGATGGCGCTCGCCGCGATCGATGCCGGCAAGCACGTTCATTGCGAAAAGCCGCTGGCGCTGACCTTCGAGGATGCGCGGGAAATGGCCGAGGCCGCCCGTGCTGCGGGTGTGCGCACCATTGTCGGCTACAATTACATCCACAATCCCGCCGTCACCCACGCCCGCGCGCTGATCGCAAAGGGGACGATCGGCCGTCCGGTCCATTTCCGGGGATGGGTGGACGAAGACTATCAGGCCGATCCCGACCTGCCCTGGACATGGCGCGCCAAACGCGCGGACGCCGGGCTCGGAACGCTTGGCGATCTCGGATGCCATCTCGTTTCGATGGCGCATGTGCTGATGGGGCCGATCGAAAGCCTCATCGCCGATACCCAGATCATTCACGAAACACGGCCTCTGGCCGATGGCACCGGGCGTGGCGCGGTGGAAAACGAGGATACGGCCTCGGCGATCCTGCGCTTTGCCTCCGGCGCGCAGGGCACGCTTTGCACCTCGCGCTCGGCCTGGGGACGCAAGAACAAGCTCGACTGGGAGGTGCACGGAACCAGAGGCATGATCACCTTCGCCCAGGAGCGGATGAACGAGTTGCAGTTCTACGCCAATGACGGACCAAAGGCGGAGCAGGGCTTCCGCACGATATTGACCGGCCCGGAGCACCCGCCCTATGGCGCGTTCTGCCCGGCGCCCGGCCATCAGCTCGGCTTCGGCGATCTCAAGATCATCGAGGCGGCGGGTCTCCTCACCGCGATCGCGAAGGGCGAGGAGGCGTTTCCGAATTTTACCGATGCGCTCGGCTTCGAAAGCGTCATCCATGCGATCGACCGGTCGGCGCGCGAGGGGCGCCGTTTCAGCCCGGAATATTGAGCGGCCGCGCAAGGTCGGCGGCTATCAGGGCTGAAGCATCGCTTCCTTGCGGACGCGCTTTTCAGCCGGTGACCTTCACCTTGTTTCGGCCCTCGAGCTTGGCGCCATAGAGCGCGCGGTCGGCGAGTTCGATGATATTGGGCGGCGACACCCGTGGGCTGAAGACGGAAATGCCGATACTGACGGTCAGGGTCTGTTTCTGTCCGTCGGGAAGGATCAGCGTCTGGGAGGCGATGGTGTTGCACAAGCGCTCGGCGATCGCCGTTGCCTCGTAGGTCCTGAGCCCCGGCAGGATCATCGCGAACTCTTCGCCGCCATAGCGGTAAGCCCGGTCATTCGCGCGCGCGGCCCTTGCGATCGTCTCGGCCACCTGCCGTAATGCGTCATCGCCCGCGAGGTGACCATGGGTATCGTTGAACTGCTTGAAATGGTCGACGTCGATCATCAGCAACGAGAACGGCTCGCCGCTCTCCTTCGATACGGCGACGGCCTCGTCGAGCGCCCGGTCGAACTCGCGGCGGTTGTAGAGGCCTGTCAGACCATCGGCGCGCGCGGCCGCGGCAAGGGCCTCTTCCTGTTGGTTGATCTGCTTGAGCATGGTGTTGAAGGCCTGCGCCACGGAGGCAAGTTCCGGCGGGACCTGCACCTCGATTTCGCGATTTCGCGTGCCGCCGGCAACCAACAGCGCGCCCTCGACAAGTTTGTCGGTGCTGCGGATCAGCGCCTGGTCGATGATGACGATGCCGATCCCCGAAAACACCAACGCCAGAACGCCCGCAATCGCGGCAAAGCGGTCGAGCCGTTCCATCGTGGCAAGCGCTTTCAGATGGCTCTCCTCATTCAGGAGGCGCATGCTCTCGGCAAGGCTTTCCACGCGCTTGCCGGTTTCGCCGATCACGCTTTCAAAGCGTATCACCGACTGATCGGCCGTGCCGGGTTGAGGCCTGACGTTTGACGCGGCATCGAGCAGCAACGCCCATTGCTGGCGCACGCCCTCGAGCACGGGATCGAACGAGGGATACGCCTCCGTAATCATTTCCAGGTTGCGCAGGTTGGCGGCGATTTCGCGCTCCGCCGCCTCGAAATTATTGCGGTAGCTTTCATCGCCGGTTTGCGCGAAATCGTTGACGTCGGTGGCGATATCCCAGAGATTGCCCTGGATACGCTCCAGCGCCAGCGACACGTTGTGCTGGACGTGAAGGACCTGCCGGAAGGGTTCGCGCAGTTGGTCGCGATAGTCGAGATACCAGAAGCCCGAAAGGGTCGCGACCGGCAGCAGCGCCATCATGAAGCCGACGATCAGCCAGGCGCGCAGAGACAGGCCGCGAAACCAGCGGCGAAGCAGGCTCAGTTCACCCGATTTGTTCATCAAACGATATCCCTTGCGGCATCCTGCCGTTGTTTGCACTCCGGCGTGCTGAAACGTCCCGAATGTGGTGCGCTTTGGTGTGTTCTGCAATAAACCGATCAAGGGAGGCTTGTTCAACTATCTCCAAGTTGTCTTCGGGATCACAGGGATATTTGTTCCTCGGGCGGCGGCGAGGCTGAAACGGGTATCTACCTGCGTGAACCGGCTATCCGTACATCAGGTTGGGCAGGAACAGCACGATGCCCGGCACGAACAGAAGCAGCGCCACCAGCGCCATGATCGCGGCGATGAACGGCCAGGATTCCCTGACGTAATCCTCGATCTTGGTGTCGAGCAGGCTGCAGACCGTGAACATCGCGACGCCGACCGGCGGCGTCATGCTGCCGAAGGTGACAATCGTCATCATCAGGATGCCGAAATGCACCGGATCGACGCCGGCCTTGACGACAACCGGCACGAGGATCGGCGTCAGCAGCAGAACCAGGATCGTGCTTTCGAAGAACAGGCCGGCAATGAACAGGCCGATCAGGATGACGGTCACGATCAGAACCGGATTGGCGAGGCTTCCCAGCATGAAGCCTGCCACGCTCTGCGGCACCTGCAGGAAGATGATCGCGAACCCGATCATGCCCGACATCAGGATGATCAGCATGATCAGGCCGATATCCGAGAGCGCATGGCCGAAGGCGCGCTTGATCGTCGCAAAGGTCATCACCCGGTGGGCGAAGACGCCGACGAGGATCGCGTAGACCACCGCGAAGGCGCCGACTTCCGAGGGCGTGAACAGCCCGCCGCGGATCGAACCGATCAGCAGCACGGGAAACAGCAGCGCCCATTTGGCGCCCCAGGCCGCGCGACCGAGTTCGCGCGGGGTCGGTTTCCTCATGTCGCTCATCACGTAGTTGCGCCTGCGGGCGACGAGCCAGGCGGCGACCATCAGGAACGCCATCATCAGCATGCCGGGGACGATGCCCGCCATGAACAGCCGACCGATCGAAACCTGGCCGACATAGCCGTAGAGGATCAGGCCGATCGAAGGCGGAATGGTCGCGGTGATCAGCGAGGACATCGCGATCACGGCCGAGGAATAACCCTTGGAGTAGCCGTTGGAGATCATCTGCGGGCCGAGCACGCGCGCCTCCATCGCCGCATCGGCGACGGCAGAGCCGGAGACGCCGCCCATCAGCGTCGACAGGATGATCGAGACCTGCGCCAGGCCGCCCGCCATCCAGCCGACGGCAACCTTTGAAAAGGTGAACAGCCGGTCGGTGATGCCGCTTTCGTTCATCAGGTGACCCGCAAGCACGAAAAACGGCACCGCCAGCAGCGGAAAGCTCTGCGACACGGTCGCGATCTTCTGCACGCCGATCGACACCGGCATAATGTCGGAGGTGAGAAAGAAGGTGAAACCCGATATCCCGATCGCGAAGGCAATCGGTGCGCCAAGCAGCATCAGGGCGAAGAACACGATACCGATCAGGGCCATCGGTCTACTCCGCCGCGCCGGCGTGGACAACCGGCTCGTCATAGGTGGGGGTGCGGGTAAACACCAGCGTCCGGTCCTTCACATTGCGCCAGGCCTGCCAGAGATTGCCGAGGATCGAGATCGACAGCATCACGCAGCCGGCGGGCACGGCAATCGTCACCCAGGCATAGGAAAGGCCGGAATCGCCGAACTGGCGCTCCTTGTTGAGCATGGTGAGCTTGTAGCCCTCATAGGCAAGCAACATCAGGAAGGCGAGGAACAGGGCGGCCAGCGCCGTTTCCAGCGCCAGCCGATAGCGATGCGGGAACGGGCGGACCAGAAAATCGACGCCCAGATGCCCGCGCTCGCGCATGGCGCGGGTCGCACCTATGAAGCAGAGCCAGATGAACAGAAGCTGCGCCAGATCGACGGACCAGATCAGCGGATGGCCGAAGAAGCGCATGGTCGCGGCGATGAACACCAGAAAGGTGATGACCGCAAGCAGGATCGCGCCTGCGACATATTCGATCTTTGCGAGGAAACCGGGCATGGTGGCCCCTCCCGATATGGCGCGCGGAGCGGAACGCTCCCCGGCATGTTTGCCTTGGACTTCCCGCGGGGAAAGCCGGATAGGGTGTTCGGCCGCGCCTCTGGAGCGAGGCGCGGCCGACCTGGGCTGTGGCAGGTCCGCCGGGTTTACTGCGCGGCGATTGCCTGAAGCTTGTCGCGCAGGTCGCCATAGCCGAGGTTGTCATAGACGACGGCCGTTCTTTCCTTGAACGGGGTGACGTCGATTTCCTCAACCATCACGCCGTTGTCCTTCAACTGCTGTTCGAGGCTCGCCAGCGCGTCCCTGGTGCCGTAGGAGGCGATGTCCCCGGCCTTCAGCGCTTCCTCGTGAAGGATCGTCTGCAGGTTTTCCGGCAGCGAATCGACCCATCCGGCGGAGGTGATCAGGCCGGTGATCAGGTTGATGTGGCCGGTCAGCGTGATGTTGGTGATCACCTCGTCAAGCTTGGCGCCGACGACGGCGGGAAGCTGGGCTTCGGCGCCGTCGATGACGTTGGAGGAGATCGCCGAATAGACTTCGCCCCAGGGCATTGGCGTCGGCGTGGCGCCCATGGCCTCGATCGTGCCGGTCCAGACCGGCGCGCCGGGGGTGCGCATGCGTACGCCTGAGAGATCGTCGGGCCCCTTGATTTCCTTCTTGGTCAGAAGATGGCGCTCGCCCTGCCACCAGTTGAAGCTCAAGACGTCGAGGCCGGCATCATCATGAAGCTTTTCGGCCCATTCGTCGAACATCTCCGAGGTGACGACCTTGCGGATGCCGTCATAGCCATTGGCGAGGTAGGGCGCGCCCAGCACGCCGAATTCGTTGACGAAAACGGCAAGGCGGCCGCCGTCGACCACGACGGCAACCGGTGCGCCGGCGCGGGCCTGCTCCAGCACGTCCTCATCGGGGCCGAGCTGCGAATTCGGGAACAGGCGCACTTCGAGCGCGCCGTCGGAGGCCTCGGCGACATTGTCGCGGAAGGCTTCAAGGCCCTTGTAGAGCGGGTCGGTGGTGGCCAGCGCCGTGTTGACGCTCAGCGTGTAGTCGGCGGCAAGTGCTGTGCCCGCCATCAGGCTTGCGGCAAGGCCGGCAAGCGCGATGCTTTTTATATTGGCGATGTATTTCATATCGTCCTCCCATGTGAAACGGCGGGGCTTCGCCCCTGTGGCAACGTCCGGGATTAGCGTCCCGGCTCCTCGAAAAATTCGGGTTTTTCAGCGAATATGGCCGGCAGGTCGCTCAGGATTTCGCGTAGATGTCCGCGCGCGGCGGCTTCCGCCGTCACCTGATCGCCAGCGGCGATGGCCTCGACGATGGCTTCATGCTGGGCGGTCAGCTTGACCATCGGAAAGCGCAGCAGGCTGAGATAGCGCACCCGGTCCATCTGTACTTTCAGCCCCTCGATCAGGGCCCAGGCCCGCGCCTTTCCGGCGGCGTCAGCCAGCGTCTTGTGAAACAGTTCGTCGAGCTTGATGAAACGGGTGGCGTCGGTGCGCGCCGCCTCGCGCTGTTCTGCAAGCTGCAGCCGCAATTCCTCGATGAGCCCCGCATCGGGCTTTGCGGCCAGAAGCTTGACGATGTCGGCCTCGATCGCCTCTCGAACGAAGCGGGCATCCATGACGGCGGCCTGCGATATCCGACGCACGAAGGTTCCGCGCTGCGGGCGTATCTCCAGCAGACCTTCCTCGGAAAGCTTGATGAAAGCCTCACGCACCGGCTGGCGGCTGACGGCGAAGCGGGCAGCGATATCCGACTCGGAAAGCCTGGAGCCGGGCGGCAAATCATTGTGAAGAATGAGCTCACGCAGAATGCCATGCAACTGGGCGCCAACCGGCGCGCCGGGCGCAATCATCGTTTGCACTGTCTCTGGCAGCATTGCACTCCTCCCTGTATCTTCAAGGTGCACCATACTTCCATACTAGTCAACAGTGGATTTCGATGCTAAGGCTGTGGCGTGGCCATTCGGGTGCTTGCGCGCCTGCGTCCGGCTGCGCAGATTTAATAAGTTAGAGCGTCCCTTGTGCGTCCGAAGGGACGCACGGCGCTCTAATGAAATGAAAAAAAAATGCTTCGGGAGTGAGAAAATGCGGCAGACATGGCGCTGGTTCGGACCTTTGGATCGCGTGTCGATCGACGACATGCTGCAGGCGGGCGTCGAAGGTGTGGTCACGGCGCTTCACCATGTGCCGACGGGCGAGGTCTGGACGCCGTCCGAGATCGAGAAGCGCCAGAACGAACTTTCCCGGATGCGCGACGGCGAGTTGTCCGATCTCGAATGGGAAGTGGTCGAAAGCCTGCCGGTTTCAGAGGACATCAAGAAGCAGAAGGGCGACTGGCGCCGCCATATCGACAACTACAAGATCAGCATGGAGCACCTGGCCGGGGCCGGGATCGACACGATCTGCTATAACTTCATGCCGGTGCTGGACTGGACCCGCACCGATCTCGCCTATCGGCTGAGGACCGGCGCCACCTGCATGCGCTTCGACTACGCCGATTTCGCGGCTTTCGACATCCATATCCTGGAGCGCCCCGGGGCTTGCGAGGATTTCGACGAGGATATGCGCGAGGAGGCCGCTCGCCGCTTTTTCGAAATGGACGATGCGCGCAGGGCGGATCTTGCGCGGAATATCGTCTTCGGCCTTCCGGGTGCGGCCGAGAGCTTTACGCTGGAGGATGTCCGCCGGCATTTATCCGAATATGCGTCGATCTCGGCCGAGGGGCTCCGGGCCCATTTCATCGATTTCCTGGAGGAGGTTGCGCCGGTTGCGGAAAAGCTCGGCCTCAGGCTCTGCTGCCACCCCGATGACCCGCCCTTCGGCCTTTTGGGCCTGCCGCGGGTGATGTCGACGGAAGCCGACTACAAGACCATGATGGAGGCCGTCGATCTGCCCGCCAATGGCATCACGCTCTGCTCAGGTTCGCTTGGCGCACGGCCCGACAATGATCTGCCGGGGATGATGGAGCGGCTCGGCGACCGGGTGCATTTCCTGCACCTGCGCAATGTCCATCGCGAGACTGCCGGCATCAAGGGGTCGTTCCACGAATCCGAGCATCTCGGCGGCGATACCGATATGGTGGCGCTGATGGCGGCGGCGATCGCCGAGGAACGGCGGCGCAAGGCGGCGGGACGGGCCGACTGCAATATTCCCTTCCGCCCCGATCACGGCCTCGATATTCTCGATGACCAGACGCGCAAGGCCCAGCCCGGCTATCCGGCTATCGGCCGGCTGAAGGGGCTTGCGGAACTGCGCGGCATTCTCAAGGCGCTGGATCGCTGACGTCGTCGTTGATGTCGGGCAGGGCAAAGGTCAGCGCCAGCAGGTTTCCGCGCAGGCGCTCGATGTCCTCACCCACCACCTTGTCGATCCGGTCATGCGTTTCCCGCCAGACCGGCACGGCGCGCTCGAGAAGGTCGAGGCCTTCATCGGTCAGCTTCAATCGCCGGATGCGCTTGTCCTTGTCGTCCTGGAACGAGGTCATCAGTCCGCGGCGCTCCAGCGGCTTTATGCTCGCCGTCAGCGTGGTCCGGTCCATCGCCAGCACATGGGCAACCTCGGCCACGCGCGGCGGTTCCGGCCGGTTGAGCGAGACCAGCAGCGAATACTGTCCGTTGGTAAGCCCCAGCGGCCTCAACACCTCGTCGAAATACCGTCCCACCGCCCGCGCTGCGCGCTGCAGATGAAGGCAAAGGCACCTGTCCCGAACCTCCAGGGTGACCGACAGGGGTAGACTTTCGCGCATATCCGTGCCTTTATGTTGATATCAACGTATGTTCCGCAGCGGACAAAGTCAAGATATCGGAGGATTTGATGGCGTATGTAGACGGGTTTTTGGTGGCTGTGCCTGCAGAAAACAAGAAGGCTTATGTGGATTTGTGTGCACATGCGGCAAAAAAGTTCCGGAAATGGGGCGCGATCGACTACGTCGAATGCTGGGGCGATGATGTGCCGGAGGGCGAGGTGACATCGTTCCCGATGGCGGTCAAACGCGCGGAAAACGAAGTCGTGGTGTTTTCATGGGTGGTGTGGCCGGACAAGGCGGCGCGCAACGCGGCCTGGGAAAAGATGATGCAGGACCCGGAAATGGGCGACATGAAGATGCCTTTTGACGGCAAACGCATGATCTATGGCGGCTTCATCCCCGTGTTCGAACTCGGCGCATAGACATTGCGTTGACACTGTGTCCGCGGTTCCGTGGGCTCTGGAATCAAAAACGGGCTTGTTATTTTCCAAACGCGCCCCTAAGTTTGCGTCGCTGGCTCGTTTGGGCCGGTGACGTTCTCAGGGCGGGGTGAAATTCCCCACCGGCGGTAATTGCTCTTTGGAGCATCAGCCCGCGAGCGCCTTTTTCGAGAAGACGAAGAAGGGTCAGCAGATCCGGTGTAATTCCGGAGCCGACGGTTAGAGTCCGGATGGAAGAGAACAAGGCGGATCGACGCGCGGAATCTACCCTTTTGCGGGGTATTTCACGCCGTTATTTTCGCTTTTGCCCTGCTTGCGTCTTGTTGCAACAACGAGGCCAAGGGCATGACAACCGCCCCGGAAATGACGATTTCAGCCGCCGAGCGCACCGCATTGCGGCAAGCGCTGGCCGGTGCCGCGCGCTTCGCCGGCGCCACCTCCCCAAATCCTCCGGTCGGCTGTGTGCTGCTGGATGAAAACGGCGCGGTGCTGGCCGAGGGCTTTCACATGATGGCCGGCGAAGCGCATGCCGAGGCTATTGCAATCGCCAGCGCCCGCGCGCTGGGCGTCGCCGGCCGCATCCACACCGTGGTGGCAACGCTCGAGCCATGCAATCACCATGGCCGCACCCCGCCTTGCTCGGATGCGATCCTCGCGACCCCCGCGCGCCGCGTGGTCATCGCAGCCGCTGATCCCAATCCGGCGGTCAGGGGCGGGGGCGCCGCGCGGCTCAAGGCCGCAGGGCTCGATATTGTCCTTGCCGCCGACCATCCGGAACTCCGTGCTGAAAGCCTAGCCGCCCGACGGCTGATTGCGCCTTTTGCCAAACACGCCCGCACCGGCCGGCCCTGGGTCACCGTCAAGCAGGCGGTCGATGAGGCTGGCGGCATGGTGCCGCCGCCCGGACGGAAGACCTTCACCGCGAGGTCCTCGCTGCTTCTCGCCCACAGGCTGCGCCGCCGCGCCGATGCGATCCTCACCGGATCCGGCACGGTGCTTGCCGACAACCCGGAATTCACGGTGCGCCATGTCGCCGATTTTCCCGGCAAGCAGCGTTTTCTGGCACTGCTGGACCGCCGCCGGCGGGTGCCTTCGGGCTATATCGAGGCCGCCCGCGCGCGCGGCTTCACGGTTCTGCGCCCCGCCGACCTCGACGACGCGCTCGCCCTGCTGGGTGCCCGAGGCGCGCTCGAAGTGCTGGTCGAGGCCGGACCGTCGCTTACCGCCGCCGTGCTCGATGCCGGCCTTGCCGATGAGCATGTCCTGATCACCAAGGGCAATCCCGACCATGTCGCGATCACCCATGCCAACCCCGAATTTGATGCCGTGAAGGCGCCCGGAGAAGAACAATGAAGATGGAACGCGATTTCTCGATGGAACCGGTGGAGCGCGCGCTTGAAGCCATGCGCGCCGGCGGCATGGTGCTGCTGGTCGATGACGAGACCCGCGAAAACGAGGGCGATGTCGTGGTCGCCGCCGAATTCGCCAATGCCGCCGCCATCAATTTCATGGCGAAATATGCGCGCGGGCTGATCTGCCTGACGCTGACAGGCGCGCAGGTCGATCGTCTGGGCCTGCCGCCGATGGTGGCCGATAACCGCGCCCGCCATACCACAGCGTTCACCGTCTCGATCGAGGCGGCGGAGGGGATCACCACCGGTATTTCCGCGGCCGAACGCGCCCGCACGGTTGCCGCCGCCGCCGATCCTGAGGCAAAACCCGGCGATATCGTCTCGCCCGGCCACATGTTTCCGCTGCGCGCTGTCGAAGGCGGTGTTCTGGTCCGCGACGGCCACACCGAGGGGGCGGTCGATCTCGCCCGCCTTGCCGGCCTTAATCCGGCGGCGGTGATCTGCGAGGTGATGCGCGATGACGGCGAGATGGCGCGCCGCGACGATCTCATGGCCTTTGCCAAGGAGCATGGCATACCGTTTTTGACGATTGCCGAACTTGCCGAATACCGCATGCGCACCGAAATCCTGGTCGACGCGGTTGCGGCGGCAAACCTGCCCACCGGCCCCGGCGCGTTCAAGGTCCACGCCTTCAGAAGCAGGATCGATGGCGTGGAGCATCTGGCGCTGGTCAACGGGCCGCTTTCGGCAAGCCCGCTGGTGCGGGTGCATTCGGAATGCCTGACCGGCGATGTGTTCGGCTCGCGGCGCTGCGATTGCGGCGATCAGTTGCGCGAGAGCATGGCGATGATCGGCGAGAAGGGCGGGGTGGTGGTCTATCTGCGCGGGCAGGAGGGCAGGGGCATCGGCCTTGCCAACAAGATCCGCGCCTATGGCCTGCAGGACCAGGGGCTCGACACCCATGCGGCCAATCTGGCGCTCGGTCTGCCCGCCGATGCCCGCGAATATTATACCGCCGCCCATATCCTCAAAAGCCTCGGCATTTCCCGGCTGCAGCTTCTTTCCAACAACCCCGACAAGCCAGCCGCACTTGCCCGCTGCGGACTGACGATTGAAAAGCGCCTGCCGCTGATCACCGCCACCAACCCGCACAACGAAGCCTATCTTGCGGCCAAGCGCGAGAAATTCGGCCACCTTCTGCCGATCTGATTTTCTGTCTGCTTGTTCTGACGTATTTTTTACCCTGAAAGGAAACAGCGTGTCCTACCGCATCGCCATCGTCATCTCCCGCTTCAACGAAAAGGTTACCACCGGCCTTCTGAACGGCGCCAGGGCCGAACTCACTGAGCGCGGCGCGCCGGTCGCCGACGCCGATATTTTCGACGTGCCGGGCGCCTTCGAAATCCCGCTGGTGGCGAAGAAACTGGCTGCGACCGGAAAGTTCGACGGCATCGTCACCATCGGCGCGGTGATCAAGGGCGAGACCGCCCATTTCGAATATATCTCGGAGGCCGCCGTCCACGGGTTGATGCAGGTCTCGCTGGAAACCGGCGTGCCGGTGACCTTCGGCATCCTCACCACCTACACCGCCTTCCAGGCCTTCGAACGCTCGGACGACAACGAGGACAACAAGGGCCGCGAATCGGCCGCCGCCTGCATCGAGGCGCTGGAGGCGCTGGCGAAGGTGGCCGCAGCCTGACCGGGCGCCAGAGCGTTGACGAACGCCGTTCCCGTGCCGGCAACCGCCTCACCCGCCGCTGTCACCCCGGACCTGATCCGGGGCCACACGACCGGCTCGGATGAACGTTTTCTGCACGGGGGGGCGCTGTCGCGCGATCTCCCGTGCGGTCCTGGATGCCGGCTCGAGGCCGGCATGACGGAACTGGAGGACTGGGCTTCCTCAACATGCCGGCCGCTGCCCGACCGGAAACGGTTTTTGCTTGTCAATGAAGCTTTCACGGGGCATCCATGGCCCGAACCGGAACGGAGGATGAGGCTATGGCGCGCGAATTGAAACCGGAATTCCTGGTCGGGGACGAGCAGGAACTGCGAACCCTGTTTCCAGCGACCCATGACCTTGCGGCGAGGAAATCCCTGACCCGCCTCGACAGGCATGCGATCGATTTCATCGCGCGCTCGCCGTTTCTCTGTATTGGCACCCAGGCGGCCGATGGCCGGGCCGATGTCAGCCCGCGCGGCGATCCGCGCGGTTTCGTCAGGGTGCTCGATGAGAAGACGCTGCTGATCCCCGACCGTCCCGGCAACAACCGGCTCGATACCCAGTCCAATATTCTGGCGAACCCCTCGGTGGGGCTGATCTTCATGGTGCCGGGCTTTGATGACACGCTGCGGATCAATGGCCGGGCCGTGATCACCCGCGACCCCGATCTTCTGGCACTGCTGGCAGTCAAAGACCGCCTGCCGCTGACCGCGATCGCCGTTCATGTCGAGGAGGTTTTCCTGCACTGCGCCAAGGCCTTCCGCCGCTCCAAGCTCTGGGACCCGGCCTCCCGTCAGGACCGCAGCGAGATGCCGTCGCTCGCAAAGATCATCCTCGACCAGATCGAAGCCGCTCCCGAGGATCCGGAGGAGATGAAGAAGATCGATGCGGGGCTTGAGGCGGATTACAAGTCGTCGATGTATTGAGACGTTTCGCTCTCCCGCGCCTCCGACCGGGTGTCGCCGGCTTTCTCAAAGTCTTGAGGCGATTTCCGAAACCGCCTGTTCGACGCTGTTTCTGGCAGTGTCGATGCGGATATCGGCAATGGACCAGCCCGTATAGTCACGCTCGATCACGTCCTGCCATGTGGGCTTCTTCCAGCCGGGAATATCGATCGGCCGTCCTTCGACGCGCAGACGGTGCATGGCGGGGTCGGAGCAGATGATCTCGACGCCGAGAAAGCGGGCATCGGCCCGCGCGGCTGCCGCGGCGAACATCTCTCTCGTGAGCGCCCAGGGGTTCACGCAATCGGTGATCACATGATGGTCGAGCGCGAGATTGGAGGTGGCGAGTGCAGCGAGAATTTCATAGCTTTCCGATCCGATGACCCGTTCGCGGTCATGCGCCAGCATGATGGTCTCGATCTCGTCGACACGGAGATAAACGGCGCCTGTCCTGATGGAAAGCGCCCTGGCGATGGTGCTCTTGCCCGTGCCGGGCAGGCCTGCGAAAGCGATAAGGGTTTTCAAGCTCATGTCCTCTCGTTGCTGCATCCCCGATTTCGAGGGCAAACTCAATGAAAATCCCGGCTCGGGAACAGGCGTTTGGCCTGTTCGCGCGGGTGGTGCGCCCTTGGCTGGAGTTTGGGGCGGCGCGGGGTGTCGTCGGCCTTGGGGTCGGTGATGCCGATGGCGTCGTCCATCGGGTGGCCGAGTTCGGAGAGGCGAAAGGAGCAGTCCTCGATGGTCTCGGCGATGATATGGACGATGATGCCCTCGCGCTGCAACGGCCCGGTGACCTTCAGCAGGCGACCGCCCATCACCGTGCGGCGGAAGCGCTCGTAGACCTTGTTCCAGACCACGATGTTGGAAACGCCGGTCTCGTCCTCGAGCGTCAGGAAGATCACGCCGGAGGCGGTGCCGGGGCGCTGGCGGGTGATGACGAGGCCGGAGACGCTGACGCGCCTTTGCGGGGTCGTGGCAAGGTCTGAATGGAGCGTCAGGCCGGGCATTTTCGGGCGCAGCAATTCCATCGGGTGGGCTCTGAGGCTCATGCGGGTCGCGACATAATCCTCGACCACCTGCTCGCCGAGATTCATCATGGGAAGCGTCACATCGGGTTCCCGGATATGCTCGCCGTCGATCGGGTCGGAAAACAGCGGCAGCGGTTTGGGCGCGCGGATCGCCTTGACGCGCCACAGGGCATCGCGGCGTGACAGCCCGGCGTCGGCGAAGGCATCGGCCTCGGCGAGGCGCTCCAGCACCGCCGGCTTGAGACCGGCGCGCAGCCAGATGTCCTCCGGCGCCTGATAGCCGTTGCCGCGCGCTTGCTCCAGCCATTCGGCATCCTCCTTCTTCAGCCCCTTGATCTGGCGGAAGCCGAGGCGCAGCGCTTGAGTGCCGTCGGCGCGGCGTTCCAGCGTGCAGTCCCAGGCGCTGCGGTTGACCGAGATCGGTCGCACCTCCACCTGATGCTCGCGGGCATCGCGCACGATCTGGGCCGGAGCGTAGAAGCCCATCGGCTGGGAATTCAGGAGCGCGCAGGCGAAGGCCGCCGGATAGTGGCATTTCAGCCAGGCCGAGACATAGGTGAGCATGGCGAAGGCCGCCGCATGGCTTTCGGGAAAGCCGTAATCGGCAAAGCCTTTGATCTGGGCGAAGCAGCGTTTGGCGAAATCGGGCTCATAGCCGTTCCCGAGCATGCCGTTGACGAACTGCTCCTCGAATTCGCCGATGGTGCCCATCTGCCGGAAACTCGCGAGCGAGCGCCGCAGCCGGTCGGCATCCTCCGGTGAAAACCCGGCGGCGACCACGGCGATCAGCATCGCCTGTTCCTGGAACAGCGGCACGCCGAGCGTCTTTTTCAGCACGCCTTCCAGTGCCTTCGAAGGGTAGGTGACCTTCTCCTGCTTGAGCCGCCGCCGGATATAGGGCTGCACCATGCCGCCCTGGATCGGGCCGGGGCGCACGATCGCGACCTCGATGACGAGGTCGTAGAATGTTTCCGGTTTCATGCGCGGCAGAAAATTCATCTGTGCCCGGCTTTCCACCTGGAACACGCCGATGGCATCGGCCTTTTGCAGCATGGCATAGGTCGCCATATCCTCCTGCGGCACCGCGGCGATGGTCAGCGGGCGGTTATAGTGGTTGGTCAGCAGATCGAAGCATTTCTGCAGACATGTCAGCATGCCGAGGCTCAGCACATCGACCTTGAGGATGTTCAGCGCGTCGATATCGTCCTTGTCCCATTCGATCACGGTGCGGTCTTCCATCGCGGCGTTTTCGATGGGGCAGAGCTCGTCCAGCCGGTCGCTTGTGATCACGAAGCCGCCGACATGCTGCGACAGGTGGCGGGGAAAGCCGATGATCTCGCCGATCAGGCGCACGGTCTGGCCGAGCCTGAGGTCGGAAGGATCGAGGCCGACCTCCTTCAGCCGTCCGGGCTCCGCGCCCTTGCTGGAAATGCCCCAGATCTGGCCGGAAAGGGCTGCGGTGACGTCGTTCGAAAGCCCCATCACCTTGCCGACCTCGCGGATCGCCGCGCGCGAGCGGAAATGGATGACGGTGGCGCAGAGCCCGGCATGCTCGCGGCCATATGTCTCGTAGATGTGCTGGATCACCTCCTCGCGCCGCTCATGCTCGAAATCGACGTCGATATCCGGCGGCTCGCCGCGATGGCGGGAGACGAAACGCTCGAACACCATGCCGATCATGTCCGGGCTGACATCTGTGATACGCAGCGCATAGCAGAGGATGGAATTGGCCGCCGAACCGCGGCCCTGGCACAGGATGCCCCGGCTTCGGGCAAACACGATAATGTCGTGGACGGTGAGGAAATAGGCGGCGAAACCGAGCTCATTGATCAGCGCCAGTTCCTTTTCGGCAAGCTCTCGATGGCGCGCCGGAATGCCTTCGGGATTGCGCCTCCCGAGCCCCTCCCAGGTGAGCCGCGCGAGCCGGGCCTGCGGCGCCTCGCCATGGGCGACTTCGGCCGGATAATTGTAGGAAAGCTCGGTCAGCTCGAAGGTGAGGCGCGCGGCGATCTCCAGCGTGCGGCGGATGGCGGCGGGGTGGTTGCGGAAGATATCCGCCATTTCGGTGGCCGGTTTCAGCCGCCGCTCCGCATTCGGCAGCGCAAGGTGGCCGATCGCGTCGATGGTGATGTGGTGGCGCATGCAGGTCAGCACATCGGCGAGCTGGCGGCGGCTCGCGTGATGCATCAGCACGTCGCCGACGGCGACCATCGGCGCCCCGGTCGTGTGCGACAGGGTCGTCAGGGCGGCAAACCATGCGGCGTCGGAACCGTCATAGCGAGGGGCGGCGCCGGTGAACACATGGCCGGGAAAACGCCGGAGCGCCCGTGTGATATGCCCGGTCGCCTCCGCCTTGTTCTCCATGCCCCGCGGCAGCGCGATGAGGATGGAGCCCTCGGCCCATTCCAGCATGTCCTGAAGATAAAGCAGGCATTCGCCCTTTTGCGCGCGCCGCTTGCCGAGGCTCAAGAGCCGCACGAGTTTCTGGTAGGCGGGCTTGTCCTTCGGCAGCGCCACGAAATCGACGGGGCTGTCGGCAAGCACCAGCCGGCAGCCGACGATCAGGCGCGGCAGGCGACGGATCGGCGGCAGCGGGACGGCCTTGGCATCGCCGACCGGCTGGCGCGACGAGGGATCGACATGTTCGTTGGCGGTCAGCGTTATCGATTGCGCCTCGGCATCCTTCTCGATCTTGCGCCTGATTTCCCTCAGCGCCCGGAAGGCGCGCACCACGCCCGCCAGCGAATTGCGGTCGGTGATGGCGATGGCGGCGAGGTCCAGTTCGGCGGCGCGGATCACCATCTCCTCCGGATGCGATGCCCCGGTGAGGAAGGTGAAATTGGAGGTGACGCATAACTCGGCATAATCCATCGGACACTCTCACGCGAACAGGCCATGCACGAACCAGCCGGGGGCCTGCGGGGTGTGGAACATCCACAGCCTCAACCCTTGGCGGGTGTCGACCCGCCAGTAGTCGCGCAGGCCCGAACGCCAGGCCTCGTCCGGCCTCCACCATTCCGGCGCGATCCGCTCCGGCCCGCGGCTCGACGCCGTTTCGAGCCGCATGCGCCGCCAGGAAAAGCGCGACGGCGGGCGGCGGGCGGCATCGCTCGTCACCGGTTCGGGGAGGAACATGCGCAAGGGGCGGGGATGGTCCATGCGCCATTCGGCCTCCACCCTTCCATAGGCGCCGGGGATGTCGGTGAAACCGCGTTCGGGGATATGGCTTGCGACGGGCTGGAAGCGGACGATGTTGTCGAGCCCGATGCGGGCGCCGAGACGGGTCACGAGATCGTCCAGCGCCTCGCCCTCGACCAGCCCGCCTTCGCCGATCTGCTCGGCGGGCAGGTTTTCCACATCGCCGGCCTCAAGCCTGATCCGCTCGATGCCGAACCCGGCCTCGATCTCGCTGACGGGGCGCTCGAAAAGCCTGAGAATGCGGGACGCATCGCGCATCGGGCGGGCAAGGCGGAGCGTGACGCGCTGATCGCTCTGGTCGACCCGCTCGACGACGAGGGTGATGGCGCGCGCGCCCGCTTCCTTCGCCTTCAGCCGCAGGCAGAGCGTGTCCAGCAGGCGGGAAAGCGCGGCCATGACGTCATCGACAAGGCCGATCGGCTCGGGGAAGGTCATCCGCACGCCGTAATGCGGCGGCTCGGAAAGCGGCGACACGGCCTCGCCGCGTGTCCCCGTGGCCTGCTCGAGCCGCTCGATCAGCGCCATGTCGAAGCGGCGGGCAAGGGTGGCGCGCGGCAGGGCCGTCATGTCGGCAATGGTGTTGAGGCCGAGGCGTTTCAGCGCGGTCGCGGTCTTTTCGTCGATACGCAGTGCGGCGACCGAAAGCGGGCCAATCGCAGCTGAGGTCTTGCCGGCAGGCGCAATGCCGGGGGCAAAATGCGAGAGCGCCCAGGCAGCACCGCGCGTGTCGGCGATGCCGATATTCACGGAAAGCCGGGTGCGCGAAAGCCGTGCCTTCATGTCTTCGAGCATCGCCGCCTCGCCGCCGAAAAGGTGGGATGCGCCGGTGATATCGAGCACCAGCCCATCCCCGCCGTCGAGCCCGGCATGGGGCGTGTAGCGCGTGGCCCAGCGGGCGAGCATGGTGAGAAACCGCCGGTCGGCGTCAAGGTCGGCGGGCCGGGTGACGAGATCCGGCACATAGGCGCGGGCATCCGCAAGCCCCATGCCGCGCTCCAGCCCTTGCCGCTCCGCGTCCCGGTTCAGGCAATAAAGCCGGTCGTGATTGCCCTCGCTCAGCGTGACGGCGAACGGACCATCAACCGGGCGGGCCCTCAGAACCCGCTCGCTCGGCAGTCTTTGAAACCACATGGATACGACGCGCCGTTTCATCCCAGCGAACTGCCCAACTGTTAATTGTTCCTGTTTTGTTCTTTATAATCGACCACGCCTGAAGAGTCGAGTCGGAAGCCGAAAACATCGGTTTGCAGAGCCAGCGCGTGGTCGCCGCCTGATTGCCGGCCCCTTCCGGATGGAGCGAAAGGCCGATCGTCCTTCCGCTTTCGGCGGCAAGCTGCAGGCGGCGGCCGGGGGTGAGCTCGATAGGCTTGTCCATCTCCATGACGACGAGGCCGACGGCGCCGGAGCGCAGGCCTTCCTCGGCGGCGGCCAGCGTCTCCGTCTGGTCGGCGGTGCGCGCGAGGATGATGTCGCGCGGATCGAAAAATGCCGAGAGCGCCACCGGATTGATCTCCTCGGTAAACCACGAAGGCTTGATCCACAGCACCGTGCCGCCGGTCATGCCGGAAAGCGCTGCCGCAAAAAACGTGGCGCCGGGGCCGGAAGCGTCATGCACCCGGCCGCGCTGGAGCGGAAATATGGTCGAAAATTCATCCTGCATGGAGGGATGATATAGCGGATCGGATGAGAATGAAAAGGGAACAAAAACGAGAGCGAGCCCTCATGCCTGTTCCATCAGGGCCACCGCATCCGCGCCGGCGGGAAAGCGCAACCGGCCCGATGTGTCGTGTGCGGCCCGCCAGACCGCCTCGGCAACGTCGCTTTCCTTCGTCGTCAGTGGCGGGTTGGCATAACCGGCGAAAACGGGACCCGCATAGTCCGCATAGGTTTCGGGGATCAGATCCATGACCGGGATATCGGTATTGGCGGCAAATTGCGTCGTCGGGGCATAGCCGGGTTCCACAAGCTTCGCGCCGATCCCGAAAGCGCCGAGCTCATGGGCGAGCGACCCCGTAAAACCCTCGATCGCCTGCTTGCTGGCGGTATAGGCGGCGGCGAGCGGCATTGGGGCAAGCGTTACGCTGGAGGTGACGTTGACGATCACGCCGGATTTGCGCGCGCGCATCGCGGGGATCACCGCCTGGGTCATCGCCATGACGCCGAAGGTGTTGGTCTCGAACACCTTGCGGATATGGGCCATCGGCGTCGCCTCGAATGCGCCGACGACGCCGATGCCGGCATTGTTGACCAGAACGTCGATCGGGCCGGCGGCGGCGATCGCGGCGGCAATGCTGTCGGCGCTGGTGACATCCAGCGGCAGAAGGCGGATGCGTTCGGAGGCGGGAAAGAGGTCCGGGCGGGGGGAGCGCATGGTGGCGATCACGGTCCAGCCCTCGGCATGGAAATGGCGGGCGGTCTCAAGCCCGTAGCCGGACGAACTGCCGGTAATCAGAACGGTTTTCATATCAATCTCCTGTGTGATGTTGACGAGACCGATGTAGCGTGGATAAACTGGATTATCATCAATCAAAAGTCCTATTTTAATTTGCGATAGTCCATTATGGCAGATCCCCTTTCCGATGTTGTCCGGCTTCTCCGGCCCGGCGCCGTGTTTTCAAAGGGCATCAGCGGCGCCGGTCGCTGGGCTGTGCGCTATGCCGAATTCGGCCAGCCGGGTTTTTGCGCGGTGCTCGAGGGGCGCTGCAGGCTGGCCGTCGATGGCGAGGCCCCGGTGGTGCTCGAGGAGGGCGATTTCGTGCTGCTGTCCGCCACCCCGGCCTTCACCATGTCCGGCATGGAGCCGGCGCAGCCGGTCTTCATCGACCCCAAAGCCGATCCCTTGCCTGATGGCGCGGTGCGTTATGGGCGGCAGGAGGGGCCGGCCGATCTCAGGCAGTTCGGCGGCTGGTTCAGCTTCGCGTCGCCCGACGCCGGTCTCCTTGTGGCGCTGCTGCCGCGCATGATCCATATCCGCGGGGTCTCAAGACTTGCGCAACTCGTCCGCCTCGTGGGCGAGGAGGCTGCGGGGGAGGAGGTCGGCCGCGAACTCATTCTGGAGCGCTATGTCGAGATCCTGCTGATCGAGGCGCTGCGGGCCGTGCCGGCCGAAAGGACGCTGCCCGGCCTGCTCAGGGGCCTTGCCGATCCCCGGATCGCGGCGGCGCTCAGGGCCATGCATGGCGATGTCGGTCGCGCCTGGACCGTGCCGGACCTTGCCCGCATCGCCGGCATGTCCCGTTCGGCCTTCTTCGATCGTTTCGCCCGCATGCTCGGGACCCGGCCGATGGAATATCTCGCCGGATGGCGCATGAGCCTTGCCAGGGACCTGCTTCGCCATGGCGGCCACACGCTGGACGAGATCGCCGAGACGATCGGCTACAGCTCCGCAAGCACCTTCAGCACCGCCTTCAGCCGCCATACGGGCAGCCCGCCCGGCCGTTTTCGGACCTCATAATCATATCGCGCTCGCCTCGTAAAACCGCTGCTGCTAGACTTCCCCCATGTTGGATTTCGAAACATGCAATCAGGCGCGGCTGAGGCGCGATCCGGCGTTTGACGGCAGGTTCTTTACCGCCGTTCGCACGACGATGATCTATTGCCGGCCGGTCTGCCCGGTGAAACAGCCGCTGACCAAGAATGTCAGCTATTACCAGACGGCGGCGGCCTGCGAGCGGGCCGGATACCGGCCATGCCTGCGCTGCCGGCCCGAAACCGCGCCGTTTTCACCCGCCTGGAACGGCACGCGCACCACGGTCGAGCGGGCGCTGAAACTGATCGCGGAAGGCGCGCTCGACAATGGTTCTGTCAATGAACTGGCCGAACGCCTCGGCGTCGGCGTCCGGCACCTGTCGCGGCTGTTTGCCGCCCATGTCGGCGCATCGCCGCTGCAGACCGCGCAGACGCTGAGGATCGGCCGGGCGAAGCGGCTTCTGGACGAGACGGCGCTTCCCGTCACAGAAGTCGCCTTCAGGGCCGGCTTTGGCAGCGTGCGGCGCTTCAATGCCGCCTTTTCGAGACTTTACGGGCGTCCGCCGTCCTCGATCCGGAGACCGACGCGATGACCGCGCTGTTTTACACCTATGTCGACAGTCCCGTGGGCGCGCTGCTGGTCGCCGGCGATGGCAACCGGCTGCATTACATTTCGTTTCCGACCGGCCACAAGGCGTTCGGGCCGCAGGCGGACTGGCAGCGCTACGACGCCCCCTTCGCCGAGGCGCGGCGGCAGCTCGACGCCTATTTCTCGGGCGAGCTGAAGCAATTCGATCTCGCCTATCATCTGTCGGGCGGCGGTTTTCAGAACCGGGTGTGGGAGTATCTGGCGACGATCCCCTATGGCGAGACGACCACCTACGGCACGATCGCCAGGGCGCTCGGCGATCCGAACGCAAGCCGGGCGGTGGGGACGGCGAACGGCAACAATCCGCTGCCGATCCTGTTGCCCTGTCACAGGGTGATCGGCGCCAATGGCGCATTGACCGGTTTCGGCGGCGGGCTGCCGACCAAGGAATATCTGCTGCGGCTGGAAAACGCGCTGCAGGAACCGCCCCAGGCAGACCTGTTCGCCGGTCGTTTGTAGCAGTTCGTTGACAAACCCTGTTTGCAATCACGGAATTGCCTCCCTCTCCGCCGTCATCCCGGCCTTGAGCCACTGCTGTCCGGTTTAGCGATCCGTCCTCATTCCGGGCCGTTGTGTTGACCACAACCCTCCCCACTTGCGTCATCCTCGTGCTTGACACGAGGATCCATTCACGGTTTCGGCACGAAAACGATTGAGGCTTATGGTTCAGGGCATAAAATCGGTAACCGGTGTTGCATGAGGAGAGGTACATGGATCCTCGTGTCAAGCACGAGGATGACGCCCGAGAGAGTGGCGAACGCGATGCCAAACCTGTGCAGCGCAGGAATGGCAACCGTGTCCGGTTACGCCAGATCGTCGTAATTCTGTTTTAATTCAATATCTTGCATTGTATTATCGAAACTAAACCGGACATCTGTGGCCTTGAGCCGGGATCCAGTACGTGGCGAGTCCTTGCGCGCAAAGGCTCCTTCTCAACTCACCACACATGGCCCTGGATGCCGGCTCGAGGCCGGCATGACGGATGGGGAGGGCTTTGTCGGCAGCCCGCTCATTTTTTGCCGTCCGACCGCGAAATGCTTCAGGCCGTCCCGGCGGACTTCACCCAGGCCGACGGGCTCCTGCCGGTGACCCGCAGAAATTCACGATTGAAATTCGATTTGGTGTTGAAACCGCTTTCCAGCATGGCGGTGGTGACATTGTCGCCGGCACTGAGCCTTTCGCAGGCATGGTCGATGCGGAACCGGTTGATGTAACGGGAGATATTCTCGCCGGTCGCCCGGTTGAGCGCTGCCGAAAGCTGCTTGGCCGGCATCTGCAGGCGCCGGGCGAGGCGCGCAAGGGTGAGCGAGGGTTCGAGGTAAAGCCTTTCGTCGGCAAGCAGGCGATCGAGCCGTTCGAGGATGTCGCGATCGCCCTCTTCCGGCACGGGCGAGGGCGCTGGCCGTTGCGGCTCCTCCTCCTCGAGTTCGCCGAATGCGTTCGGCGAAACGCTCAGCAGGCCGACCGCAAGCAGCGCGGCCGAGGTGAAAATGCTGATAATCAATTGCGCCCATTCGGGCCTCTCGGAGAGGAAGGCGGCCGCGATCAGGCTGTCGCTCAGCGCCGACAGCAGCAGGCTGACGGCGATGCCGGTCCAGAGCCATTGCGACTGGCGTCCCGCCTCCAGCCGCGCCAGCGGCAGGGCGTCCCCGCCCGATTTCAGCACGTAAATGATCATGCCGCCATAGAGGATGAAGATCGCCGGCAGAATGATGTCGATGGTGGCGGGCGCGAACAGGATGCAGAAGATGGTAAACCCCGGCACCAGCAGATGGAGGCTGTCGCGGGCAGGCTTTATCGGCCGCAGGAATGCGGTCTGGAAGGTCAGCCAGGCGAGAACCGGTATCAGCGTGGCCGTGACCGGCTGGACGGGGTGCAGCAGGGAAAGCCCGTAATATTGCAACAGGGCGACGATCAGGCTCTGCATGGCGCAGGCCGAGAGAAACACGATGACCACCGGCGGCCGTGCCTCGACGGTCAGCACCCGCAGGATCAGAAAACCAAGCACCAGCGCGGTGACCAGCGGGACCGGCAAAACCAGCATGTCGTCTCCTTCAGTTTCCGGTGTGATCGTTCATAAACCGGTTTCGGGCGACCTGAAACCGGATTGAGGACGCTGAAGGCGCTGGAAATCGGGAGAAGAGGGCCTCTCAACCCGAAAGGACCATATCCATGAAACATAACTGATCGCACAGACATTCGCTCCCCCATAATCCAACAAACGAAAACGGGCAGATTGCATCAACTTGCCCGGCAGGTTTTCCTGACGGATCCCCCGCTTCAATTGATGCTGACCTTGGCTTTCTCCGCTTTGATCAGAACCTCGGGCTTCACACCCTGAGTATTGGGGAAACGGCTGTTGACCATCGAGGCATCTGCATCGATGCGATAGCTAATCGCATCTGTATCAGCAAAGCGCATGTCGGCATCCATGAACTTTGAGTCGATCATGATCGTCTCGTCCTTGTGCACGCTGGTATAGGCAATATTCGCCTTCAACGCGTTGCTGTTCAGGTCCAGATCCCGCACCTCACCACTGAAGTTGAAGTCTGCGGCGGAGCTGACAAGCCGTACCTGACGGAACACGCCCTTAAGATCGATTTCCGCAGCCGGCTGCTCAATGGTAACAGAACTGCCTTCCTTCACATTCGCGGTGAAGGTGGCATGGCAATTCGACAGTTCGCTTGATGCGATGTCCACTGTCAGCGTGTCACTCTCGACTTTCAGGGTGCTTTTTGTGGTGCACTCACCATAGCTCCAGATTGACGAGAGTTGACCGATCCAGCCGCTGCGCTTGTGACTGATCGCCCCGCTATAAGCTTCCGCGGGCCCGGTCGTCAGAACAACACTGCCGGGCTGCCCCAGAATGCGTATATGGGTGACCCCGGTCAGGTCTAGATGATCGCTTGCAGCCTGCGCTGAGGCGAAAGGCAAGGTCATGAGCAAGGTTGCCAAGATTCGTTTGCAGGTCACAGTCAAACTCCTTTTACAGCGGACTTGATGACTGGAAACTCTGCCAATTCGGAGATTAAATCGACCTTGATCCTGTTTCTGGTCGTCCTGATACGCGATCCAGGTCATTTTTCCAGGCCCAGACCGCATATCAGGACACATTCTGGGCCTTAAGCTGGCACGGCAGCAAACAGCAGTCCCGCCAGTTTCTGGCGATCGACCTTACCAGCCATCGTCAGCGGCAGTCTTTCGACAACATGAATTGCGCGTGGACAGTAGGAGGCCGGCAGCCGCGCCTTCTTCTCACCTGCAATTCGTCTCCTTCAGTTTCCGGTGTGATCGTTCATAAACCGGTTTCGGGCGACCTGAAACCGGATTGAGGACGCTGGAGGCGCTGAAAATCAGAAGAAAGGGGCGTCTCAACCCGAAAGGACAACGCCCATGAAACGACTTCTTCTTTCCATCCTGCTCCTCGGCGGTCTCGCCGCGAATGCCTTGGCGACGGAAGATCTTCCAGGCTATGAACGGATGACGGTTTTTCCAAAACAGCGCGCAACCCCGGTGGCCGCCGCCCTCTGGTATCCCGCGGGCGTTCAGAGCTATCGCGGCCACGTCGGCGACAATCCGGTGTTTTACGGCACATCCGTCTGGATGGGCGCGAAGATTGCCGAAGGGCAATATCCGCTGTTCGTGTTCTCTCACGGCTCCGGCGGCAATATGGACAACAGCGCCTGGCTGTTTTCGGCACTGGTCGAAAAGGGCGCGATGGTGCTTGCCGTCAATCATCCCGGCAGCACGTCGGGCGATTCCTCACCGCGGGCCACGGTGTTTCTGGACCGTCGCGCCGGCGATATTTCCGCAGCACTCGACGCACTGCTCGCCGATCCGGTTCTGGGGCCGCATGTGGACCGGTCGCGGATAACCGCGCTCGGCTTCTCGCTCGGCGGCGCGACCGTGCTCAATCTCGGCGGCCTGCGGTTCGACCGGGCAGCCTATGGCGACTACTGCCGAGACAATCCGGAGGCGGCCGATTGCGTCTTTCTTGCCAAGGGCAATGTCGACTTCGATCATCTGCCGGAAGGTTTTGAAGGTGACGCGCGCGACGATCGGATCAGCCGCGTCATCGCCATCGATCCCGGTTTCACCTACGCGGCGACAGCAGACAGCATTGCCGCTGTCGAGCGTCCCGTTCTGGTGATCAATCTGGGAGAAAAGGACCTCATGAAGGCGGCGGATGTCTCCGACAAGGGCAGCAATCTTGTTGCGCGCCTGCCGGACGGCGAGCGCGTTGTCATCGCGCCCGCGCATCATTTTACCTTTCTGGCGCTCTGCAAGCCGGAGGGGGCAGCCCTTCTGGCAGAGGAGCGGGACGATCCGGTCTGCACCGATCCTGCCGGGGCGGATCGCGCTCTGGTGCATGAGCGCATCATCGAGGCCGTCGCGGCCGGGCTCGATAAAGCTTCGGACTGAGCGCAATCACGGCTCGTGGCAACGGGCGTCGCCTGTGTGGCGCGCCTATCTGCCACGCGTCGGGATTTTCCTCTCGTAATAGCGGAAGATCGTCACCAGGATGCCGGTGAGGCAGAGGTAGAGGAAGGCGAGGAACAGCAGCGGTTCGTAGGTCAGGAAGGTCGACTGGCGGATATCGCTGACGACCGAATAAAGGTCGATGACGGTGATGGTCGCGACCAGCGGCGTCGACTTGAGTTGGACCACGGTCTCGCCGGCAAGCGTCGGCAGCGCGCGGTGGATGGCGCGCGGCAGCCAGATCCGGGTCAGCACCTTCCAGCGACCCATGCCATAGGCGCGGGCGGCCTCCAGTTCGCCGTTGGGCACGCCTGCAAAGGCGCCGCGCATGACCTCGCCTTCGTAACCGGCATAGGAAAGCGTCAGCGCGAGCAGGCCATAGGGCCAGGCCTCGCGCAGATAGGGCCAGATGAACGACTCGCGGATGCCGGGAATGCCGGGAAACAGCGAGCCGAGCCCGTAATAGAGCAGCCAGAGTTGCAACAGCAGCGGCGTGCCGCGGATGATGGTGCAGAATATTTTCGCAGGCCAGGCCAGGAAGAACGGTCCCGTCACCTGCACGAGGCCGAGCGGGATTGCCATCAGCAGGCCGAGCACGGTCGAGGCGATCAGCAGCAGCACCGTCACCCACAGGCCCGTCGCCAGCATGCCGGCATATTCGGGAAGCCAGTCCCAGCGCATCTTCACCGCCATCAGCACCAGCAGGCCGATAGCGACCGCGATGATGATAAGCCGGTGCGGGCGCATCAGCGCGGAAAGTCGGGGCAGCGGCGGCGGGGTCTCAAGTTCGCCGAGATCGCCGGATATATCGCGGTCGCTCATGTCCGCTGCCTCGCTGTGCCGCGGCTGACGCGGCGTTCGAGGATCGACAGCAGCACGTTGGAAACCAGCGTGACGGCGAGGTAGAGGACGCCGGCGGCGGAGAAGAACAGGAAATATTCATGCGTCACGCCGGCCGCCTGCCGGGTTGCCAGCGTCAGTTCGGTAAAGCCGACGACGGCGAGAAGGGCGGTGTCCTTGGTGGTCACCAGCCAGAGATTGGCAAGGCCGGGGATTGCATGCGGCAGCATCGCCGGCAGGGTGATCCGCCGCATCGTCATCGCGGGCGGCATGCCATAGGCGCGCGCCGCCTCGATCTGGCCGTGGGGTATGGCGAGGATCGCCCCGCGCAGCACCTCGGTCGAATAGGCGCCCTGGACGAGGCCGATGACGGCGATGCCGGCGAGCATGCCGGAGATATCGATGGAGGAGAAGCCGAGCGCGCCCATCAGGTTGTTGAGCGAGGCGGTGCCGGCATAATAAAGCAGCACGATCAGCACCAGTTCGGGAATGGCGCGCACGACGGTGGTGTAGATCTCCAGGAGGTCGCGGATCACCGGTCCGCCATAGAGTTTGCCCGCCGCGCCGAAAATGCCGATCACCTGCCCCACCGCAAAACCACCGGCGGCGACTTCGAGCGAGGTGACAAGCCCTCTCAGCAGCACCCCGCCCCATCCGGGCGGCGACAAGGCCAGCAATTCCCAGTTCATTCGTTTTCCTTGTTTTGGCACCTAAGGAGGCGGTGCGACTCTCCAAACGATCTCCCCCTTTGAGGGGGAGATGCCCCGACAGGGGCAGAGAGGGGTGCAGCGCATGCCCGAAGCTCTGAGATGGTGGTGAGGGTTCACCCCTCTCTGTCGCTTTCGCGACATCTCTCCCTCAGGGGGAGAGATTGAGGCTGCGAGGCACTCATTGGCTTCAATCAGTCACCATAGATGTCGAAATCGAAATACGGCGCCGAGATTTTCTCATAGGTGCCGTTTTCGCGGATCGCGGCGATGGCTGCGTTGAACTTTTCGAGCAGTTCGGTGTCGTCCTTGCGCAGGCCGATGCCGATGCCGGGGCCGTAGATGTCAAGGTCCTCGGCGACCGTGCCGACCATTTCGCAGCAGGCCTTGCCGTCGTCGCTTTCCAGGAAGGGCTGCAGGGTCACCAGATCGGCGATCTCGGCGTCGATGCGGCCGGCATAGAGATCCTGATTGACCTCGTCCTGGGTCTGGTAGGTCTTCAGCTTGGCGTCGGGGAAGTGTTTTTCGGCGTAGTCCTGATTGGTGGTGGAAATCTGGACGCCAAGAATCTTGCCCGAAAGCGCCTCGGCCGTCGGCTCGATACCGGAGCCCTTGGCGGCGACGATTGCGCCAGGCGTGCTGTAATACTTGTCGGAGAAGGCGATTTCCTTCTCGCGATCCGGCGTGACCGACATCGACGACATGATGGCGTCGATCTTGCCGGCCGTCAAAGCCGTGATGATGCCATCCCAGGCGATCGGGGTGACGACGCAGTCGAGTTCGGCCTGATCGCAGACAGCACTCATGAAGTCGATTTCCCAGCCGCTCCACGTCCCCGAGGCGTCCGGCACCGTGAACGGCGGGTAGGGCTCGGCGGCGACGCCGACCTTGACGGTCTCGGCGGCAGCGCTGCCGGCCGAAAGCAACGCCGCGACAGCGGCTGCGCCGATCAGTGCGGATTTGAATTTTCTCATGATCTATTCCCTCTTTTGGTTTTAATTGAAAGGCGGGCGAGCCCGCCGGATTACTGAACCGTGCTGATGAATTTCCTCAGCCGTTCGGAAGTCGGATTGTCGAACACGGTTTCGGGCGCGCCCTGTTCCTCGACGCGGCCATTGTGCAGGAACACGATTTCGCTCGCCACTTCGCGGGCGAAACCCATCTCGTGGGTGACGAGCAGCATGGTGCGGCCCTCTTCCGCAAGGTCGCGGATCACGGTCAGCACCTCGCCCACCAGTTCGGGATCGAGTGCCGACGTCGGCTCATCGAACAGCATCGCCTCCGGCTTCATCGCCAGCGCGCGGGCAATCGCGGCGCGCTGCTGCTGGCCGCCGGAGAGAAAGGCCGGGTAGGCGTCGCGCTTTTCGTAGAGGCCGACGCGTTTCAGCAGGATTTCGGCCTCGGCGATCGCCTCGTCGCGCTTCACGCCCAGCACATGCACCGGCACCTCGATGACATTCTGCATCAGCGTCATGTGCTGCCACAGGTTGAAGCTCTGGAACACCATGGCAAGCCGGGTGCGGATGCGCTGGACCTGTCTGCGGTTGGCGGGCATCAGCCCGCCATGGCCGTCGGATTTAAGCGCGATCTCCTCGCCATGCACGCTGACCCGGCCGCGCGTCGGCCATTCCAGCATGTTAATGCAGCGCAGCAGCGTGGACTTGCCGGAGCCCGAGCCGCCGATGATCGCGATCACCTCGCCCTGGCGGGCGGCAAGCGACACGCCTTTCAGCACCTCGAGATCGCCAAAGGATTTGTGCAGTTCCTCTACGGCGACCGCCTCGGCGGCGCCGTCCGTATTGTTTTCAGCCTTCATCAAAAACGCTTTGCCGTTCCCGGTGGGCCGGTCTGCACTTCTTGCGGTGCAATCGGCCGGCAATCAAAAATTATGATGTCACCATATTTGTACACTTGCGAGCTTATTATGCAAGTGTATAACTACGATAGAATTTCAGTCAGCATGGAGACGCGTGATGAGTTTCGGAGCCCAGACAATGGCGGAGCCGATCCGGCGGGTAATGATGCGAAGACCCGGAAAGAGCCTGATTTCGGCCGATCCGGCGGTCTGGCACTATGGCAAAACATTCGATCCGGCGCGGGCCGTGTCGCAATACGCAGTGTTCGCCGATCTGGTTGCCGCCTCCGGCGCGGACATACTTTGGTATGAGGACGAGGGCGACGGGCTGGCCGACGCGATGTTCACCCACGATCCCTCGCTGGTCACCAACCATGGCGCGATCCTGCTGAACATGGGCAAGATGCTGCGGCGCAACGAAGTGGCCGGCCATGAGGCGGTCTATGCCGCCGCCGGCATTCCGGTGCTCGGGCGGCTCACCGGGAATGCCACGGTCGAGGGCGGCGATTGCGTCTGGGTCGACGAGAAGACGCTTGCGATCGGTCGCGGCGTCAGGAGCAATGCCGAGGGCATCGCGCAGGTGCGCGAACTGCTTGCCCCGCATGGGATCGAGGTTCTCTCGTTCGACCTGCCGCTGTGGCAGGGCGAAGAGGCATGCCTGCACCTGATGAGCGTGATCTCGCCGCTCGCCGAGAAACTGGCGCTGGTCTATGCGCCGCTGCTGCCGGCGCCGTTCTACCAACTCCTGAAGGCGCGCGGCTATACGCTGGTCGAAGCGCCCGATGACGAGTTCATGGCCTCGAACGGACTCAACCTGAATGTGCTGCCGACGCGGCCTTTCGAAGTCATCGCCGTTGCCGGTTTCGAAAAGACCGGGGCAGCGATGGAGGCGGCCGGTTGTACCGTCTCCACCTTCGAGGCGGATGCGCTCTGCATTGCCTGCGAGGGCGGGCCGACCTGCCTGACAAGGCCGATTTGGCGAGGTTGAGATGAGCCGGAAAACCTTCCGTCGCGTGGGCGATGCCGAACGGCGCGCCGACCTGATCGAGGCGATGCTGGATTGCATCGCCGAGGGCGGGATGCAGCATGCGACGGTGCGGGAGGTGGCGGAGCGCGCCGGCGTCAGCGGCGGCCTGATCCGGCATTATTTCGAGACCAAGGAACAGTTGCTGCACGCCGCCTACCAGCGAACCATGGCGGTGATGCTGGATATCGGCGCCGCCGCCGAAGAGACCGGCGAGGGGTCTCCGCGCTATCGGCTCCGCGACTTCGTGGTTGCCTGCCTGACGCCGCCGATGATCGACGCCCGCAGGCTTTCGCTCTGGGCGGCCTTCGTTGCCATGGCGCGTATCGACCCGGCAATGGGCGCGATCCACCGCGAGAACTATCTCGCCTACCGGGCGCTGATCGAGCGGCTGCTTGCCGGCGCCTGTTCTGCCGAGGGCCGCCAGGAAACCCCGGACCGGCTGGCGCGGCTTGCGATCGAGATCAACGCGGTGCTCGACGGGCTTTGGCTCGAGGGTTCGCTGGCCGCGGATCTGTTCGAGCATGATGAATTGCTGAAGGCCGGGCTGCACGCGGTGGAAGCCATCACCGGTCTCCGGCTCGAAGAGGAATGAGGTTTGACCATGCACTACGCGAAAATTTCCGAACGGCTCGGTGGCCTCGGCTCCGACAAGTGGGCGGTGCATCTGAAGGCGCGGGCGATGAAGCGGGCGGGAGCGCCCGTCCTTGAACTCACCATCGGCGAACCCGATATCGCGCCCGACCCGGTGCTGGCCGAGACGGTGATCGCGGCCCTTGCCGGCGGCCGCACCGGTTATTCGAACGGGCGCGGCGAAGCGCCGCTCCTCGATGCGCTTTCGAAGCGTTACAGCGCCCGCACCGGGCGGGCCATCGGCCATGAGCATATCGTCTGCTTTCCCGGCACCCAGACGGCCCTGTTCGCGGTGATGCTGACGCTGGTGGAGGCGGGGGACGGCGTGCTTGTCGGCGATCCGCTCTATGCCACCTATGAGGGGCTGATCCGCGCCACCGGAGCCGAAATGGTGCCGGTGCCGCTTGCGCCCGGCGATGGTTTCCACATGCGCGCCGAGATGCTGGAGCAGGCGGTCACGCCGAATTCGAGGGTCCTGCTCCTCAATTCGCCGCACAATCCGACCGGGGCTGTTTTGAGCGCTGACGAGATTGCCGGGATCGGCGAGGTCTGCCGCCGGCATGATCTCTGGATCGTCGCCGACGAGGTCTACGAGGAACTGATCTTCGGCAACGCATTCGCCTCGCCGCTCGACGATGCCGGGCTTGCCGAGTGCACCATCGCGGTCTCCTCGATCTCGAAATCCCATGCCGCTCCCGGTTTCCGCAGCGGCTGGGCGGTCGGGCCGGCGGAGTTCTGCCTCCGACTACTGCCGGTGGCGGAAACCATGCTGTTTGGAAACCAGCCCTTTATCGCCGATGCCACGGCCGCGGCGATCGAACGCCCGAGCGGGGTTTCGAGCACGTTGCGCGCCTCGCTCAAGCGCAGGGCGGAACGGCTGGTCGATGCGCTTTCCGGCGCGCCGGGCATTGCCTGCTTCATGCCGGAGGCGGGGATGTTCGCCTTCGTGGATGTGCGCGCAACCGGTATCGATGGCGAGAGTTTCGCGCTCGGACTGCTCGAAGCGGAAAAAGTGGCGGTGATGCCGGGGTCGTCCTTTGGCAACGGCGCAGGCGGCTTTATCCGCATCAGCCTCACCGTGCCGGAAGAAACGATCGCCGAGGCCGCCCGGCGCATCAGGCGCTATGCGCAAGGCCTTGCCGGCGCGGGCAAGGCGGCTTCGGCATGAGCACGGATATGAGTGTCGGGGAGGCGCTGGTTCATCTGCTGGAGGCCCACGGGGTCGAGATCGTTTTCGGCATTCCCGGCGTGCATACCGCCGAGCTCTATCGCGGGCTTGCCGCTTCGAAAATTCGCCATGTGACGCCGCGTCACGAACAGGGGGCGGGTTTCATGGCGGATGGCTATGCCCGCGTCACCGGCCGGCCGGGCGTCTGCTTCGTCATCACCGGGCCGGGACTTACCAATACCATCACCGCGATGGCGCAGGCGCGCGCCGATTCGGTGCCGATGCTGGTGGTTTCTGGCGTCAATGCGCGTTCGACGCTTGGCAGGGGGCAGGGTTATCTCCACGAACTGCCGGACCAGAGCGGCCTGATCAGGAGCTTCGCCAAGGCCTCGTTCACGCTGACTGATGCGTCGGAACTCGCCGGGACGCTGGCGCGGAGCCTCGCGCTTGCAATTTCGGGCCGGCCGGGGCCGGTGCACCTCGAAATCCCGACGGATGTGATGGTCGCGCGTCTGCCGAAGGCGGAAATGGTCGCCGTCGAACCGGCGCAGCCCCAGACTGATGCGGGCGCTTTAAAAGCCGCAACCGCCCTGATCGCAGGCGCGCGCGCTCCTGTCATCCTTGCCGGCGGCGGCGCCATCCGTGCGGATCTGTCATTGCGCATCTTCGCCGAAAGGATCGACGCTCCGGTGGTGCTGACCGTGAACGGGCGCGGGCTGCTGGCGGATCATGCGCTGCGGGTTCCCGCAAGCCCCAGCCTTGCGCCGGTACGCGATTTGCTGGCGGCAAGCGACCTGGTGATTGCGGTGGGCACGGAGTTCGGTCCCACCGATTACGACATGTATGCCGATGGCGGGTTTCCGACGCTGCGGAAACTCGTGCGGCTGGATATCAGCGAGGGGCAGATCGGCGCGGGGCCCGAGGCTGACGTGGCGCTTGTCGGAGACAGCAGCGCCGTGCTCTCCCGCCTTCTGGATATGCTTCCGGAGACCGGGGGGCGCAACGGCGCTGCCCGGGCCGATGCCGCCCGCCGGGCCGCCATGGCAACTCTTGAGCCCAGGGTTGCGGGCGAGGTTGCGTTGCTTCAGCGGTTGTACGGGGCGACGCCCCACGCCCGGTTCGTGGGCGATTCGACCCAACTCGTCTATGCGGGAAATCTCTATTGCGATGCACCGCGACCGGGACACTGGTTCAACGCGGCGACCGGCTATGGAGCGCTCGGTTATGTGCCGCCGGGCGCCATCGGCGCGGCGCTTGCCGATCCTGCGGTTCCGGTTGTGGCGATCGTCGGCGATGGCGGCCTGCAGTTCTCGCTTGGCGAGATCGGCGTGGCGGCGGAAGAGCGGCTTGATGTCGTGTTCCTGGTCTGGAACAATCACGGTTATCGCGAAATCGAGACCTTCATGTTGGATGCCGGCATAGCGCCTGTCGGCGTGAAGCCTCCGCCGCCCGACATGGCCCTGATCGCAAAGGCCTACGGACTTGGCTTCCGCAGGGCAGAAGACGAAGCGCAACTGGTTGAGGCAGTTGCCGTCTGCGCTCGAAAGGGCGGCGCGCATCTGGTGGAATACGCCGTCTAGAATCTGCAATTCTCAAAAAATACCCCCGGAAAGCGTTGCCGCTCCGGGGGTAGTGCCGGGCCCATGAGGCCCGGCGATGCTTTTGCGTGACTTAGAAGTCGCGCTGCAGACGGAACCAACCAGCCCAGTAGTCATCAGCATAGTACTGATCAGGCGTGTCGGTGTACTGAACGTTCAGCTTGGCGCTCAGGCCTTCGACAATGGTGTAGTCGAACAGGGCGCCAGCGGACCAGAAGTCCTCGTTGTCGGCACCAGGAACGTTAGCCGAGGTCCACTGAACAGCAGGCGTGACGGCGAACTTGTCGGTCACGTTCAGCTTGTAGCCAGCAGCAAGTGCCCACTCGGCGTAGACGCCCGTCGCAACGGTCGGGGTCGGCAGCGAGTAGTCGACGAATTCATTGTCGTAGTTGTTGGAGTAAGCGTTCCAACCGGTGGAGTAGTTAGCACCGAGATCGAGCGAGCCCGGGCCGAGCGCCAGCGAAGCCATGGCACGGAACGAAGCTTCTTCGTTGTAGGTGTCGTAACCGACATCAAGCTTGGCGCCAAAGCCGCCGGCCTGGAAGCCTACGCGACCGGAAACGCCGAGCTTCGGCACATTGTCGCCAGAGTTGGAGAGGCCAACCATGGACGGCTCAAGAGCGTCGAGCGAGAGGCCGCCAACGAAACCTTCACCGACATATACGTAACGCATCGAGTTGAAGTTGGTCTGACCGGCAAGGTCGTCGATTTCGCCGAGAAGACCTTCATCCCAGTAGCTGAGGAACTTACCAGCCTGGAAGCCGCCAAGCGAGAGGTAGGCTTCGTCAATGTAAGTGGTGGTCGAGCCGTCGTTCGAATAGTATTCGCTGTTCAGAACGATCGCACCGGTCAGGGCGCCGAGTTCGGTGTCGGTCTTGGACGTGATGGCGAGCTGGCCACGCGTCCAGACGTTCCAGGTGTCCGGGCTGTTGGCGCCGGTCTGGGCGTCGATCTGGAAACGGATGTAACCGCCGACGTTGAGGCAGGTTTCAGTGCCGGGGATGTAGAAATAGCCGGCGCCGAAAGCGTCGCAGACTTCTACATAGTTCGCCTGAACGGGTTCGATCACGACGACCGGATCAGCTGCCTGAGCAGCGGAGGCAGCTGCGAAAGCTGCCGCGGAGCCCAGGAAAAGGCTTTTGATGGTCATAGTTAAATCCTCAATTTAATCGAGCATGGAAAGGAGGCGTTAGCCCCGATTTAGTGAAGTCCGGCGAATTGCCCCCCGGCTTCTGTCACCCATTAACAACGTCTTAGGCGCCGGTCTCAATGAACCCTAGGTGGAAATATAAATCAATTGATTGAATAAAAGGGGGTGGTGCAAATTCGCAACAAAAACTCATGCGAGGAATTGTGAGCGAATCAACCCGATCACGATCGGCGATTCATCGGGTTTCTCGTGATCTGGCAGAAAGACCCATATAAATCAGATGATTAAAACGAAATTCATTCGCAGGTGCACTCTCCGCACCGGTGGTGCGACGCATGTTTGTGCCGTTCTTCGACCCGGAGAATGGAGGAGAAAATGAACAAAGTGTTAATTCGCCTCCGCACGCCCGTTCGGGCGCTGAGAAAAAGCCCATCTGGATGTCCGTACGTTTGCTCTCCAAGGGCCTGTCGGTTAATGTATTTATGATATAAAGCTTTTAAAACAATTAGATAGATGGATGTCGAGGCATTCGTTCCACTGACGGCGGCGATCACAAGGAGTGGTTTTGAGCCAGCCGCTGGAGCGAGTAAGGCATCGATAGCGTGGACAATTCCTCCAGTTGAAAAAAGGACGCGCCCATCATGATGAACGCGTCATACACAACCTAAGATTTAATTAAGTGTTGCGATATCCCGGAATCAGGTCTCCGGGTCGCCGCGCCGCATCATTTCGGGGATGGGCATCGAAAGGATATTGTAGCCATTGTCGACGAAATGAATCTCGCCGGTCACGCCGGAAGAGAGATCTGAGAGCAGATAGAGCGCAGAACCGCCGACATCCTCGATCGTGGTCGAGCGGCGCAACGGCGCATTGCGCTGCTGCCATGCGTAGACCAGGCGCGCGTCTCCGACGCCGGAGCCGGCCAGCGTGCGCACCGGACCTGCGGAGATCGCATTGACGCGTATGCCCTGCGGTCCGAAATCGCCGGCAAGGTATCGCATCGAAGCCTCGAGACCGGCCTTCGCCACACCCATGACATTATAGTTCGGCACCACCGCGGTGGAACCGCCATAGGTCAGCGTCAACAGCGAACCGCCATCCGGCATCAGTTCGGCGGCGCGCTTGGCGATTTCAGTGAAGGAAAAGCAGGAGATCACCATGGTGCGGACGAAATTCTCCCGCGATGTGTTGGCGTACTGGCCCTTCAGTTCACTCTTGTCGGAAAACCCGACCGCGTGAACGACGAAATCGAGCTTTCCCCACCGTTCCTTGATCGCGGCAAATACCGAATCGACGCTTGCGATATCTTCGACGTCGCAGGGAACCACGAAGTCGGAGCCGACTTCGGCTGCCAGCGGATGAACCCGGCGGCCAAGGGCCTCGCCCTGATAGGTGAAGGCGAGTTCCGCGCCTTCGGCGTGAACCGCCTTGGCGATGCCCCAGGCAATCGAATGATTGTTGGCAACGCCCATTATCAGGCCGCGTTTGCCATTCATAAGTCCGGTCATTTGCGCATTATCCATTGTAGCGCTGGAAGACCAGCGTAGCGTTCGTGCCGCCAAAGCCGAACGAGTTGGAAAGGACGGTATCGATCCTGGCGTTGTCGATGCGCTCGCGCACGATCGGAACGCCATCGAATTCGGGGTCGAGTTCGTCGATGTGAGCGCTTTTGCCGATGAAGCCTTCCTGCATCATCAACAGGCTGTAGATCGCCTCCTGAGCGCCGGCAGCACCCAGCGAATGCCCCGTCAGTGATTTGGTCGACTGGATGTGCGGCATCCTGTCGCCGAAGACTTCCTTGATGGCGCCGATCTCGCGGCTGTCGCCGACCGGTGTCGAGGTGCCGTGGGTGTTGATGTAGTCGATCTCGTCAGCGACGGTCTCGATCGCCATGTTCATGCAGCGCACCGCGCCTTCTCCGGAAGGGGCGACCATGTCGTAGCCGTCCGACGTGGCGCCGTAGCCGACAACTTCGCCGTAGATCTTGGCGCCGCGGGCCTTGGCGCGCTCCAGTTCCTCCAGAACCACGACGCCGGCGCCGCCGGCAATCACGAAGCCGTCGCGCTTGGCGTCATAAGCCCGCGATGCCCGGGTCGGATCGCTTTCGTTGAAATCGCTCGACATCGCGCCCATGGCGTCGAACAGGTTGGACATCGTCCAGTCGAGGTCCTCGTGGCCGCCGGCGAACATCATGTCCTGCTTGCCCCACTGGATCATCTCGACGGCATTGCCGATGCAGTGCGCCGAGGTCGAGCAGGCCGATGAGATCGAATAATTGATGCCGTGGATCTTGAACCAGGTCGCAAGCGTGGCAGACGCCGTCGACGACATCGCCTTCGGCACGGCGAAGGGACCGATCCGCTTCGGTGAGCCGTTCTTGCGGGTGATGTCGGCTGCTTCGATCAGGGTGCGGGTCGACGGTCCGCCCGAGCCCATGATGATGCCGACGCGCGGCTTCTGGCTGTATTCGCTTTCCTCAAGACCGGAATCGGCGATCGCCTGCTTCATGGCGATATGGTTCCAGGCGCCGCCCTGCGAGAGAAACCGCATGGCGCGGCGATCGACCTTGTCGCTGGTATCGATGTTCGGGCTGCCCCAGACCTGGCAGCGGAAGCCGTTTTCCGCAAAGTCCGGCGAAAAGGAAATGCCCGATTTCGCCTCACGCAGCGAGGCGGTGACTTCGGCCGCATCGTTTCCGATCGAGGATACGATTCCCAACCCTGTGACGACAACACGTCTCATATCTGTTGACCTCTTATTTGTCTTGCAAGCGAAACGTCACTCTGCCTTGTCCTTGGACAGGCCGACGCGCAGGTCGCTCGCCTGGTAGATCGTTTCGCCATCGGCCTTCAGCCAGCCATCGGCTGTTCCCAGCACCAGGCGACCGCGCATCACGCGCTTGAAGTCGATACCGTATTCGAGAAGTTTGACGGTGGGACGAACCATGCCCTTGAACTTCACCTCGCCGGTGGAAAGCGCCATGCCCCGGCCTTCCTCGCCCAGCCAGCCGAGAAAGAAACCGGTCAACTGCCACATGCCGTCAAGACCCAGGCAGCCGGGCATGATCGGGTTGCCCTTGAAGTGACAGGCGAAATACCAATCGTCGGGCGCGACGTCATATTCGGCGCGGACGAAGCCCTTGCCATGGGCGCCGCCGGTCTCCGAAATCTCGGTGATCCTGTGGACCATCAACATCGGCGGAAGCGGCAATTGCGCATTGCCCGGGCCGAAAAGCTCGCCCTCGGCGCATTTTATGATGTCTTCATAGTCGAAATGCGATTGTCTCGTACTCATTAAAACTCTGCTTCCCTTCGTTCAGCGAGGGGGTTTCGTGCCTGCCTCAAGATAAGGGCGTAATCACCTTGCAGCAATGCGCCGCGGCGTTACTTTACCAAAATCTGCAAACCCTTCATCGTTTCGCTCCACCCGTGGCCATACAGGAAGCCGCCGCCTGCTGCCAGAGTGAAACGCCCCGGGTGCCCGTATTTGCAGTTTAATTTAAGGTGCTGCAAGCCCTTGCCCTATTGAAAGCGATTCTCAAGCCCGTTATATCAAACTATATTTGTGTTGTGACAGTTCCGGCACCCAAGGGAATTATGGCAGCGAGAAATCGTATCTCAGAAGACAGGCTTCGTGAAAGCGGTCTGCGCCCGACGCGCCAGCGCGTGGCGCTGGCCGAGCTGCTGTTTGCCAAGGGCGATCGCCATCTGACGGTCGAGGAACTGCATGACGAGGCGACCGAGGCCGGCGTTCCGGTTTCGCTTGCCACCGTCTACAACACGCTGCATCAGTTCACCAATGCCGGCATGATCCGGGTGCTCGCGGTCGAGGGCGCCAGGACCTATTTCGACACCAATACCTCCGACCATCACCATTTCTTCATCGAGGGTGAAAACCAGGTCGTGGACATGCCCGAAAGCAGCATTTCGCTGACCGGCATGCCGACCCCGCCCGAGGGCATGGAAATCGCCCATATCGATGTCGTGGTCCGCCTGCGCCCCAAGCGGCGCTGACACGATCATGTCCCGGTCGCCGGCCCGGCCGTTTTCGCCGGACGCCGCGAAAGCGCCAATCCCGCCCATTCCCTCAAAGCCGTCGAAAGCATCGCCGCGTTGACCATCGGCTTGTCGTGGCTGAAGGCGAAACGGACATTTCCGTCGGTGCGATAGTCGGCCGGCCACGGCGTCACCTCCATGCGCTGGCGGCGGAACTGTTCCACCGACCGCGGCATATGATAGGCCGACGTGATCAGAAGGCAGCGGGCGTCTCCCAGGTCATGCTTCTCCAACAATGCCGCCGTCAGGCTGG
The DNA here is from genome assembly GCF_013459645.1 of Martelella sp. NC20. NCBI lineage: Bacteria > Pseudomonadati > Pseudomonadota > Alphaproteobacteria > Hyphomicrobiales > Aurantimonadaceae > Martelella > Martelella soudanensis. The sequence goes on from NZ_CP054861.1 coordinate 2,552,000, forward strand.
CGTTTTCCGCCGTGTTGCGCGCGCGCGGTTCATAAATCAGCCGTTCTCCCGCAATGCCGTGATCGGCGAAGAACCGGGCGGCGGGAGCGGCCTCGCCATTGATATTGCCGGAGAGTGCATTGTCGCCGCCGGTCACCAGGATCTTCATCTGCGGATAAAGCCGCGCGAGCCTGAGCGCCTCGATATAGCGGTCGGCCGCGCGGGAGAAGACATAGGTCCCGCGCCGCGCCGAAATGTCGGTGCTGATGCCGCCGCCGAGCACGATCGCCAGGGCCGGCGGCGTCTCGAGCGCCGGCCGGGCAAACCGGTTTTCGAGACCCGCCATCAGCATTGTCCCGATATTCGTGAAACAGGCGATGCCGAGCGTGACGACCGCCAGCGCGGCAAACGCCGCCGCTGCGTCGCTCCGCGAAAAGACGAGGCAGACAAGCGCGACCAGCATTGTCAGGAATGCGAGGGCGAGCGGCTGGCATATCATCCAGAACAGTTTTGAAACGACAAACATCCGGCCGCTCCGGCCTTACTCCGGACCCTTTTTCGCCTCGCTCTTGCGGAAGGCATAGTCGGTTTCCTGCCGAAGAACTTCGCCCGGGCGCAGCACGGCGTTCGGAAAACCCGGATGGTTGACGGCGTCGGGCCAGACCTGGGTTTCGAGACAGAAGCCGGCGAACGGTCCATAGGGAAAGCCGCTCAGCCCCTCCGGGGTCTCGTCCAGCTTGAAGGCGGTGTAGAACTGTACGCCGGGCTCGGTGGTCAGCACATCCATGGTGACGCCGGAGGAGGGCGCGCGCACGCTGATCACCGGGCGCTTTTCCATGCGTTCCGACGACAGGCAGAAATTATGGTCGAACAGCACCTGCCGGCTGTTGGGATAATCCCGCTTCATCGGCTGGGGCTTGCGGAAATCGAATGGCGTACCCGCCACCGGTTCGATCGCGCCGGTCGGGATCTGGCGCTCATCGGTTGGTAGGTAATGTTCGGCGGCGATCATGAGCTGGTGTTCCAGCGTATCCGTGCCGTTGCCGAGATTGAAATAGCTGTGATTGCAGATATTGGCGATCGTCGGCTTGTCGGTGGTGGTCTCGTAGACCACCGAGAACACGCCGCGCGATTTCAGCTGGAAATGGGCGCGGATCGTGCAATTGCCGGGAAAGCCGCCCCGGCCGTCGCGATCCACGATCTTCAGCGTCACCCGGTCATCGCCGATCTCCTCGAATTCCCAGAGGCTGACGCCGGTGCCGTCGCTGCCGCCGTGGAGATTGGTGATGCCGTTTTCATTGCATTCGACCTGATATTCCGTGCCGTCGATGGTGAAGCGTCCATCGGCGATGCGGTTGGAGGAGCGTCCGGGCGTGGCGCCGAAATAGGGCGAATAGTCGAGATAATGCTCGAATGTTTCAAACCCCAGAACCAGCGCGTGAGGATGTCCCTCAAGACGCAGGTCCTGCACCACCGCGCCCCAGTTCAGGATATTGGCGGTCAGTCCGCCGCCGGAGATCGTGACCCGTTGCACCGCCTGTCCGTCGCGGGTTTTTCCGAAGACCTGGGGCGTATTCATTGTGTTTCTCCGCGAAATGTCATTGCGGCGCGGATAGTGCGCCGGAAAGCAGAGCGCTTCAAGCGCTCTGCCGGTCGGTCCCGATTTCTTCCAGATGATAGGGCGTGGTCTGGTAAACCTCGTTGATCCAGTTGCCGAACAGAAGATGGGCATGCGAGCGCCAGCGGTTCTGCGGCATGCGGTCGGGGTCATCGTCGGGGAAGTAGTTATGCGGCAGGTCGACCGGCACATTGGCCGTAACGTCGCGCCGGTACTCGTCGCCGAGCGAGTTCGAATCATATTCGATATGATTGAACATGTAGAGCCGGTTGGCGAATTCCTCCTGGGCAAGGCACGGTCCGACCTCGTCGGAATCGATCAGGATCTCCATGCCGGGCGCGTTCGCCAGTTCGTCGCGCCGCACTTCCGTCCAGCGGGATACCGGGACCTGGAAATCGTCGGCAAAGCCGTTGAGATAGATCGACGCCGGTTTCAGGTTGCGGTGGCGATAGATGCCGAAGGCCTTCTTGTCGAGCAGATGTTTCGGCACTCCATGGAAGTGGTAGGCCGCCGCCATCGCGCCCCAGCAGATATTCATCGTCGAATGGCAGTTGGTGGTCGTCCAGTCGAGGATTGTCTTCAACTCGTCCCAGTAGGTGACTTCCTCGAAATCGAGCGTCTCGATCGGCGCGCCGGTGATGATGAAGCCGTCGAACTTGCGTGTCGAAACCTCGTCCCAGGTGTTGTAGAACGACAGCAGGTGTTCGATCGGGGTGTTCTTGGCCTTGTGGCCGCCGACCCGGATCAGCGACAGCTCGATCTGCAGCGGCGAGGCGCCGAGCAGGCGGGCGAACTGCAACTCGGTCTTGATCTTGTTCGGCATGAGATTGAGCAGCCCGAAGTGGAGCGGGCGGATATCCTGCCGCTCCGCAACCGTTTCCGTCTTGACCCGCACGCCTTCGGCAATCAGCGTTTCATAGGCGGGCAACGTGTCTGGAATCTTGATAGGCATGTTCACATCCGTACAAACAGAAAACCGGCCGCGTCCAAATCGCAGGCCGGTCCGAATGGGCTTCCGCTCGCTCGGCCCTTTAGCGACTTGTTTAACGTGGCTGCAAGCCGGCCGGCCAAATCACCACGAGGAAGTCCGTAGATAGCGCCGCAAAGGGCGAACGTCAATATTCCTGGTCACGCGGCCGAGCGCCGCCATGCCGCCGTGGCGATGCCCATGGCCATCAGCGCGCCGCCACCGAGGCGAGGCAGGAAAGCGTTGACGGCGGGGGAGGCGAGTTTTTCCCGCAACCTGTCTGCAAGCAGCGCATAGGCGAGCGTGTTGAGCGCGGCGAGGCCGACGAAGGTCGAAATCAGGATGACGAATTGCGGCACGAGGGGCGCTTCCGGCTTCACGAATTGCGGCACGAAGGCGATGAAGAACACGATCGATTTCGGGTTCAGCGCGGTCACCATCAGGGCATGCAGAAAGACATGCCGGGGGGAAAGCGAGGCGGCGGCGGACGATGGAACGGCATCGCCGATCCCTTTGCTGCGGAACAGCCTGAAGCCGAGATAGACGAGATAGACCGCGCCGACCCATTTCAGCACGACGAACAGTTGCGCGGACGCCAGCACCAGCGCGCCGAGGCCCGCAAGCGAGGCGGTCATGGCGATGAAATCGCCAAGCGCGACGCCCGCGACCGTTGCCAGCGCCACCCGCTTTCCCTGGCTCAATGCGTAGCTCAGCACCAGCAGCACCGTCGGCCCGGGGATCAGCAGAAGCGCGGTCGAGGCGGCGGCGAAGGCCAGCCAGATATGCAGGTCCATGATCGTTTCCTTCCGGGCATTGACGCGGTTTCGATGAGCAAAGACAGAGCTTCTGTCGGTTTTCAAGCAGTACTTGCAAAAATCTTCAACGGTGCTCTTGACCTTCCAGTCACTGGAAGCCCCATCTCTGCTGCAACGAATGCCAAAAGGAGCCAGAAGGAGAATGACGATGACCGAGACCCTGAAAATCGAAGGCATGGGCTGCGGCGGCTGCGTGACGACTGTGACGAAGGCGCTTTCCGCCGTTCCGGGCATTTCCGACGTGGCCGTCAGTATTGAAAAGCACGAGGCCCGCTTCTCCCTGAACGCGCCGGCAACGCGCGAACAGGCGGTCAAGGCCGTCGAGGATTCGGGATACGACGTGAAGGGGTGAGACGACCGGGGGAGGCAGCTTATTGCCTGACCCTTGTTTTGAATTGAAGCGCCGCAGCCATCAATCTCCCCCCGTGAGGGGGAGATGTCGCGAACGCGACAGAGAGGGGTGAACCCTCTCAATGTACTCAGAATTTGCGGTTGTCGCTGCACCCCTCTCTACCCCTGTCGGGGCATCTCCCCCTCAAAGGGGGGAGATTGTTTGGAGCGAGTGGCCACCGTCCGCCAGGAAGAAAACCGACCATGGAACAGACCATCTCGACGGCAAAGAAGCCGACCCACATCACCCTCCCGGTGACGGGCATGACGTGTGCCTCCTGTGTGGGCAGCGTCGAGCGGATCGTGGGCCGGGTGGAGGGCGTCTCTGGGGTTTCCGTCAATCTCGCCACCGAGACGGCCGATGTCACGCTCGCCGATCCGAAGATCGCTGGCGACGTCGTCGCGGCGATCGGGAAGGCCGGCTATGGCGTGGCGCTCGAAACCGTCGAGTTCGGCATCGAGGGCATGCACTGCGCCTCCTGCGTCGGCAATGTCGAACGCGCGCTGATGGCCGTGCCGGGCGTGGTTTCGGCGCATGTCAACCTTGCAAGCGAGCGGGCGACCGTGAAGGCCGCGGCGGATATCACAGCGCTTGCCGCCGCCATCGAGGTGGCGGGCTACACCCCGCGCCGCATCACCGACACCACCGCCGAGACCGAGACGCATGCGGATATAAGGGCGAAGGAACAGGCCGCGCTGAAGCGCGATTTTCTGGCGGCGTTCCTCTTCACCCTGCCGCTGTTCGTGCTGGAAATGGGGTCTCACCTGATCCCGCCGCTCGGCCACGCCCTGATGAACGCGGTCGGCATCTTCCCTCTGCATATCCTCTATTTCGCGCTGGCGACCATCGTCGTGTTCGGTCCCGGCCGCCGCTTCATCCGCCAGGGTGCTGCCTCGTTCAGAAGACTGTCGCCGGACATGAACGCGCTGGTGATGATCGGCTCGCTCGCGGCCTGGGGCTATTCCACGCTGGCGACCTTCATGCCGCAGCTTTTCCCGCAAGGGGCCGCGCAGGTCTATTTCGAAAGCGCCGCCGTCATCGTCACGCTGATCCTGCTCGGTCGCTATCTGGAGGCCAAGGCCAAGGGCCGCACTTCCGCCGCGATCACCCATCTGATGGGCCTGCAGCCGAAAACGGCGCGGGTGGAACGCGACGGCGCGACCCTCGATATCCCGATTGCCGATGTGAAGCATGGCGATATCGTCGTGGTCCGCCCGGGCGAGCGGATCGCGGTCGATGGCGAGGTCGTCTCGGGCGGCTCGCATGTCGATGAATCGATGATCTCCGGCGAGCCGGTTCCGGTGAAGAAGACCGAGGGTGACAGCGTCACCGGCGGCACCATCAACAAGACCGGCAGTTTCACCTTCCGCGCCACCGCCATCGGCGCCGATACCGTGCTGGCGCGCATCGTCAAAATGGTGGAAACCGCGCAGGGCGCGAAGCTGCCGGTGCAGGCGATGGTCGACAAGGTCACGGCCTGGTTCGTGCCGGCGGTGCTGGCGGCTGCCGCGCTGACATTTGTCATCTGGCTGATCTTCGGACCCGCGCCGGCGCTGTCCTTCGCGCTCGTCAATGCGGTGGCGGTGCTGATCATTGCCTGCCCCTGCGCCATGGGGCTCGCCACGCCCACTTCAATCATGGTCGGCACGGGCAGGGCGGCGGAAACCGGTGTGCTGTTCAGGAACGGCGAGGCATTGCAGACCCTGCGCGACACCAGGATCGTTGCCTTCGACAAGACCGGAACGCTGACCGAAGGCCGGCCGCTGGTGACCGATATCTTCACCGTCGACGGCTTCGACGACGATGCGCTGCTGGCGCTCGTCGCCGCGGTCGAGGCGGGCTCGGAACATCCGCTCGCCGAAGCCGTCGCGGCCGGTGCGCGGGAGAAGAGCCTTACCGTGGAAAAGGCGCAGGATTTCGAAGCCGTGCCGGGTTATGGCGTGACGGCATCGGTTGGCGGCAGGTCCGTCACCGTTGGCGCGCGTCGGTTCATGGAAAAGCTTGGCGTCGAAACAGCAGGCCTTGACGACGAGGCGGAACGACTGGCGGCGAAGGCGCGTTCGCTGCTGTTCGTCGCGGTCGACGGTGGTCCCGCCGGCGTCATCGGCGTCGCCGATCCGGTCAAGCCCTCGGCAAAGGCCGCGATCACGGCGCTGCATGCGGCGGGCGTGAAGACCGCGATGATCACCGGCGACAACGAGAACACCGGCCGCGCGATTGCCGCCGAGGTCGGGATCGACACCGTGGTTGCCGACGTCCTGCCGGATGGCAAGGTCGCAGCCCTTGAGGAATTGCGCGCGGCCCACGGCGTGATCGCCTTTGCCGGCGACGGCATCAACGACGCCCCGGCGCTTGCCGCCGCCGATACCGGCATCGCCATCGGCACGGGCACCGATATCGCCATCGAAACCGCCGATGTCGTGCTGATGTCGGGCGATCTGTCCGGCGTGGTCAACGCCATCGCGCTGTCGCGGGCGGTGATGCGCAATATCGCCCAGAACCTGTTCTGGGCCTTCGCCTACAATGTGGTGCTGATTCCGGTCGCCGCCGGCGCTCTCTATCCCGCAACCGGCATCCTGCTGTCGCCGATGCTGGCCGCGGCGGCGATGGGGCTATCGAGTGTGTTCGTGCTGAGCAACGCGCTGCGGCTGAAGCGGTTCCGGAAGGTGGCGTAGTCGGGTGGGGCTTCAGCCGATTTCCTTCTCCGAGGATTGAGATCAAGGCAAAAGCCTGTCTCCCATCGTCCGTCATGCCGGCCTTGAGCCGGCATCCAGGGCCGTATGGCAATGTCTTTGCGATCTATTCTTATTGATGCGCCCGTCGTGTCGCCCTGGACCCCGGATCAAGTCCGGGGCGACGGCAGAGAAGGAGGAAACCGAACAGTGGCCCTACTTAACCGGCCTCAGATACGAGGTCGGGTTGCCGTAATGCGGCGCGATGCGGGTGATGGCGTGATCGAGGTTTTCACGGGTGACGCGCATGGTCGCGCCATTGGCGTGGATCAGCGTCCTGGCATCCTCCATCAGCCCGACATGACCTTTCCAGAATACCAGATCGCCGCGTTTCAGGCCGCGCCGGGTCACCGGGTCGCCGTCCATCAGTTCCTGCATGTCGGAATCGCGCGGCACGGTGCGCCCGGCCATCATCATCGCAAGCTGCACCAGGCCCGAGCAATCGAGCCCGAAGCCGGATCGCCCGCCCCACAGATAGGGCGTCTCGAGAAAGCGCAGCGCCGTCTTCACGGGGTCGCGCTCGAACGGACGGCCGAGCGGAAAGCAATGGTCGGCGAAGACGGCGGTTCCGTCCGCCGACAGGAGATAGCGGTTGCCGCCGGCCTCGGCCTCGTCCACGAACGTCATCCGGCTGCCCATGGAAAGCGCGGATACCGGGCCCGTCTTGAGGTCGGGCTCGGGGTAGAGGAAGGTCCGGGGGACGGAGATCACATGGGTCGCCGCCTGCTGGGCGCCCTCGGCAACGCTATCCTCCGGCAGGTAGCCGACATAGCAGTCGAAACGGGACTGCACCCACAGCCACCCGTTGGCGCGCTCGAAGATATCGACCGTCTCGCCGAAAAGAAGCTGGGTATCGACCCTTGCCGAATGCGCCGGCTTGCGCCGCACCGCGGCGACCGGAACGATCACCTGGGCCGGGAGCGGATCCGCGAACCGGGCCGCGCGGACGATGCCGGACAGCCGGGCGTCGGCGAGATCATCCCTGAAGGCGTGAAGCCGGCGGTCGAGTTCCATGCATCAGCCTTTGCGGATGGTTTCGAAAATGGCCCGGATCGCCTGCGCCTCGCCGCCGGCGGGGCCGAAATCGCGATCGGCCTGGGCATAGGCGTAGATGTCGAAATGCGCCCATTCCCTGGCGCGGCCGACGAATTGTTTGAGAAACAGCGCGGCGGTGATCGCGCCCGCCAATCCGCCCGAAGGCGCATTGGTAAGGTCGGCGATGCCGGTCTTCAGCTTGGCCTCGTAGCCGTTGAAAAGCGGCATCCGCCACACCGGATCGCACAGCCGCTCGCCTTCTGCCGAAAGCGTTTCGGCAAAGGCGTCGGAGGTGGTGAAAAACGGCGCGATATCCGGGCCGAGCGCCACGCGCGCGGCCCCCGTCAGCGTCGCCATGTCGATCAGAAGGTCGGGCAGTTCCTCATCCGCATAGGCCAGCGCGTCGGCCAGAATCAGGCGGCCCTCGGCGTCGGTATTGTCGATCTGCACCGTCAGGCCCTTGCGCGAGCGGTAGATGTCGCCCGGGCGGAAAGCGTTGCCCGCGACGGAATTTTCGACGCTCGGGATGATGACGCGCAGATCGATATCGAGACCGGCATCCATGATCATCAGCGCCAGCGCCATCACATTGGCCGCCCCGCCCATGTCCTTCTTCATCACCGCCATGCCGCTCGCGGTCTTCAGGTCGAGGCCGCCGGTGTCGAAGCACACGCCCTTGCCGACAAGGGTGATCGCGCGGGCGCCCCTGCGGCCCCAGCGCATCTCCATCAGCCGCGGCGCCTTCTCGCCGGCGCGGCCGACGGCGTGGACCAGCGGAAAGCCCGCCGACAGCAGGTCGTCGCCGCGGATCGCCTTGAAGCTGGCGTCATGGTGGCGGGCGAGGCCTGCAAACACCTCTTCCAGATGGTCGGGCTGCATGTCGTTGGCGGGCGTATTGACGAGATCGCGGGCAAGGCAGATCGCGGCCCAGTTGCGTTCGATCGCCGCAGCATCGACGCCGTCGGGCATCGCGAGCCGCACGGCTTTCGCGGCCGGCTTGATGTAGCGCTCGTAGCGGTAGGAACCGGCTGCAAAGCCGGTCAGCGCGAGCGTCGCATCGCCGGCATACTGCGCCAGCCGCCAGTCGCCCGCCGGCAGCAGTTTCGTCAGCCGGCCGAAGGCGAAGGGATTTGCGCCGTTGCCGAGGCCGAAAAGCGCGCCGCCGAGGCCACCGTCATCGCCGGGAACAAGCAGGAACTCGCCTTCGCTGCCTGAGTAACCGGCGGCGGCGGCGAAGGCGCGGATGCTGTCCGGCAGCTTGTCCGTCTCGCCCTGGGCGAGCGCGTAGAGCGGCCGGGTCGCCGCGTCGGCGGGACAGAAAGGGAGTGGTCGGGTGATATACTGGAAGTGCGGCATGTTGCTTTGCTCGGGTTCCCGCGTACTTTCGCGCGAAAAAACTTTCTGTAAACTAACCAAAGGCGGTGGAGGTGATTCCATACGCCCATCGGGGCGCTGAGAACAGACGGAGATTGAATGAAAATGAACAATCCCACCGGTCAGGCATCGCGCGCGGCGATCCTGCTCGCCGCAGGCCTTGTTGCCTTGTCGGGGTGCGCCAGCGTACGCGGCGGCGGCACGAACAGTTCCGGATACCGCATGGCCGAGGACTTCGCGGGGCTTTCGGTTTCCCAGCAGGCGCAGGTCAGTTATCGGCTGGAAGGCGCCTATCTTTCCCGCCCCGGCCGGCTGAACACCGGTATTGAGTATTCGGAGTATCTCAAGGCGACCGGCGATTACAAAAAGGCCAATGAGGTGATGCGGCAGGTGGCCGCACTCAATCCCGGTTCGGGCGAGGCGCAACTGTTCTACGCCAGGTCGCAGGCAGCGCTCGGCTATTATCCGGATGCGCTCAGAACCGTGCGCCAGGCCGGCCAGCTCAGCCCCGACGACTGGCGCGTCTATATGGAAGAAGGCGCGATCCTCGACCAGATGGGCCAGCCGATGGAAGCGCGGATGCGCTATCGCAAGGCGCTCAGCCTGTCGCCGAACAATCCCGACGTGTTGTCGGCGATGGCGACCTCCTATGTGCTGACGCATAATCTCCAGAACGCTGAAGATTTTCTGCGTCAGGCGGCGGAACAGCGCGATGCCGGCTCCGACGTCCGGCTCAATCTCGGCCTCGTTCTGGCGCTTCAGGGCAAGCAGGAAGAAGCCCGGCGCGTGGTCACCGCCGGCGTCTCGGCCGACGAGGCGCAGCAGAACCTCGCGGCGCTGGCAGCGGCAACGGCGCCCGGCGGGGCGTGGGAGCAGTATGCGGTCGGGATGTAGGGATAAGCGTCGTCACTTTTGCACGAGGCTATTGTGGTCCGGTTTGGCGACGTTCCGCCGCACTCTCCCGTCCACCTGTGTCATGCTCGTGCTTGACACGAGCATCCAGGCGACACGGAGAACGCCGCCTGGACCCTCGGGTCAAGCCCGAGGGTGACCCTGAATAGGGGGAGAGGGCGTTCGTCAAACTGAGTCGCGGAAGAGAAAAGCTATGTTCAGGATCTGCGGAAAGACATATGAGCCAGCCATCCTCAATACGCCCGCATATCCCACAACTGCTTCAGCGACTGGCGGTAGTTCGGGAATTCGAATTCATAGCCGAGCTTGCGCAGCTTGGCGTTGCTGACCCGCTTGTTCTCGCCCCAGAACGATTTCGCCATGGGCGACATGTCGGCCTTCTCGAACGGGATTTCCGGCGGCGGCTCGATGCCCATCAGCCGCGCCGCCTCGGTGATCACATCCTGTGGCGGCGCCGGTTCATCGTCGGTGACGTTGAAAATTCCGCCGATCTCGCGCTCGGCAAGAAACGCCGCGGCATAGCCGATATCTTCCACCCGGATGCGGTTGAAGACCTGGTTCTTCTTGATGACGCGCTGGGCCGAGCCGTCCATCAGCTTGCGGAACGGGTTGCGGCCGGGCCCATAAATGCCTGAAAGCCTGAGAATGGCCACCGGAAGACCGTGTTTCTCGCCGGTCTCCAGCCATTGTTCCTCGGCAGCCAGACGCTGTATTGAGCGCTCCGAGGTGGGTCGGCATTCGGAGGTCTCGTCCACCCATGCGCCGTCATGATCGCCGTAGACGCCGACGGTCGAGAGATAGCAGAGCCATTGCAGGTCCGGCAGTTCGTTATGAGCGGTGCGGCTTGCGATATTGAGCACGCAATCGCCATCGGGACCGGGCGGGATCGACTGCACCAGATGGGTGACGCAGGAAAGCTTGTGGCCAAGTGCGGGGTCGACGGCGTTGCCGTCGAAGACGAAGGCCTCAATGCCGACATCGCCGAGACTGGCGGCCTTCTCGGCGGTGCGCGTTGTGCCGGCGACATGGCGTGCGGAGGGGGCTAGTGCGGCGGCGATCGCCTTTCCGGAATATCCGGCGCCGAAAATCATCAGATGCATAGCGTCTCTTCCTCGCGTTGCCATTCGTGACGGACGGTTTCATCAGTCTCATGTAAGCGCGTTCTTGCCAATGCCGCAAATTCATCTCGGGGCAGAAGCCGCGCCAGCGCCCAGACCGCCATCGCCCGGACAGCTGCGCTGTCATCATCGATCAGGCGCTCGCAAAAGGGGGCAAGCGAAGGTTCGCCGCTGTTGCCGGAAGCGATCAGGCAATTGCGGACGAACCGGTCGCGGCCGATCCGCTTGATCGGCGAGCCGGCGAAGCAGGCGCGAAAGGCGGCATCGTCGAAGCCGAGAAATTCGGACAGGCGCGGGGCTTTCAGATCGTCGCGCGCGACCAGTTTCATCTCCGAGGACTGTTCCGCGAACTTGTTCCACGGACAGGCCGCAAGACAGTCGTCGCAGCCATAGATCCGGTTTCCCATGGGCGCGCGGAATTCGAGCGGGATGACGCCGTGATGCTCGATGGTGAGGTAGGAAATGCACCGCCGCGCATCGAGCCGGTAGGGCGCCGGAAAGGCATTTGTCGGACAGACATCGAGACAGGCGCGGCATGAGCCGCAATGGTCACGCTCGCCGGCATCGGGAGCAAGGTCAGCGGTGGTGAAGATCGAGCCCAGGAACAGCCATGAGCCGAACTCCCGGCTCACCAGATTGGTGTGCTTGCCCTGCCAGCCGATGCCCGCCTTTTCGGCAAGCGGCTTTTCCATGACGGGCGCGGTATCGACGAAAACCTTGACCTCGGCGCCGGTGCGGGCGGCGAACCGGCCGGCGATCTGCTTCAGCCGGCCCTTGATGACATCGTGGTAATCGCGGTTTCTGGCATAGACCGAAATATTGGCCCGCTCCTTCCGTTTCAGAAGCGGTCGCGGGTCCTCCTCCGGCCCGTAATTCATCGCCAGCATGATGACGGAGCGCGCCTCGGGCCAGAGCTTCAGCGGCGAGGACCGGCGCTCGAACGTGTCCGCCATCCACGCCATCTCGCCATAATGGCCCTTTGCGATCCCCTCGGCGAGCGCCTTTGCCGCTTCCGGCATATCTTCGGCGCGCGCGATCCGGCAGGCAGAGAAGCCTTGCAAGAGGGCTTCCTCGCGCAGGAAATGTTTCAGCTTGTCGGAACGCTCGTCCATCTTGCCGCCGTTTCGTCGATCCGCATCGCCGCAAAGACGATGCTTTCTCCAAGGTGGCGTGTTGCGGCCTAAAAATCCAGATCGGCGTAGTGAGAAACCGGAACCACGCCGCGCACCCGGTCGGCGAGAAGCGCGCGGAAGGCGGGGCGCGATTTCAGCCGCTGGTACCATTCCTTGGCGGCGGGCGTCTCGTCCCACTTGATCTCGCCAAGATAATCAAGCGCGGAGATCGCGCCGCCGGCGGCAAGGTCGGCATAGCTCATCCGCTTGCCGGCCAGCCAGCCCCGGCTTCCGGCAAGCCAGGCGAGGTATTTCATGTGCTGGCGGATATTGGCGCGGGCAGCGCGCAGCACCCGCGAATCGGGCGCGCCGCCGCCATATTCGGTGCTCATCTGCAGCTTGTAGACCCGCTCGCGGCAGAGCGGATGGGTGACGTCCTGTTCGAGCTTCAGCAGGAACCATTCCGTGAGCCGGCGGATTTCGGCGCGCTGGAACGGCTCCTCGGCCAGAAGCCGGCGTTCGCGCTGGAGCACGCCATGGGTCTCGTCCATGAATTCGGCGATCACGAACGGCCCGCAAAGCGCGCGCATGTTGTCATCGACATAGACCGGCAGCGTGCCGGCCGGATTGGCCGTCAGGAAGGCCCTGCGTTTTTCCCAGGGCCGCTCCTCGATCAGGTCGACCTCGAAGGCATATTCGCCGATCACCAGGCGAATGAAGCGGGAGGCGGCGGACATGGGGTGGTGATAGAGCGTAGACATCTGGCTTCCGTCGCGGGAGGCTCGGATCGGAGCCCGGCCTGACGCCGCGGCAAGACCCGGTCTCGGGGTTGCGTTGTCGCCTATATAACCACCGAAGGATTAATGATGGGTGACCGTCAGCCGTCGGGGCTGATCACGCCAAGCGCAAGCAGGACCAGAAGCCCGCCTCCGAGCGCCACCCGGTAATAGACGAACGGCATGTAGCTGCGGGTCGAGACCAGCCGCAGGAAGAACACGATCACCGCATAGCCGACGAAAAAGGCGATCACGGTCGCAAGCGCCGTCGGCCCCCAGCCGACCGGATTGTCCTCGCCGATGCTTTTGAAAAGCTGGTAAAAGCCGGAGCCGAAGACGGCCGGAACGGCCAGCAGAAACGAATAGCGCGCCGCCGCCTCGCGCGTGTAGCCGAGCAGCAGTCCGGCGCTGATCGTGCCGCCTGAGCGCGAAACGCCCGGTATCAGCGCCATCGCCTGGGCCAAGCCGAAGAGAATGCCGTCGCGCCAGGTCAGTTGCTCCAGCCGGATGCGCTTGGCGCCGATCCTGTCGGCAATGCCCATGATGACGCCGAAGATGATCAGCATTGCGGCGGTGATGTAGAGGTTGCGCAGCGAGGTCTCGATTTCGTCCTTGAACAGCAGGCCGAGGATGACGATCGGCAGCGAACCGATGATGATCAGCCAGCCCATGCGGATGTCGGCCTTGTCGTAACCGCTGCCGAGCCTGAGATTGTGGCCGAGCCAGGCCTTCGCGATCCGCACGATATCCGACCGGAAATAGACCAGCACGGCGAGTTCGGTGCCGATCTGGGTAATGGCGGTAAACGCCGCCCCCGGATCGGCCCCGGAAGGCAGGAATTCGCCGGCGATGCGCAGATGCGCGCTGGAGGAGATCGGAAGAAATTCCGTCAGCCCCTGCAACAGGCCCAGAAAGGCGGCCTCGATCCAACCGATAATCATGAGTTTCAGCCGACCTCGAATTGATGAAAGAAACGGAGATGCACAGCAAAGGCGCGGAGGCAAAGCGCCCGGCCACGCGCAGACGTTTACTATCCGAAGAGGGCGGGCTTGGAAAGAACGGAGCGTGCCTGTGGCGAGCGCGCGGTTATTGCACTCATGGCGCACTGCGCGTAGGTTGAGACTGGGTCAACAGGGGAAAAATCATGTCGGATTCATCGATCATCGGTCGCGACCACCGCAATGTCGGCTTCGTGGAGGCCTTGCAGCTTGCCTTCAGGAATTATTTTCTGTTCAGCGGCCGCTCCTCGCGCGGGGCTTTCTGGTTCTGGGTGCTGTGGACGCTGATCATCAGTATCGTGCTGAGCGCGGTTGATTCGATATTGTTCGGCAGCGCCAGGGTCGGCTTTTTTGGCGGTATCTGGAACCTTGTGACCTTTATTCCGGGCATTGCCATCGGCGCGCGCCGTCTTCATGACGTCAATCGCAGCGGCTGGTGGCAGCTTATCGGGATTACCGTGATCGGGCTGCTCGTTCTGCTCTACTGGTTCGTCAAGCCGGGCCAGGAACAGACCAATGATTTCGGACCGGACGCCGAGGCGGGGAGGGACTGACGGGCTCTTTACGCGGCGCCATCGTAATGCCTTGTAGTCGCCATAATTGATTTATCATTCGGTAACCCTGATGCCCGAGAATCCGCGCGAAAAGGAGAAGCCGGAATGACCAGATCCCGCCCGCTGATGGCGATACGCATCGTCTGCGCCCTGTTTGCGATTGCGCTCGCCTTCCTTGCCGGGGCGGGTTTCTCCTCGGTCGCCAACGCCTATGACAAAGCGAGCGTCGATCGCCAGTTCAGCCAGTGGCTTGCGAGCGACATGCGCCAGGCGGCGCTGCGCTCCGGGGTTTCCGCGGCAGTCTATGACCGGACAACGCAAGGCCTCACGATCAACTGGTCGCTGCCGGACCTGGTGCCGCCGGGCACCAAGCCGCCGGCCGAGCGTCGCCAGACCCAGCCGGAATTCTCCGAGCCCGGTCCCTATTTCAGCGAGAGCAATCTGAACTATCTCGCTGTGAAAGGCCGTCAGCTCTACAATCAGTACAAGCCGGTGCTCGACCGGATCGAGGCGCAATACGGCGTGCCGGGCCGGATCGTGCTGGCGATCTGGGGCCGCGAGATGGGCTATGGCGCGGCTGAGGAAAAATACGACATTCTGCAGGTGCTCGGCACCAAGGCGTTCATGACAGGATCGCGCCAGCAGATGTTCCAGCGCGAGTTCATTGCAGCACTTCAGATCATCCAGAGCGGCGCCGCGCCTCTCGACAAGCGCAAGGCGTCATGGGCCGGCGCCTTCGGCCAGCCGCAGCTCATGCCCTCCAATTTCCAGAGCTACGCCGTCGATTTCGACGGCGACGGCGTCATCGACGTCTGGGATTCTGTGCCTGATTCGCTCGCCACCATCGCCAAGCATCTGGCAAGCGACGGCTGGGAGCGCGGGCGCGACTGGGGCTATGAGGCGGCGATCCCGGACAATGTCTCCTGCGCCCAGGAAGGGCCGGACAATGCGCGGGCAATCTCCGCCTGGGTGAAGCAGGGCATCACCCGCGTCAACGGCAAGGCGTTTCCCGCAGAAGAGATGCGCAAGCCGGGCATGATGCTGGTGCCGCAGGGCCGCTACGGGCCGGAATTCATCGTCACGCCAAATTTCTACGTGCTCAAGGAATATAATAATTCCGACCTTTATGCCCTGTTCGTCGGCAATCTCGCCGATCGCATCCAGTATGGCATGGGCGCGTTCGCCCAGCCCTGGCAGCGCACCGGCACGCTGCTGCGCTCGGATGTCGCCGCCATGCAGCGGAAGCTGGAAGGCATGGGCTATGACGTTGGCGGCGCGGACGGGCTGGTCGGCTTCAAGACCCGCCGCTCGATCGGCGACTGGCAGGCGAGAAACCGCGTAAACCAGACCTGCTGGCCGACGCCGGCGTTGAAGAACGAATTGCTGCGGTAGTCGCGGGGCTGCTGGGGCTCGTATTGAAACGAATGTCGACCGAACCCCATACCCGCATAGCCCCCAATCGATCTCCCCCCTTGAGGGGGAGATGTCGCGAAAGCGACAGAGAGGGGTGCAGCGCTTCCAATTTACTCTGAGTATGCGGTTTGCGGTTCACCCCCCTCTGCCCCTGTCGGGGCATCTCCCCCTCAAGGGGGGAGATTGAAGGCTGCGAGGTGGATGGGAACGTCGTTAGGCTGAAACGGGCTGCGATACAGGCGTTCTCCGCTTCGCCCCGCCACCCCTCAATGATGGTGCTGGTGCACATCGTAGGGGCGGTTGAAGATCCCGTCGCGCGGCGGGATGGTCTGGCGTTCGATCATGCGCCGGACCCGCGGCATGCCGTCTTCCCGGTGCAGCTCGCGCAGGCGGTCGAAGTTTTCGGCATCGGCCTGGGTGCGGCGCTGGTTATGGCGCACATAATCGACCCAGGTGGGGGCGTGATAGGTCTCGAACCAGACATCGGGTTCCTCGATATCGCGCATCAGCGCCCATTTGCGCGCGCCGTCGCGCAGCCGGATGCGTCGGCGCTCGACCATCAGCCGCAGGAATTCCCGGGTATCTTCAGCCGCGATCACGAAACGGGTCTCGACCACGATCGGGCCGGAACGGGCGACGAGATTGAGCGCCGGCTCCGGTGTCTGGAACCGGTTGAGCGGATCGAGGTTCAGGCTTTCGAAGGCTGGCATCTTGAACAGCAGGCCGACTGCCGCCCCAAAGACTGCAACGCCGGCCGCCGCCAGAAAGGCATGGGTTATCGTATGGTTTTCGGCGACGTACCCCCAAAGCCAGCTTCCGCCCGCCATGCCCCCGAAGGCGGCGGTCTGGTAAAGCGACAGCGCCCGGCCGACGACCCAGCGCGGCGTCGTCAGCTGCACCACCGTGTTGAACAGCGAAAGCGCCAGCACCCAGCAGGCGCCGGCGGCAAACAGCGCCAGACAGTCGAGGATCAGGGACGTCGAGAGCCCCATGACCACTGCGCTCGCGCCAAACAGCAGGAAGGCGGCGCGAATGATCGCCTCGTTGGAAAGGGCGGCCCGGAGCCTGGCATTGGCAAAGGCCCCGCCGATCGCGCCGATGCCGAAGGCGCCGAGCATGATGCCGAAGGTCTGCGGTCCGCCGTCGATCACGTCACGCGCCACCAGCGGCAACAGCGCCACCGCCGAAACCGTGGCAAGGCCGAACAGGAAGGCGCGCAGCAACACCTTCAATATGTTGGGCGACATGGACACATAGCGCAGCCCGGCGCCGATGGCGGTGGTCATGTTCTCGCGCGGCAGCGGGTTTTCCGGGGCCATGAACTTCCAGCGAACGATCACCGTCAGCAGGCCGAGATAGCTCATGGCGTTGACGGTGAAGGCCGCCGCCGCGCCGCCGATGGCGACGATCGTGCCGCCGACGGCCGGGCCGACGCTGCGGGTAATGTTGAAGCCGACGGAATTGAGCGTGACCGCGCCCGGTACATCGGAGCGCGGCACCATGTCGCCGACGGCGGCCTGCCAGGACGGATTGTTGAGCGCATTGCCGCTGCCGATGAGAAAGGTGAAAGCGAGCAGCATCCACGGCGTTATCACGCCGGCAACCGCCGCAAGCGCCAGCGCCACGGAGACGGCGAACATGAATCCCTGGGCGGCGAGAATCACCCGCCGGCGGTTAAAACTGTCGGCGACCGCCCCGGCGACGAGCGCGAACAGCATGACCGGCAGCGTGGTCGAGGCCTGAACCAGCGCCACCATGCTTTCCGAATTCGAAATCGAGGTCATCATCCAGGCGGCGCCGACACTCTGGATGTTGGTGCCGAGATTGGAGGCGATCGACGCAACCCAGATATTGCGGAATGTCGCATGCGCAAACGGGGCGAAAAGCGAGGGAGTCGCCGTGTTCATGGGTGGTCGTTCCTCCGGGCATTTTGTTGTTTTCGTACGGGCATGGCATTGCGGATGCGACGCTGCGTTCGATCCGGCTGCCCAGCCGAACCATGAGTATAGGGCCGAAATCGGGCGATTGCCTATATCCCGCGAGGCCGGTTCCACGTGCGGGGCACGATAAAACTTGCAATTTTCCGTCCGGGGGGGTATTTAGAACTCAAATTCTTGATCGTCAGATGAAGGGTGGGGCCGCACGGACCCGCTCTTTTTTGTTTGGCGCGGCCGCCAGGCGCCGGGAGCCTGATGGGACAGATTTGAGGAACATGGCTGACAAGGCGAGAGAAGAACGGCTGATTGTTGAAACCGGCGTCGAGAAACGGATTGCCGACATGATCGAGCCCGTTCTGGAGGATATCGGTTTCAAGCTGGTGCGGGTCAACCTCTCCGGCCAGAACGGGCTGACGCTGCAGATCATGGCCGAGCGTTTCGACGGCACGATGACTGTCGAGGACTGCGAGGACGTGTCCAAGGCGGTCTCGCCGGTGCTCGATGTCGAGGACCCGATCGACCGGGCCTATCACCTGGAAGTCTCCTCGCCCGGGATCGACCGGCCGATGGTGCGCAAATCCGATTTCTACCGCTGGAAAGGCCACTTGCTGAAATGTGAGACCTCGGTCCTCATCGGCGAGCGCAAGCGGTTCCGCGGCCGCATCATCGAGGCCGACAATGACGGCGTCACGCTGCTGCGCGACGGCGTGGCCTATGGCGAGCCGAATGAGGTCACAATCCCGTTTTCGGCGCTTTCCGAAGCCAAGCTGATCCTGACGGACGAGTTGATCCGCGAGGCGCTTCGGGCCGACAAGCTGGCCAAGGGAAAGGCCGCCAATGAAAATGACGAAGACAACGGTGCTGAAGACATCGACGGCACCGAAGAGAATTGACAATCGCCTGGCCGCCGCTTCCAACGCGCGGGCGTGACAGCAATTTCGCGAAGCCTTGAGGCTCGCAAGCAAGAATGGAGACAGGAACATGGCAGTAAGTGCGAACCGGCTGGAACTGTTGCAGATCGCCGATGCGGTGGCGCGGGAAAAATCGATCGATCGCGAGATCGTCCTGACCGCGATGGCCGATGCCATACAGAAGGCGGCCAAGTCGCGTTACGGGTCGGAAACCAATATCCGCGCCGATATCAATCCGAAGACCGGCGAAATCCATTTGCAGCGCCTGCTTGAGGTTGTCGAGGTAGCCGAGGATTACGGCACCCAGATCCCGCTGGCACTGGCGCTTGACCGCAACCCGGAAGCCAAGCTCGGCGATTTCATCGCCGACCCGCTGCCGCCGATGGATTTCGGGCGCATCGCCGCCCAGTCGGCCAAGCAGGTCATCGTCCAGAAGGTCCGCGAAGCCGAGCGCGACCGCCAGTTCGATGAATACAAGGACCGCATCGGCGAGATCGTCAACGGCACGGTCAAGCGCGTCGAATACGGCAATGTCATCGTCGATCTCGGCCGCGGCGAGGCGATCATCCGCCGCGACGAGATGATCCCGCGCGAAGTGCCGCGTTATGGCGACCGCATCCGCGCCTATGTCTACGATGTCCGCCGCGAACAGCGCGGCCCGCAGATATTCCTGTCGCGCACCCATCCGCAGTTCATGGTCAAGCTGTTTGCCATGGAAGTGCCGGAAATCTACGACGGCATCATCACCATCAAGTCGGTCGCCCGCGATCCGGGCTCGCGCGCCAAGATCGCGGTGATCTCGTCGGATTCCTCGATCGATCCGGTCGGCGCCTGCGTCGGCATGCGCGGTTCGCGCGTCCAGGCGGTGGTCGGCGAATTGCAGGGCGAGAAGATCGATATCATTCCGTGGTCGGAAGATCCGGCCTCCTTCATCGTCAATGCGCTGCAGCCGGCGGAAGTCGCCAAGGTGGTGCTCGATGAGGATGCCGAGCGTATCGACGTCGTCGTGCCGGACGACCAGCTTTCGCTGGCGATCGGCCGTCGCGGCCAGAATGTCCGGCTTGCCTCGCAGCTCACCGGCTGGGACATCGACATCATGACGGAGAACGAGGAATCGGAGCGCCGCCAGAAGGAATTCAACGAACGCTCGCAGCTGTTCATGGACGCGCTCGACGTCGACGAGATGGTCGGCCAGGTTCTGGCCTCGGAAGGCTTCGCGGCGATCGAGGAACTGGCCTATGTCGAACTCGACGAAATCGCCTCGATCGAGGGTTTCGACGCGGAGACCGCCGAGGAAATCCAGATGCGCGCCCGCGAGCATCTCGAGCGTCTCGAGGCCGAACTGGACGAAAAGCGCCGGGAACTCGGCGTTTCCGACGACCTGCGCCAGATCGACGGCATGACGCTGGCGATGATGGTGGCGCTTGGCGAGGAAGGCATCAAGACGATGGAAGACTTCGCCGGCTGCGCAGCGGACGATCTGGTCGGCTGGGCCGAGCGTCAGAACGGCCAGACCAAGCGTTTCGAAGGCACGCTGTCGTCCTTCGCTCTCTCCCGCGTCGAAGCCGAAAACATGATCATGCAGGCGCGTCTGGCCGTCGGCTGGATCACCGAGGAAGACCTCGCGGCCGATCTTCCCGAGGAAGAGGAAGAGGAAGCCGCGGGCGAGGAAGAGCCGGCGGCTGACGATCTGAGCGGCGTATTCCCGCAGTCGTGACCATGCCCCGCAAAGCGGTCGAGGCGGCGGCGATGAACGAGCGCACCTGCATCGTCACCCGCAAGGGCGGCGATCCGGATGACCTCATCCGGTTCGTCGCCGGCCCCGACCAACAGGTGGTGCCGGACCTGAAGCGCGCGCTTCCGGGCCGGGGCTGCTGGGTTGTGGCGGAGCGCTGGGCCATCGACAAGGCGGTCGCCAAGGGCCTGTTTTCCCGGGCGCTGAAACAGAAGGTCGAGGCCGCGGATGATCTCGGCCAGATCGTTGACATGTTGATGGCGCGCCAATTGGCGGGTATGATCAACATGGCGATCAAGGCCGGGGAATTTGTTACGGGTTCGGCCAAGGTCGACCTTGCGATCAGAAGCGGTGCGGCGATCGCCGTGTTTCATTCCGCCGATGCCGCCCCCGACGGCGTTCGCAAGCTGAACCAGGCTCGTACGGCCTTCATGCATCAAAGCGAGGCCGATGCGCCGGTCCCGGCGCTGAGGCCTTTCAAGGCGGACGAAATCGGCACTCTTTTGCATGAGAATGCGTTTAAACACGCCGCAGTGCTTGCGGGAAAGGCCGGTGAGGGTGTAGTGAAGCGCGCAATGATACTTCAAAGGTACCGGTTAGACCCCGGAGCCGAAGGAAAAGCCGCGATGACGAACACATGACGACGTCACGGAAGTTGGCCGGACGCCAGAATATGAATTATTAGGGCGGGTATACTGTCTCCGATCGGAGACGGTTCCCGCGCCAAGGAACGGGAACCGAATGACGGACAGTAAAGACGACAAGACACTCGACAACGAAGGCAAGAAGACACTGAAGCTTAAGCCATCGGGTGTGAGCCAGGGCACCGTGCGCCAGGATATGGGCCGCGGTCGCAGCAAGGCGGTCGTGGTCGAAACACGCAAACGCCGGATCCACAAACCCGGTGAAGATACCCCAACTGCGGCTCCCGCATCGCGCGCGCCCGCGCCTCAGGGCGGCCAGCCGCGCGCGGGCGAGACCCGCCGCAATGATGACCGCCCGACGCACCAGCCCAAGGGCCAGCCCTCGCGCCCGGGCGCGCAGAACCGCCAGCGCGGCGGACAGCCGGATCGCGGCGGTTCCGACAGGGGCGGCCAGAACCGCCCCCGCGGCAATGTGCTTCATGATCTCTCCCAGGGTGAAATGGACGCCCGTCGCCGTGCGCTGGTAATGGCCCAGCAGCGCGAGGTCGAGGATGCCGAGCGCCGCAAGCGTGAAGCCGAAGAGGCCCGCATAGCCGAAGAAGCCGCCAGGCGCGAGGCCGAGGAAAAGGCAAAGCGCGAGGCCGAGGAAGCCAAAGCCCGTCCTCCGGCCCCGGAACCGGTGGTCGAGCAGCCGCCTGCGGCGGCTGAAGTGCCGGTCGTGCCCAATTTGCCGCCGGACGAAGACGCCAAGCCGAGCCGAACCGCACAGCGTCCGCGTCCCAAGGGCGCGACAGCCGAAGATGATGATAGCCTGGCACGTGGTCGCAAGCCGCGCCGCGAAGGTGAGGACGATGGCGCACCGGCCCGCGGCAAGACGCTGAGGCCCGATGCTGCTGCGAAGCCCGCCTCCCGCCCGAAGAGCACCGGAGAGCGCCGCCGCGGCAAATTGACCGTGACCGCGGTAACCGGCGATGAGGAAGGCGGCGCCCAGCGCGGCCGCTCGCTTTCGGCCATGCGCCGGCGGCAGGAAAAGATGCGCCGCGCCCAGGCGCAGGAGCCGCGCGAAAAGGTTCTGCGCGAAGTCGTGCTGCCGGAAACCATCACCATTCAGGAACTGTCGCAGCGCATGTCCGAACGTTCGGTCGATGTGATCAAGTATCTGATGAAGGAAGGGCAGATGATGAAGCCCGGCGACGTGATCGATGCCGATCTCGCCGAGCTGATCGCCACCGAATTCGGCCACACCGTCAAGCGCGTTGCCGAATCGGACGTGGAAGAGGGCATTTTCGACGTCAAGGACGACGAGGGCGATCTGCAGCCGCGCGCTCCGGTCGTCACCATCATGGGCCATGTCGACCACGGCAAGACCTCGCTGCTCGACGCGATCCGCCATGCCAACGTGGTCTCCGGCGAGGCCGGCGGCATCACCCAGCATATCGGCGCCTATCAGGTCGAGCAGGACGGTCACAAGATCACCTTCATCGACACCCCCGGTCACGCCGCCTTTACCGCGATGCGCGCCCGCGGCGCCGAGGCGACCGATATCGCCATTCTGGTGGTTGCGGCCGATGACAGCGTCATGCCGCAGACGATCGAGTCCATCAATCACGCCAAGGCCGCCGGCGTGCCGATCATTGTTGCGATCAACAAGATCGACAAGCCGGAAGCCGACGCTCAGAAGGTCCGGACCCAACTGCTTCAGCATGAGGTGTTCGTCGAATCCATGGGCGGCGAGACGCTGGACGTCGAGGTTTCCGCCAAGACCGGCATGAACCTCGACAAACTGCTCGAAACGATCCTGCTGCAGGCCGAAGTTCTCGACCTCAAGGCCAATGCCGACCGCACCGCCGAAGGCGTCGTCATCGAGGCCCAGCTCGACCGTGGCCGCGGTTCCGTCGCAACCGTGCTGGTTCAGAAGGGTACGCTCAAACCGGGCCAGATCGTCGTCGCCGGCGATCAGTGGGGCCGCGTTCGCGCGCTGGTCAACGATCGCGGCGACCACGTCAAGGAAGCCGGTCCGTCGATGCCGGTCGAGGTGCTCGGCCTCAGCGGCACGCCCGCTGCCGGTGACCGCTTCGCCGTCGTTGAAAACGAGGGCAAGGCCCGCGAAGTCTCCGAATACCGCCAGCGGCTCGCCCGCGACAAGGCGGCGGCCCGACAGTCTGGTTCGCGCGGTTCGCTCGAACAGATGATGAGCCAGTTGCAGGATACCGGGCTGAAGGAATTCCCGCTCCTGATCAAGGGCGACGTTCAGGGTTCGGTCGAGGCGATCGCCGCCGCGCTCGAAAAGCTCGGGACCGACGAAGTGCGCGCCCGGATCGTTCATGCGGGGGCCGGCGGCATCACCGAATCGGATATTTCGCTTGCCGAAGCGTCCAACGCGGCGATCATCGGCTTCAATGTCCGCGCCAATGCGCAGGCCCGCCGGCTGTCCGAACAGGAAGGCATCGAAATCCGCTATTACAACATCATCTACGATCTGGTGGATGACGTGAAGGCGGCGATGTCGGGCCTGCTGTCGCCGGAGCGTCGCGAGACCTTCCTCGGCAATGCCGAGATCCTCGAGGTGTTCAATATTTCCAAGATCGGCAAGGTCGCGGGTTGCCGCGTTACCGAAGGCCGTATGGAACGCGGCGCCGGCGTCCGCCTTGTCCGCGACAACGTGGTCATCCACGAGGGCAAGCTGAAGACGCTGAAGCGCTTCAAGGACGAAGTCTCCGAAGTGCCGGTCGGCCAGGAATGCGGCATGGCCTTCGAGAACTACGAGGACATCCGCGCCGGCGACATCATCGAAGCCTTCCGCGTCGAGCACATCACGCGTACGCTCTGATTTTCAGAGCCTGCGGAAATTGAAAGGGCCGGCAGCGATGCCGGCCTTTTGTTGTTTGTGATGGGGGCTTTTTACCGCTCAATGAAATGCAGTCTGGTTCGCACTATCGGTCGCGTTCGCACCTATCAGCCCACAATCTCTCCCCTTGAGGGAGAGATGCCCCGACAGGGGCAGAGAGGGGTGAACCGTTTCTGCGGGCACGGCGTTTGCGGCTTATGCCCGATACCCCTCTCTGTCGCTTTCGCGACATCTCCCCCTCAAGGGGGGAGATTGGGAACGGCGGGGCCTCGGGTAAATTTTACGTTCCTGCGAGTCGGTTCAGGAGGGGGCGCCGAGCACTCCTGAAATCAATGCAGCTCAGCGACACCAATCGTCAGCATGCCGAGCGACATCGCCCCTCACACCGCCGGCGGCGTTACCGTTGCGGCGGCGCCGAGCGGGCGGATGCGGAGCTTGGTGATGCGGTTCTTCTCGCGTTTCATGACGATGAAGCGCTTGCCGTAGAAGGTGAAGGACTGGCGTTCCTCGGGGATCGTCTGGCTCTCGTGAATGACGAGGCCGGCAATGGTGGTCGCCTCCTCGTCGGGCAGGTTCCAGTCGAGCGCGCGATTGAGGTCACGGATCGGGACCGTGCCGTCGACCACGATCGAGCCGTCGGCCTCCTGCTGCACGCCGGAGATTTCCAGATCGTGCTCGTCTGCGATATCGCCGACGATTTCCTCCAGGATATCCTCCAGCGTGACGATGCCCTGCACCTCGCCATATTCGTCGACCACAACCGCGATATGCACCTTGCGGCGCAGAAACGCGTTGAGCTGGTCCTTCAGATTGGTGCTGTCGGGCACGAACCACGGCTTTTGCGAAACCTTGACGATGTCGATGGTGGAGGGCGCGGCATGGGGTTCGGCGAGCGCGCGCGAAAGGTCTTTCGAGTGGACGACGCCGATGATGTTGTCGATCGAGCCGCGCCAGACCGGAAGCCTTGTATAAGGGCTTTCGAGCACCGTCTTGACGGCCTGCTCGGGCGCGTCGTCGGCATTGACGGCGCGCATCGCGGTCCGGTGGATCATCACGTCGGAAACCTCGAGCTCGCCGAGATCGAGCACGCCGCCGAGCCGGTCGCGGTCGGCCTTGATCACCGAGCCCTCGCGATGAAGCAGATCGACGGCGCCGCGCAATTCTTCATGCGCGGTCAGCATTTCGCCGCCCTTGGTGAGCGTCACGCCGAAAACGCCCAGGATCAGGCGCACCACCATGTTGACGAGGCTTGAAAGCGGGCCGACCACCAGCACGAAGGCCCTGACAGGCACTGCCACCACCAGCGCGAACCGGTCGGTCGCCGAGATTGCCCAGCTCTTCGGCAGCACTTCGGCGAAGATCACCAGAAGCGTCGTCATGATCAGCGTCGCGTAGGCGACGCCGCTATCCCCGAATATGCTCAGGAACAGGGTCGTGGTGAGCGACGAGGCCAGAATGTTGACGAGGTTGTTGCCGATCAGAAGCGCGCCGATCAGCCGGTCGCGCCGCGCGATCATGGTGTTGACGAAACCGGCCCGCCGGTCGCCCTGCTGCTCTAGCGTATACATGCGCGCCCGCGAGACGGCGGTCAACGCCGTTTCCGAGCCCGAGAAGAACGCCGATACGATGATCAGGGCGACAATGATCGCCATCGTCAGACCGTATTCAGAGAAGATGTGCGAAATATCGCCTGTGGTCATTGCGGATGTTTTTCCGTCAGAAATGCCAGAACCTCGGAGGCGGGTACATCGTCTGCGATGAAGGCCTCTCCGATGCCGCGCGTGAGGATGAAGGTCAGTTTTCCACCCTTTACCTTTTTGTCCTGGCCAATGGCATCCAGCATTATATCAGGCGGAGGGAGGTCCCCGTCAATATCCGCAAGTGATGTCGGCAGGCCCGCTTCCTTCAGATGGGCGGCCACGCATTCGCCGTCGTCGGGGCTTGCAAGGTTCATGCGCGCGGAAAACTCATGCGCCAGCACCATGCCGATCGCCACCCCCTCGCCATGGACCAGCCGTGCGCTGTCGTAACCGGTTGCCTGTTCCAGCGCATGGCCGAACGTGTGGCCGAGGTTGAGGAGGGCGCGGCGCCCGTTCTCGCGCTCGTCGGCGGCAACCACGGCGGCCTTCGCCTCGCAGCTCCTCGCGATCGCCTCGATCCGGGCATCGCCGCCCGCAAACACCGCCTGGCGGTGCTTTTCGAGCCAGTGGAAGAAATCGGGCTGGTCGATCAGCCCGTATTTGACGACTTCGGCATAGCCCGCGGCAAATTCGCGCGGGCTCAGCGTATCCAGCGTCGCTGTGTCGGCGAGCACCAGATCGGGCTGGTGGAACGCGCCGACGAGGTTCTTGCCGTGGCGCGAATTGATGCCGGTCTTGCCGCCGACGGAGCTGTCGACCTGAGCAAGCAGCGAGGTCGGGACCTGGATGAAATGCATGCCGCGCCGGGCAATCGCGGCGGCAAAGCCGGTGAGGTCGCCGATCACGCCGCCGCCGAGCGCGATCACCGCGTCGGAGCGTTCGATCCGGGCCTCGAGGATGAAATCGACAACGGCGGTGAGGTTGTCGAAGCTCTTGGTCTTTTCGCCCGCCGCAAGCGTCATCGCGAAGGTCTCGATGCCATCGGTCTGCAGGCTCTCGGTGAGCGTGTCGAGATAGAGCGGCGCGACATTGACGTCGGAGACGATCGCGACCTTGCGGCAGTTCAGCCGGGCAAGGGTCTCGCCGCCGGCGCTGGTCAGAAGATCGCGCCCGATCAGGATGTCATAGCTGCGGTCGGCGAGGTCGACGCGGACGATCCGCTTGTCGGATACGCTTTCAGTCATGGGAATATCTTCCTTCATCGATGGCGGCGAGCGCATTCAGCACATCGCGCATCACGGCTTCCTTGCGGACATTGCGGGAGTGGACGGTGATGTCGGCTTCCGCGTATACCGGATAGCGGCTGTCCATCAGGTCCTTGAGCGTCTGCTTCGGGTTCTCGGTCTTCAAAAGCGGGCGGGTGTGACGGCGCCTGACGCGATCCCACAATGTTTCAAGATCGGCGTTCAGCCACAGCGACAGGCCGGAGCGGGCGATAAGCTCCCGGTTGACCGGGTTGATGAAAGCGCCGCCGCCGGTGGACACGATCGCGGGCCCCTCCGCCAGGACCCGTTCGATCACCCGGGTCTCGAGCGCGCGGAATTCCGGTTCGCCGTAAGCTGCGAAGATATCGGCGATCGTCATCTGCGCGGCGGATTCGATTTCGTGGTCGGTGTCGATATAGGGCAGGGCGAGCTGGGCGGCGACGAGCTTGCCGATCGCGCTCTTGCCGGCGCCCATCAATCCGACCAGGATCAGATTGCGCCCGGCAAGTCCGGCAATCGCCTTTTGCCGCAGTCTCGCCTGGCCGGTATCTTGTTTTACGTTCATAGCGTGCCCATTCTTGTCCTGCCACGTATCGGCAAATGCTCGGGGGGCGTCAAGCCGAACGGCGTCGAATTCGGGTTCGGACAGCAGGGAGTGGACCGCATTGGATCTTTCAGGCGCTCATATCGAGGCGTTCATCGAAATGCTGAGCGCGGAGCGGGGTGCGGCCGACAACACGCTTTCAGCCTATCAGCGCGATCTCGACGACTATCGCGACTTCATGATTGACCGCGGCGTTTCCGTCGACGACGCGGGTTCGGGCGATATCGCCGCCTATCTCTCCGAGCTTTCGCGGCGCGGGTTCGCGGCAAGCTCTCAGGCAAGGCGACTTTCGGCGCTGAAGCAGTTCTATCAGTTTCTCTATGCCGAGGGTATGCGCGGCGACGATCCGACCGGCATCATCGATGCACCGAAAAAGTCCCGGCCGCTGCCGAAAATCCTCTCTGTCGCCGATGTCGACCGGCTGCTGGAGCAGGCGGCGGCGGAGGCGCGTGAACACGGTCCACAGTATTTTGAGAAGCTGCGCATGAGCGCGCTCATGGAAACGCTTTATGCCAGCGGCATGCGGGTTTCCGAACTCGTCACGCTGCCGGCGTCGGTGATGAAGAAGAAGGAGCGGTTTCTCACGGTGCGGGGCAAGGGCAACAAGGAACGTGCCGTTCCGCTGTCGCGCCGCGCGCTGGATGCGCTTGCCGCCTTCGATGCCGAGCGGCAGAAAGCCGCGGGCGACCACGAAAACCCTTATCTGTTCGCCTCCCGCGGCGCTGCCGGGCATCTTTCGCGCCAGGTGTTCGCGCGCGACCTGAAAGGGCTTGCCGGCCGGGCGGGGCTCAGAACCACCACGATCTCGCCGCATGTGTTGCGCCATGCCTTCGCAAGCCACCTGCTGCAGAACGGCGCCGACCTGCGCGCGGTGCAGGAAATGCTCGGCCATGCCGACATCTCGACCACGCAAATCTACACCCATGTGCTGGAAGAGCGGCTCCGGGAACTGGTGGAAATGCATCACCCCCTTGCAAAAGAAGCCAAAAAACGGGATTAAGCGGCACAATATTGTAAGTGGAAGCCCGAGAACCCGGTTCCGGGCCCGGCGGAAAACCCAGGGAAACTGCGACAATGTACAGCTATCTCGATTTCGAAAGGCCGATCTCCGATCTGGAAGCCAAGATTATCGAGCTGAAGAAACTGGCCGATGATGGCGAGAGCATCGACACGTCGGAAGAGATCGCGCGCCTGGAAACCCGCGTCAGCGAGGCGATGACCGATATCTACGGCAAGCTTTCGCCATGGCAGAAGGCGCAGGTGGCCCGCCATCCCCAGCGCCCGCACTTCCTCGATTACGCCAAGCGGCTGTTCACCGAATTCACCACCATCGCCGGCGACCGCAATTTCGGCGAGGACGCGGCGATCCAGGCGGGGCTTGCCCGTTTCCGCGGACGCCCCGTCGCCGTGATCGGCGAGGAGAAGGGCCACGACACCAAAAGCCGGCTGAAGCATAATTTCGGCATGCCGCGGCCGGAAGGCTACCGCAAGGCGATCCGCCTGATGGAGCTTGCCGACCGTTTCAACCTGCCGGTGATCTCGATCGTCGATACCCAGGGCGCCTATCCCGGCGTCGGCGCGGAGGAGCGCGGACAGGCGGAAGCGATCGCGCGGTCGACCCAGATGTGCCTCCGGATCGGCGTGCCGATGATCACGCTGGTGATCGGCGAGGGCATGTCGGGCGGCGCGATCGCGATCGCGGCCGCCAACCGGGTCTATATGCTGGAACACGCGATCTATTCGGTGATTTCGCCGGAAGGGGCGGCCTCGATCCTGTGGCGCGATTCCGCCCGCGCCAAGGAAGCGGCAACCAACATGAAGATCACCGCCCAGGATCTGAAGGGATTCGGCATTGTCGAGGAGATCATCCCCGAGCCGGTCGGCGGCGCGCACCGCAATGCCGATATCGTGATCGACGCTTCGGGCGACCAGATTGCCGAGGGGCTCGGCGAGTTCGACGGCAAGTCGCCGGAGGAAATCCGCAATCTGCGCCGCCAGAAATTCCTCGCCATCGGCCGTAACCTCTGAGGATTTGCGATCCCTCACCGGGTTGCTGTTGCCGGGGCGGAAAGAAACGGTTAACGCTTTCTTGAAGTTTGACAGTGCATTATGATTTCCACTGCGTGGCGGGCAACCGTTGCGTTTGAAGGCAAAATCCGGCAGGTTCTATCCATGCGCTTGACTGTACTGGCCCCGATAATGTTCGCCGCTGTGGCGCTAACGGGCTGCAACAGCTTTTTTGACAGTACCGACTTCTCCTCCGTGCAGGAGAAGATGAACTATTCTTTGCCTTCTTCCATGGTGGCGAAGATGAGTTCGCGCGACATGGCCAAGAACGCGCCGATCACGATCCGGATCTTCAAGGAAGAGGGCGTTCTGGAAATCTGGAAGCAGAAACGCGACGGCACCTATGGCGAACTCGAGACCTATGAGATCTGCGCCTGGTCCGGTAAGCTCGGCCCCAAGAAGAAGGAGGGCGACCGGCAGGCGCCCGAAGGTTTCTATCCGCTCTCCAAGGGGCTTCTGAACCCCTATTCGCAGTATTTCCTGGCGATCAATACCGGCTATCCCAACCGCTATGACCGCGCCAACCAGTTCACCGGCTCCGATCTGATGATCCACGGCGCGTGCTCATCGCGCGGTTGCTATTCGATGACCGACGAGCAGATCCTCGAAATCTTCTCCCTTTCGCGCGACGCCTTTGCCGGCGGCCAGCAGGCGATCATGCTGCAGGCCTACCCGTTCCGCATGACCGCGGAAAACATGGTGCGCCACCGCCACAACGAGAACTACCCCTTCTGGCAGACGCTGAAGGAAGGCTACGACTATTTCGACGTGACCCACAAGGTGCCCGACGTCGATGTCTGCGGCGGCGACTATGTGTTCAACAAGGATCCGGTCAATGGCGGCGATGTCGCCTCCGATCGCGCCTGCCCGGTCATGGCCTCCAATATCCCGACCCAGGACATGATGCCGCTTGCGACGAGCCGCACCGAGTACCAGAAGCAATTTGCCGCAGCGCTTGCGAAGAACGAGGACAAGGTCTGGATCGATCCGAGCGAATCGGAACGCAAGGCGATCGTCGCCGATCTGCGCAAGGACCCGACAGACGCGCTTTACCAGCCGACCGGCTCCGCGCTGGAGGCCGGCCGTTACGTCACCGTCGACGAGTACCGCATCGCCAAATACGGTCCGCTGGAGACGCCCGCCGAAGCGCCGGTCGAGATCGACACCGTCACCCAGACGGCTGCAATCCCGGATGTGCCGGACGTGCCGGTTTCCTCTTCGGTTCCGATTCCCGAGCCGAGCCCGATGGCCGCTTACGCCGAGCCCGAGCCCGCGAAGAAGGCCGACAAGCCGTTCTGGAAATTCTGGTGAGCGAAGGCTTAGCGCCGCAGTCCTTCCATTATGATCTGAAGGGGCTGAAATGCCCGCTGCCGGCGCTCAAGACCGGCAAGCGCCTGCAGGACCTTGCGCCCGGCAGTCTGCTGACCGTCGAGACCACCGATCCGCTCGCCGTGATCGACATTCCCCACCTCTGCCATGAGAACGGCCACCGGCTGATTGCCACCGAAAAGACCGAAAGCGGGCACCGTTTCGTGATTGCGCGGGCCTGACCGCCTCGGACGGGCCGAAAAGATCAGCGCCTGAAGCCGAAGGCGGAAAGCGGGTTTTCCTCAAGCGCCGCGCGGTCCGGCCGGTCGATTGCCGGTCGGTCGAGGAAGCTTGCAAACAGCTCGCGCACCGCCGTTTCGGAAAGATCCGAGCCGATCACCACGATCCGCGTCTCCGGCGCGACGCCCTCGGGCCAGCCGGCAAGTAGACGTGCCGGATAGACCCTGTCGCCGACGCCGTGGATCGCAAGTGGGCGGGGTTCGCCGGCTAGCGCCACGATCCCCTTGATACGCAGGATATGCCCGCCGTGCTCGCCGGCCAGCCGATGCTGGAACGCCTCGATCACCGGTCGCGACGCAAGGACGCCCGCGGACAGCACGAAGGCGCGGATATGCTCGTCGTGGCGGTTGACGTCGTGATGGTGGTGATCGTGGCCGGCAACCGCCGCCCGCAACCATTCGCCGACTTGCGCCGATTTGCGCGCCGGATCGAACAGGCCCGCAACCAGAAGGCCGGGTTGAGCGGCCATGGGTGCTGCGCCATCGACGATTTCGGCGGTCGGGTTGATGGCGGCAAGCCGCTCGGCGAGGCCGGCCGTCGCCTCAGCCGGGACGAGGTCGGTCTTGGTGATGACGAGGCGATCGGCGACGGCGACCTGGCGGGCGGCTTCGTCATGACGCTCAAGCGCCCCGATCCCGGTAACCGCATCCACCAGCGTCACCACGCCATCGATCCGGAAGCTGGCGGCAATCGCCGGATGCGCCATGATCGCCATCAGCACGGGAACCGGGTCGGCAAGGCCGGTGGTCTCGATGATCACCCGGCTAACCGGCCTGATCCTGCCGGTCTGCATCCGGTCGAGCAGGTCGGCGAGCGTGTCGATCAGTTCGCCGCGCACCGTGCAGCAGAGGCAGCCATTGGAAAGCTCGATGATCGAATCGCCGGAGCGTTCGACCAGAAGGTGGTCGATGCCGACTTCGCCGAACTCGTTGATGATCACCGCGGCATCGGCAAGGGCCGGATCACCGAGCAGGCGGTTCAGAAGCGTCGATTTGCCCGCGCCGAGAAAGCCGGTCACGATCGAAACGGGGATAGGATGCGAAGGCTGGTACATTTTGACTTTTATTGCTCGGGCCGGGCATAGGGCAGCGGCACATAGGTGAGATTGTCGAGCGAGCTTGCCACGGTTTCGGTGTCGTTCGGCAGGCGGAATGCATCGATGGTGGCAAATTCCTTCGGCAGCGGCTTCAGATAGGGCGACTTGAAGATGTAATTGCCGTCGTCGTCGCGTATGTCGCCACGGTCCTGGATCGCTTCCGCGGTACAGATCTGACTGGTGATATCGGCAACCGGGCGGTCCGGGGCCGGCGGCGGCAGATAGCTCGCAAGTTCGGGGCCGGAGCGCTCATTCGTCGTCAGGCCGGCCTGCAGCAGTTCGGCGGCCTTGTCCGCGCGCGCGGGCACGCTGTTGGCGCCGAAGGCGACGGCGATCACCGTGCGGCCGCCGCGCGAGGCCGAGGAAACCTGGTTGTAACCCGAGGCGCAGACGAAGCCGGTCTTCATGCCGGTCGCGCCGTCGAAATTGCCGACAAGCAGATTGGTGTTGCGGTATTTTCCGCTGTCCGCCGCGATGCCGGGGATGGTGAAATAATAGTGATATTCCGGAAAATCGTTGCTGATTGCGAGCGCCAGAACCGCCATGTCGCGCGCGGTGGTATATTGGCCGGTCTGCGGACTGGCCATCGAGGTCATGCCGTTGGCGTTGACGAAACGGGTGTCGACCATGCCGAGTTCGGCGGCCTTGGCGTTCATGCGGGCGATGAAGGCCTCGCGCCCGCCGATCGCGGCATCGGCGACGGCATGGGCGGCGTCGTTGGCAGAATGCACCAGCATCATCTTCAGCGCATTGTCGACCGTCACGCGGGTGCCGGGCGCGAAATACATCTTCGAGGCCGGTTCATTGGCGGCGGCTGCCGAAAAGGTGATCGCCGCGCGCGGATCGAGCCGGCCCGATTTCATGTCCTCGAACACGAGATAGGCTGTCATCAGCTTGGTGAGCGAGGCCGGATACCATTTCCTGAACGGCTCGTTGGCAAACAGCACACGCCCGGATTTGGCATCGACCACGACATAGGGGTTGGCGTAGGCGGCGCCCGGAAGTGCCAGTCCGGCAAGCATCAGCCCGGCCAGCAGCAGGGCGCCGGCCACCGTCCGGCCAAGTTGCCGGGTTCTCGATTTCGTCCTGGCCATTTGAAACACGGGAGTTCTCTCCACTTGCCTGTCGGCTGCTATCGATATACCCCTTGAAGGGCTCGTCTTCTTGATGCGGACACGTTCGATCCCACATAATGTTAGCGTGTTTTACAACGAATTTTAGAAAAATGCAGGGGTATCATTAATGCCGGTGCTGAACTATGCCGCCGAACTTCAAAATCAAGCGGCCGAATGGCGGCGCCACCTGCATCGTCATCCCGAGCTGCTCTATGACGTGCAGGCGACGGCGGATTTCATAGCAGGCAAATTGCGGCAGTTCGGTGTCGATGAGGTCATCGAGGGCATTGGCCGCACCGGCGTGGTCGGCCTCATCCATGGCCGGGCGGGCGAGGGGCGCACGATCGGCCTGCGCGCCGATATGGACGCGTTGCCGATCGGCGAGGAAACCGGCAGGCCGTGGGCCTCGACAATCCCGGGGAAGATGCATGCCTGCGGCCATGACGGCCACATGGCGATGCTGCTGGGGGCTGCGAAATACCTCGCCGAGACGCGTAATTTCAGGGGCAGGGTGGCCGTGATTTTCCAGCCCGCCGAAGAAGGCGGCGGCGGCGGCAAGGCGATGATCGAGGATGGGCTGATGGACCGGTTCTCGATCGCCGAGGTCTATGGCATGCATAATTTTCCCGGCCTTCCCGTCGGCGCCTTTGCGATCCGCCCCGGCCCGATCATGGCGGCCACCGACGAGTTCCGGATCGTGATCACGGGCAGGGGCGGGCACGCGGCCCAGCCTCACAAGGCCATCGATCCGATCATGATCGGCAGCCAGATCGTCGGCGCGCTGCAGATGATCGTCTCGCGCAGCGCCGATCCGGTGAGCGCGCTGGTGGTCTCGGTCACCGAGTTCCACGCGGGCTTTGCCCACAATGTCATACCGTCGCAAGCCGAACTCGGCGGCACGGTGCGCTCCTTCACCCCGGAAAACCGCGACCTTGCCGAAGGCAGGATCAGGGCCATCGCCGAGGGGCTGGCCGCTGTCCACGGCGCAAAGGCAGCGGTGACCTACACCCGCAACTATCCCCCGACGGTCAATCACGAGGGCGAGACGCGCCATGCCGCGGACGCCGCGATCACGGTTGCCGGCGTCGAGGCGGTCGATACCGACTTCGCGCCGTGGACGGCGGCGGAGGATTTTTCCTACATGCTCGAGGCCCGGCCGGGCGCCTTCATCATTCTCGGCAATGGCGACAGCGCCGGGCTGCACAACCCGGACTATGATTTCAACGACGAGGCGCTCCCCTACGGCATTTCCTACTGGGTCCGCCTCGCCGAAGCCCGCCTCGCCGCCTGAACCCGCAAAGCAAAATCAGGGCTTTTCATCCGGCTCTCGCTTTTGTATGGAGGGGCGAGTGGTCCCGTAGCTCAGCAGGATAGAGCATCAGATTCCTAATCTGAGGGTCACGCGTTCGAATCGCGTCGGGATCACCATTTTCTTAATGATTTCAATCAGATGATCCACCGTGCGTTACTGTGCGCTTCCAAGGATGGTCCGGTACGGCTGTTTTTGGTGCGTCCACGGTCTTTCTTCGGGCGACCCGAAGCGCGGCGACATGACGTGTTGGAGCCGGCGCGGGCGATTTACTCCAGAGCGACGCGTCCGATTTTTTGGCGGGACGGACGCCGCGTAGCCTCACCAATCTTGTTGCCTCAGACTTTACCTCACCCGCGAGGCCTGTGAGTTGTCTTGCATTCGCCGTTAAAACTTGACTATAAAAGTCACATTAATATAACGCGATCCATGTATCACCTTATTCGTGGGAGACATTGATGAAAGTCTGCAAAGCCTCGGGAATCCTGTCGGGTGCGTTCATTGCTCTGGCCGCGCATGCCGCCATGGCCGATCCGATCGAAATCACCGATCAGGCGGGACGGGAGGTCAGGCTCGAAGGGCCGGCTGAACGGGTCGCTTCAATCCCGATGCCGATGGCATCGACTCTGATCGCAATCGATGGCGGCGTCGAAAAGCAGGTCGGTATGAATCCGGTGGCCAAGCAGGCGGTTCTTGACGGTATTCTGGGCAAGATCTATCCGGAAGCCATCGACATTCCCTCCGATATCACCGCGCCGAATTTCATTCCCAATGTCGAGGAACTGGCGGCCACCAATCCCGACCTCGTCATCCAGTGGGCGGATCGCGGCGATGACCTTGTCGATCCGATCACCAATGCCGGTCTCACCGCCATGCTGATTTCCTACGGCACGGAGGAAAAGACGCGCGAATATATGACGATGTCAGCCAAGGCCATGGGCCGCGAGGACCGTATCGGCCCGCTGATCGAGTGGCGCGAGGACGTGGCCTCGGATGTCGCGAGCAAGGCGTCCGCGATCGCCGACGCAGACAGGCCGAAAGTGCTCTATCTGCAGCGCGCCATGGAAACCCTGATCGCCTCCGGCGCGAAGAACAACTACCACACCTGGTATATCGAGCTGACAGGCGGAACGAGCGCATCGGCTGACCTTGAGGCCAATGGCGTCACGATCAATCCGGAACAGATCGCCGAATGGAACCCCGACGTCATCCTGCTCAACAATTTCGAAAGCGACATTTCGCCGGAGCGGATTTACAACGACCCCATCCTTTCGCTCACCAGCGCGGCGCAGAATCGCAAGGTCTACCGCATGCCGCTGGGCGGCTATCGCTGGGACCCGCCGAACACGGAAAGCCCGCTGACCTGGATGTGGCTCGCCGATCTCCTCCATCCGGATGTCTTCAATTACGATCTGAGGGCCGAGATGAAGAAGGCCTACAAGACCATCTACGACTACGACCTGAGCGAAGAGGATATCGACAACATTCTCTGGGTTGATCGCAACGAGGGTGCAGCCAACTACGACCAGTTCAAGTCGAAGTCATGAGCATGACGGAAGCCGGCGCCCGTCTTCATGGCGGGACCGGCGCTCTCAGGGCGGGTCTGTTTGGGGCGATGCTGGCGGCGCTTGTCGCAGCCTTCATCTTTTCCATCGGGGCAGGGCGGTTTTCGGTCTCGCCCAGCCGGATCGCGGAAATCATCGTGCAATGGATCGCCAACCCGTCCGCGCCGCTTGACAGCATCGACCAGCGCATCGTGCTTCTGGTGCGTATGCCGCGCGTGCTGATCGCGGCCGTCTCGGGCGCAGCCCTTGCTGTCGGGGGCGCGGCGCTTCAGGGTGTCTTCCGCAACCCGCTGGTCTCGCCGCAGGTGCTCGGCATCAGCCAGGGCGCGGCCTTCGGCGGCGCGCTTTCGATCCTGCTCGGCTATGCCGGCGTGACGCTGCTGGGGCTTGCCTTCATCTTCGGCCTCGCGGCTCTCGTTCTGGTGGGTCTTCTCGCCCGCATCAACGGACGCACCGAAATCGTTACCGTTATCCTCTCGGGCATGGTCATCGGGGCGCTGTTCTCGGCACTCGTCTCCGTCGTCCAGTTCATCGCCGATCCCAACACCTCGCTTCCCGCGATCGTCTACTGGCTGATGGGATCGTTTTCGACAGCCACCTGGGCGCGGTTCTGGCTGGGGCTTCCGGGACTTGTTGTTGGCATTGTCGCCGTCTGGTTGTTTCGCTACCGGCTGAACCTGCTTGCGCTGGAGGACACCGAGGCCCGCTCGCTTGGCGTCAATCCGGATCGCGAACGCTGGTATATCTTCGTCGCCACGGCGCTGATGACGGCGACATCCGTCGCGGTTGCCGGCATTATCGGCTGGATCGGCCTTGTCGTACCGCATGCCGCCCGCATTCTTGTCGGCGAGGACCACCGGGTTCTGATACCGGCTTCCGCCATTCTGGGCGCAGCCTATCTCACCTTTGTCGATACGCTTGCCCGCACGCTGACGGCGGCGGAGATACCGCTCGGCGTGCTGACGGCGTTGATCGGCGCGCCGGTGTTCGGCATTCTGCTCAGGCGTCATTTTTCAAAGGCGAACCAGCCATGATCGGACTTGAGGGTGCGGCCGTTTCCTTCGGCAGCCGGGCTATCTTTCGCGATGTCACCTTCGAGGTTCCTGTCGGACGGACCATGGCCATTCTCGGGCCGAACGGTCGCGGCAAGACGACGCTTCTGCGCGCGCTTCTGGGCTTTCAGCCGCTTGCGGCCGGGAAGCGCACCGCGCCGAGGATTGCCGGCTATGTGCCCCAGCATGGCGCTTCGCAGGCGAAACTTTCCGGTCTCGATGTCGTGGTCATGGGGCATGCCGCCCGCATCGGGCTTTTCGGCCAGCCCGGGAAGCGTGATATCGAGGCGGCGCGGGAGGCGCTTGATATTGTGGGTGCCGCCCATCTCGCCGAACAGCGCTACGACCGGATGTCCGGCGGTCAGCGGCAGATGATCCTGATCGCCCGTGCGCTCGCCACCGGTTCGCCGGCGCTCGTCTTTGACGAGCCGACGTCAGCGCTCGATCTTGGCAACCAGTCGAAGACGCTCGATCTTCTGAACATGCTGCGCGCCCGCCGCGACCGGGCGATACTCTTCACTACGCACGACCCCAACCATGCGCTGGCGGCAGCCGATGACGTGCTGCTGATGATGCCGGGCGGGCGTGAAATCAACGGGACAGTCGAGGCAATGATCACGCCGGATCTGCTGAATACGCTCTACGGCGTCGACATGCGCTGGGTGGAAATGGAAGGCCAGACCGGCAGCGCGCGTCGCGCCGTGGTGCCGGCGTTTGCGGGACGCGAATACGCATGACCGTGCTCTATGTGAGATCAACCTTTGAAGGCCCCTCGGAAACCTTCCGCCGTGCCGCGGCCGATGGCTTGCTCGACATCGTCGAACAGAGCGCCCTGAAACCGCAGGATCTGTCGAAATATGGCGGGCTGATCACCTCCAATCAGCTCGATCAGAATGCCATGCTGGAACTCAGGCCGGCGCTGGAAGCCTTTCTAGCAAGGGGCGGGCGCTGGTTCTTCAACGGCCATATGGTGCGCCCTATGGTTGCCGGGATGGAACAGTATCGGCCGATCAGGGCACCGAAACGGGCCGATTTCGA
Organism: Martelella sp. NC20; assembly: GCF_013459645.1. Lineage (NCBI taxonomy): Bacteria > Pseudomonadati > Pseudomonadota > Alphaproteobacteria > Hyphomicrobiales > Aurantimonadaceae > Martelella > Martelella soudanensis. The sequence continues at coordinate 2,590,168 of NZ_CP054861.1, forward strand.
CCTCAAGGCCATCAACGCTCATCCGATCTTCGACGGCATCGACCTGAAGAAGCTGGAAACCAACAAGGACGTTGCCGGGTTTTACGGCCGCGGCTGCAATCCGCTTCCCGAAGGAGCGGTCGCCGTCAATGGTCTCGGTCCGGCGCGGGTGCCTGTCGACTGGGTCTGGGAACGACCCGGCGGCGGGCGCATCTTCAGCCATGCCGGCAATGATCTGGCGAGCATGGGGCGCGAATGGGAATTGCCGGCAACTCTTGCCGCCCGCATCGTGAACTGGGCGGCCGGCGGTGCCTGCATCGGGCAGACGACCGCGCAGCCTCTTTCCGAGACCTACCGGGAAGCTCTGGCGGAAGCGGAAGCCTATCGGGGCATGAGAAGCGGCTCGGGCCGTGGGGGGCGTCTGGTGCTGCCATCGTCCGGCTGTTACTACCATATCCACGCGCTGGAAGGCTCGCGCCATGCGCGATATCTGGACGCCATCACCACGCCTGAAGCCTTGCGCGAAACGCTGAGGCCCGAAGACGCGCTGTGGGTGCCGTGTCGCACACCGGCCCAGCGGATGATTGCCGCAAAAGATGTCGTCGCGGCGCATCTTCAGGCTGGCGGGACTGTCGTGGCGCTGGGGGAGAGCCACTCGCATCTCTGGCTGCCGAATGTGGAATTTGTCCCGACGCCGACAAACTGGTGGTGGTGGCTTGAAGAGGGCGCCGATCTCGGCGTGAGGATCGCCGCCCCTGACCATCCGTTGATGGCGGGCATGGGCGATCGGGATGCCACCTGGCATCTGCATGGCTGGTTCACGCCGCCCGAAGGCGCGGACGTCCTGATCCAGGACGGCGAGGGCAGGGCCGTTCTCTATATCGATGAAGTGTCGACGCCGGGGCGGATGATCGTCTCGTCGCTCGACCCGATGTTCCATCACGGATCGCATTTCATGCCGGCGACGACGCGTTTCCTCGACCGGTTCATTCCCAATCTGAAAGATTATCTCGATGCATGACACGATAACGGTTTGCGAAAACGGACGGGAGCTGAGCTTTTCGTTCGATGCCATCATGGCCTATCACGGCGGCGGCTTTCCCGGCGGCGTGGTGCATGGGCTGAAAGCGATGCAGGCAGCGTTTCCGCTTCTCGATGACAAACCGCTTGAGAGGCGCGAAATATCCATTCTCACGGCCTTTACGGGGCCGGGCGGTCGCGATGCGCTGGAAATGGTGACGCGGGCGCTGACCGAAAACCGGCTGGCCGTCTTCCGTGCCCTCGGCGGCAAGGATATCATCACCGATCCGCCCGGACCTTATGTCTTCCGCTTCGCCTATCGCGGAAAGGTCGCGGAAGCGGTGATAAAGCCCGGCCATGTTCGCGAGGAATTCGTGCGGCTTGGCGGCAAGAAGGACAAGACGGCAGACGAAACCGCGCGCCATGAAGCCCTGAAGGCCGAGATGGCGGAGCGCCTTCTGCCGCTTGCCGCCGACGAGATCTACGTCGCGCGACTCGTTGAATGAGCCTTGATCGGTTCTGGTGCCGCAGTTGTTGAACATCGACAGATGTTCATGTCGACTCGAGCCAGTCTATGGGGTTGATCCTCCTTAAGCCATGCCGGGCTGATACAGATCAAGGCGCTGTCCTTGCTTTCAGCGGCGATATGATGTCGTCGCTATGGCAAAGGAAGAGGTGACGCGGCATATAATGCTTGCGACAAACACGCTGCCCAAGAATCCCCGGCACCTTTGTCCGGAAATTCCTGGCTCCTGTGTTTTCAGGCCGTCACCAGAGGCAGATCTCTCACATGAACGCGTGGCTTCCCAATCATCTCAAGACCGCTCTGCTTGCCATTGCGGCGCTCGGGCTGGCTGCGGGGCTCGCGCTCAGGGTGGCCGGCCTTCCAGGGCCGGCGGACTTTGTATGGGCGGCGGGCGTGGCGCCCGTCCTTGCCGCGCTGCTGATCGAGATCGTGCGCGGCCTTTCCAAGGGCGAGGTCGGGCTCGACATCGTGGCGGTTCTGTCAATGTCGGCCGCCCTGCTTGTCGGCGAGACTCTCGCGGCGGCGGTGGTGGCCGTGATGTATTCGGGCGGCACCTTTCTCGAGAGCTTTGCCGAAGGCCGCGCCCGCCGCGAAATGAGCGATCTTCTGTCCCGCGTTCCACGAACCGCGACGCGGTACAGCAATGGCGCGCTGGATGAGGTGCCATTGAACGCCATCGCGCCGGGCGATCTTCTGTTGATACGTCAGGGCGATGTCGCATCCGTTGACGGCACGGTCGAAAGCGACCGGGCCGTGCTGGATCAGTCGGCGCTGACGGGCGAAGCCATGCCTGTGCGTCTGGACAGGGGCCAGGATGTGATGAGCGGCTCCACCAATGCGGGCGAAGCGTTCGATCTGCGGGCAACGCGGCGGGCCGCCGAAAGCACCTATGCCGGGATCGTCCGGCTGGTCGAGGCGGCGCAGGCGTCGAAGGCTCCGATGGCCCGCATGGCCGACCGCTGGTCGCTGATATTTCTCGCCGTGACCCTTGCCCTTGCATCGGCGGCGTGGTGGTCAACCGGCGACCCGATCCGCGCCGTTGCGGTTCTGGTCGTGGCCACACCCTGCCCGCTGATCCTGGCCGTGCCGGTGGCGCTGGTCGCAGGCATGTCGCGGGCGGCCCAGTTCGGCGTTCTGATCAAGGGCGCAAAGCCGCTGGAGGCGCTGGCGCGGATCAAGACGCTGATTCTCGACAAGACCGGCACGCTGACCGACGGACGCCCGCAACTCGTATCAATCAAGACGCTTGGCGATATGTCGGAGGACGAGGTCCTGTATTTCGCCGCCGCCCTCGATCAGGCGTCGAAACACCCGATTGCTCAGGCCATCGTCTCTGCGGCCCAGCAGCGTGACGCCATCCTGCCGGTTCCGGAAAACGTGGTCGAGATGCCCGGCGAAGGCGTTTCGGGAACCATCGGGGGCCGGAAGGCGGTGGTCGGGGGCGCGCGTTTCGTCGCCTCTCAGGGCGGGAAGGCTGACGCCGACAGCGCGGTCACGGCGGCGGGTTCCGTTGTCGTCTCGCTTGCGGTCGACGGAAAGCTCATGGGGCATCTGGTGATGGCGGATGCGTTGCGGTCGGGCACCGCCGGGCTTCTGGCAGGACTGCGCCGGCAGGGGATCACGCGCATCCTGTTGGCGACCGGGGATCGCCGGGCGGTGGCAGAGGCCGTGACCGACGGTTTGGGGCTTGATGCGGTTCGAGCCGAATTGACGCCGGACCAAAAGGTGCTTCTGGTTCTGACCGAGCGCAAGAACGGTCCGGTGATGATGGTCGGCGACGGCGTCAACGACGCGCCAGCGCTGGCCGCGGCCGATATCGGGGTCGCCATGGGCGCGCGCGGAGCCGCAGCCTCGGCAGAGGCTGCGGACGTGGTTCTGCTGGTCGACAGCCTTGACCACCTGCTGTCGGGGATCGAGATCGCCCGGCGATCGCGCAGGATCGCGCTTGAAAGTGTCGCGGTCGGTATTGGCCTTTCCGTTGCGGGGATGATTGCCGCTGCCTTCGGGTATCTGACGCCCGTCCAGGGCGCGATGCTTCAGGAATTGATAGACGTTGCCGTCATCCTGAACGCGCTCCGTGCGTTGAGGATCATGCCAACTCAGGCGGCGAAATCCGGAGACCCGAACCAAGTGGGCCACGAGGCGCCGGATTTGAAGACTCATACTGTATGAGCCGATCGCCGCATTCCGAAATGCTGATGGCGCAGCTTGAATAGGCCGGTCGCCAACGGTAGCGGAGGCAATCATGCGAAGCCGCAGAGCGCTTCCCCTTACCGGCTTGCCGAAAGCAACGGTCAGTGCGCAACCATGAGCCCGCGAGCGTCGGATGCGTGTTGGCCGAGCGCCTCGAGCGGAATGATTTTCGGCGCGGACACCTGCTCCTTCAGCGTGGACAAATCGAACCTTACATATCCCAGGCTGTTATAGGTCCGAACGAAGAAAGCGCCGCGGGCAAGGTCGATCAGCGTGATCCAGGAGGTGTATTCGGTGATGAATTCGGGCGGGGTTTCGGAGGACTGGCCCGTGAGGTCGCCGGCTGATTTGGTCAGCGCGCTGGCTTTCGCGCTCGAATAGATCGACGCGCCCTTGGGACGATCGAACTTGTTCATCACGTGGCCAAGCTGTCTGATGGTCGCTTCCTGGCCGTCCGTCTTCTCGGAGAAATTGGCATAATAGACCGCGCGCACGAAGCGATCGACGGCGGTGTCGGATGAAGGCAGCGTGACCGTGGCGATGCCTGAATCCGGCTGGATGAAGTCCTGGCCGAGAAACGTCGCGTTCGAATGGTCGACATTGCTCAGATGCGTGTAGTTGTTGAGGTTCGTCAGGTGCCAGTCGAAGCGCGGGCTGTTGGTCATCACGCCTGTCGGATTGTCAAACACATGGCGCTCGCCGTCGAAGAACTCGATCACGATGGATGCGCCGGTCTTGTCGTGAACGGTGTAGTGGAAGGGCGGCACGCCGCCGCCGAGGGCCGCGAGCGGATCGACGAGAACGGGTTGTTCTTCCAGCGCGGCCTTGACCTCGGCGACGCTTGAAAACCGCGCCAGCATCCAGGCGCCGAGATCGATGGCGGAGAGCACGGGCACGTCGGCAGCGAAGGTGTCATCCGGGCCATGGGTTTCGGAAAAGGCGAGCAGGCTGAAGTTGAGGCCGGCTTCGTTCAACCCCTCGACAACCTTGAGGTCTTCCGCGCTGCCGTTGGGCACGACGATGCCGAACACATCATATTTGCAGTCGTAATTCAGCGGCGCGTGGTCGCCGGCTTTCGATGAAAGCCGCGTGCCCTTTGGAAGGTACGCGACGAGATAGGGCAGTTCCACCGGCAGTTCGAGCGTACGCCCGGCATAAACGGAGCCTGAAAGGTCTTTGAGAAGAAGCGATGTGCACATGGAGTCCTCTTTGGAGCTTCGCTGGACTGATGGTGTGTGTCGGTTGCGGCTGAAGGTTTAGATTAGCGTGACGGCGTGTTTTGGTGCACTGTCCGATTGAACAGTCGCGCGTGGTCAAGGCATCGCCCTGCTGCCGGCGCAAAGATTGCGTTTTTGCGGGTTCGGGTGATTTCCGGCATCTGATTTCCCCCTTGTTCGTTTGGTTTCAGCATATCAGACGCCATTTTTCAATGCGCCGCATGGCGTGCCTCGACCATGCTCAGACCGGCCGCGACGAAGAAGCAGAGCGCCCCGAACCAGAGATTGGCGTTGGAGGCGTCGAGCGCCCATTGCGGGTCCTTGCCGCGGGGCACATAGGCGACCATCGACGCGATCATGAAGGCGATGCAGCCGAGCAGGTTGATCGCGACGATCCACCAGGCGATCTCGCGGCGCGGCCGGACATTATGCGCATGGCTGGTCTCGATATAGGCGAGATAGGCCGAGACCAGGAACAGCACCGAGCCGATCATGCCGGGCAGCCAGATCACGGCGTTCTGCATCAGCCAGCCGGTGGGCGCGTTCAGGGCATCGAAGGTGTTGAAGTTGAAGGCGATCGTGCCGGCGAACTGGGTCGCCGCGCTGATCCAGCCGGCGCTCTTCGGGTCCCATCCCAGAAGGGAAGGCCTCTTGCTGCCGCTGGTATAGTCGTCATCGGCATTGGCCGCCTGGAAAAGCTGCAGGTAGGCGGCGGTCGTGAACGGTATCGACCCGGCGAAGAATGTGACATTGGCCGTCCAGTCCGGCAGGCCCCGGGTCAGCGCCGGAAACAGCGACAGCACGCTGCCGAGCATGAACAGGAACGAGCCGATGACGAAGACGAGGCCCATGATCCAGTTGTAGCGCGCGGTATGCCATGGCGCGGCGCGGGTGTGCTCCAGCGCGCGGCGCTCCCGGAACAGGCCCTTGCGGTGGTCGCGGGCAAGCCACAGAACCGGCCGGCCGGCCCTGTGATAGCGGCGCAGGGTAACGAACGGCCAGGGTCCGCGCGCCTCTTCATGAGGCTTTGTCGCGGCGTTCCGGGTTTTCTGTTTCATGGCTTCGGCTCGCGACGTTTTCATTTAGCTGATCAGCACGATCACGATGCCGAACAGGGTCAGGATCGTACTCGAGGTCGCGTAGGGGACCGAGAAGCCGAGGGAGGGGATCTGGCTTTCCGCCTTGTCGGTGATCATGCCGAGGGGGGCAGCGGCCGTGCGCGCGCCGGCGCAGCAGCCGAGCAGGATCGCGTCGTCGAAGCGGAAGATGTATTTGCCGATATAGATCGACAGCAGCATCGGGAGTGCCGCCGCGAAGATGCTCCACAGCACGAAGATAAAGCCGAGTTCCTTCAGCCCCGCAAGAACGCTCGGCCCCGCTGAAAGCCCAACGACGGCGATGAACATGTTGAGCCCGATCGAGTTCATGAACCAGGTCGTTGCCTGCGGCACCCGCCCGAACGCCGGACGGATCGAGCGCAGCCAGCCGAACAGCAGGCCGACGATCAGCACGCCGCCGGCCGTCGACAGCGTCAGTGGAACGGAGCCGACTCTCAGCGTGAGCGAACCGATCAGCGCGCCGACGATGATCGCGGCCGCGATGAAGGCGATGTCGGCGCGATTGGTCTCGCGGTCGAGATAGCCGAACTTGCGCGCCACCGCCGAAATATCCGCCGAGCGCCCGACGACGGTGACGACGTCGCCGCGGTAGAGCCGGGTGTCGGGCAGGATCGGAATGTCGACGGACATGGCGCCGCGCCGGATCCCGGTCAGGAAGATCCCCCGCGTCTCGGGCATGTGGGCGAGTTCGGCAAGCGACTTGCGGTGGATGTTCTTCGCCGTCACCAGAATGTCCGTGCCCTCGACCTGTACGCCCAGAAGCTCCGCGTCATCGATCTCGGCCAGCACCCTGCCGATCTCGCCGAGCAGCACGTGGCGCTCGCCCGCGAATGCCAGCACGTCGCCCGGTTCGAGCACCGTGTCGGCGGTCGCCTCGGTGATCGCGCCGTTGCGCCGCAGGCGGGCAATGAACAGGCGGTGCCCCTTGAAGAAGTGCTCGGCCGCGAAGATCGTCAGGCCGTTCAGCGGCGACTGCTCGTCGACGCGGTAGGCGCGCGCGACATACTGGTGCCAGGCCGTGCCCCTGCCGCTGCGGTCGCTTCCTCCGCCCACCCGGCGGACATAGTCGCGGCAGGCGGCGGCGATGTCGACCCGCATCAGCTTCGGGCCCAGTATGCCGAGTATCACCACCGAGCCGAACGTGCCGATGACGTAGCTGATCGAGAAGGCGGCCGGCAGGATGCTGTCCGCGCTGGCCCTGGCCGCGGCGGTGATCGAAGATTGGGAGATCGCGGTCTGGGAGAGGCCGAGGGCGGAAGATGTCGTGGTCGAGCCGGCGTATAGCCCGGCGGCGATGCCGACATCATATCCGGCAAGCCGGACGGCAAGGTAGACGGCGCCGAGGCTCATGAGGCAGACGAGGGCTGCGAACGCCGCCTGCTGCAGGCCGCCGGAAAACAGCCCGCGCACGAATTGCGGCCCGGCGCTGTAGCCGACGGCGAACAGGTAGAACACGAAGAAGATGGTCTTGACGTCGTTGGAGACGGTGATGCCGATCTGGCCGATCACCAGCGCCGCCAGAAGCGTCGCCGTGACATCGCCGAGCGATATTCCCGCGATCTTGACCCGTCCCAGGGTGTAACCTGCGAAGAGGGCGAGGAAGAGCGGGATTTCGACGTTGTCGCGCAGTGTGGTTGCCAGCCAGTCAAGCATTGTTGCATGTGCTCCGTTGGTTGTCGCCCCTTCAGGGCACCAGTGCCAGAAGGACGAAGACGACGAAGATGACGAGGTGGACCGCCCCCTGCAGCACCGTCGTCCGTCCCGTGCCAAGCGTGAGCGTGCTGACAAACAGGGTGAGCAGCAGCATCACCATCTGTTCCGGCTCGAGGCCGAGAGTGATCTGCTGGCCGATGAAGATCGAAACCAGCGCGACGATCGGGATCGACATGCCGATGCTGGCGAGCGCTGAGCCCAGAACCAGATTGATGCTCTGCTGGATCCGGTTGCGCGCCGCCGCCTGCACCGAGGAAATCCCTTCCGGCAACAGGACGAGCGCCGCGATCACGACGCCGACCAGGGCGTGCGGCAGGCCGGCGGAGGAGATGGCGAGGTCGAGCGGGTGTGACAGGGCCTCGGCAAGCAGGATGACCACCAGCAGTGATACCGGCAGCATCACGGCGCTGATCGCCGTCATCCGCGCGGATGGTTTTTCTGGGTGTTCGGGAAAGAAATCCTCGCCGTGAGAAGCATCCGTCGCGGCGGCCTCGGGTTCATCGACGAAGTAATTGCGGTGGCGCACGGTCTGGACGAACAGGAACACGCCGTAAAGAACAAGGCAGCACAGGCTGATGACCAGAAGCTGTGCCCAGGAATATTGCCGGTCCGCGCCGGAGATCGCGAAATTGGGAAGCACGAAGGCGAGCGTCGAGAGCGTGCCGAGCACGGCGAGTGCGGCGGAAGCGGCAGGCAGCTTGAAGGTCTGTTCGTGATATATCCTGCCGCCGCGCACGAGGCAGAGGCCGATGATCCCGTTCAGGACGATCATCACGGCCGCGAATACCGTGTCGCGGGCGACTTCTTCCGCGCCTTCGATGCCGGAGAGCATGATCGAGATGATCAGCGCGACCTCGATCAGCGTCACGCAGCAGGCGAGGATGATCGAGCCCATCGGCTCGCCAAGACGCGCGCCCAGCACCTCGGCATGCAGCACGGAGGCAAACACCGAACCGCCGAGAAGCAGGACGGCCGGAAGCACGAACAGCATGGCGGTTTCGTGCAGGATGCCCACCATTTCAAGTGCCGCCCACACCAGGGCGGCGATGGGCAGCAACAGGCTCCACAAGGGGATCGAACTGCGGGCGTGCATGCGTTTCTCTCTTCCCGGCTCTCAATGCTTCGCTCTGTCCCGGCGTATCGCGAGGAGCGGCTTTTGCGTTATCGTGGCGTCGTCGCTGCGGTCGATGTGCCGAGCACGAAGGCGAGATTGGCGGCGGCGGTGAATGCGGCCTCGCGCGCATCGCCCTCGGCGAGCTGCGCGTCGAGCAGGCCGTTCTGCGCCGTGGCGAGCGCCGAAACCGTGCCGACGCCGCTCTGGTAGGATTCCAGCGCGGAATCATAGGTCTTGTAGGCCGCCTGCCGGAGCTTGACGGCGGAATCATTGGCCTGGATCGCCGTGGTTAGCGCATTGGAGGCGACCACGATTTCGCGGGCGGCGGCATCTTTCAACTGGTCGAAACTGCGCTCGGCGGCCTCGACCCGGCTCTGGGCCTGCTTCAGATTGGCATCGCGCATGCCGGCGTCGTAGAGCGGGATCGTGGCGCCGAACATGATGTTGCCGTTGAGACCGTTGTTTTCCACGGCCGGCAGGCCGGCGGCGTCGAGCTCGGTCTGGTAGGTGGACAGCGTTCCGAAAACGCCGATCTTCGGCATGAAGTCGGATTTCGCCTTCCTGACGCCCTGGCGGCTCGCCTCCAGCGCGGCATAGCCGGCGAAGATATCGGGCCGGTTGGCAAGCGCGATCTCGATCATCGTCTGGGTCGGCATGTTCGCGGCGGCGGGAAGCCGCCGGTCTTTGGTATCCACGATCTTCAGCTTCGTCATCGGCGACACGCCGATGGCGCCGAGCAGCGCCTGATAGGTATCCTGTTCGCCGCCGCGCGCCTGGACCACGCGCAGTTCCTCCTGCGCCACGATCTGCTCGGCCTGGGCGAGATCGACCGAGGTCGCGAGCCCGCGCTCGCGCCGGGCCTTGATCGCGTCGTAAACGGTGCGGCTGTTGGCAAGCGCCTGGCTGGCGGCGCGGCTGTGGGCGCGGGCGGCGTTGTAATCGTGGAAGGCGCTCGTGACCTCGAAGGTCAGGCGCTGGTGGGTGGCGTTGAACTGGTAGTTCGCGGCAAGCGACAATTGCTTCGCGCCTTCCACGACCGCGCTGCGGCCGCCGAAGTCGAAGGCAAGCCATTGCAACGCCATGAATGGCACGACGCCGTTAATATTGGAGTTGAAATAGGCGCTGCCGCCGATCGGGATCGGAAGCTCGGCGGCATTGTCATTGCTGCCGCCGATGACATTGGCGGTGATCACGGGCAGATAGGTCGCGTCAGCCATGCCGACGGCAAGGGCTGCCTGCCGGGCCTGTTCCCAGGCCACGCGGGTATCGGGATTGGTCCGCTGGGCGAGGTCGATCAGTTGCGGCAGGCTGTAGACCTTGCTCTCGTCCACCGCCGGGGCGGTGAGCGCCAGCGCTCCGCTCGCCTCGGCCTGCCGGCGCATTTCGCCTGCCTCGCCATCGGCCGGTTGCCATTGCTTATCCGGGGATTGCGGCGCAAGCGCGAGCGTATCGGCGACGCAGCCGGAGAGCGCCAACATCAAGGCAAGCAACATGCCGCTGCCCAGGGCAGGCATGAGGTGTCGTTTCATCGGCTCTCTCCCGTTCCCGCCTCGTCCATCACGGCCGCTTCTTCTGTTCCGGCGGTTTGCCCGGCGTCCAGTCGTTGTTCCGCGACAGCCAGCGTGGTCCGCGTCTCGTCATCGACCCCGGGCCTGAAGTAAAGCGCCAGCGACAGGTTCCCCAACAGGGCGGCATCATGGCGATAACCCTCGCGCTCCATTTTGCCCGGACGCATATGTCGCGGTTCATAGGAGGCCATGTCAACCGCTTCGCGGATGACGCCGAGATCCGACTGGATCGATGCGAGAAGCCCGGTCGAGGCCTGACGCACCGATCCTTCCGCGCCCGCAAGCGACTTCAGCTTGGCGATGGCCGCCGCCGTGCGCCGCTTGACCTCGTCCTTGACGCTGACCGGCCAGATATTGGTGAATATCACATAGACCACGGCATTGCCGAGCAGGATGCCGATGATGCGGTCGCTGGCGGCGCTCAGGCTGGTGCCGGGGCCGAAGCCCTGGATCACCGTCAGCAGGAAGGCGAGCGCGATCTGGACGCCGCCATAGGAAATGCGCTCATTGCCTGTGGAAACCCAGGCGGCAAGCGAAACCACGGCGAAGATCAGGAAGGCCAGCCCGCCGACCGAATCGAGCTGCGGTATCACGAACAGGATGGCGATCAGGCCGAAAAACGCGCCGATCAGGCAGCCGGTGATCCGCAGAACCAGCTTGTGGACCGTGTCGCCGGTGGTGCCGAGCGCCGCGACATAGCAGGTGATCATCGCGGTGTGGATGCCCTGCCAGTCGATCGCGGTGTAGATGAAGAAGCAGGTGACGGCGGCAAGCGTGGTCTTCAGCGCGAAATGCAGGTGGCGGGGGCTCGAGAAGATATCGGGCGCGACCGGCGGGTCGACCACGGGGGCGCCTTTTTCGAGCGGCGCCACGCGGGCGAGGTCCGCGAGCGTGCCGGCAACCGCTTCGAGTTCCGCCGGACTGTCCGCCGTCACCGCGGGAAGGTCTTTTCTGGAAAGCACGGCGTCGGCGAGCGCGCGGCAGTCGGTAGCCAAGCGCTGACGCGCCGCGCCTTCGTCATGGCCGTCCTCCGGCAGGGCCGAGACGGCCAGCATCAGGCGATAGCTGTGGGACTGGGTCCGTTCCAGAAACGCGTAGGCGGGGCCGCGAAGGATCGAGAGCAGCTTGATCAGCAGAAGCCGCTTTTCCTGCTCGGCGGTACCCTCGCCGATGAGTTCGATCAGCCTTTCCCGGGCATAGGCGTCTCCCTCCAGTGCAGCCGCGGATATTTCCAGCCGCTCGGCTATGGCCTCGCGCAGCAGTTTCTGCGGCGGGATGCCGAACAGGAGATTATACACCGCCATCACCGCCATCGGCACGAACACCATCGCCCAGGCATAAAGCACGGCCCGGGTCGCGACCTCTCCGATCGGCACATTGCCGAGCAGGGTCAGAACGAAGGCGATCACGAGGGCGACGATGCCGGCCTGCTCGCCGGCCTTGGTGGCGGAATCGAGATAGAGGAAGATGAACGAGGCGATCACGATCGCGGCGATCTGCGCCGGTGGATGGTCGATCGTGAGGTTGATGATGCCGATCAGCAGAAAGACCACGAAGCTGACAGCGATGATGATGCCGATGCCGGTGACGACATTCTCTGCGGCATTGGCGCGCATCAGGAAGATCACGAGATAGCAGCCGATGGCGGCTTCCGGGAAATGGTACATCATCGACAGCACGGTCGAGATCGCGCAGATCGCGCCGATCGACAATGACAGCCGCAGCCGTCCCGGAAACGGCATCAGGTCTTCGATCAGGCGGTGCGACCGCCGCCTGAAGTCGCTGCGCTCAGCAGTGCTCGCCATGGCGAACCACTGTCGAGGCGGATGCGCCGATGCGCATCAGGTTTTCCGGGGGGTCTATGAGCTTGATGCGCACCGGGAAGCGCTGCGCGATCCTGACCCAGTCAAGTTCCTTCGGCACATAGGGAAGGGCGCTCGGAATATCGATCGCGCCGCCCGAGATCACGCCCCATCCGATGCCCTGGACCACGCCCTTCACCTCGACGGAACGGTCGGCCATGACATAGACCGAGGCGCAGGTGCCAGCTGTCAGGTTTTTCAGCTCCGCTTCCCTATAGAGCGCCGAAGCGTACCACTCGCCGGTGTTGACAAGCGTGAACAGCGGCGCGCCGGAGGCGACGAACTGGCCGCTCGATGTTGTCAAACCCACGACCCGGCCATCATGCGGGGCGTAGATCCTGGTGTTGGCGAGATTGTGCCGGGCGATGTCGAGCGCCGCCCTGCGGCTCTGGATCAGGGCCAGCGTTTCCTCCGGGGACGAGACCAGCGCGTCGGCCGCCTTGCTCTGCTGCAACGCCTGTTCGAGAGATACTTCTGCATCGCGCTTGGCCGTGCGCGCATCCTGCACTTCCTGATCGGTGATGTAGCCCTTGGGTTGGAGCGGCAGCAGGCGGTCGAGGGTTTCCTGCGCGAGTTCGAGATTGACTCGGGCGCGTTCGATCTGCTGCAGGGCGATCTCCGCATTGGCCCCTTCCGCCTCGATATTGCGTTTCTGGGTTTCGTGCATCGCCTCGGCGGCCTTCAGGTCGCCTTCGGCCTGGACCACGAGCAGCCGGTAGGACTCATCGTCGATCTCGAAAAGCAATTGCCCCTTTTCGACCCTGTCGTTTTCCGAGACAAGGATCTGCGATATCCGGCCGGGCACGGTCGAGGAAATCTGGGTGATCGGGGCCGTCAGCGTCGCGTCCTGCGACAGGATATCGGCGCCCATGCGCGCCATGTGCTTCCAGCCGAGAAAGGCGGTCGCGCCAATGACGACGATGGGGATCAGGGCGAGTGCCGCGGTCTTGGGGCTCAGCATGGCTCTACCGTCCGAACAGGATGAGGGATGAGGCAAGCCCGATGGCGATTGCCAGGAAAAGGTAGACGATCACCCGAACGGGCATCACATCATCGAGCCCGACCTTGATGAACACGAGCCTGACGATGATCGATCCGAAAATGCCGATAAGGGAACAGGCGATCCAGGACGGGAAATAGGCGCCAAAGAAGGGAATCACGGGGCTGCCGTCCGCAGACGCGCAAGACGACAGAAGTAGTCCCGCCATGAGCAGGAGCATTGGACCAGTTATACGCACGCAAGCACCCAGCTTGTTTTTATGTCACTTCCGCCGTCGAGGGTTGTGGCGCAACGACGAGTATCCTGCATAGCAGGAAAGCCTGTCAACCGTCAGGGCTGACAGTCTCTAGAGCATTTCGCAGTCAGGTGGAGCCACCTGGCGTCCGTGAAAATTCGTCAAAACAAATAGATAGAGCATTTCTGGTGATCCCGTTTTCACCGGAAATGCTCTAGAACCTGAAGCTCAGCCCGAGCGTCGGGCCCTGCAGAACCGTATCGAAAACATGTCCGTCGTCATCATAGTCGATGGACATGTACCTGTAGCCGAAGGACAGGGCGGTCGCCCTGGTGATTTGGTAATTGACCGTCGCCATCGCCTGCCAGGTCAGGTCCGAGCCCACCGAGAAACCGCCGACATCGGCCTGGCCCACAAGGCTGACGCGGTCTCCGAAATCATAGGCCATCCTGAAGCCGAGCGCGGGATCGATCCAGCCGAAATCGCTTTTCGCGCTGTAGCCGAGCGGGACCGACGGGATGACGGCGGAGACCTCCGTGGTGAGACGCTCGAAGCGGATGCCGCCGAGCGCATCGAGGCGGAAGTCATCGGTGTCGGCAAGGCGCACCGCGCCGAACAGCGCGCCGGTGAAGATCGTGCTGTCGACGCTGACATCGATACCCGGCACGGTGATGCCGTAGGCGGGAATGGTTACCGGGCCGGAGGCCTCGCTCTCGGAGGTGTCGACATACATGAGGTCGGCGTAGAACCCGAACCTTCCATTGGTCCCCCAGGCATTGGCGAAACCGGCAAGGTTCAGCTCTTCCAGGATATCCGAGAAGCTGCTGTCGATATGAACGGTGGGTGCCCGCCGGAAGGGCGAGACGTTTCCCGACATGCCGGTCATCCAGACATAGGGCGTGACTTCGAAATGCCAGCCGTCACCCGGCGTTTCGGCGACGGGCGCCGGCGAAGGCGGGGCGGCGGCCAGGTCTGCCGCGCCGGCCGCCACCGGACCCGCGAATGCCGACAAGGCGAATAGAACGGACGTCAAACATGTGCGCATTGTCTAGCCCTGGAGGGAGTTCTTGAAAAAGCGGCCATCCTTCATGATCACCGCGAGATTATCCGGATTTGCGATCAGGCCGATATCGTCGAGCGGATTGCCGTCGACGAGAAGCATGTCCGCGAACGCTCCTTTCTCGATCACGCCGAGACGTCCATCATAGGGGTTGCGCTCGCCCGAGAGTGCCAGAAGTTCGCCGCTTCGGCTAGTCGCGAGCTTCAGCACCTCGGCCGGCGAGAACCATTCGGAAAGCCTTGCGAGCTGGGCGCCCTGCGTCTCTGTCCTGGCCGGATTGAAGAGGATGTCGGTGCCCCAGACCATGCGCTCGAAATTGAACTTCTGCGCCCATTCGAAACAGCGCACCGTGCCCTCGGCGATCATCTGCTGCTCGCCGCGCTGTTTGTCGGTGCTCATGGGGTTGGCGAACTCGCCGCCGAGAAAGGGCTGGATGCTCCACCAGATGCCCTTGTCGAGCATCATGCGGACCGTGTCCTCGTCGGCAAGCTGGCCATGCTCGATGCACTGGACGCCGTTGTCGATCGACCGGCGGATTCCCTCGGCGGTGTAGACATGGGTGCAGACATAGGTGCCCCAGTCGGTCGCCGCCTGGACCGCGGCGCGGATTTCCTCCGGCGTGAACTGAAGGCTCGGCACGGGGTCGTAGAGCGAGGAAACGCCGCCGCCGGTCATGATCTTGATCTGGCTTGCCCCCAGCAGCAACTGCTCGCGAACACGATTGAGAACCTGCGGCACCCCGTTTGCGATCGAAGAGATGCCCGCTTCCTCGGCATGGCTGAGATTTGACTGGTCGGAGGCCGGTATCTCGTATTGCGCCCGGAAATCGCCGTGGCCGGAGGTCTGGGAGATCATCGCGCCGGAAGGATAGATTCGCGGCCCGATCGCCTTGCCGCCATCGATGGCGCGCTTCAGCGCAAAGGACGGCCCGCCGACGTCGCGCACCGTGGTGAAGCCGCGCATCAGCGTCTTTTCCGATTCGTTGGCCGCCACCAGATGGACATAGGGGACCTGCGCGGTCACGGCAGTCTGCATCGGAATGGCGCAAAGCAGTGAATGCCAGTGCGAATCGATCAGGCCCGGGATCAGCACCCGGTTGCCGCAATCGATGACGTCGGCATCGGCCACGTCCTCGCTGACCGGAATCAGCGCCTCGATGCGATTGCCGCGCACGAGAACGTTCCGGCCCTCCACAAGCGCGTTCGAAACGCCGTCGAATATCCTGACATTCGAAAACAGGGTGGCGCGATCGCCATCGGCGGCAAAGGATGGGACCGCGCCGAGCGCGCTGGTCGCCGCCGCCGCGAAGATGGCCTTGAGGACCGAGCGCCGGTTGACGCCTTGCATCAGCCTCTCGTTCAGCCGGATGACCTCAGGCGTGTGGCACGGGCAGCCAGCGTTGTGGACAAGGTGCTGGTATTTGGAGCCGGCGCGCATATTTCCTCCCCATGCGATTGATTATGTGCGGCCAATTGTTTGTGAAGATCAACGCAATTGCAAGTCGGGGGCATCTCGAAAGTGCCACGTTTCAAAGCAAGCAGGGCCGGCGGGATGTGAGCCTGCTCTTTGCGATCTTTCCTGGATCGCACGGTCAGGGCGATGGCTTTTCGGCGGCCGGCACGGGCGTGAAGAAGCGCCCGCCCGCCCGGCGAAATCCGCCGCCGAGCAGGTCGTCATCGTCTTCCAGCTCGTAGTATATCGCCGCCATGGCGGTGTAGCGGCTGTGGCGCAGGGCATCGCTGGAGGAAATCGATGAAATGTCGAGCAGCAGGATATTCATCTCCTCGGCGGCTTCCACGACCTCCGGATCGGTGATGTCGAATTGCCCGGCGCGCTGGCGGTTGCCCTGCAGCAGGCGGGAAACGCGCAATGCATAGTCATCACCCGAAACCAGCACCATCAGCGGCGGATCGAGCGGTCCGATGGCGTTGACCTGGGTCGCGAATACGTCTTCGTCGATATCGGGCGCCGCCAGGATGACATTGAGTTTCCCGAGCGCCTTGGCGTCGCCCTCAAGGCTGAGCTGCCTGAGCGCTTCCATGGTCAGCCAGCCCCCCATGCTGTGGCCGAACAGCAGAACCGAGCGCACGGCCGACTGAGAGGTGACCTGACGAAGCACGTCGGTCAGGCCGTCGCGGGAAAAGGTCGCGGATTCCCTGTCGGTCGCATAGTCGAGGACGCGGGCCTGCGAGGGCCAGGAAAACAGGATCGGCACGCCGGAGATGTTGGAATCGGTCGAGAGCTGCGCGAGCCGGAACAGCGCTTCCTGGAAACTGACATTGAAGCCGTGGACAAACATCGCCGCATTGCCGTTCGGGCGGGCGGCCCTTCCGATCCGGCTGTCGAAAGCGGCCCTGGACAGCGCCGTATGGCGGATCACGGTGAAATCCTCGTCCGGACGGGCCTTGCGGGAAATGGGCCATTCGATTTCGCCGGATACATGGCCCGGCGGGATCGAGATCACGAATTCGGCGTAGCTCAACTCGTCCTCGCGCTCCCGGGTGAAGCCGTCGACGCGATTTTCGGCGGGCTCCCGCGTCGTCGCGACGTAGATGGTGACGCTCCGCGCCGCGACGGCATCCGGATGGGGGTAGAGGACTTCGGTTCCGGGGCGCTTTCCGCAGCCGGCGATGGCCACCAGCAGGAGGCAAAGCGAGATCGCGCGCAGGGCGCCGGCGAGCATGCGGGGCGGATTTGCGGTCCCCTGGCGTGGGAACATATTCCCTGGAATAGCGATCCGCATTGTACCTGCCCTCGGTAGATCGAAATTTGAGACTTACGGAATGTCACTGCCTGACCCCATGATTTTTAGTAGGGGTGAACCCGCCGAAAATCAATGGCGGGCATGCCGTGTAGCGGCAAATGGGGTTCCGCTACGGTGCGGCCAGCCCGAGCATGGAGGCGGTGATGGTGAAGTAGAGCAGCAGCCCCGTCAGGTCGACGATCGTGGTCAGGGCCGGGCCGGACACGACCGCCGGGTCCTGCCTGACGGCGATGGCAGCGAGCGGCAGAACGGCGCCGATCAGGGTCGCGGAAATGACCTGGGCGGCGAGCGCGATGGCGATCGCAAGGCCGATTGCCTCCAGCGTCATGGTGTCGGGCACGTCGGCGGCGTTCGAGATCAGCAGCACCTTCAGGAAGGCGAACAGGAACAATGTGCCCGCCATCAGCAGGGAGACGCGCATTTCCCGCCACAATATCCACAGCGCCTCGCGGGCCTTGACGTCGCCGGTCGTGAGCGCGCGCGTCACCAGGCTCGCCGACTGGGTGCCGACATTGCCGCCGGTATCGGCCACCATCGGCATGTAGAGCGCGAGGATCACGAGCGCATCGAGCGCGTCCTCGTAGATATGAACGACATAACCCGCGGCGAGGCCGGCCACGGCGAGCGCGAGCACCCAGGGAACGCGTCGGCGGAAGTCGGTCCAGACGGTATGATCGAAATAATCGTCCTTCATGCCGCCCGCGATGCCGACCCAGCGGTCGGCATCCTCATGCAGTTCCTCGACCAGAAAGGCCTTGGCCTTTTCGGCATGCACCACGCCGGCCACGCGGCCATCCTTTTCGAGCACGGGCATGAGATCGATGTCGCGGTCGATCATGTCATAGGATGTGCGCTCCGCCTCGGCTTCGCCGCGCCGCACTGTCGGCGCCTTTCTCGTCATGACCTGCTCGACGGGGCTGTCTACGCTCCCGTTGAGGCAGTCACGCAGGCTGACGATGCCGAGAAAATGCCCGTTGCCGTCAACCACGCAGGCACTGGTGTGGAAAAAACCGCTTCGTCCGGCAAAACGTTTTGTCGCCTCCGAGCACGTCAGGTCAGGGGAGAGAAGCAGCGGATCGGCATCCCAGATCGTTTCCACCGGTCTTTCCGGCGCAAGCATGGAACTGGCAATATCGGTCATCCTGTCGTCTCCCGTTTCCGTCGGCGCGGCTGGCTGCGCCCTCTCTGTCGTCGGCTGTTTGCGCCTCTGGCCCGCAGCTATAGCGGGTCAGGATTAAAGTTTTTCGAAGGTCGCCACGGCGACGAACGCTGCGCATGAGATAGTATCAACTTACTGTCACTCCTTGACCCCGAGTCAACGGGTCGGTACTTCTTTTATCGAAGTTCTGATTAGGGAGAGACCTGTGGCCGACAAACCTGCCGAAGACGACCTGTTCGATCCGAATGACGAAACCTACGGTTCAGCGGATTTCCTGACCGTCCTGCCCAAGTCGGAATTCCCGCAGAAAGTCCGCTCCCCGCGTTCGGCCTATGCCGCGGTCAAGGACGAGTTGATGATGGACGGCAATGCCCGCCAGAACCTCGCGACCTTCTGCCAGACCTGGGAAGAGCCCGAAGTCCATCAGTTGATGGATGACTGCATCGACAAGAACATGGTCGACAAGGACGAGTATCCGCAGACCGCCGAGATCGAGGCGCGATGCGTGAGCATGCTCGCCAACCTCTGGAACGCGCCGTCGGGGCCTGCGACCGGGGCCTCGACCACGGGGTCCTCCGAAGCCGCGATGCTGGGCGGGCTGGCGATGAAGCGGCGCTGGGAAGCGCGGCGCAAGGCCGCGGGCAAGCCCACCGACAAGCCCAACCTGATCACCGGGCCGGTGCAGATCTGCTGGCACAAGTTCACGCGCTACTGGGATATCGAGCATCGCGAGATCCCGATGGAAAACGGCCGGCTTCTGATGACGCCCGAGGAAGTGCTGAAGCTCTGCGACGAGAACACGATCGGTGTGGTGCCGACCCTCGGCGTCACCTTCACGGGCGAGTACGAGCCGGTGAAGGCCGTCGCGGACGCGCTGGATGACCTTCAGGTGCGCACCGGGCTCGATATCCCGATCCATGTGGATGGCGCCAGCGGCGGCTTCCTGGCGCCGTTCTGCGCGCCGGAACTCGAGTGGGATTTCCGCATTCCGCGGGTGAAGTCGATCAATGCTTCCGGCCACAAGTTCGGTCTGGCGCCGCTTGGCGTGGGCTGGGTCGTGTGGCGCGAGGAGCAGGACCTTCCCGAGGAAATGATTTTCTGGGTCAATTACCTCGGCGGCAATATGCGGGACATCACGCTGAACTTCTCGCGACCGGGTGGCCAGGTCGTCTGCCAGTACTACAATTTCCTTCGTCTCGGTCGGGACGGTTATCGCAAGGTGCATGAGGCCTGCTATCGCAGCGCGGCCTATCTTGCCGCCGAGCTGGAAAAGTCCGGCCTTGTCGATATCGTGTTCGACGGCGACATGAAACGCGGCATCCCGGCGGTGTCATGGAAGCTCAAGGAAGGGCTGAAGACCGATTACACGCTGTTCGACCTTGCCGACCGGCTGCGCTCGCGCGGCTGGCAGGTTCCGGCCTACACGCTTCCCGCCAATTGCGAGAACCAGGCGGTCCAGCGCATTCTGGTGCGCAACGGTGTCAGCATCGACCTCTGCTCGCTTCTGATTCGCGACATTGCGGCGTCGGTGGAATACTTCAAGGCGCATCCGATCGTCAGGTCGGTTTCCAGTGAAGAGGCCTCCGGCTTCCACCACTAGAGTTTGTCAGGGAAAAGTGGAATCCGGTTTTTCCGAAAAGACAAACGAAAACAAATAAATCTAACGTCGGAAAGCGACCGTCGCGTCTTCCGGGCGCGACGGCGGCGGTCCCGTCAATCGCTGAACCCCATCGCGGCATAGAAGGCGGCGGCCTGGGCCCGCGAGGTGACATCGAGCTTGGCGAGAATCTCACTCACGTGGTAGGCGATCGCGCGTTCCGAGCGGCCGACGATGCTCGAAATTTCGTTGTTCGTCTTGCCCTTGGCCATCCAGTTCAGGATCTCGACCTGAAGGTCCGACAGCAGCTTGAAACGGCGGATATCGTATTCGGAGAACTGGCCTTCCTTGAAAGCCGCCATACGCGCCACCGCGACGCTCGACAGGATCGTGACCGCATCGATGACGTGGGGGCATTGTGGGATTTTGTCGATCGACAGCAGGGTGATCGCGCTGGATTTTCCGTCGAGCGCCGGCAGCGGCAGCGTCAGGCCGCCGGTGATCCCCTGGAAGCGCACATAGTCATAATATTCCTGATGGTCGGACGTGTCCCAGTTTTTCTGGTGCCACAGGAGCGGGGTCTTGTTGAGCTCCAGGTGCATCATCAGCGGATCGCGTCCGGACCATTTGTCGTTGACGTAAGTGTCCAGCTCTTTCGTCGTCCAGGTCGTGAGTGTCGGTTTTTCCATGAACTCTGAGGGTGATGACCTGTTGACGCTGATGTTGTAGCTGATGAAGCCCAGCCTGTTCAGACCCAGGGTGAAGGCGGTCTTGAGCTCAGGAAGGTTCCGGGCGAAAGCTATCCTGCTCACGTCTTCGGATAGTGGTCGCAGCATTTCTTCCCCCTAACTACCTGTTTTAGAACATACTAATATTGTTAAATGATGACTGTCAATTCTGACAGTTTCGCTTTGGCAAGGGATCGACTATCGATCATGAATGAGTATGATGTTTCGTCATTGATGTCATACTTGTGCTGATTGGCTGTCACTCTCGAACCGGGGCTTTTCATGACAGGATTGGGTTTCAGGGCAAGCGTATTTCTCGTGTCGGGCCTGCTCGTTGCCGCGCCGCCGGCCTTTGCCAAAACTGACCTCATCCTTGCCATCGGCGGCGAGCCGGACACTGGCTATGATCCGTTGCTGGGCTGGGGGCGCTACGGCCATCCGCTGTTTCAGTCGACGCTGCTGAAGCGCGACGCCGCCCTCGACACCGTTCCCGACCTCGCCAGCGGGTGGTCGCTCTCCGATGACAGGCTGGTCTGGACCATCACGTTGCGGCCCGGCGTGACCTTCAGCGATGGCACGCCGCTTTCGGCCGAAGACGTGGCCTTCACCTACAACGAGGCGGCGAAAGCCGGCGGCGCGCTCGATCTGACGGTGATGGAAAGCGCCGAGGCGATCGACGATCTGACGGTGGCAATCCGCCTGAAGCACCCCTGGGTGACGTTTTCCGAGAATTTCTATTCGCTGGGCATCGTGCCATCGCACAGTTACGGCCCCGGCTATGCCCGCAACCCGATCGGCTCCGGTCCCTTCAGGCTGGTTTCGTGGGTGGAGGGGGAGCAGCTCATCGTCGAGGCCAATCCCGGTTATTATGGTCAAAAGCCCGCCTTCGACCGGGTGACCTTCGTGTTTTCCGGCGAGGATACCAGCCTTGCGGCTGCCCGCACTGGCCAGGTCGACATGGTCTCGGTTCCGGCCCTGATGGCAGACGACAGCATCGACGGGTTCCGCAAGCTCGTCGTGCCGTCCGTCGACAATCGCGGTCTCTCGTTTCCGATGACCGCTCCCGGCGTCATCAACGGCGAGGCGGTGGGCAGTGAAGTGACCTCCGACATCGCCATCCGCCGCGCCATCAATCTCGGCGTCGACAGAAAGCAACTCGTCGAGGTGGCGCTGAACGGATACGGCCGTCCGGCCTACGGGCCCGCCGACGGACTGCCATGGTCCAATCCCGAGGCCGCCGTCGCCCATGACCCGGATGGCGCGCGCGCATTGCTGGACAAGGCGGGCTGGGTCGTCGGCGATGACGGCGTCCGCGTCCGCGATGGCGTGCGCGCCACCTTCGATATCTATTTTCCGGCCTCCGATTCCGTCCGCCAGGCTCTCGCGATCGTCACTGCCGAACAGCTGAAGTCGCTCGGGATCGCCGCCCGGCCGATGGGCGCGACCTGGGAGCAGATCGGGCGCGTCGACCATCGCCAACCGGTGATGTTCGGCTGGGGCAGCCACAGTCCGCTCGAGGTCTACAGCCTCTATAATTCGGCCTGGGGCGGCATCGAATTCTACAATCCCGGCTATTTTTCCGACGAAACCGTCGATACCCATTTCGCCGATGCCCAGCACTCGGCGAGCCTGGAGGCGTCCTACCCCGACTGGCAGGCGGCGGAATGGGACGGGGAAACGGGATTTTCCGCGAAGGGCCTTGCCGGCTGGGCCTGGCTCGTCAATCTCGATCATGTCTATTTCGTCAATGACTGCCTTGATCCCGGCGATACCCAGATCGAGCCGCACGGCCATGGATGGCCGATGACCGCGATGATCGAACAATGGAAATGGACGTGTGAGTAACCCTGCCTTCCGCCCCGTCTTCAGGTTCCTTGCCACGCGCATCGCGCGGCTCGCGGCCGTGCTGCTGCTGGTTGCCGTCGTGGCCTTCACGCTCGCCAAGGTCTCCCCGGTCGACCCGGTCAATGCCTATCTCGGCATCGACATCGCACGAGTCGGCCCGGAACAGCGCAACCTGATCGCGGCGCGCTGGGGGCTCGATCAGCCGCCATTGGCGCAGTTTGTGCTCTGGGCCGGGAACCTGCTTCACGGCGATCTCGGCTTTTCGATGATCTACAATGCGCCGGTTGCCGAGGTGATCGCCGCGCGTTTCTGGACGTCGCTGCCGCTCGTCGGGCTCGCATGGCTGTTCTCCGGCATTTTCGGTTTTGTGCTCGGGGTCGTTGCCGGCGCGAATGCGGGGTCGTGGCTCGATCGGGTGATCCGGCTCTATGCCTATTTTCTCTCCGCTGCGCCGACTTTCTGGATCGCGATCCTGCTGCTGATCGTGTTTGCCGTCGCGCTTGGCTGGTCGCCTGTCTGTTGCGCCGGGCCGCTCGGCGTCGTGCCGGCCGACGTCACGTTCGCCGAGCGGCTGCAGCATCTCGCCCTTCCGCTTGCGGCTCTCACCCTGCTCGGCGTCGCGCAGGTCGCGCTGCACACGCGGGCGAAGATCGCCGAGATCCTGCAGCTCGATGCCGCCCTTTACGCCCGCGCGCAAGGGGCGGGGAAATGGGACGTCGTGCTCCGGCACGGGGTGCGCAATGCGGCGCTGCCGGCGATCACAATCCTGTTTGCCTCGCTCGGCGAACTGTTCGGCGGTTCGATCCTTGCGGAGCAGGTCTTCGCCTATCCGGGCCTTGGCCAGGCCGCCGTTGCCGCCGGCGTCCGTGGCGACGTGCCGCTGCTGCTTGCAATCACCCTGTTCCTCACTTTGTTCGTCTCGGTCGGCAACATGATCGCGGACATGCTCTATCATCTGGTCGATCCTCGGATCCGGGAGGCGGAATTCGCAGCGGGAGGCGTGCATGGCTGAAACCTGCCAGACGCCCGCGCCGGAACCGATGATCCTGCCGCGCATGGGCAACAGGGTCTGGACGCTCTCGGTCGCCGCGATCGGGCTGGCGCTGATCCTGTTCGTTCCCGTTGCCGCGCTGATGGCGGGGTCGGCCGGAATCGCCCCCGATTTCGCCGCGCGGCTGGCTTCGCCGGACTGGCAGCACTGGTTCGGAACCGACCAGATGGGGCACGACATGATGGCGCGTACGGTGAAGGGCCTCAACACCAGTCTCTGGGTGGGGCTTGTGGCCTCGGCCTGTTCGGTGGTGATCGCCACGGTTCTGGCGATCGTCTCCATCGTCGGAGGCAAATGGGTCGACGGGCTGGTGTCGCTACTGGTGGATGCCGCGATCGGTCTGCCGCATCTGGTGCTGCTGATCCTGATCTGCTTTGCCCTTGGCGGCGGGCCGGTTGCGGTGACGCTTGCCGTCGCGCTCACCCACTGGCCGCGCCTGACGCGGATATTGCGGGCGGAAGTGCTGCAGATCCGGCAGGCGCCCTATGTCGTGTCGGCCCGGCATTTCGGCCGGTCCTGGGCCGCGATCGGCATCGGCCACATCCTGCCGCATCTGCTGCCGCAGATGCTGGTCGGCCTCGTCCTGATGTTTCCGCATGCGATCCTGCACGAGGCGAGCCTGACCTTCCTGGGGTTCGGCCTCGACCCGACGCGGCCGGCGATCGGGGTCATGCTGGCGGATTCGATGCGCTACCTGACCGCCGGGAAATGGTGGCTCGGCCTGTTTCCCGGCCTCTGCCTGCTCGCGCTCGTCCTCTGCTTCGATGCGGTCGGCAACGGCCTTCGTCTCATCCTCGATCCAAGGACGGCCGAAACATGACGCTCCTTTCCTTCCACGATTTTGGCATCGGCTTCCGCCGCTACAGCGGCCTGCTTTCGACGCGGGAGATACCGGTCGTCAGCGGTATCGGTTTTTCCGTACGGCGCGGCGAGGTGGTGGCCCTGATCGGCGCCTCTGGCGGCGGCAAGAGCCTGATCGCCCATGCGCTGTTCGGCGTCCTTCCCCCGAATGCGTTGACCTCAGGCGCGATCCGCTTCGAGGGCCGGATCGTCGACCGGGACAGCCGCCCCTCGCTGCTCGGGCGGCGCATGGCGCTGATGCCGCAATCGATCAGCCATCTCGATCCGATGGCGCGCTGCATCAGCCAGCTTCGCTGGGCGGCGCGGCGGGCGGGTGCTACGGCGGATGATGCCCGCCTTGCCGCAACCCTCGCGCGGTTCGGGCTCGGGGAGGAAGCGGGCAATGCCTTTCCCCACCAGCTTTCCGGCGGCATGGCGCGGCGCATGCTGATGGCGATCGCGACCATCGGCGATCCGGATCTGATCGTCGCCGACGAGCCGACGAGCGGGCTCGATGACGACAATGCCGATGTCGTGCTGGCGCGGCTTCGCCGGCTTGCGAACGATGGCAAGGGCGTTCTGCTGGTTACGCACTCGCTTGCCTCGGCGCTTTCCTATGCCGACCGGGTTTGCCTGATCCGCGATGGCCGGCTCGAAGGCGAGGAAGACGCCGCCGGTTTTTCGGGCGGCGGCGGCGGGCTGCGCACGGCCTATGCGCGCGTCTTGTGGCGGGCCTTGCCGCAGAACGAATTTCGGGGTGGCGATCATGCTTGAGGCAAGACGCGTCCGGTTCGGTTACGGCGCGCGCGCGCCGGTGGTCGACGGGTTCGATATTTTTATCCGCCCGGGCGAGATCGTCGGCCTCACGGGCCGGTCGGGCGCCGGCAAATCGACGCTGGGACGTCTTCTCGCCGGATATCACAGGCCGGCCTCCGGCCAGGTTCTGGTCGATGGCAAGGCCCATGCAAAGGGCTACAACACGGTGCAGTACCTCCACCAGTCGCCGATCTTCGCCGTCGATCCGCGCTGGACGGTGGGTCGGATCATCGCGGAGGGCTGGTCGCCCGACGAGGAGACGCGGCAGGCGCTCGGCGTTTCGAAGAACTGGTACGACCGTTTCCCGCACGAGATTTCGGGCGGGGAACTGCAGCGGATCGCGGTGCTGCGCGCGCTCGGCCCGCGCACCCGATACCTCGTTGCCGACGAGATCTCGGCGCCGCTCGATCCGCTGACCCAGGCCCAAATCTGGGACGCTCTCATTGGCGCGGTGCGCAAACGCAATCTCGGCATGCTCGTCATCAGCCATGACCGTCCCCTGCTCGCCCGCCTGTCCGGGCGCGTCGTCACGCTCTGATCGTCTTTGTCCGGTCGGCCGATCGGCGGTTGGCGAATAGCGGGAAGGCGGTTATCAAGGGGCTGGCCGAGCAATGAAGGAAACCGAGCGATGCAGCGTGTCACCGTGACCCTCGACGACGATCTGATGGACGAGCTGGACAAGGTCGTCCGGGAGCGCGGCTACCAGAACCGCTCCGAGGCGATCCGCGACCTGACGCGGGCCGGCATGCAGCAGACCCTCGTCGACAGCGGCGCGGTCGGAGACTGCATCGGCGTGTTGAGCTATGTCTATGATCACGAGGCGCGCGATCTGGCGCGCCGGCTGACCAACACCTTCCATCACGACCACGACCTCTCGGTCGTCAGCACCCATGTCCATCTCGACCATGACCGCTGCCTCGAAGTCTCGATCCTCAGGGGCGAGCCGGGCGTGGTGAAACACCTCGCCGATCACGTGATCACGGAGCGTCATGTGCTCCATGGCAAGCTGGTCCTGATCCCGGTGGACGACAGCGAGCCGGGCGGCGAGGGCGCCTGATCACTTCTGTCCGTCCGCTCAGGCTTTTCTGGCGGAAGCCGCAGTGCCGGCCAGTAGCGGCAGTATCAGCGCGGCGAGCGCGATCCCGCCGATCGTCAGCAGCACCCGGTTCGCCGTGATCGCGAGAACGCTGCCATCCGCCTGCAGGTTGAAAGCAAGCGCGATCGCGGTCAGGCAGAACGACCACGGCGCGTATTTCTTCGCGCCGATCATCAGCATGGCGAACACGAGGGACCCAACAAGGGCGGCATGGAGCCACGGGACGGGGGAAAGGCCGAGGATCAGGCCGCCGGCTGCGGCGCCAAGCGTGGTGCCGAGCCCCCTTGCCCTCATCCGGTAGAGCGTCTGCTGCCGCGTCGGCTTCATCACCCTGAGCCCGGCTGCCGGAAGCCAGCACGGATGCGTGCCGGGTATCAGGGAGGCGAGGCCGCTTCCCGCGAGGGAGACCGCGACCATGCCCGCCGCAAAGCGACGCTGGCCGGGATCTGCCGCAAGTGCGAGCCTACCGCTTTCGGGCGGCGACGTGGCGGTCGGAATGGCAAGGCTGACGAAAATGCCTGCCCAGAGCGTTCCGGCAAGAAAGCTCAGGCCGTAGGCGGTAATCCCTCCGGCAGGCACCTGACCGACCGAAAGAAAATAGGCGAGCGCGCCAAGGGCGATCGGCAGGCGAAGATAGCCGCCTTTCAATTCGCCGAGGCATTGCGCCAGCGCCGCGATCACCGCGCCGGCGAAAAACAGGCCGGACCCCAGCGAAACGGAAGCGCCCAGCGTAGCGAAGAGACTGATGGCGATGGCCGAGGCGAACAGCAGCGGAGCCCGGCCGGAGGGCGGAAGGCGGGGAAACGACACGCCCAGCAGATAGGCCCCGAACGAGGCCACCATGCCATGGGAAGTCGCGCCCGCGGCGATGCCCGCGACCCAGGGCGCGATGATGGCGAGCGCCATCACGCCCGCGCTTCGACCTCTTCCGCCAAAATCGATGAAGCGCATTTCCGGTCGAGAACCTGCTTTAACGCGTGGAAAGGTCGGTCGCCGACAGCGCCGCCCGGAGATGCCGGTCTGGGCGCGCCGACCACAAGCAATGCATGATGCGCCGGTCCGCAAAACCTGACAACTGTCATATCTGACAGTTTATCGCAGAACATGTTTGGCCATATCCTTGCCCTCACAAAGCGGGACTTCAGATCAAAGCGGTTCCTCTTCGGCCCCCTGCATTCCGGTAGATGTTTCCGGCGCAGGGCGAAAGAGAGAAAATCGTAATTCTTCAAGTGTTTACCCGGCGCGAATCGCCAGAAAACACGCTTGTTGCTGAAGGCCACGCGGGTGCGCATCCAGCCATTGTGACAGGGGAGACTTATATGCATTTCACGCCTCGAGAGATCGACAAGCTGATGATCTACACGCTCGCGCAGGTCGCGCAGCAGCGCAAGGATCAGGGTCTGAAGCTCAACCACCCCGAAACCGTCTCGCTCATTTCCGTGGCCGCGCTGAACGGCGCCCGCGCGGGCAAGACCGTCGAGGAGGTCATGGAAATCGCGCGCAAGGAAATCACGCGCGACGATGTGATGGAAGGGGTCGTCGACATGATCCCCTACGTGCAGGTGGAGGCCGTCTTCACCGATGGCAGCCGTCTCGTCACCATCCATGATCCCATTCAGTGAGGGCTTCGACATGACGAATGACAAGAAAACGCCGGTCGGTGGGCTGGTTCTCGGCAAGGGCGATATCGAGATCAACGCCGGCTATCCGACGACCACGCTCAAGGTGCGCAATACCGGCGACAGGCCGATCCAGGTCGGTTCGCACTTTCATTTCTTCGAGGTCAATGCCGCGCTGGAATTCGACCGCGAGCAGGCCTTCGGCAAGCGCCTGAACATTCCTGCAACGACCGCCCTGCGCTTCGAGCCGGGCGATGAGAAAGAGGTCACCCTTGTTCCCTACCAGGGCAAGCAGCGGGTGCTTGGCTTCAACGGTCTGGTGAACGGCTGGGTTGGCGACGAGAGCTACAATGATTCCCGTCCTCGGCTGGCCGATGCGATGGAGCGCGTTGAAAAATACGGCTTCAAGTCCGCCAAGTAACCGCCCGGTACAACCTCATTCGACAGGATTTTTGAAATGGCCAAGATTTCAAGACAGCAGTATTCCGACCTCTACGGCCCGACGACGGGCGACAAGATCCGTCTCGGCGACACCGACCTCTACATCGAGATCGAGAAGGACCTCCGTGTCTATGGCGAGGAAGCCGTCTATGGCGGCGGCAAGACGCTGCGCGACGGCATGGGCTACGACAACGAGCTCACCAGTGCCGCGGGCGCCCCCGATCTCGTCATCACCAACGTCACCATCCTCGACCCCGTGCAGGGCGTCATCAAGGCCGATGTCGGCGTCAAGAACGGCAATATCTGCGCGATCGGCAAGGCCGGAAACCCGTCCACCATGTCGGGCGTCACGCCGGGCCTGGCGCTCGGGCCGGGCACGGACGCGATCTCCGGCGAGCACCTGATCCTGACGGCCGGCGGCATCGACGCCCACGTCCACTTCATCTCGCCCCAGCAGGCGGAAGCGGCGCTTTCCAACGGCGTCACCACGCTGTTCGGCGGCGGCATCGGCCCGACCGACGGCACCAACGGCACCACCATCACCCCCGGCACCTGGAATGTCGAGATGATGCTGCGGTCCTTCGACGGCTGGCCGGTCAATGCCGGCGTTCTCGGCAAGGGCAACTGCTCGGCGCGCCTGCCGATGGAAGAGCAGCTTCGCGCCGGTGTCATGGGGCTCAAGATCCACGAGGACTGGGGCAGCACGCCGGAGGCGATCCGCACGGCGCTTCGGACCGCCGATGACTTCGACGTCCAGGTCTGCATCCACACCGACACGCTGAACGAGGCCGGCTTCGTCGAAAACACGATCGCCGCCTTCGAAGGCCGGACGATCCACACCTACCACACGGAAGGCGCCGGCGGCGGTCATGCTCCGGACATCATCCGCGTCGCCGGCCAGTCCAACGTCATTCCGAGCTCGACCAACCCGACGCTGCCCTATGGCATCAATTCGCAGGCCGAATTGTTCGACATGACGATGATCTGCCACAATCTCAGCCCGAAGATCCCGACCGACGTCGCCTTCGCCGAAAGCCGCGTCCGCCCGGAAACCATCGCGGCGGAAAACGTGCTGCATGATCTCGGCGCGATCTCGATCCTGTCCAGCGACAGCCAGGCCATGGGCCGCGTCGGCGAGAACTGGGCGCGCACCATCCAGACCGCGCATCTGATGAAGGACCGGATGGGCGCCTATGACGGTGACAGCTCCGGCAATGACAACGAGCGCGTCCTGCGCTTCGTTGCCAAGGTCACGATCAACCCGGCAATCGCGCAGGGCGTCAGCCATGTGATCGGCTCGGTCGAAGTCGGCAAGATGGCCGACCTCGTGCTCTGGGAGCCGGCCTTCTTCGGCGCAAAGCCGAAAATGGTGATCAAGGGCGGCCTGATCTCCTGGGCGCTGATGGGCGATCCGAACGCCTCGCTGCCGACGCCGCAGCCGGTTCTCTACCGTCCGATGTTTGGCGCATATGGCTCGGCGCTGCCGAAGACCCGCGTCACGTTCACATCGCTGGCGGGCTATGAGGACGGTATCGTTGACCGCTACCAGCTCCGGTCGCAGGTCGTCCCGGTTTATGGCACCCGCACGATCAGCAAGAGCTCGATGGTGCGCAACAGCGCCCTGCCGGAGATCGAGGTCAATCCGGAAACCTTCGCGGTCACCGTGGACGGCAAGCACGCGACCGTCGAGCCGGCGACGACCATTCCGTTGAACCAGCTCCACTTCTTCAGCTAGTTTCGATGGCCGGGCGGAGCATGTCTTCGCCCGGTACGTCCACCAACAACGACGCCGGAAAGTTCAGCCGGAAGGCTGTCCTTTCCAGGCGCAGAGAATGCGGCGAACACCATGATCCTTGTCGAAAAAATCCTTGGCAACCTGAAGGATGCCGACTGGCACAAGCGCTCCCACGAGGCGACGGTCGACTACCTCGCGCTCGAACAGTGGGAAGCGCCCAAGAACCGCCTGCGCAAGGCGAGCGAGGGCGGAACCGAGCTGGCGATCTCGCTGCCGCGCTCGGAGCATCTCCACAATGGCGACGTCCTTTATTACGACGAGGCCAGCAACACCATCATCGCCGCGCAGATCGCGCTGAAAGAGGTCATGGTGATCGAGCTCGAAGGGCTCGAAACGCTCGCGCCGCAGGAAATCCTGCGGGTGTGCTTCGAACTGGGCCACGGGCTCGGCAACCAGCATTGGCCGGCGGTGATCAAGGGCAGCACGGTCTATGTGCCGCTCTCGGTCGATCAGAAGGTCATGGCCTCGGTGATGAAGACCCATGCCTTCGAAGGCGTGACGAGCCGCTTCGCGCCGGGCGAGGAGATCGCCGCCAAGCTCGACGCGCGCGAGGTGCGAATGCTGTTTGCCGGCGCCGATGCGACGCCGCACCATCATCATCACGAGCACGGCGATCACCATCACTGAGCGCAAGGCACGGGGCAGGGAATGTCAGACAAGAATAACGGCCGGGCCCACTGCGAACACGAGATGATCCTGCTTGCGCGTCTTCTGCAGTTTTCCGATTCGACGCTTCCCGTGGGAGCGTTCGCGTTTTCCAACGGACTGGAATCCGCGATCCAGACCGGCGTCGTCAGCGATGCGAAAAGCCTTGAGCGGTTCGTCGAAACGGTCGTCCGTCAGGCCTCGAACATGGATGGCATCGCCTTCCTGCATGCCCATCGGTCAGCCATGAGCGGCGTTTATGACGCGGTGCTTGAGGCCGACCGGGAATTGTGGAACCGCCGCGTTGGCGAGGAACAGCAGATGATGCTGGCGCGCATGGGGCGCAAATTCGCCGAGCTTTCACTCAAGATCAGCAGTTTTCCTGATCTTGAGCGCTGGCTGGCCGACATCAAGGCGGGCAATACGCCCGGCTGTTTTCCCATCGGCCAGGCCATGGCGCTTGCCCATATGGGCGCGGATGAGAAACAGGCCTTCGTGGTCCATCAATATGGCGTTTCGGCCATGATCATGAGTGCTGCGGTGCGGCTGATGCGGATCGATCATCTCGATACCCAGCGCATCCTGTTTTCCGTGCAGGGCCGCGTCGGGGACGATTACGAGCGCGTCAGCGGTCTGGAACTCGATGAAATGTCCGGCTTCGCGCCGGTCTTCGATGTCCTGGTGGCCCATCACACCAAAACCCATGTCCGGCTGTTCATGAACTGACCGGCGAAAAAGGCCGGTGAAAAAGGCCGGCGAAAAGGATTGGCACAATGAAGAAAATCACGCGTATCGGCATTGGCGGCCCGGTCGGATCGGGCAAGACGGCCGTGATCGAAACCATCACGCCGCGTCTGATCGAGCTTGGCGTCAAGCCGCTGATCATCACCAACGACGTCGTCACCACCGAGGACGCCAAGCAGGTGCGGCGCACGCTCAAGGGCGTATTGGTCGAGGAAAAGATCGTCGGCGTTGAAACAGGGGCATGCCCGCACACCGCCGTGCGCGAGGACCCGTCGATGAACATCGCCGCGGTCGAGGAACTGGAGGAGAAATACCCCGACAGCGACGTCATCCTGATCGAATCGGGCGGCGACAACCTGACGCTGACCTTCAGCCCGGCGCTCGCCGATTTCTACATCTACGTCATCGACGTTGCCGCCGGCGACAAGATCCCGCGCAAGAACGGCGCCGGCGTCTGCCAGTCGGATATTCTCGTCATCAACAAGACCGATCTCGCCCCTTACGTCGGCGCGGACCTCGGCGTCATGGACCGCGATTCCAGGCTGATGCGCGGCAAGAAGCCGTTCGTGTTCACCAATTGCAAGACCGGCGAGGGCGTCGACGAACTGATGAAGCTGATCATGGACATGGCGCTGTTCGACGTGACGCCCGCAGCCGGCGAAGCCGCAGAGTGATTTCATGAGCCTCCACGAACGCCTGCGCCGGATCGACGAATACCGGGAACTGAGCGGTTACAAGACCGAGCCCGCGCAGATGCGGGCCGCCGGCCCCGGAAAGATCGGGGCGCTGCGCCTCGGCTTTTCGGTCCGAGGCGGCCGTTCGGTGCTGTCCGATCTCTACCGGATGACGCCGCTTCTGGTGCAGCAGGCGCTCTACTGGGATGAGGCTATGCCGGAACTGCCGATCTGCTCGATCATCTCGATCGGCGGCGGCATCCTGCAGGGCGATCGCTACACGATCGACATTTCGGTGGGCGAGGGAGCGTGCGCCCAGGTGACCTCGCAGGGCGCCAACCGCATTCACCAGATGGACGCCAACTACGCCTCGCAGCACCAGACGGTGACGCTTGAGAAGGACGCCTATCTCGAATTCCTGCCGGACTTCACCATTCCCTATCGCGGCTCGCGCTTCATCAACGACACCGATCTCGTGGTCCACGAGGAGGCGACGCTGCTCTATGGCGAGATGATGATGACCGGCCGCAAGCACCATCATGAAAGCGAACGTTTCGGCTTCGACCTGCTGTCGATGACCGTCAATGCCCGCCGGCCCGACGGACGCAAGCTGTTCACCGAAAAGGTGCTGATCGAGAAGGGCAACGAGACCATCGATTTTGCCGCGGTGATGGGCGGTTACGATGCCTTTGCCAACATCCTCTGCATCACGCCGCCGGCCGTCGCCGAGCGCATCCGCGAGCGGGTCGGCGTCAGTTTCGGCGATGAGCGGCCGCGCGCCGTCTCCGGCGTCTCGACGCTTCCCAACGGCGCCGGACTGATGCTGCGTGTCGTCGGCATCGAGAGTTACGACGTGCGCGCGGAAGTCAGGAATTTCTGGAAGGTCGTCAGGGAAGAAGCCCGCGGCAGAACGCTGCCGGAGGAATTTCTCTGGCGTTGATCAACAACCAAGAAGGGGGTGCGGATATGGCGGAGAAACGGAAAGATTTTGCGACCCAGTGCCTGCGCGGGGCGGGACAGGTGTTCTTCATGGAGAACGCGCTCACGGGCGCGCTTTTCATCGTCGCGATCGCCTATGCGAGCTATGCCGGGGGCAACTGGGCGACCACGATCGGCGCCATTGTCGGTCTCGTCGTCGCCACGCTCACCGCGCGGCTTCTGGATTGCGATGGCGATTCGATCACCTCAGGCCTTTTCGGCTTCAACGGCATCCTCGTCGGCGTCGCGATCCCCACCTTCATCAGCGTTTCGCCGCAGCTCTGGTTCTATGTCGTCATCGGCGCGGCCATGAGCACGGTGGTGACGGCGGCGCTCGGGGCGATGATCACCAAAAGCTGGGGCATTCCGGGGTCTACCGGCCCGTTCGTGCTGACCGGCTGGCTGCTGGTGGCGGGGGCCTATACCTTCGGCGCGCTCGATGTCTCCGGCGACCATCCCGAACTGGTGTCGGACTATATCAACGGCGTGACGATGGTCCCGTCCCATATCGAACTCGTCCAGATATTCTTCCGCAATATCGGCCAGGTCTATCTTCTCGGCAACGAGATCAGCGGCGCGATCATCCTTGTCGGCATCCTGATCGCCTCGCGGGTGGCCGGTATCGCCGCCATTTGCGGCTCGTTGATCGCCATGGCGACGGCGATCGCGCTGCGGGCGGAGCCGCATTCGGTGGTCCAGGGGCTCTATGGCTTCAGCGCGGTGCTGACGGCGATGGCGGTCGGCGTCGTGTTCCTGAAGCCGTCGCCGCGTGTTGTCGTCTATGCGTTGCTCGCCACCATCGTCACGGTTTTCCTGCAGGGCGCCTATGACGCGCTGACCGAGCCGCTCGGCCTGCCGTCCTTCACCGCGCCCTACGTGCTGACAATGTACCTGTTCATCGCGCCGAAGAAGCTGCTTGCGCCGCATCCGCACAGCGCGGTCGGAGAGCATCTCGTTTCCGATACCGATACCTGAAACACGGCGCGACCGGGGCGGTCGCGTCAATTCCAAAACACGCGCTTTCAAAGGAGAAAGCTATGCACGCGATCAATGCGGGGGATACCGCGTTTGTTTTGATCTGCACGGCGCTGGTCTGCATGATGACACCGGCACTGGCATTGTTCTACGGCGGTCTGGTGAAGCAGCGCGATGTGCTGTCGATCATGATCCAGAACTTCGTCTGCATCGGGATCGTCAGCATCATCTGGGTGTTCGGCGGTTTCAGCCTGGCCTTCGGTCCGTCGATCGGCGGCATTATCGGCGATATCCGCCCCTATTTCGGCATGTATCATGTCGGCATCTCGCCGAATGACGCCTATGCGCCGAATGTGCCGTTCATCATGGTGTTCGCCTATCAGATGATGTTCGCCATCATCACGCCGGCGCTGATGACCGGGGCGTTCGTCGGCCGCTTCAAGTTCGGCGCCTATCTGATCTTCGTGGCGGCCTGGACGATCCTGATCTACCTGCCGGCGGCGCACTGGATCTGGGGCGGCGGTTTCCTGGCCAAGATGGGCGTCGTCGATTTCGCCGGCGGCATCGTGATCCACACCTCCGCCGGTTTCTCGGCGCTCGCCGCCGCCCGCTTCCTCGGCAAGCGCAAGGTCGCCGTCGGCGATCCGGAAAGCCAGCCGGCGAGCCTGCCGCTGGTGGCGCTCGGCGCGGGTCTGTTGTGGTTCGGCTGGTTCGGCTTCAATGCCGGCGGCGCCTATGCGGCGGATGCGCTCGCGGCCTACGCCTTCACCAACACCATGCTCGCCGGGGCAATTGCCATGCTGGTCTGGATGTTCTGGGAATGGCGTGAGAGCAAGCGGGTTTCCTTCTCCGGCGTTCTCGTCGGCGCGGTCACCGGTCTTGCCACGATCACGCCCGCCGCCGGCTATGTCGAACCGATGGCGGCGCTGCTGATCGGGGCGATCGG
The DNA here is from genome assembly GCF_013459645.1 of Martelella sp. NC20. Lineage (NCBI taxonomy): Bacteria > Pseudomonadati > Pseudomonadota > Alphaproteobacteria > Hyphomicrobiales > Aurantimonadaceae > Martelella > Martelella soudanensis. Next base: position 2,625,486 of record NZ_CP054861.1, read on the forward strand.
CGCAACCGTCTGCTACAATGCCAAATACGTCCAGGAATGGCTTAAGATCGACGATACGCTGGAAGTCTGGCGCGCCCATGGCGTCGGCGGCCTCACCGGCGCGGTCCTGATCGGGTTCATGGCCAGCTCGCATATCAATGCGGTTTCGGCGAGCGCCCATCAGCTCTTCGTGCAGGTTCTCGCCGTCGTTATCGTCGCTGCCTATTCGTGGGTCATCACGACGATCCTTCTGAAGATCCTCGCAGGCTTCGGCCATTTGCGGGTGGCTGACGATATTCAGGAGGAAGGTGTCGATGAAGACATGGTTGGCGAACGCGCCTTCAATCTCTGGAACATGAAGAACGACATCAACAAGTAGGCTATCATCGCGGCAGCCGGGTGGCTTCATGGCCATCCGGCTGCCGTTTTGGGTTTCATGACAATCGCCGGAGCCGCCATGGATATCGCCGTCATCATCTTTCTCCTGGTCTATCTGGCGCTGGCGCTCGGTTATCTGCCCGGCTTTCGCGTCGATCGAACGGGAGCGGCGGTGGTCGGCGCGCTGGCGATGATCGGCTTCGGTCGGATCACCGACAAGCAGGCCTGGGACGCGATCGATTACCAGACCGTCGGACTGCTGTTCGGCTTGATGATCGTTTCCGGAGCCTTCACCGTTTCCGGTTTCTATCAGTGGCTGGCGGGGCGGGTGGCTTCGCTCAAGGTCTCGCCGCCGGCGCTGCTTGCGTTTCTGGTGGTCACCGGCGGTGGGCTTTCCGCCGTGCTGACCAATGACGTCGTGGTGGTCGCCATGACGCCGCTTCTGGTCTCGATCACCATGTCGCGCGGCCTCAACCCCATCCCCTTCCTGCTTGGCTTCTGCTTCGCCACCAACACGGGCTCGGTGGCGACGATCATCGGCAGCCCGCAGAACATGATCGCCGCACAGACGCTCGGCCTTTCATTCACCGGTTTCATGAAGGTGGCGCTGGTGCCGGCGCTGGTCTCGCTGCCGATCGTCTGGGGCGCGGTATGCCTGATCTATCGCGGGCGCTGGAGCCTTGGCGCGGTGGAAGATCAGACCCCGTCCGCCGCGATCGCCGCGTCCGCTCAGGCCCTGGATATCGGCGAGACCATCAAGGCCGCGATCGTCACTGCCGCCGTCGTTGCCGCCTTCGTTCTTACAGACTGGCCGCGCGAAATGGTCGCCCTTTCGGCCGCCGCCGTCATGCTGGTCAACCGGCAGGTGTCCTCGAAAGAGGTCATCGGAACGGTCGATGGCAATCTCCTTCTGCTGCTGGCCGGCCTGTTTGTCGTAAACGCGGCGTTGGCCCAGACCGGCATGCCGCAAAAGGTGGTTCATGATCTCCAGTCGGCCGGCGTCGACTTCGCCAATCCCTCGACCCTGTTCCTCGTTGCCTCCGCGCTCAGCAATATCGTCGGCAACAATCCTGCGGTCATGCTGCTCGCGCCTTTCCTGCCGCATGCGGCGGACAACGATGCGCTGGGGGCGGCCCTTGCGCTCGGCACGGGCTTTTCCAGCAACCTGATCATCTTTGGAAGCCTCGCCGGCATCATCGTGGTCGAGCAGGCGAAGGACCGGGGCGTGAAGATCGGCATGGGCGAATTCTGCCGCGCCGGCGTTCCCGTCACGCTCTTGTGCATGGTTCTCGCGCTTGCATGGATCGCGCTGCTCGCCTGAGAAACACGGGACGCGTTTATCAGCGGCTCGCTTCCACAAGCGTTTCGGTCCCCGACGTCAGCACAAGCGCGCCATCCGGACCAAACCCGAAGCCCTCGCTCGCGCCCAGCGCCTCAAGGAAGGACCGTTCTTGTTTCATCGCCGCGTCGCCGCAGGCCATCCGCGTCGTTGCCAGCGGTCCGATGGCGATGCCGCCCTCGCCGTTGACCGAGAACGCGCCGGTGAAGCGATTGCAGCCGGTGGCGCCGAAGATCTGTCCCTCGTCGCTGATCGCGAAGGAAGGGCGGTCGGCCGCATCGTCAAGCGCGCTGCCGTCGATCGCGTCCACGCTCCATTCGGGGCCGGTCAGGAGATCGAACGTATCGCCGCCGCAGCCCGTGAGCGTCCCGGTTGCCGTCTTCAGTTCGACGCTCTGCGGAAACAACCGTCCACTCATGTCATCCTGGCACATACCGGCCCGCACGCTGAAGGCGAGGGCGTACTGGTCGAAGCCGTAGCGATAGGCCCCGTCGACGACCTCCGGCTCCGGCAGGCGGAGGTCGAGGCGGTCTTCGCCGTAATTCATGTCGAGCGTGATGCGGTCACCGGCGATGACGGCGCGCCAGCCGGGTTCGTTGCCCTGCGCTGTCCATTGCTTGTCAGCCCCTGCCGGTACGCCGATGCACTCCGGCAACGCCTTGCCATCAAGTGTCACCAGCGCATTGTCGCCCTTGCTCCAGAACATGTTGTCGCCGTCGTCGGACTGGTATTTGGCGCCATCCGCGGAGATTGCCGGCGCGAGGCGGTAGATCCGGTCATCGGTTTCGATCACCGCTTCCTCACCCTGAAAGCCCGCTTCCAGACGGGTATCGCCACACCTATAGACGCTCTTGAAGGCTGCGGGCGTATCGGCCGTCAGCATGATCTCTCCGAGATCGATGTCATCGCTTCCGGCGGCAATCGCGGCGGGCGCGCTCACCCACCGGTTGGCCCCATCAATCCGGATCGCGGCGGAAAGGTTCGCCTCCACGCCGGCAGGGATGGCGAGTGTGAACGGCCACGGCACCTGCTGGCCGTTCGCCTCGGCGCTCTCCGTCGCCAGCAGGGCGTTCCGGAAACCTCTGGCTTCGACCACGAGTTCGGCATCGTCCGGCAGAGCCATGCGTTCGCGTATAAGGGCCTCGCCGGAAATCGAGCGCATGTCCTGCGCATGCGCGGTCGTTGCCGCAAGAAGGCTTGCCAGAAGGGTCAGAACGGAACGGGACATGGTCTTTCCTTTGTCGTCTTCACGGGTGGGATGGTATGCCGCGCCGGAGACGGCTCTGCGCTTCGTCACGGAGCAGGCCGGACCACCGGCGAGGGCCGCGCTTATCCTCGCACGAATAATGAGGGGACGCCGTCGCGGCTGCACGGCCTTGTCAATGTAACACATCATTTTTAGGTCACCGCAACCGCCTGAACAACATGTCAGACCGGACAGTTGACCGTGTGCAACCGCCCTGACTATCAGCAGGTTCGGTTGGCTCCGCGCCGATCCGGTGATGGCGGCCCCGCCGCCCGCTCTTCTTTCAACCTCCCTTTCCGGACGATGAGGCGCCATGGAAAATTCCGCAGAAGAACTCGAGCAGCCCGGCAGCCGGAACGCGCAGATCCGCTACGTTATGCTTGCGGCGCTTGCGGGAATCCTGACCGGGTCCGTCGGGTCCGTGTTCCACCTTCTGATCGACTGGCTTCAGGCCTGGCCGCGCGTCCTCGCCGCACACGTCGACGGCATCGTGCTGGTGGCGGCCGCGGCGCTGATCACCATGTGCGCGACGCTTCTGTCGGTCTACTGCGTCCGCCGCTTCGCGCCCGAGGCCGGCGGCAGCGGCGTGCAGGAAATCGAAGGCGCCATGCTTGGGCTGCGCCCCGTCCGGTGGCAAAGGGTGCTGCCCGTCAAGTTCCTGACCGGCATCGTCTCGATCGCGTCGGGGCTGGTGCTTGGCCGCGAAGGCCCGACGATCCATATCGGCGCCTCGTTTTCGGCGGCGATCACCGATTTCTTCAAGGTCAGCGAAACCGAGCGGCGCGGCATGCTGGGGGCTGGCGCCGCCGCCGGTCTCGCCTGCGCCTTCAACGCGCCGCTGGCCGCCATCCTGTTCATCGTCGAGGAGACCCACCGGCAGTTTCCCTACACCTTCCGGACCTATATGGGCGTGATCATCGCCGCGGTGCTGGCGACGGTCATGACCCAGATCATCGGCGGCACGGCGCCGGATTTCTCGATGGCGGTGGCAAGCCCGGAACTCTACCTGCTTCCCGCCTTTGTCGTCCTCGGCGTGCTGCTCGGCTTTCTGGGCGTCAGCCTTAACGCCGCGCTGATGTGGACGGGATCGTTCGCCGCCCGCGTCAATCGGCGCGTGCCCTATCTCTATCCGGCGGTGGTCGGCCTTGTCGTTGGCGGATTGTTCGTGGTGATGCCGCTTTCGGTGACCGGGGGCGAGCATGTCGTGACCGCGCTTGCAGCCCACAGCGCCAGCCTTCAGGTTCTGCTGGCGCTCGCCGTGATCCGCTACGTCACGATGGCGGCGAGCTATTCGGCGGGCACGCCGGGCGGCATCTTCGCGCCGATCCTGGCGCTTTCGATGTGCGTCGGCCTTGCCTTTGGCGGCATCGTCGAACTGGTGGCACCGCATGGCGTGCCGCTCGCCTTCGGCATGGCGGCCATGGGCGGACTGTTTTCAGCATCGGTGCGCGCGCCGATCGTCGGCGTGGTGCTGTCGCTGGAACTGACCGGGGCCTACACCATGGTGATGCCGCTGATCGTCACCTGCATGACGGCCAACATGGTCGCCGAGTGGATAGGCGGACGTCCGATCTACGACCAGTTGCTGGAGCGTACGTTGAAACAGGCGGGCATCAAACCGGACGCAAGGGGCGAGGACAAGATCGGCTTGGCGTGAGCCGTCCCGGCTCACATCATCATCACGATCACCAGGCCGAACAGGATCAGCAGCGTGGTCGAGACCGCATATCCGACCGAAAAGCCGATCGCCGGGATCTGGCTTTCGGCCTTTTCCGTCAGCATCGCCAGCGCCGGAGAGGACTTCCTGGCCCCCGCGCAGCATCCAAACAGGATGGCGTCATCGAAGCGGAAGACGTATTTGCCGAGATACATGGCCAGCAGCGACGGGACAACGGAGGCGATCAGGCTCCAGAGCAGGAAGATGAAGCCCAGTTCCTTCAGGCCGCCGACAAGCGCTGGGGCGGCGGCAAGGCCAAGTGCGGCGATGAACAGGTTGAGGCCGATCGAATTCATGAACCACAGAGTGGCGCCGGGAACGCGGCCGAAGACGGGATGCACCGAGCGCAGCCAGCCGAAGAACAGGCCGATCAGCAGAATGCCGCCGGCCGTCGACAGCGTCAGCGGCACGTCTCCTACCCTGAAGCTCAGCGCCCCGATCACGGCGCCGGCGACGATGGCGGCGCTGATGAAGGCGATGTCGGCCCGCTCGGTCTCCCGGTCGAGATAGCCGAATTTTCTTGCGAAATCGGCAATGTCGGTGGGACGGCCGATGATCCGGATGACGTCGCCGCGATAGAGCACGGTATCGTCGAGCACAGGGATCGATACCGACAGGGCGCCGCGATGGATCGCGGTGATGAACACGCCCCGCGTCTCGGGAAGGTCCGCGAGCGCCTGCAGCGGCTTTTGGGAGAACTGGCGCGCGGTGATCAGCACGTCGGTGCCTTCGACCTCGACGCCGAGCAGTTCGGCGTCATCGACTTCCTCGAGCACCTTGCTGACCTCGCTCAAAAGCACGTGTCGCGACCCGGCAAGGGCGATGATGTCGCCGGCCGCGATCTCGACCGAGGCGGTCGCCTCCATGATCTGGCCGTTCCGCCGCAGCCGCGCCAGGAACAGCCTGTGATTGTCGAAGAAATGCTCGGCGCTGGCGACGCTGAGGCCGACCAGCGGCGAGGCCGGATCGACGCGGTAGGCCCGCGCGACATATTGGTGCCAGGCGGTGCCGCGCCGCGTTCTCCCGCCATCGCCTCCCATCCCGGCGGCATAGGCGCGGCAGGCAGCGGCGAGGTCGACCTTCAACAGCCGCGGCCCGATGATTGCCAGCATCAGGACCGAAGTGAGGGTGCCGATGATGAAGCTGATCGAAAACGCCGCAGGCATGATGTCGAGCGCGTGGGCCTTGGCCGCGGCCGTCATGGTCGATTTCGCGATGGCGGTTTCCGAAAGCGGCAGGGATGGCGAGGTTGTCGCGGAGCCGGCGAAGAAACCCGCCGCCGCCCCGACGTCGAGGCCGGCAAGCCGGGCGACGGCATAGACGCTGAGCAGGCTGATGACGCAGATGACGACCGCAAATCCCGCCTGTTTGAGGCCGCCTTCGAACAGGGCGCGCACGAATTGCGGGCCCGCGCTGTAGCCGACGGCGAACAGATAGAGCGCGAAAAACACGAATTTCATCTTCGGCGAGATTTCGATGCCGATCTGGCCGATGGCGAGCGCCGCAAGCAGCGTCGCCGTCACTTCGCCCAGCGATATGCCTTTGACCTGAATCCGTCCGACGGTGAAACCGACAACGAGGCAGAGAAAGAGCGGTATTTCCACGTTTTCCCGCAACGTGGTGACGAGCCATTCGGTCATTCAGGACATTCTTTCATCATGCTTTGCAGTTTTCCTCGAGCCGATGCGCAAATCCGCGCCGCCGGCCGATCAGCGGCCGAGAATAGGAGCAAAGGCCACTCCGGAAAACTGTAAGGCCTGACAACCGGAACGGATGTTCTGCGGCGCCCTGGTCATCTGATCCGCAGGAGTGCAGGTTTTCGGGCGCTGCTTTCGTGATGTGCTTCACGTCAATCCAGGGTTGATCGCTCGCTTTTCCTTGCCTTTTCCAAAGATGCGGAAAAAAATTCGCCTTCTCTTGTCGGCGATCATGCGTCACAATGTTTGATGTTGAGGATGTCGGCCTGTCGTGCGCGACAAGGCCGATCGTCTTCCGGAGATAGTCCGGAAGACTGGAGCCGCCTCCGTTTCCGGAGAGAAATCCGGACCATTCGCAGGCGGGGAGAGCAGACCGGCCTTGGCCGGCGAAAGGAAATGATCATGCGTGACATGCCAGGACGTCCGTCTCGGCGCGGTTTCCTCAAGGGAACTGCTGCCGGGGTGGCGATTGCTTCGCTTGCCGGCTCAGCCAATGCGCAAGCGCCCGAAAAGGAAACCCCGCCGCCGCTGGATCAGGTCAAGCGGGTCTATCTCAATGACGCGGAATGGGCTTTTGTGATGGCCGCCTGCGCCCGCCTCATTCCCTCCGGCGGCGACGGGCCCGGCGCGATCGACTGTCGGGTGCCGGTCTTCATCGACCGGCAGCTCGCAGGCGATTTCGGCAAGGCTTCGACCTGGTACATGCAGGGACCGTTCGACCCTTCGGCGCCGCCCACGCTCGGCTTCCAGAGCCCGCTCACGCCGGCGGAGATCTACCGCCAGGCGATCCCGGTCTTTCAGGACTGGTGCAACGAGACCCATGGCGACAATTTCGAAAACCTTGAGGCCGCCAAGCAGGATGCCGCGCTGACCGCGCTGCAGAAGGGGGAGGTGCCGCTTGCCCCGGAGCTGCGCGATTTCTTCCAGTTTCTTCTCGCCAACACCAAGGAGGGCTATTTCGCCGATCCGAGCCATGGCGGCAATCACGACATGCAGGCCTGGGTCTATATCGGTTTCCCGGGCGCGCGCGGCGCCTTCACCTCCTGGCCGGGTCGCGAGAATGCGAAATACCCTCTGGGGCCTGTCGCGATCAACGGGGACAGGGCGTAAACCATGGCAACGAGAACAGATCCCAAAAAAGACGTGGTCATCATCGGGCTCGGCTGGACCGGGGCGATCATGGGCATGGAACTGGCCGGAGAAGGGCTCGATATCCTCGCGCTCGAGCGCGGCGAGGACCGCAGCACGGTTCCCGACTTCCAGTATCCCGATATTTTCGATGAACTGAAATACGGCGTCCGTTACGGGCTGATGCAGAAGCCGGTCAACTCCACGCTGACCGTGCGCCACAATACCCAGGAGACAGCGCTTCCCTATCGCCATCTCGGCTCGTTTCTGCCGGGCGACGGCGTCGGTGGCGCCGGCGTCCACTGGAACGGCCAGACCTGGCGTCCGCAGGCGGTCGAATACCGGTTGCGCTCCTATGTCGAGGAAACCTTCGGCGCCGATATCATTCCCGACGACATGCAGCTTCAGGATTGGGGCGTTACGGCTGAGGAAATGGAGCCGTTCCTGACCAAGTTCGAGAGCGTCGCGGGCATTGCCGGCAAGGCGGGCAATATCAACGGCGAAATCCAGGAGGGCGGCAATCCGTTCGAGGCGCCGCGCTCGGCCGACTATCCGATGCCGCCGCTGAAGAACACCTGGGATTCGGAACTGTTCGCCGATGCCGCCCGCAAGATGGGCTATCATCCGTTCCCGCGTCCCGCGGCCAATGCCTCGATCCAGTATGTCAACGACTACGGCATGCAGCTCGGGCCTTGCAATTACTGCGGCTTCTGCGAGCGGTTCGGCTGCAACAACTACTCGAAGTCATCGCCGCAGGTCTGCGTTCTCGATGCGCTGAAACGCAAGCCGAACTTCAGCTACAAGACCAAATGCGAAGTGCTGAAGATCGAAAAGGCCGCCGACGGCAAGACCGCCACGGGCGTGACCTATTTCGACGACAATACCGGCGAGGAAGTGTTCCAGCCGGCCGATCTCGTGCTGGTGTGCGCCTATTCGCTGCACAATGTCCATCTTCTGCTGCTTTCCGAAATCGGTCAGCCCTACAATCCGGATACCGGCGAAGGCGTGGTCGGGCGGAACTATTCCTACCAGATGACCGGCGGAACCAGTCTCTGGTTCAAGGACAAGGTGTTCAATCCGTTCGTCGGCACCGGCTCCGGCGGGATGACAATCGACGATTTCTCGATGTCGCAGATCGATTTCGGCAGCGAGGGCTTCATCGGCGGCAGCTATATCACCTGCGGCCATACCGGCGGCCGCCCGATCCAGCAGATGTCGCTGCCGCCCGGCACGCCGTCCTGGGGCGCTGGCTGGAAGGAAGCCGTCGGCGAATGGTATGGTCACAATCTCTCGATCGGCTCGCATGGCTCGAACATGGCCTATCGCGACACCTGTCTCGATCTCGATCCGACCTACAAGGACCGCCACGGCCGTCCGCTGATGCGCATGACCTTCAACTGGAAGGACAACGACATCAGGATGACCCAGTTCATGAAGGAGAAGATCGAGGAAATCGCAAAGAGCATGAACCCGGATTCGATGGCCTCCGGCTACAAGGGCGACGGCGCGCAATACGATGTGCGCCCCTACCAGTCGACCCACAATGTCGGCGGCGCGATCATGGGCATTGACCCGAAGACCTCGGCGATCAACCGCCATCTGCAGAGCTGGGACTGTCACAATGTCTGGGTCATGGGCGCCTCCGCCTTCCCGCAGAACCTGCAGTATAACCCCACGGGCGCGGTCGGCGGTCTGGCCTACTGGGCGCTGGATGCGTTGCGCAAGGATTACCTGCCCAACCCAAGACCGTTGATGTGAGGAGTCCGGACCATGAAAACCTTTCTTCGCATCATTCTCGCGCTCATCGTCATCGGGCTTGTCGCGCTGGCGGCGATCATATTCGTGCCGCCATTCGTCACCGGGCCGGATGACAAGCTCGCGGCCGACTGGAAGCCGGCTCCGGGCGAAGGCCAGTACGTCGCGCAGATGGCCGACTGTCAGGCCTGTCACACCGCCGAGGGCGGCGAGCCGTTCGCCGGCGGGCGGGCGATCGAAAGCCCGATGGGCACGATCTGGTCGAGCAACATCACCCCTGACGCAAACACCGGCATCGGCGGCTGGACATATGACCAGTTCCACGCCGCGCTGGTCGACGGCATCGCGCCCGGCGGCCGGCATCTCTATCCGGCGATGCCCTACGAGAACTACCGCCACCTGAAGGAGGAGGATATCCGGGCGATCTGGGCCTACATCCACAATGACGTCGCGGCGGTCGACAATCCGGTCAGGGAAACCGAACTCGCCTTTCCGTTCAACCAGCGCTGGGGCATCCGGGTCTGGAACTGGCTGGCGCTCGGCAAGCCGGGCTTCCATCCGGATGAGATCGCGGGCGAAAGCGACGCGCTTGCCCGCGGTGCCTATCTGGTACAGGCGCTAGGCCATTGCGCGGCCTGCCACAGCCCGCGCAACCTGATCATGGCCGAGGACGGGACCGATGCCGGCAATCCCGCCTTCCTGACGGGCGGTGAAATCGGCGGCTGGACGGCGCCCGATCTCCGCACGGCCCAGTCCGCTCTCCAGACCTGGACCGATCAGGACCTGAAGGATTATCTGACCACCGGCCGCAACGCCCACTCCGCAGTCGTTGGGGAGATGCAGCTTGTGGTCGGCGAATCCCTTCAATACATGAAGGACGAGGACGCCGATGCGATGGTCGCCTATCTGCGGGCGATCTCGGACGTCAGGCCCGACCCGCGGCCGGTGCCGGACCAGCGGACCACCGACCGCCTCGATGCCGCCGACGATCCGACGACGGCCAGGCTCAAGGCGGCGGCAGACCTCACAGATGGAGAACTGCTCTATCTCAACAACTGCAACGCCTGCCACATGCCGGACGGAAGGGGCGCCCCCGGCGTGTTCCCGGCCCTTTCCGGAAACTCGCTGGTCACGGCGGACACGACCAGGGGCATGACCGAGGTCATTCTCCACGGCGCGGCGATGCCGTCGACGGCCAAGCGCCCGGAACGGCTGCAGATGCCGGCCTTCGCCGACCGCTTGTCGGATGCCGACATCGCCACGCTGGAAACATTCCTGCGCGGCGCCTGGGGCAATTCCGCGCCGGCCGTGACCGAGGATGATGTCAAGGCCGTGCGGCAGTAACACCAAAGGACCCGCTGCGTTGATGACGCGGCGGGCTCCTGCAAGATCGGGCTGAACCTTTTGCAGTAACGGATGTGATTTCTCCTTGTCTTCGCATGAGATGCCTGCCGGACTGCCCGTTCCGGCGCGGGCAACGCGGCACTCGACATTGCCTTCCGTTTGGCCTATATGGGCGCCAGCATTGAAATAGATGCGCATGAATGGCCCCTGCTGGACGACATCCCGGCCCGGGCGACTTGAAACACCCTCATTTCTCAAAGAAAGGATGACCGATGTCGATTACTGCTGAACGCAAGGCAGAGCTGATCAAGGAATACGCAATCAAGGAAGGCGACACCGGTTCGCCCGAAGTTCAGGTTGCGATCCTCACCGAGCGGATCACCAACCTGACCGAGCACTTCAAGGACCACAAGAAGGACAACCATTCCCGCCGTGGTCTGCTGACGCTGGTTTCGACCCGCCGTTCGCTGCTTGATTATGTAAAGCGCATCGATGAAAGCCGTTATACGAGCCTTATCGGCCGTCTCGGCATTCGCCGCTAAGTTTTATCCGGCGGGCGTTTGCGTCCGCCGTTTCCATTTGCGCTGAAGAGCGCCGGTTTTGTGCCGTGGCGGGCACAGGATCAGAAAGCGCAGCCCCGGAACGTCCGGCGCTGCATGCCGAAACGGACCTGTCATGGGGCAGGATTGCAGGCTGCTTCGCTTACCGGAAGCAGCACGTTGTCTTGCCCGTGACGTGTCGAATGAAACGTGACGCCGCGGCATCGCCTTCCGTTCTGTGGAAGGGCGGGGTCGCAGCATTTGTTAAAGGACAAGACATGTTCAACACCCACAAAGTGGAAATCGAGTGGGCCGGCCGCACACTCAAGCTTGAGACCGGCAAGGTTGCCCGTCAGGCTGATGGCGCGGTTATGGCCACCTACGGCGAAACCGTCGTTCTGGCGACCGTCGTCTCGGCCAAGCAGCCGACGCCGGGCCGGGACTTCTTCCCGCTCACCGTCAACTATCAGGAAAAAACCTTCGCCGCCGGCCGGATTCCCGGCGGCTATTTCAAGCGCGAAGGCCGTCCGAGCGAGAACGAGACCCTCGTTTCCCGCCTGATCGACCGCCCGATCCGCCCGCTGTTTCCCGAAGGCTATAAGAACGACACCCAGGTGGTGGTCACCGTTCTCCAGCATGACCTCGAAAACAATCCGGACGTTCTGGCGATGATCGCGACCTCGGCCGCGCTGACGCTTTCCGGCGTTCCGTTCATGGGCCCGATCGGCGGCGCGCGCGTCGGCTACATCAACGGCGAATATGTGCTGAACCCGCATGTCGACGAAATGCCTGAAACCGCGCTCGACCTGATCGTTGCCGGCACGGGCGACGCGGTTCTGATGGTGGAATCGGAAGCCAAGGAACTCAACGAAGACATCATGCTCGGCGCCGTCATGTTCGGCCACAAGGGCTTCCAGCCGGTGATCGACGCGATCATCAAGCTCGCCGAAGTCGCCGCCAAGGAGCCGCGCGAATTCGAACCGGAAGATCATTCCGCGCTCGAATCGGACATGCTGTCCTTCATCGAGACCGAACTGCGCGACGCCTACAAGATCACCGAGAAGGCCGCCCGCTACAACGCCGTCGACGCCTGCAAGGCGAAGGTGAAGGAGCGTTACGCACCGGCCGAAGGCGAAGAGGCCAAGTATACCGCCGAGGAAATCGGCGCGGTGTTCAAGCATCTCCAGGCCAAGATCGTGCGCTGGAACATTCTCGACACCAAGAGCCGCATCGATGGCCGCGATCTCGAGACCGTCCGTCCGATCGTTTCCGAAGTCGGCATGCTGCCGCGCACCCATGGTTCGGCGCTGTTCACCCGCGGCGAGACCCAGGCGCTGGTCGTCGCCACGCTTGGCACCGGCGAGGACGAGCAGTATGTCGATGCCCTGACCGGCATGTACAAGGAACGCTTCCTGCTGCACTACAACTTCCCGCCCTATTCGGTCGGTGAAACCGGCCGCATGGGCTCCCCGGGCCGCCGCGAAATCGGTCACGGCAAGCTTGCATGGCGCGCGATCCGCCCGATGCTGCCGACGGTGGAACAGTTCCCCTACACGCTGCGCGTCGTCTCCGAGATCACCGAGTCCAACGGCTCGTCCTCGATGGCGACCGTGTGCGGCACCTCGCTTGCACTGATGGATGCCGGTGTTCCGCTGGCAAAGCCGGTTGCCGGCATCGCCATGGGCCTGATCCTTGAGGGCGAGCGCTTCGCGGTTCTCTCCGATATTCTCGGTGACGAGGATCACCTCGGCGACATGGACTTCAAGGTCGCCGGCACTGCCGACGGCATCACCTCGCTGCAGATGGACATCAAGATCGCGGGCATCACCGAGGAGATCATGAAGGTCGCTCTCGGCCAGGCACAGGGCGGCCGCAAGCACATTCTCGACGAAATGGCCAATGCCATCACCGAGGGCCGCGAGCAGCTCGGCGAATATGCCCCGCGCATCGAGATGATGACGATCGCCGTGGACAAGATCCGCGACGTTATCGGTTCGGGCGGCAAGATCATCCGCGAGATCGTGGAAAAGACCGGCGCCAAGATCAACATCGAGGACGACGGCACGATCAAGATCGCGTCTTCTTCCGGCAAGGAAATCGAGGCGGCCAAGAAGTGGATCCACTCGATCGTCGACGAGCCCGAGCTCAACGCGATCTACGAGGGTACGGTCGTCAAGACCGCCGATTTCGGCGCCTTCGTCAACTTCTTCGGCCCCCGCGACGGTCTCGTCCACATCTCGCAGCTGGCTTCTGAGCGCGTCAACAAGACCACCGACGTGGTCAAGGAAGGCGACAAGGTCTGGGTCAAGCTCATCGGCTTCGACGAGCGCGGCAAGGTCAAGCTGTCGATGAAGGTCGTCGACCAGGAGACCGGCAAGGAAGTCGATCGCGGCGCCAGAAACGACGCCGCCGAATAAGGGCGGCGGACGGTCGGTTTCTGATCCGTCGGAGCATTGATGCTCCTTCCAATCTCCCCCCTTGAGGGGGGAGATGTCGCGAAAGCGACAGAGAGGGGTGAACCCTCTCTGCTTTCTCAGAATATGCGGTTTGCGCTGCACCCCTCTCTGCCCCTGTCGGGGCATCTCTCCCTCAAGGGGAGAGATTGCAAGAGGCGCGGCCTGGCAGACCGACAATTCCAGGCGTGAGCTGAAATCGCTCGCGCCTTTTTCACAGGTGACATCATGGCTCGCGAGACGCTGAAAACCATCTTCCATCCCTTCGAAAGCGGCACGATCGCCATGCCGGAGGCGGGACGCTGCCTGTTTCTGGGGGCCGAGCCCGGCTACCGGGCGCCGGAAGGCTTTGCCGCGGAAATCGAGGCGGTGCAGCCGTTTCGTCCGCCGTATACGGGGCTTGAGCGCGCCGGCGTCGCCGTAACGCCTGAGGCGGGCGAGGGGCCTTACGACCTGGCGCTCATTCTGCTCACCAAGCATCGCGGCGAAAACGAGAACCGGATCGCGGAAGCGCTCGAGAAGACCGTGCCCGGCGGTTTCATCGTGATCGCGGGCACCAAGGAGGAAGGCATCCAGTCGCTGAGGAAGCGGCTCGGCCATCTGTTTTCCGACCTCGATTCGATGCCGAAATATCATGGCGTCGCGGTCTGGTTCACCCGGCCGGACGATGCCTCGGAGGCGATCGGAAAACTGACCCATCCGACCGTCGAGATCGACGGCCGGTTCACCACCGTGCCGGGCCTGTTCTCGCATGACCGGGTCGACGAGGGATCGCGTATTCTGGGCGAACGCCTGCCGGAGGATTTCTCCGGCATGGCGGCTGATTTCGGCGCCGGCTGGGGCTATCTGTCGGCGATGCTTGCCGAACGCGCGCCACGCGCGGAGACGATCGATCTCTACGAGGCGGACTATCGCGCGCTGGAGCGGGCGAAGGTCAATCTCGCCGGCCAACAGGGCGCGTTCCGCTATTTCTGGCAGGATCTTGCGGGCGAAAAGGTCAGGACGCGCTACGACCTGATTGTCATGAACCCGCCCTTCCATGCCGGCAAGGCTGCGGAGCCCTCGCTCGGCAAGGCGCTGATCAAGGCAGCCAGCGATGCCCTGAAGCCCGGCGGCCGGCTGCTTCTGGTCGCCAATCGCGGTCTGCCCTACGAGCCGGTGCTTGCGGAAAACTTCAAGGCGAGCGGCGAGGAGTATCGCAACGCCCGCTTCAAGATCCTCTGGGGCCGGAAGTGAAGTTCAACGCCCTCATTCCCGAACTCGGCGTGAGGGACCTGGCCGCAAGCCTCGATTTTTATGTCGGCCTGATCGGCTTTTCGGTAGCCTATGATCGGCCGGAGGAGGGCTTTGCCTTTCTGGAGCTTGGCGCGGCGCAGCTTATGCTGGACACGATCGGCATGGGACGAAGCTTCGGCGAAGCTGCGTCAACGCCCCTCGGCGGCGGCATCAATTTCCAGCTCGAAGTGGACGATCTCGACGGGATCGTGAGCCGCCTTGCGGCAGCGGACTGGCCTGTCGTGCTTGGCCCCGAGGAGCGCCGGTATCGAACGCCGGATGGCGAAAGGGGCCAGCGCCAACTCTGGGTCCGCGACCCGGACGGCTATCTTCTCAGGCCGTTTCAGCCGATCTGAGCGCCGTCCGGCCCTGACTGGCGTCTACTGCTCGCCGAGCTTCATCGACGGATCGTAATCCTTGCCCTCGACTTCCTTGGTGACGGCCTGGCCGCAATAGGTCTTGCCGAGCTGCGGGTCGAAGGTCAGCGACGGCGAGCCGTGGAGTTGCCAGCCCTTGTTGAGCGCGTCGGTGACGCGATGGCAGAAGGATGATTCATCCGGGCCGGTGAGAAAGCGATAGAGTTTCATTGTGTCTCCTTGGTTGTTTGAATGGCGACCATGCCGGCAAGCAGCGCTTCGGCCTGCTCCAGATGCAGGCGTTCGACCATGCGGCCGTCAAGATCGATGACGTTTAACGCCGCAGCGCCCGGTTTTGCAAATGCGGCGATGATCGCGCGCGCTTCGGCCACAGCGTCTTCCGACGGGCTGAAATGGCGGTTGGCGGCGTCGATCTGGCTCGGGTGGATCAGCATCTTGCCGTCAAACCCCATGGCGGCGCCTTCAGCGCATTCGGCCGCGTAACCTTCATGATCGGCGAAATCATTATAGACGCCGTCGACGACATGGAGGCCGTAGGCGCGGGCGGCAAGCACCGTCTGCATCAGCCATGGCACGAGATAGGCGCGGCCGGGCGATGGCGCCACGCCGGTCTCAGCGCGCAGGTCGTTGACGCCGACGATCAGCGCCGCAAGCCGCCCGCCGGTCCGAACATCGGAGCAGGCGCCTGCAATGGCCGCGGCATTGACCACGCCTTCCGGGGTTTCGATCATCGCCCAGAGCTTCATGCGCGTGGCCGCGCCGTTTTGCTCCAGCAGCGCGCCCGCTGCCTCCATCGTCGCCACATTGCCGACCTTGGGCAGCAGGACGGCATCCGGCCGGCAGGCGAGCACGGTCTTCAGGTCTTCGTTTCCCGCTTCTGTGTCGAGCGGGTTCACCCGGATCGCGGTCACGCCTTGGGGCCGGGTCTCGCCGTAGAGCCGCTTCAGGTTTTCGCGCGCCTCGGCCTTTTTCTCCGGCGCGACGGCATCCTCCAGATCGTAGATGATCGCGTCGGCGGCAAGCGTTTTCGACTTTTGCAGCGCGCGCTGATTGATGGCGGGAACGCTTAGCAGTGAACGCCACAGTTTGATGGACGTCATGGTCATATTCCTGACAATTTCCGGACTCACTAGTTTTACCAGTGCTTGAAAATAATGCCTTGCAGAGTTTTCGCCAGCATTCAGTGAGACAAAATGGCCTGCACCTCTTGCGCAACGGCCCCCGACGCGCCAGATTACAAAGTGTGAAAGGAAAACTGACAATGGAAAATTTCCGCTCCGTAGTGATGGCAATTGTCGGGCTGGCCGCCGTGGCCTTCGTGACTGTTTTTGCTGCTTCCGTTGGACTGGCGCTTCTCGGCCTACTCGCCGTGCTGACCGTCGCGCGCATGGTGGCGTTCAAGCTCAGCCGTGTGCCCGTTCCGGTTCGCACCCGCGACTGCCGCCGCAAGGATGGCATGCGCGTGTGGGATGACGGCAAGGGCAAGATCATCGACCTCTGAGAGGTTCGATATCGCCGGTCGATCGCTTTTTGGGCAGCCCTTGCGGCTGCCTCTGTTTTTTTCGCGCGTACCAAAAGGTACAGTTTTCCGTTGAAAGCGGCGTAAAACCGCTATAGAGCGATGGCGAGCTCAATAAACGCGCCGAGGATGTCCTTATGGAAAAATTTGTCAAGCTGACGGGCGTTGCCGCGCCCCTTCCGGTGGTCAATGTCGATACCGATATGATCATTCCTAAGGATTATCTGAAGACGATCAAGCGCACCGGTCTCGGTACCGGCCTTTTCGCCGAAGCGCGGTATCATCAGGATGGCTCTGAAAATCCCGACTTCGTTTTGAACAAGCCCGCCTATCGCGATGCCAAGATCCTCGTTGCCGGCGATAATTTCGGCTGCGGCTCCTCGCGCGAGCATGCGCCGTGGGCGCTTGCCGATTTCGGCATTCGCTGCGTGATCTCGACCAGCTTCGCCGACATTTTCTACAATAACTGCTTCAAGAACGGCATTCTGCCGATCATCGTCTCGCCCGAAGAGCTGGAGAAGCTGATGGACGATGCCGAGCGCGGGTCGAACGCGGTGGTGACGGTCGATCTTGAAAGCTGCGAAATCTCCGGTCCCGACGGCGGCTCGATCAAGTTCGAACTCGACGCGTTCAGGCGCCACTGCCTGTTGAACGGTCTCGACGACATCTCACTGACGCTTGCCAAGAGCGACAATATCGCCAGCTACGAAACAAAGCTCGCCGCCGAACGCCCCTGGGCCTGAGAGCGGCGGTCTTCTGCCGAACAGTCGAAATTGCGGAGAATGAATGGCTTCGCAATTTTCTGCGAACGTAGCCATCAAGGAACCGCCGGTGTTTTGGGGCCCGGTTGCCGGCGGAACTCTGTTGATCTGTCGGTAGTGCGGGCATGATATTCTCCCTGCGTCGTGGCTGGGCAGGACCCGGTTTTCCCGTGTATGGGAAAAGCATGAAAAACCCCAGGCGCTTCATCCTCGACAATACCGTGATCATGGTCCCGCCGCATGTGCCGGAAATCCGCCTCCGGCTGGCGAGCGAGGTGCATGAACTGTGGCTGAAGACCGAGGGCGAGCTTGAGGACATCGGCGTGCCGCCGCCGTTCTGGGCCTTTGCCTGGGCCGGCGGGCAGGGGCTGGCGCGCTATGTGCTCGATCATCCGACGAGCGTGGCGGGCAAGCGGGTCGTCGACTTCGCCAGCGGATCCGGGCTGGTGGCGATCGCGGCGGCAAAGGCGGGCGCGATCGCAGTGCTTGCGGCGGATATCGATCCGTTTTCGGCCATTGCCGTCCAACTCAATTCGGAACTGAATGGCGTTTCAGTCGGGTTCACCGGGCTCGACCTGATGGCGACGATCCCCGATTGCGATGTGCTGCTTGCCGGTGACGTGTTTTACGATGCCGAATGGGCGGCGGCGCTGCTGCCCTGGTTTGAGCGGCTCGATGCGGCAGGGATCACCATTCTCGTCGGCGATCCGGGGCGGGCCTATTGCCCGAAGGAGCGGCTGGAGCGGCTTGCCGAATACCACGTGCCGGTCACCCGCGTTCTGGAGGACAGCGAGGTGAAGCGGACCACGGTCTGGCGTTTCGTCGGGAGCAACTGAGTCGTCAAACATGAGTTTCTGGCTCATGTTAACTGCTTGAATTTCCACGCCCCGGATGGACTTGATGACAAAAGCATGCGATTTTCCGGGCCCGACAAACGGTCTTTTTCAATCCGCCGCGTGTCAAACCGATTAAATCGGCGCGGGCGGATCGAATGGGCTTGTCGCGGTCGTTTGCGGTGGCTACACCACCGGGGAACATCGGTTCCGCCCGACATTGGTTGCCGGGTGAGGCCGAATGCACAAATGCCGCGTCCTATTGAACGCCTGCGAGGTTCTGATGGCCAACCCGACCAGCAACCGGCCCCTGTCGCCGCATCTCCAAGTCTACCGGTTCATTCCGACCATGGCGATGTCGATCATCCACCGCATTACCGGCGGCGCGATGTATTTCGGTACGATCCTGCTTGCCGCCTGGCTGGTTTCGGCGGCCATGGGCAAGGGGGCCTTCGATTGCGTGAGCTGGTTCTTCGGCTCCTGGCTCGGCGTTCTGATCCTGTTCGGCTACACTTGGGCGCTGGTGCATCACATGCTTGGCGGTCTTCGCCATTTTGCCTGGGATCTCGGTCACGGCATCGGCAAGGAATTCACCACGAAGATGGCGATCGCGCTGCCCTTCGTCTCGGTCGCGGTCACAGTCCTTCTGTGGATCGTCGGGCTTCTGGTTTGGTAGGGAGAGCACCATGGATATGCGTACACCGCTAAAAAAGGTTCGCGGCCTCGGCTCCGCCCGGGAAGGCACCCATCATTTCTGGGTGCAGCGGATGACGGCCGTCGCCCTCGTGCCGCTGTTCGTTCTGTTCATCATCTTCATCATCGCCCATATCGGCGCGCCTTATGAAGAGGTGGTGGCAAGCCTCGGCAATCCCTTCATCGCCGTGCTGATGGGGCTGATGGTGATTGCCGGCCTCATTCACATGCGCATCGGCATGCAGGAAATCATCGACGATTACATCCACAACGAACTGGCGAGGCTGTGCGCCGTGATGGCGAACACGTTCTTTACCGTTCTGATCGGCGGGCTCTGTCTGTTCGCCATCCTGAAAATCGCGTTTGTAGGATAATATTCACATGGCAACACCGTCTTCTCCCGCCGCCAATGGCAAGGCCTATGAATATGTCGACCACGCCTATGACGTGATCGTCGTCGGCGCCGGCGGTTCCGGCCTTCGCGCGACCCTCGGCATGGCCGAGCAGGGCTTCAAGACCGCCTGCATCACCAAGGTCTTCCCGACCCGTTCGCACACCGTTGCCGCCCAGGGCGGCATTGCCGCCTCGTTGCAGAACATGACGCCCGACAGCTGGCAGTGGCACCTCTACGACACCGTCAAGGGCTCCGACTGGCTCGGCGACGTCGATGCCATGCAGTATCTCGCCATGGAGGCGCCGCAGGCGGTCTATGAGCTCGAGCATTACGGCGTGCCGTTCTCCCGCAATGAAGAGGGCAAGATCTACCAGCGCCCGTTCGGCGGCCACATGCAGAACTACGGCGAAGGCCCGCCGGTGCAGCGTACCTGTGCCGCCGCCGACCGTACCGGCCACGCCATCCTGCACACGCTTTACGGCCAGTCGCTGAGGAACAACGCGGAATTCTTCATCGAATATTTCGCGCTCGACCTGATCATGAGCGATGACGGGGTCTGCACCGGCGTCGTCGCCTGGAACCTCGACGACGGCACGATCCATCGCTTTTCCGCCAAGATGGTGGTGCTGGCGACCGGCGGCTACGGCCGCACCTATTTCTCCGCCACCTCGGCCCATACCTGCACCGGCGACGGCGCCGGTATGATCGCCCGTGCCGGCCTGCCGCTGCAGGACATGGAATTCGTGCAGTTCCACCCGACCGGCATCTACGGCGCCGGCTGCCTGATCACCGAGGGCGCGCGCGGCGAGGGCGGCTATCTGGTCAATTCCGAGGGCGAGCGCTTCATGGAGCGCTATGCGCCGTCGGCCAAGGATCTGGCCTCGCGCGACGTGGTGTCGCGCTGCATGACCATGGAAATCCGTGAAGGCCGCGGCGTCGGCAAGAACAAGGACCACATCTTTCTGCATCTCGACCACCTCGATCCGGCCGTGCTGCATGAGCGTCTTCCGGGCATTTCCGAGAGCGCCAAGATCTTCGCCGGCGTCGATGTCACCCGCGAGCCGATCCCGGTGCTGCCGACCGTCCACTACAATATGGGCGGCATCCCGACCAACTATTTCGGCGAGGTGCTGAATGCGGACAGCGAAAACCCCGAGCGCCTGTCGCCCGGCCTGATGGCGGTCGGCGAGGCCGGCTGCGCCTCGGTGCACGGCGCCAACCGCCTCGGCTCCAACTCGCTGATCGACCTCGTGGTCTTCGGCCGCGCCGCCGCGATCCGCGCCGGCCAGGTGATCGACCGCGAAAGCCCGATCCCGGCGCTGAACATCGCCGCCTGCGACAGGATCATGGAGCGCTTCGACAAGACCCGCCACGCCTCCGGCTCGCAGCCGACGGCGGTGCTGCGCGACAAGATGCAGCGCGCCATGCAGGAAGAGGCCGCCGTGTTCCGCACCCAGGAAACGCTGGAGGAAGGCTGCCGCCGGATTTCGGAAATCTGGAAGGAACTGCCGGACGTCAAGGTCACCGACCGCTCGATGATCTGGAACTCCGACCTGGTAGAGACGCTGGAGCTGCAGAACCTGATGGCCTGCGCGATCACCACCGTCTATGGCGCCGAGGCCCGCAAGGAAAGCCGTGGCGCCCATGCCCGCGAGGACTATGCCGACGGTCCGTTCTCCGGCCGCGACGACGAGAACTGGCGCAAGCACACGCTCGCCTGGGTGAACGAGGCCGGCGACGTCAGGCTCGACTACCGCCCGGTCCACACCGACCTGATCGCCGACGGCATCGACATCAAGAAGATCGCCCCCAAGGCGCGGGTGTACTGATCGAGGAGAGTGCGATGGGTGAGATAACGATAAAGGTCGTGGACGAGGCGCTGGTCCGGCGCCTGACCGAACTGGCCGACACCCATCAAATCTCGCCGGAAGCCGAGGCGACCGAGATTCTCCGCCGTGCCACCGGCGTTTCGCGCGATCGGGGGCGCAGAGTGGAGACGGCGAGGCGGATTGCCGCCCTGACGCCGCAGCGGCGGCAGACGGATGCGACAGAAATGTTGCGTCAGGATCGGGCGCGATGACATTGGTCATCGATTCCTCGGTGATCGTGAAGTGGTTCGTGCAGGAAGAAGGGCACGCGGAGGCGCTGGGACTGTTGGAGACGACGGAACGAATTTGTTGCCCGGACTTTGCCTTGGTCGAGGCCGCCAATGTGCTTTGGCGGAAAGTGCGCCTGAGCGAGATCGGGCCCGCGCAGGCAAGCGAGGCCGTTGGTCAGCTGGCGGGCTTCTTCGATGCGGTCGTACCGTCTTTTGAATTGCTGGAGGCGGCTTTTGAACTTGCCGGACGGCTTCAGCACAGTGTTTACGACTGCATGTTTCTCGCCTGTGCACTGAGGAGTGAGGATGATGTCCTGGTGTCGGCTGACGAGAGATTTTTGACGAAGGCATCGGAAAACGGCTTTGCGATGGCGGTCCGACCGCTGTCCGGACAGCCGCCGGCATTGAACGTCTGAAGCAAGACGGTATATTGTAGGAACACAGGGTAACCGCCATGGTTGAATTCACGCTTCCCAAGAACTCGAAGATCAAGACCGGCAAGACCTGGCCGAAGCCGGAAGGCGCTTCCAATCTTCGCGAGTTCAAGATCTACCGCTGGAACCCGGATGCCGGCGAAAATCCCTCGATCGATACGTACTTCGTCGACCTCGATGATTGCGGGCCGATGGTTCTCGATGCGCTGTTGTACATCAAGAACAATATCGATCCCACGCTGACGCTGCGCCGTTCCTGTCGCGAGGGCATTTGCGGGTCGTGCGCGATGAACATCGACGGCACCAATACGCTGGCCTGCACCAAGGGCATGGACGACATCAAGGGCGCGGTGAAGATCTATCCGCTGCCGCACATGCCGGTGGTCAAGGACCTGGTGCCGGACCTCAACAATTTCTACGCCCAGCACCGCTCGATCGAACCGTGGCTGAAGACCGTTTCTCCGCCGCCGGCCAAGGAATGGAAGCAGAGCCACGAGGATCGGGTCAAGCTCGACGGGCTTTACGAATGCATTCTGTGCGCCTGCTGCTCGACCTCCTGTCCCTCCTATTGGTGGAACGGCGACCGCTATCTCGGCCCGGCCGTGCTGCTGCAGGCCTATCGCTGGCTGATCGACTCCAGAGACGAGGCCACCGGCGAGCGGCTCGACAATCTGGAAGATCCTTTCCGGCTCTATCGCTGCCACACGATCATGAACTGCACCCAGGCCTGTCCGAAGGGCCTGAACCCGGCCAAGGCGATCGCGGGCATCAAGCAGATGATGGTCGAGCGGTCGGTCTGAGGCCTGCCGGGCTCCGCGGCTCGCTTCGCCGGCTTACGCAATTGTGAAGCGGGTTGGCCTTCTGCTGGTTGCGCTTTCAGATGAATGTGGTGTAGCCCTTGCCGGACTGGACTTGCGCACGATATGATTGTTGCCGGGTCCGGTCGTCTTCTCGCCCTATCGGTGTGGCGGGCGGGCAGGCACTTTGAAGCTGTGCATTGCGGTCGGCCGGGAATGGCTGTCGCAATTGCGCCAGAGGAGCAGGAGTTCGGGTTGATGGTTCACAAGGTTTTGGTGGTCGCGGCAGTGACCGGGGTTCTCGCCCTCAGCGCGTGTCAGCGGACAACCTATGATTATTCCCCGCCGGCGCCACCGCCGCCGCAGCCGCTGACCCCGGCGCCTGCCGGTCAGGTGCAGAGTGGATCGCTGCCGCCGCCTGCTGGCGCGACGGCCTATCCCACGGGAACCTACGGCACCACCCAGCCGGGCGCGACCGATATGACGACCGGGCAGTATCCCGCAGCCCCTGGCGCGACCGAAACGGCCGGCGGCATGGGCAATGTTGCAGCCCCCGCCGGCGCGGTCGCGGTTTCCAACGCGGCGCTGGTGGGAAGCTGGAAGGTGAACGAGGGCGGCGTTACCTGCGACATGTTCCTCACCCTCACCAATCTCGGCGAAGGCTTGCGCGGCGGTACGCGCGGCTGCACCGGCGGGCTTTCGACGATGAAGTCCTGGGGCATCAACGGCGATCAGGTCGTGCTCAACGATGCCAATGGCTATGCCATTGCAAGGCTTTACAAAACCGCCGACACCCGTATTGAAGGCACCAGCAGCTCCGGCCAGCAGGTCGTGTTGAGCCGCTGATGAAAAGGGCCCGTCCGGGCCCTTTTTTCTGCCGCCCCGGAGGGGCTTCGCAGGCGATCCTACAAACATATCCCGAAAAATCGGAAATATACATGGCTGCGACCGTGACCGAGCGCCTGCTGGCGCTGACTGACGACAAGAAGCTGAGCCCGGACGAAGCGCAGCGCGCCGTGGCGGCTGAACTCGACTCGGTGCTGGAAGGGCTCAAGGCAGCGCCTTCGCGGCGGAAAGGAAAGCTGCTGTCGCGGCTGCTGAACGGCAAGAACAGCAGCGGACCGCTGACCCGGGGGCTTTATATTCATGGTAGCGTCGGCCGTGGCAAGACCATGCTGATGGACATGTTCTTCGATCTCGCGCCGGTTGCGGACAAACGCCGCGCCCATTTCCTCGCCTTCATGGTCGATGTGCAGGACCGGCTGAACGCCTATCGCCGCAAGCTCAAGGCGGGCGAGGTGAAGGAGGCCGACCCGATCGGCCCGGTGGCCGACGATATCATCGCCGAGAACCGGCTTTTGTGCTTCGACGAATTCACCGTGACCGATATCGCCGACGCGATGATCCTGTCGCGGCTGTTCTCGGCGCTTTTCGCCCGTGGCTGCGTGCTGGTGGCAACCTCCAACGTCGCGCCGGACGATCTCTACAAGGACGGCCTCAACCGCGGCCTGTTCCTGCCCTTCATCGATGTGCTGAAGGACAATGTCACGGTAACGACACTCGATTCTGCTACCGACTACCGCATGGAGAAGTTCGAGGGCCGTCCGGTCTACCTGACCCCGCTTGACGAAAAAGCGGCGGCGCGGATGGACGAGAACTGGAGCCTGCTGACCGGCGGCAAGGAGGGGGAGGCCGAGGAGATCGAAATGCGCGGCCGCGTGCTGCATGTGCCAAGGGCCTGTGGCGGGGTCGCCCGGTTCAGCTTCGACGATCTGTGCAAAAAGCCGCTCGGGGCATCGGACTATATGGCGATCGCGCGGCGCTACCGCACGGTGTTCATCGAGGGGGTGCCGGTGCTCGGCAGCGATAGCCGCAATGAAATCAAGCGCTTCATCATGCTGATCGATACGCTCTACGACCAGACGATCCGCACGGTGATCTCGGCTGCGGCCATGCCGGAGGATCTGCTCCCGGAGCGTAAGGGCCGCGAGGGTTTCGAATTCGAACGCACGGCATCGCGGCTTTTCGAGATGCGCAGCAGCGATTATCTCGCGGCGCACAAGGAAAAATGGGCTGGGAATGAGGCTGAATAAAGGTGCCGCCTTTTGGAATTCTTACCTTTACGTCAATAGAAATATATATAACCGATTGAAAATATTAGCGTTGGAAAAACCGGTTGAAAATCGGCCGGATTGACGATATCCCAGCTTGCGACATGGGCAGGCGTTGAGGTGTGCTCAGAAATGGATTTTCAGAGGATATAATTCATGGCGCGCAATAAAATCGCATTGATCGGTTCGGGCATGATCGGGGGCACGCTCGCGCATCTCGCCGGGCTCAAGGAACTGGGCGACGTCGTCCTGTTCGATATCGCGGATGGCCTTCCCCAGGGCAAGGCGCTCGATATCGCTGAATCCTCGCCGGTCGACGGCTTCGACGCCAAATTCTCCGGCGCATCCGATTATTCCGCCATCGCGGGCGCCGATGTCTGCATCGTCACCGCCGGCGTGCCGCGCAAGCCCGGCATGAGCCGCGACGACCTGCTCGGCATCAACCTGAAGGTCATGGAAGCGGTTGGCGCGGGCATCGCCCAGCATGCGCCGAACGCCTTCGTCATCTGCATCACCAACCCGCTCGACGCCATGGTCTGGGCGCTGCAGAAATTCTCCGGCCTTCCGGCCAACAAGGTCGTCGGCATGGCCGGCGTGCTGGACTCGGCCCGCTTCCGCTATTTCCTCGCCGAGGAGTTCAACGTTTCGGTTGAAGACGTCACCGCCTTCGTTCTCGGCGGCCATGGCGACAGCATGGTGCCGGTCGCGCAGTATTCGACAGTTGCCGGCATTCCGCTGCCCGACCTGATCAAGATGGGCTGGACCACCCAGGAAAAGCTCGACGCGATCATCACCCGCACCCGTGGCGGCGGCGGCGAGATCGTTGCCCTTCTGAAAAGCGGTTCCGCCTACTACGCCCCTGCCGCTTCCGCCATCGCAATGGCCGAAAGCTACCTCAAGGACAAGAAGCGCGTCATGCCGGCCGCCGCTCACCTGACCGGTCAGTACGGCGTTGACGGCATGTATGTCGGCGTTCCGATCGTGATCGGCGAAGGCGGCGTCGAGCGCATCGTCGAAATTCCGCTGGAAGGCGAGGACAAGGCCGGTTTCGAAGCCTCGGTCGCCGCCGTGAAGGGCCTCTGCGATGCCTGCAAGGAAATCGCGCCCTCGCTGAAATAAGCCGCTTTCTCTAAAAGGACGGATATCGAATGAATATTCATGAATACCAGGCCAAGGCCCTGCTGAAGGGCTATGGCGCGCCGGTTGCCGATGGTGTCGCCATCCTGACCAAGGATGAGGTCGACGCGGCCGTGGCCAAGCTTCCCGGCCCGCTTTACGTGGTCAAGAGCCAGATCCATGCCGGCGGCC
The DNA here is from genome assembly GCF_013459645.1 of Martelella sp. NC20. Classification (NCBI taxonomy): domain Bacteria; kingdom Pseudomonadati; phylum Pseudomonadota; class Alphaproteobacteria; order Hyphomicrobiales; family Aurantimonadaceae; genus Martelella; species Martelella soudanensis. Next base: position 2,651,661 of record NZ_CP054861.1, read on the forward strand.
GCGGCAAGGGCAAGTTCAAGGAACTCGGCCCCGATGCCAAGGGCGGCGTTCGTCTGGCGAAGTCCGCTGATGAGGTGAAGGCGTTCGTGGACGAAATGCTCGGCAACACGCTGGTGACCAAGCAGACCGGCCCCGCCGGCAAGCAGGTCAACCGCCTCTATATCGAGGACGGCGCCGATATCGACCGCGAGCTTTACTGCTCGCTGCTGGTCGACCGCACGGTTGGTCAGGTCGCTTTCGTGGTTTCGACCGAGGGCGGCATGGACATCGAAGCGGTGGCCGAGGAAACGCCCGACAGAATTATCACCGTAGCCATCGATCCGGAAACCGGCGTGACCGCCTCGAACGTCAGGGCGCTCTGTGAAGCCCTGAAGCTTGACGGCGATGCCGCCCAGGACGCCGAGCGTCTGTTCCCGATCCTCTACAAGGCCTTTGTCGAAAAGGACATGAGCCTGTTGGAGATCAACCCGCTGATCGTCATGGAAAACGGCCATCTGCGCGTTCTCGACGCCAAATGCTCCTTCGACGGCAATGCGCTGTTCCGCCACGACGACGTGCGCGCGCTGCGCGACACGACCGAGGAAGACGCCAAGGAAATCGAGGCCTCGAAGTATGACCTCGCCTATGTCGCGCTCGACGGCAATATCGGCTGCATGGTCAATGGCGCGGGTCTTGCCATGGCGACCATGGACATCATCAAGCTCTACGGCGCGGAGCCCGCGAACTTCCTCGATGTCGGCGGCGGCGCCTCCAAGGAAAAGGTCACGGCGGCGTTCAAGATCATCACCGCCGATCCGGCTGTCAAGGGCATCCTCGTCAACATCTTCGGCGGCATCATGCGCTGCGACGTCATCGCTGAAGGCGTGATCGCGGCTGTCAAGGAAGTCGGTCTCAAGGTGCCGCTGGTCGTCCGTCTCGAAGGCACCAATGTCGAACTCGGCAAGAAGATCATCAATGAGAGTGGCCTCAACGTCATCTCCGCCGATGATCTCGACGACGCGGCCCAGAAAATCGTTTCGGCCGTTAAGGAGGGCTGAGTAACCATGTCCATTCTGGTCAACAAAGACACCAAGGTTCTGGTTCAGGGCCTCACCGGCAAAACCGGTACGTTTCATACCGAGCAGGCGCTGGCCTATTACGGCACCAAGATGGTCGGCGGTATCCACCCGAAGAAGGGCGGCGAGCAGTGGAGTTCGGGCGTGGACGGTACGTCGCTGCCGATCTTCTCCTCGGTTGCCGAGGGCAAGGAGCGCACCGGCGCGGATGCGTCCGTGATCTACGTGCCGCCGGCCGGCGCTGGCGCTGCGATCCTCGAAGCGATCGAGGCTGAAATCCCGCTGATCGTCTGCATCACCGAAGGCATTCCGGTGGCTGACATGGTCAAGGTCAAGGCCCGTCTCGACAAGTCCAAGTCGCGCCTGATCGGGCCGAACTGCCCGGGCGTGCTGACCCCTGAAGAATGCAAGATCGGCATCATGCCGGGCTCGATCTTCAAGAAGGGCTCGGTCGGCGTACTGTCGCGTTCCGGTACGCTCACCTATGAGGCCGTGTTCCAGACCACCAATGAGGGCCTCGGTCAGACCACGGCTGTCGGCATTGGCGGCGACCCGGTCAAGGGCACCGAGTTCATCGACATGCTGGAAATGTTCCTCGCCGACGACGCCACGAAATCGATTATCATGATCGGTGAAATCGGCGGCTCGGCCGAGGAAGAAGCAGCCCAGTTCCTGAAGGACGAGGCGAAGAAGGGCCGCAAGAAGCCGATGGTCGGCTTCATCGCGGGCCGCACCGCCCCTCCCGGCCGCACCATGGGCCATGCCGGCGCCGTGATCTCCGGCGGCAAGGGCGGCGCGGAAGACAAGATCGAGGCAATGGAAGCGGCCGGCATCACGGTTTCGCCATCTCCGGCCCGTCTCGGCAAGACGCTGGTTGAAGTCCTGAAGGGCTGATCCAGTTAGGATTGATGTCGTGGCGGCTTTCGCGCCGCCACGAAAATACCGTTTTCCTCGTGATCTCACGGCGGCTGAACGGAATTTTAGAGGGTGGACCGGCGTGAGGCCGGTTTCACCGTTTCAAGCGGGAGGCGGGCGAATTCGTCCGCGCGTGCACATGTCCAGGCAAGAAGCCAACGAACAATTTCTCCTGACCTCGTTTCTCGATGGGGCCAATGCGACCTATATCGAGCATCTTTACGCGGCCTATGAGGATGATCCGAACGCGGTTTCGCAAGAGTGGCGCGATTTCTTCAAGGCGCTCGGCGATGATCCGGAAGCGGTGAGGAAGGCTGCCGAAGGCGCGTCCTGGAAAAAGGACAACTGGCCGGTAAAGCCCGCGGACGAACTGACGGCCGCCCTTGATGGCAATTGGGGCGATGTCGAGCGCGTGGTAGAAAAGAAGCTCACCGCCAAGGCCGCCGCTGAAGGTTCCGCGCTTTCCGGCGAGGAAGTGCTGCGCGCCACCCGCGATTCCGTGCGCGCGCTGATGATGATCCGCGCCTTCCGCATGCGCGGCCACCTGCATGCCAAGCTCGATCCGCTGGGGCTCGCCGGCATGGCCGACGACGATTACAACGAATTGTCGCCCCAGGCCTATGGTTTCACCGAAGCCGATTTCGACCGGCCGATCTTCATCGACAATGTTCTGGGGCTGGAATACGCCAAGATCCCGGAAATGATCGATATCCTGACCCGCACCTATTGCTCGACGCTCGGCGTCGAGTTCATGCACATCTCCAATCCGGAGGAAAAGTCCTGGATCCAGGAGCGGATCGAAGGCCCTGAAAAGAGCATTACCTTCACTGAAAACGGCAAGAAGGCGATCCTGCAGAAGCTGATCGAGGCCGAGGGCTTCGAGAAGTTTCTCGATACCAAGTACAAGGGCACCAAGCGCTTCGGTCTCGACGGCGGTGAATCGCTGATCCCGGCGATGGAGCAGATCATCAAGCGCGGCGGTTCGCTCGGCCTGCAGGAAGTCGTGCTCGGCATGCCGCATCGCGGCCGCCTCAACGTGCTGTCCCAGGTCATGGCAAAACCGCACCGCGCGATCTTCCACGAGTTCAAGGGCGGCTCTTCCAAGCCGGACGATGTCGAGGGTTCCGGCGATGTGAAGTACCATCTGGGCGCCTCCTCCGACCGCGAGTTCGACGGCAACAATGTGCACCTGTCGCTGACGGCGAACCCCTCGCATCTGGAAATCGTCGATCCGGTGGTCATGGGCAAGGCCCGCGCCAAGCAGGATATCATCGCCACCCAGCGCGACGGCGAGATCGTGCCGCTTTCCGAGCGCGCCAAGGTGATGCCGCTGTTGCTGCACGGCGATGCCGCCTTTGCCGGACAGGGCGTGGTTGCCGAGGTGCTCGGCCTTTCCGGCCTGCGCGGCCACCGCGTCGCCGGCACGGTGCATTTCATCGTCAACAACCAGATCGGCTTCACCACCAATCCGGCGTTCTCGCGCTCCTCGCCCTATCCGTCCGATGTGGCGAAGATGATCGAGGCGCCGATCTTCCACGTCAACGGCGACGACCCGGAAGCGGTGGTCTATGCCGCCAAGATCGCGACCGAGTTCCGGATGAAGTTCCACAAGCCGGTCGTCATCGACATGTTCTGCTACCGCCGCTTCGGCCATAATGAGGGCGATGAGCCTTCGTTCACCCAGCCGAAGATGTACAAGGCGATCCGCTCCCATCAGACCGTGACCCGGCTTTATGCCGACCGGCTGGTCAAGGAAGGCCTGATTTCCGAGGGTGAATTCGAGCAGATGCTCGCCGACTGGAAGGATTTTCTCGAACAGGAATTCGAGGCCGGATCCTCCTACAAGCCGAACAAGGCCGACTGGCTGGATGGCGAATGGTCGGGTCTGCGCGCTGCCGACAATGCCGACGAACTGCGCCGCGGCAAGACCTCGGTTCCGATGAAGACGCTCAAGGAAATCGGCAAGAAGCTGACCGAGGTTCCCGAAGGCTTCAACGTGCACCGCACCGTGCAGCGCTTCCTGGACAACCGTGCCAAGATGATCGAGACTGGCGAAGGGATCGACTGGGCCATGGGCGAGGCGCTGGCCTTCGGCGCGCTCTGCCATGAAGGCTTCAAGGTCCGTCTGTCCGGCCAGGACGTCGAGCGCGGCACCTTCTCGCAGCGCCATTCGGTGCTCTACGATCAGGAAACCGAGGAGCGCTATATCCCGCTCCAGCACATTCATCAGGCCCAGGGCCGCTACGAAGTCGTCAACTCGATGCTGTCGGAAGAAGCGGTGCTCGGCTTCGAATACGGCTATTCGCTGGCGCGTCCGAACGCGCTGACGCTCTGGGAAGCCCAGTTCGGCGACTTTGCCAATGGCGCGCAGGTGATCTTCGACCAGTTCATCTCGTCGGGCGAGCGCAAATGGCTGCGCATGTCCGGCCTCGTCTGCCTTCTGCCGCACGGCTATGAGGGGCAGGGGCCGGAACATTCCTCCGCCCGTCTGGAGCGCTGGCTGCAGATGTGCGCCGAGGACAACATGCAGGTCGCCAACTGCACCACGCCGGCGAATTATTTCCACATCCTGCGCCGCCAGCTGAAGCGCGACTTCCGCAAGCCGCTGATCCTGATGACGCCGAAATCGCTGCTGCGCCACAAGCGCGCGACCTCGACGCTTTCGGAAATGGCCGGCGAGACTGCGTTCCACCGTCTGCTGTGGGATGACGCGGTCGAGCACGATACGCCGATCAAGCTGGTCAAGGATGCCAAGATCCGCCGGGTGGTTCTGTGCAGCGGCAAGGTCTATTACGACCTGTTCGAGGAACGCGAGAAGCGCGGCATCGACGACATCTACCTGCTGCGCGTCGAGCAGCTCTATCCTTTCCCCGCCAAGGCGCTGATCAACATGCTGTCGCGCTTCAAGAACGCGGAGATGGTATGGTGCCAGGAAGAGCCGAAGAACATGGGCGCATGGTCGTTCATCGAGCCCTATCTGGAATGGGTGCTGACCCATATCGATGCCAAGCACACAAGGGTGCGCTACGCCGGCCGGGCGGCCGCGGCATCGACCGCGACAGGCCTGATGTCGCGCCATCTGGCGCAGCTCGAGGCCTTCCTGGAAGACGCGCTCGGCGAATGATCGAACCATTCCCAGCATGCCGGACCAGGAGCCCGGCATGCGCAAGCCGCCAGACGGCGTTTTGAAACAGACATTACCAAGATCGGGACTTTTGAAATGGCCACTGAAATCCGCGTTCCCACTTTGGGCGAATCCGTTACCGAGGCAACGGTCGGCACCTGGTACAAGAAGGTCGGCGACGCGGTTGCCGCCGACGAGCCGATTGTCGAGCTTGAAACCGACAAGGTGACGATCGAGGTTCCCGCACCCGCTGCCGGCGTTCTGTCCGAAATCGTTGCCGCCGCCGGCGAGACGGTCGAGCTGAATGCTCTGCTCGGCCAGATCGGCGAAGGTGACGGCGCTGCTGCCAGCGAGAAGAAGGAAGAAAAGCCCAAGGAAGAGGCGTCCAAGGCCGAAGCGCCGAAGGAAGAGCCGAAGGCTGAAGAAAAGTCCGGCGACATGCCGGCCGCTCCCGCCGCCGCCAAGATGATGGCCGAGAAGAACATATCGGCGGATCAGGTCGAGGGCTCCGGCAAACGCGGCCAGATCCTGAAGGGCGACGTCATTGCCGCTGCGACCAAGGGCACATCGGCTCCCGCCCCCTCGGAATCAAAGGCGCCTGCCCGCGGACCATCCAAGGTCGAGGACGCCGACCGCGAAGAGCGCGTCAAGATGACCCGCCTGCGTCAGACCATCGCCAAGCGGCTGAAGGATGCCCAGAACACGGCCGCGATGCTGACCACCTATAACGAGGTGGACATGACGGCGGTCATGGAGATGCGCAGCAAGTACAAGGACCTGTTTCTGAAGAAGCACGACGTCAAGCTCGGCTTCATGGGTTTCTTCACCAAGGCCGTCTGCCACGCCCTGAAGGAAATCCCGGCGGTCAACGCCGAGATCGACGGAACCGACATCATCTACAAGAACTACTGCCATGTCGGCATGGCCGTCGGCACGGACAAGGGCCTCGTCGTGCCGGTGGTGCGCGATGCCGACCAGATGTCGATTGCCGAGATCGAGGCGGAAATTGCGCGTCTGGCGAAGGCTGCCCGCGGCGGCCAGCTTTCGATGGCCGACATGCAGGGCGGCACCTTCACCATCACCAATGGCGGCGTCTACGGCTCGCTGATGTCCTCGCCGATCCTGAACGCGCCGCAGTCCGGCATTCTCGGCATGCACAAGATCCAGGAGCGGCCAATGGCGATCGGCGGCCAGGTCGTGATCCGTCCGATGATGTATCTGGCGCTGTCCTACGACCACCGCATGGTCGACGGCCAGGAGGCAGTGACCTTCCTCGTGCGCGTCAAGGAGACGCTGGAAGATCCGGAACGCCTGGTTCTCGATCTCTGATCTGAACCCCGATCGTAAATCCGGGGAGCCGGAAGCATGAGCATCGAATTTCTGGTTACGGCGCTGATTGTTGTTCTGGCTCCCGGCACGGGCGTGGTCTACACGCTCGCGACCGGCCTGTCGCAGGGACGGCTCGCAAGCGTTGCCGCCGCCTTCGGCTGCACGCTCGGCATCATTCCGGCAATTCTCGCCTCGGTGTTCGGCATTGCCGCGCTGTTTCACACCAGCGCGCTGCTGTTCCAGACGGTGAAGTTCGCCGGCGTTGCCTATCTGCTCTATCTCGCATGGCAGACGTTGAGGGATCGCGGCACGCTGCGGGTCTCGGGCGAGGGGACGTCGCAGCGCAGCCTGTTCGCGATCGCCCGCAACGGTTTTCTCATCAATATCCTGAACCCAAAGCTTTCGGTGTTCTTTCTCGCCTTCCTGCCGCAGTTCGTATCGCCCGCTGCCGCTGCACCGGTCGTCGAGATGCTGATGTTGTCTGCGGTGTTCATGGCGATGACCTTCGCGGTTTTCGTGCTGTACGGCCAGTTCTCCGGGCTGATGCGGGACCGGGTGCTTTCGAGTGAACGGGCAATGGCGTGGATGCGGCGGAGCGTGGCGCTGGCCTTTGCCGGATTCGGCGTTAAACTCGCGCTCAGCAGGCAGTAGCAACCGGGAAAGCCCTTTTATGGATCATCAATACCTGATCGAACTTGCGTCGCTGATGGCGATCTTCTCCTTCGCCATCGTCGCCCCCGGCGCGGATACCGCGATGATCATCCGGCAGGCGCTGGTGCACGGAAGGCGCTCGGCCATGCTGAGCAGCTTCGGCGTCGGCACTTCGTTGATGTTCCATGTCAGTTACACGATCATGGGGCTGGGGCTGATCATTTCGCAGTCGGTCATGGTGTTCAACATGATCAAATGGGCCGGTGCAGCCTATCTGATCTATCTCGGCATCCAGTCGTTGCGTTCCGGCAAGACCCAGGCCGCACCCGTTTCGGAGGCCGGTGTGAAGGCGAAACAGGGTCCGGCGAAGGCATTCTCGCTCGGCTTTCTCGCGAACGCGCTGAACCCGAAGCCGGTGCTGTTCTTCCTGTCGATATTCTCGACCGTTGTCAGTCACGAAACGCCTGTCGCGGTAAAGTTCGGCTACGGCCTCGTCATGGCCTCGTGCCTCATCGCCTGGTTCATTGGCGTATCGCTGTTCCTGACCACGCCGCGCATGCGCACGGCTTTCGAAAGGGCCAGTGTCTGGATCAACCGCGCGAGCGGCGCGGTGTTCATTGCCTTCGGCCTGAAACTGGCGACGGAAAAGGCGGGCTGAGCGACGAACTGAATCCGGCCCTCCGGCCTCGACGAAACACGGTCATGCAGCGCCCATCCCTCGCATCGGCGATGACCTCAATAAAGAGAAGGAAATCTGATGTCCTACGATCTCATCATCATCGGTTCCGGTCCCGGCGGCTATGTCTGCGCGGTCAAGGCGTCGCAACTCGGCCTGAAGGTCGCCGTCGTCGAAAAGCGCGCCACCTATGGCGGCACCTGCCTCAATATCGGCTGCATTCCCTCCAAGGCACTGCTGCATGCCTCCGAATACTACGCCCACGCCGCCCACGGCATGGAAAGCCTCGGCATCAGGCTTTCGGGCGTCGAGCTCGACCATGAAAAGCTGATGGGTCACAAGGACGCCGTGGTGAAGTCGAATGTCGAGGGCGTCGCCTTCCTGTTCAAGAAGAACAAGATCGACGGCATTCAGGGCACCGGCAGGATCGTTTCGGCCGGCAAGGTTCAGGTGACGAAGGAAGACGGTTCGACCGAGGAACTTGAGGCGAAGAACATCGTGATCGCCACCGGTTCCGACGTTGCCGGTATTCCGGGCGTCGATGTCGCGATCGATGAAGAGACCATCGTGTCGTCCACCGGCGGCATCGCGCTGAAGACGGTGCCTGAAAAGATGGTCGTCGTCGGCGGCGGCGTGATCGGACTGGAACTCGGCTCGGTCTGGTCGCGCCTCGGCGCCAAGGTGACGGTCGTCGAATTCCTCGACAAGATCCTCGGCCCGATGGATGGCGAGGTCTCCAAGCAGTTCCAGAAGATGCTGGCCAAGCAGGGCCTCGAGTTCAAGCTGTCGGCCAAGGTCACGGCCGTGGAGAAGGCCGACAAGGGCGCGAAGGTGACCTTCGAGCCGGTCAAGGGCGGCGATGCCGAAACCATCGAGGCCGACATCGTGCTGATCTCGACGGGCCGCAAGCCCTATACCGAAGGCCTTGGCCTCGAAGAGGCGGGCGTCAAGCTCGATGAGCGCGGCCGGGTTGAAATCGACGGCCATTTCAAGACCAATGTCGACGGCATCTATGCGATCGGCGACGTGGTCAAGGGCCCGATGCTCGCCCACAAGGCCGAGGACGAGGGCGTGGCGCTTGCCGAAATTCTTGCCGGACAGGCAGGGCACGTGAACTACGACGTGATCCCGAGCGTCGTCTACACCCAGCCGGAAGTAGCCTCCGTCGGCAGGACCGAGGAAGAGCTGAAGAAGGACGGCGTCGCCTACAATGTCGGCAAGTTCCCGTTCATGGCCAATGGCCGGGCGCGGGCGATGGAAGCGACCGACGGTTTCGTCAAGGTGCTGGCCGACAAGGAGACCGATCGTGTGCTCGGCGTCCATATCGTCGGCTTCGGCGCAGGCGAGATGATCCACGAAGCGGCGGTGCTGATGGAGTTCGGCGGCTCGGCGGAAGACCTCGGCCGCACCTGCCACGCGCACCCCACCATGTCGGAAGCGGTGAAGGAGGCGGCGATGGGCGCTTTCTTCAAGCCGATCCACATGTGAGGCGAGGGCATTTTACGCCCAAAGTTCGTTGACAAAGCCTACCCTGTTCTCCGCCGTCATGCTCGGGCTTGTCCCGAGCATCTAAGCACGTATCAATGCGACAAGCGTCTCGGACGAAAAGGCCTTCAGATACACTGCATTACGAAACGCCAACGCCGCTCGTGGGGAATGGTGGTTAGATCCTCGGGACGAGCCCGAGGATGACGTCCGTACAAAGGATAGGGTTGTCAGCAGTCTGAGAGCGTTTTGCACCTTTTTTCATGAAAATTTTGTCATGGATGAAAGTGCGGCTTGCTTTGCAGGCCGCATTCTCGTTTCATGGCGTAACCGAATAAGGTATTGAAAAAAGGGGTAAATCCTGTGCGTCAAACTCCGGTTTCCTTTTCGCTCCCGCAGCGCGCCCTGCACTGGATCATGGCGTTGCTGATCCTGTTCAACCTGCTGTTTTCCGACGATCTGGTCCGCTGGGGGGCTCTTTACTACGGCAACAAGCCCATTCCTGACGATGTTCAGCTCTCGGCCGACATCCACGCCTATGTCGGGATCACGATTCTCGTTCTCGCCTTGATCCGGCTGGCGCTGCGCTTCATTCAGGGCGTGCCGCCGGAACCGGAGGGCGAGCCGGCGATCTTTCGCCTGCTGTCGAAGGTGGCTCACTGGACGTTTTATCTGATGTTCATCGTGATGCCGCTTGCCGGCATCGCCGGCTATTATTTCGACAGCGGCGCGGCCGCCCTGGCGCATGCCAATCAGATGAAGCTCGTGATGTGGTTTCTGATCATCACCCATATCGCCGCCGTCGCGGTCCACCAGTTCTACTGGAAGACCGGGATACTCAAGCGGATCACCACCGGCTGACCGCGCCTATCCGGCTGGAACGAGGCGGTTGCCCGCCTCGTTGAACGCATGGCAAAGCTGAGGGTCGGTCGTGAGGTGGATCGTGGTGCCGGCGGCAGGTTCGCGGCCTGCCGGCTGCTCCAGTATGATCGAGCCATGGCCATCGACATCGGCATGAACCAGCCGCGCATTGCCGAGATATTCCGTCAGCCTGACCTTCGCGGACATCACCGCATCGGCCTCTGACGTGATTTCGAAACTGTCCGGACGAATGCCGCAATAGCGGGTCTCGGGCGCAAGACCGGACGCCGTCCGGAGCTTTTCGAACCCGGGCGTCAGTTCGAAGACGTTCATCTGCGGCGCGCCGATGAACCGGGCGGCAAACAGGTTGGCCGGACGTTCGTAAAGATCTTCCGGACTGCCGACCTGCTCGATCCGGCCGTCGCGCAGAAGCACGATCTTGTCGGCGAGCGTCATCGCCTCGACCTGGTCGTGGGTCACGTAGATCATTGTCCGCTTCAGCCGCGCGTGCAGTTCCGAGATCTGGGTGCGCATATGAACCCGGAGTTCGGCATCGAGGTTGGAAAGCGGCTCGTCGAACAGGAATGTTTCCGGATGGCCGACGATCGCGCGGCCGATTGCCACGCGCTGCCTCTGGCCGCCGGACAATTCACGCGGATAGCGTTCGGTGAGCGTGTCGAGCTGCAATGTGACGACGGCCTCGTTCACCAGCCTGTCGATTTCGGCGGCCGGCGTCTTGCGCACCTTCAGCCCGAAGGCGATGTTTTCGCGGACCGTCAGATGCGGATAGAGCGCGTAGGACTGGAACACCATCGCCACGCCGCGCTTGGCGGGCGCGACATCGTTCATGCGACGGCCGCCGATCTCAAACGTGCCGCCGGTGATATCCTCGAGGCCGGCGATCATCCTGAGCAGCGTGGACTTGCCGCAGCCTGACGGGCCGACGAAGACGCAGAATTCGCCGTCCTCGACCGCGAGGTCGATGCCCTTGATGATTTCCGCCGCGCCATAGGACTTTCTGACGCCCTTCAGTTCAAGCCTGGCCATCGTCGTTACTCCACACGTCCAAAAAGTTCGAGCCGCGGCGTTTCGCGGATCGCCTGCGGCCAGGCGAGCGGCACCTCGAAACGGCTTTCCAGCAAGTTCTGGAAGTCCGCGAGCCGTTCCGGCGTCTCGCGCACGCCGCGCGGGGTGATGTCGTTGTCGAGGCAGTAGGCGGCGAGTGCGCCGACGCTTTCGCCGATATTCCATTCCACCGGATGGAGGCGATAGCAACCATTGGTGAGATGGGTAGTGCCGATATTCTTGCAGGCGGGCAGCATGTTTTCGACCCGCGCCGGGATCAGGCTGCCGAGCGGAATCTGGAACGGCCAGTTGGCGATATCGACATAGTTGCGCGGCGCGGTGGAGGGGTGAAGGTCGATCCGGTAGGAACCGACGCCGACGCTGTCGAAAAACTGTTCGGCCCCCTTCAGACCCTCGCGGGCATCGATTCCGACATGGTTTTCGGTCACCGTGAACAGCGCCTTGATGCGGCGGCTCTCACGGATATAGGGGGCGACCGTCAGGCCGTCGAGCGTGCCCATGACGCTTGCCGCCGGCTTCAGTCCGCGATAGCCATAGCCGCCGTCATGGCGCGGGGCTTCGGTCTGCATCCAGTAGAGCATGGAGAGCGAAAGCTGGCGCGCAGCCTCTAGGTGCCTTTCCGCCTCCTCGGGCGAAACGCCGACGACCGGACCGCCGCAATAGTCGATCTGCGGCCAGTTCACGAGGCAGATATCGGAGGGATAGCGGTTGCCGGTGTGGTTGCGGCGATAGAATATCCGCCGGTAATGCCAGTTGTCGGGCGCGAATTTGGCGTCGCTGTCGCCGACGAACAGGGGACGGTTGTCCGGCTCCAGCGTCACCGGATTGGGGCCGATGAAGGAGAGCTGGCGGTCGGGCCAGAAATCGAGCTTGAAATCGCGCCAGATATCATAATCGCGCGGCCGCTCGATGGTGTGGTCCTCATCCGGATGATAGCTCATGGCGAAACACCAGCTCACCGCCTGCTGATCGTTGGGGTCCGCCTCGCCCGCAAGGGCTGCCGGCTCGCCGGTCTGGGCCTGGCTTTCCGCGCCGATGACGTGTTCGACATTGCCGAGTTCCAGCAGGTCGCCGAGCTCTGTGGCGTCGATGAAATAGCGGCCCGTCAGCACCATATCACCATATTCGGCGGAGCGCACGGTAACGGCGGTGAAACGGTCGCCGTCTGTTTCGGCAGCGATCGGCTTGGTGCACAGCAGCACGGTCAGCCGTCCGGTCGCGTACCACGGCGCAAGCATGGCCTCGATGGCCGCCACGCCGGCGCGCGGCTCCGCGCATATCGGCGAGACATTGCCGCTGCCGGGGTTGAGATTGGCATCGTTGCGGGCCTCATCAGTCAGCGGATAGTGATCGCGGTAGTAGTCGCGAATGTTCCGGCGAAGCTCACGGTAGCTCGCCGTCGAGCCGTCATTCTCGATCCACGGATTTTCATCCGGCGGCACGGCCTGGGTCGTCAACTGGCCTCCAAGCCATTTGAACTCCTCCGTCAGGATGACGCTGCGACCGAGTTTCAGCGCCGAAAGCGCCGCTGCGACCCCGCCCAGACCGCCGCCGATGATGACGATGTCGCTGGTGAGTTCCTTCATTTTGTTATCCTTTCACGCCAGACAAGGCGAAACTTTCAACGATCTGGCGCTGGGCCAGAATGTAGACGATGAGCATGGGAATGACGGCGAGCGCGGTTGCTGCAAGCTGCAGGTGCCAGAGCGGCAGGCCGTAGGTGTCAGTGAAATTGGCAAGCGCCAGCGGCAGGGTGAACAGTTTGATGTCGTTGACGAATACCAGCGGTTCCAGAAACAGGTTCCACGAAAACAGGAAGGTGATGATGCCGACGGCCGCAAGCGCCGGCTTCGACAGCGGCAACGCCACCTTGAAATAGACCCCGAACCGCGTGAGCCCGTCCATGCGGCCGGCTTCTTCCAGTTCCTTCGGCAGGGCGATGAAATACTGGCGCATCAGGAAGGTCGCCATCACGCCCTGCGAACCGAACACCGGCAGCAGGATCAGCGGCATGTGGGTGTTCATCAGACCGAGATTCTTCATCAGAAAGAAGTTCGGCACGATGGTGACTTCCTCCGGCATCATCAGCGCCGAGATCAGCAGCAGCAGAACCAGCGCACTGCCGCCAAACCGCAGCCTTGCCAGCGCATAGCCGGCCATCGACGCCAGAAACAGCGTCAGCCCGGTCACGATCACGGCGATATAGAGCGAGTTGAAATACTGCCGGGCGAAGGGCTGATAGGCGAACACCTCGGAGAAATTCGACCAGTGGATGGTCGCCGGGATCAGCGAGGCCGAGGAGAACACGTCCGCCTGTCCCTTGAGCGCGCCGGACAGCATCCAGACGAACGGAAAAACGAACGGGATGGCGAGTGCTGAAAGGCCGATGATCCAGCAGATGCGGGTGATTTTCTGTTGCAGACGATAGTTCATTTGCGCACCGTTTTCAAAAGCATCTGCAGGACCGTGAGCGCCAGGATCAGAACGAACAGCACGACGGCGAGCGCCGAGGCGTAGCCGGTGTTGAAGAACTTGAAGCCCTGCTCGTAGATGTAGAATGCGAGCACCAGCGTCGCGTTCTGCGGTCCGCCGCCGGTCATCAGGTAGATATGGTCGAACACTTTCAGCGAGCCGACCACGGTGATCACCATGATCACCAGCGTCGTCGGCGCGAGCAACGGCCAGGTGATGCGGCGGAAGATGTCCCAGCCATTGGCGCCCTCCAGCCGGGCGGCTTCCTCATAATCGCGCGGGATCGATTGCAGCGCCGCGATATAGAGGATCATGTTGAGGCCGACGGTTTTCAGCACGCGGGTGACGATGACGGCGGCCATGGCCCAGCGCGGCTCATGCAGCCAGTTCGGCCCGTCGATGCCGACAAGCGAAAGCGCCCGGTTGACCGCGCCGCTTTCATGCTGGAGCAGGAAGGTCCAGATGATCGCCCATGCCACCGCGGAGGTGATCACGGGCGCGAAAAACAGGGTGCGGAAGACGACCACGCCGCGGAAGGGCCGCGACAGCGCGATGGCAAGCCCGAGCGCCAGCGCCATGTTGAGCGGAACAAGGCCCGCCGCAAACACCAGCGAATTGCCGAGCACATGCCAGAACGTGTCGTTCCGGGTGAGCGCATCGACATAGTTTTCCATGCCGACGAACCGGGACTGCTGCGACAGCAGGTTCCACTCGGTGGTGGAATAGTAGAACACGGCGATCAGCGGGCCGACGAAGAAGATCAGGAACCCGGTCAGGATCGGGCTGACGAACAGCCAGCCGGCGATCGCCTCACGCGTCTTCAGTGTCAGTCCCGAACGGAGAGCGGACATCATCGCTTCCTTTATGCGAGCGAATTTCGAATGTTCCGGCGGATCGCCTTTATCTGTAGGCAGTCCGCCGGGTATCGTAAAACATCTCCCCTTCCTCGGCGTCATCCTCGGGCTTGTCCCGAGGATCTAACCACTTTGCTCATCGACAGGCGTGGGCGGTTTTCCCGGCCTTGGGCGAACAGAACGCACGTGCCGCAGGCTCTTGTCGCGACAATGGTGATTAGATGCTCGGGACAAGCCCGCGCATGACGCAGAAGAGGGAGGGGCCCTACCTTTCAGCGGAAACCCGTCTACTTCAGCAGCGGGTCGATATCGTCGCAGAGCCGGGCAAGCACTGCGGGAACATCCGCATCCGCCGCCCACAGCGCATCGAAATCGGGCCGCGCGGCGGCCTCGATCTGCGGATAGCGCTCATGGCTCGGCAGCACCGAGCCGCCCTCGATGCCGGCCGCCACGATTTCCATCTGTTCGGGCTGAACGGCGGGATTGCTGGAAAGGAATGCGTCGCTTTCCAGAACGCTTTTGCGCGCCGGCGGGAAGAACTCGGCCATGCCGGCAACGTTTTCCTCCGACGTCATATGCGCCAGGAATTCGGCGGCGATCTCCTTGTTCTTGCCCTGGGCGAAAGCGACGACGGCGGCCTGGCCGACGGTCGAGGCAACACCGGCCGGACCCGAGGGAAGGGGCGCGATGCCCCAGTCGAAACCGGCATCGGCAAGCTTCGAAACGCGCGAAATCTGCGTCATGGTCAGGGCCGCGTTCCCTGAGAAGAAGTCGCCCTGCTCGCCGGGCGGCACGGTCGATTTGTCGGCATAGACCATGTCGTGGAACAGTTGGACGGCCGCAGCCGATTCCTTGCTGTCGAGCGTGCAGATGCCATCCGTCCAGGCATCGCCGCCATAGGATCGCACGATCGGCATCAGATTGTGCATGACGCGGGCGTCATAACCCTGGCCGTCAACCGTCTCGTAGCCCCAGACCCCGGCATCGGCGTCGCGCAGCGCTGCCGCGTCGGATTTGAGCTGCTCCCATGTCCAGGTGCCGTCCGCCGCGCGCTCCGCGGGCGTTTCAAGGCCGGCCGCATCATAGAGCGACGCGTTGAAGTAGATCAGGAAGGGTGAGGTGGAGAAGGGAATGCCGTAGACCGCATCGCCTTTGGTCCAGAGCCCCATCGCCGGTTCGGAGAAATCGGCATAATCATAGCCTTCGGTGGCTTCGAGCACGCCGGAAACATCCTCCAGAACGCCGGCATTGACGAAGGCGGGCGCCGAGCTTTCCAGCAGCCAGCCGAGATCGGGTGGATTGCCGCCGGCGAGCTGGAGCGTCAGTTTCTGCACATAATCGCCGAACGGGATGGTGTCGAATTTCACCGTGACGTCGGGATGGGTTTCGGCAAAGCTCTCGGCAATGCCGTTCAGCATGGCGAGATGCGCCTCGCTGCCGGTCCATACGGTGAACCGAAGCTCCTCGGCCGCTGCCGCCGAAGCGAACGTGCCAGTGAGGGCCGTGGCGATGATTAAACGCTTAATCAATTGGGTCGACATGATCTCTTAAAACCTCCCGTTTCAGATCAGAATCAGATTGCCTGCAATGTTGCCCCCGGCACATAGCCGCAGGGCAGGGTGGTGCGCATGGTTTCATGCTCGGGAACGCGGATCTTCGCGATCAGATTGCGCACCGCATTTTCCCCCATGTCCTCACGGGGAATGGAAATTCGCGTCCAGCGTTCAACGCCGGCCGGGTCGTGCATCGGCGCGGCGAGCGCGACGATGGATGTGGTTTCGGGCACGCTGCCCCCAATCGCCACGACCTGACGTTCGAGTGCTACGGCGTGGTTGAAGGTTTCGGTCAGGAATACCGTCGTGCCGGCGGCAAGCCAGGCGGAAACGCGGTCCGTGTCGATTGCCGCGGGCTCGAGGCGTTCGACGGCAAGCGCGAGACCATCGGCAGCGCTGCGGCGAAAGCCTTCCTCGCGGTCGGCATTCTGCTCGCGCACCTCGGTGCCGCCCAGAAAGGCCATTTTCCTGTGGCCGAGGGCGGCGCAGCGGCCAACGACATCGCTGACGGCGGAAGCATAGTCGGCGGCAACCCAGTCGAGTTCGGCGCCGGCCGCCTCGCGGCGTCCTATGGTGACGAACGGAAAGCCGGTGTCATAAAGCCGTTTCAGTTCGCTCTTGTCCGGCTCCTCGCCAAGCAGCACCGCGCCATCGGCAACGCCCATGCGATTGGTGCCGGCAGGAAAGATGCTGCGCGGGCCGGTGTCGAGCGAGGAGGATGTGAACAACAGAAGATCCTGCCCGAGTTTCATCGCGCCGCGCTCGATACCAAGCAGGAACGGATAGAAAAAGTTCTCGCGATCGGAAGGAAACATCGCCTCATAGGTGAACACGCCGATGATATTGCGCCGTCCGCGCGCCAGCGACTGCGCGACGATGTTCGGCGCATAGCCGAGTTCCAGCATGGCGGCGCGCACCCGTTTTTCGGCCTCTTCGCCAACGCGGATGGTCTTGCCGGGCTTGGGCGAAATCACGGCGGATACGACGGCGGTGGAAACCCCCGCCATCGCCGCGACATCGCTCTGGGTCACGCGCCGCGCGCGTTTCGGCCCGGTCAAAGTCAAGCTTATCCTCCCGAATGCGTTTGATTAAGCGTATAATCAAACGAAAACGCGGTCAATAGCGGTTGGCTGAAATGTGGCGAGTGGTCGTGTTCGCAACCATGCCAACGGTTCAGAGACCGAGATGTCAGCTTGCCGGTATCCGTTTTTGCAGCAGAAGTGTCCTACTGCCGCGACAGCGCCACCGAGGAACAGGGGGCGTCCAGCAGGTCGGCGAGTTCGTCATCCAGATGCATGAGCGAGATCGAGACGCCGGCCATGTCGAGCGATGTGTAATAGCGTCCGACCAGCGACCAAGTGACGTTCAGCCCGTGGGCCTTGAGGCGCTTCCTGATGCGGCCGTTCAGGATATAGAGTTCCATGTCCGGCGTCGCCCCGAGCGAATTGACCAGCAGGGCGACGCGGTCGCCCTCCTTCGGCATCATTTCGTCGAGCAGGCGGTCAATCACGAGATCGGCCGCCTGATCCGCCGTGCCGATGGGGGCGCGGGCGATGCCCGGCTCGCCATGGACGCCGACGCCGATCTCCATCTCGTCAGGTCCGAGCTGGAATGTCGGTCGCCGCGTTTCAATCGAGGCGCCGGGCTCGAGCGCCAGTCCCATGGTGAATGTGCGCTGGTTGGCGCGCCGTGCCGCCGCCACGCAGCTTTCCAGCGGCAGCATCCGGTCGCAGGCAGCGCCCGCGATCTTGAAGATGAACACATTGCCGGCGACGCCGCGCCGCGTCGCCCGCATCTCCCGGGGCGAGGAGGCGATATCGTCGGTCGTGACCACGGCCTGCACATCGATGCCTTCGGCAGCGGCCATCTCGGCCGCGATCTCGAAATTCATCACGTCGCCGGAGAAATTCCCGAAGATATGCAGCACGCCGGCGCCGGTATCGACCGCGCGGGTACAGGCGAGGATCGGGTCGGGCGGGGGAGCCGCGAACACATTGCCGACGACGACCGCATCCGCCAGACCCCGACCGACATAGCCGAAAAAGCCGGGCTCATGGCCCGCGCCGCCGCCGATGACGAGGCCGACCTTGCCGGGACGGGGCGCGTGAACCGAGCGCAGGGCGCGGGCAGCGCCTGGCACCGGGGCCAGGATTTCCGGATGCGCCAGAAGCGCGCTGGCGAGCGTTTCGTCAACCGCGTCCTGCGGGCGGTTGATGAATTTCTTGGTGTGAACCCGTTCGGGGAGTTGCGGAGACCGGGCGGTTTCCATCCGCTGCGGCCGGATCTCGACGTTCTCGGATCGCAGAATGCCCCATGCCGTGTCCACGTCCGTCACCAGCACGCTGACGTAACCGCCGCGCAGGGCTGCCAGAATGGCCTGAACCTTGTCGATCCCGCCGGCGACCGCGATCCGCTGGTGGATGGCGCGCAGGGCGGCAAGCTCGATGCCGACCGTGCGCCCGTCGAGCGGGCCGGCCACGGGCTCGCCACGGGCATTGATCAGTCGGCCGGCGATGCTTCCGACGGCGGCGTGATAGTGCTCGTTGACGTTCACCTTGTCGAAGAAACCGCTGGTGTGGATCGTGCTTTCCGCCCGGAGCGACGAGATGCCCAGCAGGATGCGGTTCGCCGCCGCCAGCACGCCAAGCTGCTCGGCAATCACCGGCTCCTCGAACAGCACATCCCTGACGGCCGGCGATGACAGGATCGCGGGAGACGAAAGCGGAATGCAGCGCGCGTCCAGCGCCTCGGCCAGCCGTGTGGCGCAGGCCTCCGGCGTCCACGGGATCTTGGCGGTCGTGCCGCCGGTGGCCTGAACCACGCGCATGTCCCTGAGGCTGACCCGCTCGACGGCATTGGCGATCGCCAGCATCGTCCGGCCCCAGGTTACCGCGATGGTATCGCCGGATTGCGCATGCAGCGCCAGCACCTGCGCGCCCGCCGCCCCCAGCCGCTCCGTCAGGGTGCGCTCGCCGCCGGTCGACGGGATCACCAGGCAATCGGCGAGGCCAAAATGTTCCTTGAGGCTTTGTGCCAGCGACAATTGCCGGAATTTCTCCGGCGCGATCTCGATCGAGACGATGCCGCGCGTGCGGGCATCGGCGAGATAGGCGTTCACGGTGGGACGGGAGATGCCCATGGCAACCGCGATGTCGCCCTGCGTCATGCCCTCTTCATAGTAAAGCCATGCCGCCCACAACAGCGGGTCGCCGCCGAAGCGCAGGGGCAGGTGGGAACCGGATTGCCTCTCGGAGGCGGGCGTGGCGCGCGGACCGCTTTTTCTTGCCATCAACCGGTCTCTCGCTCGGTTGCCGCTGATACCCAATCGCGCGCGGTGTCGAGCAGCGCGGCGGCGGAAACGGCGCCGGGATCGAGATGGCCGATAGTGCGGGCGCCAAGACGGGCGGCGCGGCCCTTTGCCGCCACCATGCCGCGCGTCGCCTCGGCCCCTTCGGAGGCTGCTGAGGCGGCACGGGCCATGACCTGACAGAGCGTATCGCCCTCGGCCCTCGCATCGCGGATTGCATGGGTCGCCGGCAACCAGGCATCGAGCATGGTCTTGTCGCCGGGGGATGCCTTGCCGCGTTCCTCGATTCCTTCCGAGATGGCGAGCAGAATATCGGCAAGCCGCTCGATCGGCACCTGCTTTTCTTCCGGCATGGCAAGGCCGGCGCGCGTCAAGCCGCTGGCATAGAGCGGTCCGGTGGTGGCGCCGACGGCATTGAGAAAGGAGCGCCCGGCCTGCGTCAGCGCGACCCTGAGCGAGGGATAGTCGGAAGCATTGTGCGTGAGCGCCACCGCCGCCGCCGAGAACCCCTCGGCCATGGCCGTGCCGTGATCGGCATCGCCGATCGCCCCGTCCAGCTCCGCCAGATAATCGCGTTCATCGTTCATACGCCGCGCGAAGGCGCGAAACAGGTCGGCGAGAGCATGGCAATCGAGATACATCATGACCGCATTATGCTGTGAGGTGGCGGGCGAGCACAAGCGATTCCTGTGCCCGCCCGCGCCGCCTTCATCAATCCTGAAGGCGGCGGGAGAACCCGTTTCCAAGTTCCGTCAGGATCATGCAGCAGGAGGTTGCCCCTGCATCCAGAACGCCGCGCGAGCGCTCGCCAAGCCGGCTTGCGCGCCCGATGCGGGCGACCAGATCGACGGTGGAATCGCGACCCTTTTCCGCAGCTTCCGCCATCGCCTGAAGGGCAGGGGCGAAACCGTCGGCCTTGCTGGCATCGAAAGCCTCGACCGCCGGAACCAGCGTGTCGATCAGCGTCTTGTCGCCGACCTTGGCAGAGCCGGTGGAGCGCACGCCCGAAAGCCCGGCATTGAGCATGTTCGAAAACGCATCGGCGTCGATGGCGGTGCGGCCCTTGATCGACGAGGCCATTTCCTGGAACATCAACCCGTAGAGCGGGCCCATCGAGCCGCCGATTTCGGACATCAGAACGTCCGAAAGCACGCTCATCGCCGCGTCCAGCGTCATCTTCGAACCGGAGATCCGTTCGGCGGCGCGGCCGAAGCCCTTGGCCATGTTGATGCCGTGGTCGCCATCGCCGATCTTGCCGTCGATTTCAGAAAGCCAGGCCTTGTTCTCGACGATCACCGCCGCGATCTCCTCGACGATCGCCGCATTGCCGGCATTTTTTACTGACGGGCCGTTGATGGTTTCTGGCGCGCGGGGCGCGTTGCCCTCAGCCGTTGCTGTCTGCGCCTTGGCAGCAGTTGCGGCCTTCGGCGCGGCGGACGGCTGAATTGCCGGCGCGGCGTTGCCGGTCTGACTGAAGCCGGGGGCGACCGCTTCCATGTCGAGCAGCGCCTTCATGTCATCGTCCAGAACCATGACCGACAGCGTTGCGCCGATCATTTCCAGCGAAGTGAAATAATTGCCGACATAGGCGCGGTAGACGGTCGCGCCGCGCGCCTCGATCTCCTGCTCCATGCGGTCGTAAAGCACGTAGAGCTCGTTGACCGGGGTCGCGCCCAGGCCGGACACCAGCACCGCGACCTCGCTGCCCTTAGGCAGGTCGTGATCGTCCATGACGATCTTGACCATGTCGCCGGCAACTTCATTGGCGCTCTTCAGCGGTTCCACGCGGGTGCCGGGTTCGCCGTGGTGGCCGATCCCGACCTCCATGGTTCCGGCCTCGATCTGGAAATTCGGATGTCCGACGGCCGGCAATGTGCAAGGGCCGAGCCCGACGCCGACCGAGCGCACGGAATCAATCGCCGTCTGGGCGGCGGCCTGCACCTCGGCGAGCGTGCCGCCTTTGGCGGCGACGGCCCCGGCGATTTTCCACATGAAGATCTCGCCCGCAACGCCGCGGCGTTTCTCGCGCTCGGAAAGCGGCGCGGAGCAGACATCGTCATTGGCGACCACGGTCGCGACCTCGATGCCCTCTTTTTCGAGCATTTGGGCGGCCATTTTGACGTTCATGTTGTCGCCGGCATAGTTGCCGTAGAGCACCGCGACGCCCGCGCCGCCATCGGCGGCCCGCATCGCGTCGGCAAAGCTCTTGGCCGTCGGCGAGGAGAACAGTTCGCCGACCGCGACCGCGTCGACCATGTTGCGACCGGTATAGCCGATGAACGCCGGCTCGTGGCCGGAGCCGCCGCCGGTGACGATGCCGACCTTGCCGGAAACCGGAGCGTTTCGCGACACGATCACGCGTGGATTGGCGGGATCGAGGCGCACCAGATCGCGGTGCGCCCTGACGAAACCGGCCACGGTCTCATCGACAAGATCGTCGGGGTTGTTGATAAATCTCTGCATTGAAGCGACCTTATCGTTCATCATTCACCGCACCGTGTAGCCGCCATCGACCAGAAGATCGGCGCCGTTGATCATCGCGGCCTCATCGGAGGCGAGGAACACGGCTGCGGCTGCGATTTCCTCCGGTTCGGCAAAGCGGCCGGCTGGAATCTGCGCTTTCATCGCATCGCCCTTGGGACCTTCCCAGGCCTTGCGGCCGAGATCGGTCATCACCACGGTGGGCGAAATCGAGTTGGCGGTAATGCCGTGCTTGCCCCATTCCAGCGCCAGCGTCTTGGTGACGCCGATGACCGCGAATTTGGTGGCGCAATAGGCGACGTGGCCCTCGATGGCGACCGAGCCGGCCTGGCTTGCGAGATTGACGATCCGTCCGCCCTTGCCGGCGGCGATCATCTGGCGGCCGGCGGCCTGGCACATCAGGTAGGTGCCGGTCAGGTTGACGGCGATTGTGCGGTCCCACGCCGCTTTCGAAAGCTCTTCGGCGGGCGCGAGATCGACGATGCCTGCGGAATTGACGAGGATATCGATATCGCCGAAGGCGGCTTTGACATCGGCAACTGCCGCTTCCACGCTTTCGCTGTCGGCGACGTTGCACGAAAAGGCCTTCGCGCCGGAAAGTTCGACGGCCATGGCATTGGCGGCATCGCGGTTCATATCGAGAATGGCGACGCGCGCGCCCTTGGCGGCAAAGGCCCGGGCGATTGCCGCGCCGATGCCGGATGCCGCGCCGGTGACGACCGCGACCTTGCCGGCGAGTGAAAATTCAAGCGAAGACGCCATCGAAACGTCCTTTCTTCTGGCTGCTGTGACGGCGGTGCCGCGACGGTGGCGCCTGCGGCCATTGTAGGCCGCAGGCGCTTTTCAGGGTTTACTGACGCTGTTTCAGGAGATCGTCGACATTGTCGGCGGTCACCGGCGTCCACGGTACATTGTACTGCTTGGATTCGCCGTTGTTCCACTGCATCTCGGGGTATTTTTCCCAGATGCCCGAGGTCGGCTGATAGTCCGGGTTGACGGCCTTGATCGCCACATCGATCGCGCCGAGCGCCTGGGCCTGGCCATCCTGCAGGATCGAATGCATGTCGCCGCGCTTGACGGCTTCCAGCGCATCGGTCACGCCATCGACGCCGGCGATCGAGAAATCGCTGACGTTGAGGCCGGCGGCCTTGATCGCCTCGATCGCGCCGAGCGCCATCTCATCGTTCTGCGCGATCACGCCCTTGATGTCGTCGCCGTGAGCGGTCAGCCAGTTTTCCATCAGGGACTGGGCTTCCGCACGGCTCCAGTTGCCGGTCTGCTGTTCGACAACGGTAACGCCGTCGCCGCATTCGGCGATCGCTTTTTCATTGCCCTCGCCGCGCTGGATCTGCGCGGACTGGCCGATCGGACCTTCGATCACGACGACATCGCCGGAGCAATTGATGTCGTTGAGCGCGGCCTTGGCTTCGAGGTAGCCTGCTTCAACGTCGTCGGAGCCGACATAGGAGGTCAGGAGATCAGAGTTGACCTGGGTATTGGAGCCCACGACCGGAATGTCGGCATTGGCGGCTTCCTCGACGGCGGTCGCGCCCGCTTCGATATCGATCGGCACGAAGACGATGCCGTCATAGCCCTGCGTGACCATGGTTTCGAACTGTTCCTGCTGGACCAGCGCGTCGTAACGGCCGTCGAAGATGGTCAGGTCGACCGAACCGTCCTTGACCGAGGGATGGTTTTCGGCGGCATTGGCCCAGAGCTGCATGAATTCGGCGTTGAGGCCATAAACGGCGGCGCCGATCTTCAGCGGGTCCTGCGCGCTGGCGGTGGTGGCGGCGAATGCGGCGCCGACCAGTGCTGTGGTTGCCAGGATATTACGGATATTCATGTCGGGTTTCCTCCCTTTGGTGACATATGGATAGATCTGCCGCGCCAAACATGCGGCATGGAACAACCGGCCAGGCCGGATCTCAGGCTTCGCTCTTGCGCGAGCGGTCGAGCATGACGGCGGCGACGATCAACGCGCCCTTGATGACCTGCTGGTAGTAGGATTCGACGCCCAGCAGATCGAGGCCGTTATTCATCACGCCGATCAGGAGCGCGCCGATGACGGTGCCGCTGACCCGGCCGATGCCGCCGGAAAGACTGGTGCCGCCGATGACGACCGCCGCGATCGCGTCAAGCTCATAGGCAATGCCGGCCTGCGGCAGCGCCGAGCCCGTGCGGGCCGCGAGCACCATGCCGGCAAGCCCGGCCAGTCCGCCGGAAATGACGTAGACCATAAAGCGAATACGGTTGACGCCGAGGCCGGAGACCTTGGCTGCATGCGGGTTGCCGCCGACGGCATAGACATGGCGACCGAACCGGGTGTTGGTCAAAACGAAATGTGCGACGAGGAACACCAGCGCGAACAGGATGATCGGGACCGGAAGGCCGAACACATCGCCAGTGCCGATCCAGCGATAACCGTCGGTCAGCGCCGGGATCGGGCGGCCGCCGGAATAGATCAGCGTCAGGCCGCGCGCCGCCGACAGCATGCCGAGCGTGGCAACGAAAGCGGGCACCGAAAACCGGGCAACCGCCGTACCGGAAATCGCGCCCATGGCAATGCCGGCGGCAATGCCAATGACGATCGCGAGCGGGGCGATATAGGGCGTTCCGGGAATAAAGGCGCTGGAAGAGGTTGTGGCGAACGACGCCGAAACCACGCCGGCAAGGGCCACGACCGAACCGACAGAGAGGTCGATGCCGCGCGTGAGGATCACGAATGTCATGCCGATGGCGAGGATGCCGTTGATCGAGGTCTGCCGCAGCACATTGACGATATTGCGCGGACTCAGAAAGTTCTCGCTGACCACGGAGAGCACGACGCAGACCAGGATCAGCGCGATCAGGATGCCGTAGCGCTGCGCGATCGGGCCCAGCCTTTCGGTCAAAGTGCGTTGCTGCTCAGTCCCGGCTCCGGTCGGCGTTTTGACGGTGTCTTTCAACGTATGTTCCTCCCCGATTTACGGGTTATCGGCAGGTAAAGGGTGCGTGTTTTTCACGGCATTCCCGGCTCTGCGACACATTTTTACGCTGCAAGATGCAGCAGTTTTTCGGCGGACATGTCCGCCCGGTCCAGCGTCCCGGCAACGCGGCCATCGCGCATCACGATGGCGCGATCGGCCATGCCGAGCACTTCGTCGGTTTCGGAAGAGATCATGACGACGGTTCCGCCGGCCCTGGCGAAATCGGACATGACGCGATAGATTTCCCGCTTGGCGCCGACATCGACGCCGCGGGTCGGCTCATCCAGAAGCAGCATGTTCGGCTCGGTCAGGAACCATTTGCCGAGAACGACCTTCTGCTGGTTTCCGCCTGAAAGGCTGGAAACGCCGAGCTTCAGCGATGCCGTCTTGATATTGAGCGTTTCGACCATCCGGTCGGCGGCTTCCGTCTCGGCCCTGCCGTTCATCATCAGCGGGGTCGACAAGCGATCAAGGGTCGCAAGGCAGAGGTTCTCGCGGACATCGCCCGTCAGCACCAGACCCGAGCCCTTGCGGTCTTCGGTGACATAGGCAAGGCCCGCGGCGATCGCCTGGGCGGGGCGGGTGATCTCGCGGCGAACGCCGTTGATCTCGATCGTGCCGGCGGTCTCGTCCGACAGGCCGAACAGCCGGTCGAAAATCTCGCTGCGGCCGGAGCCCATCAGCCCGTAAAGCGCCAGAATTTCCCCGCGATGAGCGGTGAATGACACGTCGCGTACGCCATGGGCCGCGGAAAGTCCCTCGACGCGCAGGGTCGGCTCGGTTCCGGCGGTGTTGTCCTTGACGAATTCCTCGGTCAGCGGACGCCCCACGATCAGGCTGATCAGGCGGTCCTTGTCGATATCGGCGAGCGCGCCTTCCTCGACGAACCGGCCATCGCGGAATACCGTGTAGCTGTCGCAGATCGTGAAGATCTCGGAGAGGCGGTGGCTGACATAGATCACGCCCTTGCCGCGCGCCTTCAGCGTCTTGACCGCTTCGAAAAGCTGATCGGCCTCGGCCTCGCCGAGCGCCGATGTCGGCTCGTCCATGATGATGATTTCGGCGTCGTAGGAGAGCGCCTTGGCGATTTCGACGAGCTGGGTCTGGGCCACGGTCAGGTCCATCATCATGTCGGTCGCCCGGATGGTGAATTTCAGGCCGTCCAGCAGTTCCTGCGCGCGGGCGTTCATGGATTTGAAGTCGATCCGGCCGAAGGCGCCGCTCGGCTCGCGCCCGAGAAAGATGTTCTCGGCCACCGTCATCGCGGGGACCGGGCTTAACTCCTGCTCGATGATCGAGATGCCGTTGGCGAGCGCTTCGCCGGGGGAGGAGAACTGAACGGTCTCGCCATTGCGCGATATCGTGCCGCGATCACGCGGCTGGATGCCCATGACGATCTTGAGGAATGTCGACTTGCCAGCGCCATTGCCGCCGCAAAGCGCGTGGACCGATCCCGGCATCAGCCGGAATGCACCGTCTATCAGCGCGGGAACCCCGGAAAACGACTTTCCGAGACCATGCACCTCAAGCAAAGCCTGCACGACAATTCCTCCCATTCCCAGTCAATCGAACTAATGTAAAATTATGTTCGACAATTGTCTTTTAACGGCAATGTTTGCCGTATGTCAAACGCGTTCCGACATTTTTAAAGCAGATGTGTACGCAAGCGAGGCCGCAGCCGCTGGCGCGCCCTGAGTTCCGCGTCGAGATTGGAGAGCGGCTCGTCGAACAGGAAGATCTTCGGGTTGCGCACGATGGCGCGGCCGATGGCCACGCGCTGGCGCTGGTCGCCGGAAAGCGCCTTCGGCTTGGGCTCCAGATAGGGACCGAGATGCAGGATGTCTGCCGCCTTGCGCACCTCGGCCTTGCGGTCTTCCTTGCACATGCCGGCCATTTCCAGCGGAAAGCCGATATTTTCCTCCACCGTCATGTGCGGGTAGAGCGCATAGGACTGGAACACCATGGCGATGCCGCGCTTGGCGGGATCGGTGTTGGTGACGTCCCGGCCTTCGATCGAGATCGAGCCCGCCGTCACATCCTCGAGGCCGGCGATCATGCGCAGCAACGTCGATTTTCCGCAGCCCGACGGGCCGACGAACACGACGAAGGCGCCGCTTTCGACATCTAGATTGACATCGTGGATGACTTGCATGCCGGAAAACGACTTGCGGATATTGCGGAGCGAGAGTTCTGCCATCGAAGCAATTCTATTTGACCGCGCCTTCGGTCAGACCGCTGACGAACCAGCGCCCGATGAAGGCAAAGAAAATGACCACCGGCGCGACCGCCAGCACGACGCCGGCCAGAAGCAGACCCCAGTCGATCTGGTACTGGCCGATAATGCCGGCAAAGCCGACCGGAACGGTGCGCTTGGCGTCGGAGATGATCAGAACCGAGGCGAACACATATTCGGTCCATGAGGTGATGAAGGCGAAGATGGCCACACTTGCCATGCCGGGGGCGATCAGCGGCAGCATGACCCGGCGCAGGATCAGGCTGTTGCCGACATAGGTGGTGTAGGCGGAATTGGCGAGCAGCTTGACATAATGCTGCAGCGTGAAGGAATGCGGAAAGAAGGTGGGCTTTCGCGCAATGATCTCCTGCGGCAGCTTGAACGAGCCCGAAGCCACCCAGTAGAACGGCAGCGCCACCAGTATGACCAGCGCCAGAAGGGTAAGGGCAAGCAGGATGTTGACGGCAAGAGAGCGCTTCATGGTCAGTTCTCCTCCCGGTCGAGCGCCCGCGCGGTGACGAGCGCGAAGGCGAGCAGAAGAACGGTCGCGATCACCGAAACGGTTGCCGCCTCGCTCAGCCGATAGCCCTTGAAGGCGGTCTCGTAGATCAGCACCGGCATGGTGCGGGTTCCGTTCGCGGGGCCGCCTGCCGTTAGCAGCCAGATGATGTCGAACACGTTGAACGACAGCAGCGTTCCGATCGCGGCCTCCTGACCTCGGGATAAACTCAGGTTGAGGGCGCTCTATTTCCCCCTCCGCCGTCATCCCGGCTCAAGGCCGGCATGACGGCATTGGATGAGAAGGCTTTTGTCGAACGCCCGCAGCCGCCGAAATCGTCCGGGGCGATGCCGCTTGCCCGGACGGCCTCGGCGATCACCTTTTTCGTCGCCTGCCATGAGTGCGCCGGGTCGAGTTCGCTGAAGCCGGGCTTCGGCCGGTCGATCGGCGTCCGCTCGGCGGCCTCGCTCAACTGCCGCCCGGCGCGGTCGAAGACAGCGCATTTGAGAATGGATGAACCGGCATCGATGCCGATGAAATAGTCTTTCATGGGAAAGGTCCTGCTCTTGCCGCGGCCCGCGGCCTACGCAGGCATGATATCGCGGAACGCAAACCGGTTGTCGAGCTTCGAGGAACGGGCGTTGTCGGGTCACGCGTCTCACGCTGGTTCGCGTGGCCGGCAAGCAGACATCCGTGTTTTAGAGCGTCGGGCGAAAAAGTGGTTACCGGTTTTTCGTTAACCCGACGCGTCAAAATAAAGAATCTAGAGCATCGGGCGATGCCAACTCATCGCCCGATGCTCTAGCGCGCCTACCTGGATGGCGGCGCGGTTGACTCGCGCACCACCAGGGAGAAGTCGACCTTCTGGTGCATGACCGCCGGTTCGTCGTTCAGCGCGTTCACCAGATAGCGGCCGGCGCGCACCCAGATCTCGTTGGTCGGGATGTGGATCGTCGTCAGGCTCGGTTGCAGATGCCGGCTCCATTCGAGATCGTCAAAGCCCGCCACCGAAAGCTCTTCGGGAACCGAGACCCCCATGCGGATCGCCGAAAGCATCACGCCATAGGCGATCACGTCATTGCCGCAGATCACCGCTGTCGGGCGCTCGTCGCCCATCAGCAGCGCGCGCGAGGCGTCGCGGGCATCGTCAAGCGCGTAGTTGACCTGAAGCACCCAGTTGTCGGGCGGCGCGCAGCCATTGGCTTCCAGAACCTCGAGAATGCCCCTGAGGCGGGCCGCGGCGCGGTCGTTGTTGCGCTGTTGCGCCGCGACGATCGCGATCCGCCTGTGGCCGAGCCCGGTGATGTAGCGCGCCAGCGTGCGGCCCGCCTCGGCATTGTCGACGCCGACCGAAGGATAGGGTTTTTCCGGCTCGTAGACCCCGACATTGACGAAGGGAATGCGGTGGGCGTCAAGCATGCGCCGGAGCACCGCATGCCGCCGGTCGCCGCGCAGGATCAGCCCGTCAATGCCGCGTTCGGCGAGGTTGCGCGCCTGCTCGAGTTCGACGTCGAGGTCATATTCATTGGTGGCCAGAAGCAGGAGGTAGTTCTGGGTTGCGAGATAGCTCTGAAGCGCCTGAAGCCCCTGCGCGAACATCGCATTGTCGACGGTCGGCACGATCGCGCCGATCGTTCGCGTGCGCCGCGAAGAAAGCGCCCGGGCGGAGGCGTCAGGAATGTAACCGATTTCTTCTATAACCTTGCGAATCTTGTCGCGCAGGGCGGCGCTGACGGTATCCGGGTTGTTGAGCGCGCGCGAAACCGTGGCCGTTGACACGCCGGCATGCCGGGCGACATCGCGAATTCCGATCGACTTCCCCATCAAAGAACGCCGCCATTCTCTAGGTATTTAACTGTCATTATCCGTTTCTAGCCGGTTTCGGCGCGCTTGCAAGGTAAACTTCCGTCTTGGTTTTTTGGCAATCGCCGTCGTCTTCCGTGTTGACACATTCATCGAGTATGATATGTAACCGGTTACAAGTTTCCGAGGAGAGGAGCTTGAAGAGGAGGATGAAATGATTTCAGGAAAAGCATCTCTACTGAGCGCGACCTCGCTGATCGTGGCCGTGATGGCCACCGGCGCGATCGCCGCCGACTTCGACTGGAAGGCGCATGAGGGCGAGAAGGTCACCTTTCTGGTCAACAGCAATCCGATCGGCAATCTTCTGGTCGAACACAAGGCCGAATTCGAGGAACTGACCGGCATCGAGCTGGTCGTCGACGGCTATCAGGAACAGCAGATGCGCCAGCGTCTGATGACGGTGATGAACGCCCGCAGCGACGAGGTCGACGTGTTCATGACGCTGCCTTCGCGCGAGGGCATGCAGTTCGCCGCTGCCGGCTGGTACAAGGACCTGAGCGACTACACCCGGGACGACGTCTCTCCGGATTACGATTTCAGCGGTTTCGGAAAGGCGCTCATCGACGCGGCAACCTTTGACGGCAAGTTCACCGGCGTTCCGCTGAACCTCGAAGGTCCGCTGCTTTACTATCGCACCGACGTCTTCGAAAAATGCGATATCGCCGAACCGGATTCGATCCAGGCGATGGCCGATGCCGCGGCCAAGCTCAAGGACTGCGCGGATCTGACGCCCTATGCCACGCGCGGCCTTGCCCCGGCGCTGCCCTACACCTTTTCCGGCTTCATGCGGAACATGGGCGGCCAGTATATGGTCGACGGCAAATCGGCGCTGTGCTCGGATGACAGCAAGAAGGCGATCCAGCTCTATGCCGACCTGCTGAAGAACTACGGCCCGCCCGGCGCGGTCAACTACTCGTTCCAGCAGCTGACCGCGCTTTATGGCGGCGGCCGTTCGGCGATGTCGTATGAGAGTTCCAACGAGTTCGGCACGATCATGGAAAGCGGCGAGCGCGAGAAGGACACCGCCATCATTCCGCTGCCTGCGGGTCCCGGCGGCTCGCATCCGACGGTCATCGGCTGGGCGCTGGCGATCTCGGGCTACTCCGACAATGCCGATGCCGCATGGTATTTCCTGCAATGGGCATCGAGCCCGGAAATGCAGGCCAAGCTGGCGCTGAAGGGCATCGCCCCGCCGCGCCCGGCTGTCGCAGACTCGGCAGATTACAAGGCCTGGCTCAGCGAAAGCCCGGTTCGCCAGCAGTGGCAGGCAGCGCTTTCGACGCTCGCCTCCACCGGTTCATCGCAGATCGGATACCCGATCATCGGCAACCCGGAATCGCGCCAGTATATCGGCCAGGCCGTGGGTGATGTCCTGCTCGGCTCGAAGACGGTCGATGAGGCCTGCGCCGCGGCGGATGCCTCGCTGAACGATCTGATCGCGCGCGACTGATCCGCAAGTCTGGCGCAAGTCCCGGAGAGGCGGCAGCCGCTTCCGCTTCGGAACTGCGCAACACAAAAGGCACGACAAGTGCCTGCGGTCGCCCTCCTCCCGGGCGGCCGCCAAAATCCCCGCATCCGCAACAGGAAGGCATCATCGTGTCATCCCGCTCTTTCAAATTGCCAAAGCCTTTCCGTGCGGTCGTCATTGGCGGTACCGGCGGGATTGGCGGCGCCATTTCCGAGGCCTTTCTCGAGCTCGGGGCCGAGCTTGTCGCAACCGGCGCATCCGAGGCGGAAATCGGCGCTTCGGCGCTTTCCGGCCGCAACGGCGTCACGCTTGCCGTGCTGGATGTGACCGACGACGCAGCCGTGAAGGCTTTTGCCGCGCAGTATGATCGCGTCGATGCCCTGATCAATTGCGCCGGCATTCTGCGGCGCGACGAGGAATTCGATATCGAAGTGTTTCAGAAGGTGATCGACGTCAACCTCACCGGAGCGATGCGGTGCTGCACGGCGTTTCGGTCAGCCCTTGGCGCGGCCGGAGGCTCGATCGTCAATATCGCTTCCATGAATGCTTTCGCGGCCCTGCCGCGCCTTCCGGCCTATTGCGCTTCCAAGGGCGGGCTGGTGATGCTGACGCGGGCGCTCGCCCATGCCTGGGCCGGGGACGGCATCCGCGTCAACGCCGTGGCTCCGGGTTATATTGAAACCGCGATCAACGCCGAGGGGCGCAGGGACAGCGAACATTACAACCGCATCGCCGCCCGCACCGCCTTGAAGCGCTGGGGAAAGCCGGATGACGTTGCCGGAACGGTCGTCTATCTGTGCATGCCGGCGGCGGGTTATGTCACTGGTAGCGTCGCCATGGTCGATGGCGGCTTTCTGGCCGGGTGAGGGGAACCGATGAGCAGGACTGAAGAACATCGAGGACAACTGGCGGCGATGTCGCTGCCGGCACTCCTATTCACCATCGGCATGATCGCCTTTCCGGTGGTCTATACGGTCTGGCTGAGCTTCCAGAGCTTTTCGTCCACGGGGCAGGTGCGCGGCTACGGCGCCGTCAATTACGTCCGCATGGTGGGTGACGACCAGTTCTGGAATGGCATCTGGGTCACCTTCTATCTCTATTTTCTGTCGCTTGCCCTGCAGCTCTTGCTCGGCACGGGGCTGGCGCTGCTTCTGTTCCGCGCCAAGCGGCTTCCCGGCATCATCCGCTCGCTGTTCATCTCGCCCTTCATGATCCCGCCCGTGGTGGCCGGCATGATGTGGCTGGTGATCCTCGATCCCTCGCTCGGCGCTGCCAACTATATCCTGACATCGCTCGGCCTGCCGCCTTCGGCCTGGCTTGCCTCGCCCATGTTCGTGGTGCCGACGCTGGCGATGATCGATACCTGGCAGTGGACGCCCTATGTCGCGCTGATCGTGCTCGGCGGGCTGCAATCGCTGCCGCCCTCGGTCTACGAGGCCGCCGAGATCGACGGCGCGCCGCGCGGAAAGGTGTTCTGGCGGATCACGCTGCCGCTGCTGCTGCCGACGCTGGTGACCGCCATGGTGCTGCGCTCGGTCGACCTGCTGCGCTTCTTCGACCTGATCTACATCACCACCCAGGGCGGCCCCTCCGACCGGTCGATGACGCTCAACATCTACGGTTTCCGCGCCGGTTTCGAGTTCTTCCAGCTTGGTTATGCCAGCGCGCTGATGATCACGCTCTCGGCGGTCGTCTTCGGGGCGGTGATTGTCCTCAACCGGCTGCGCGCCGCGGTGGAGTGGTAAGATGAGTAACAGACCTTCCGATTCTCGCTGGCTCGACGGCGTCAATATCGTGCTTCTGGTGCTTGCCGGCATGATCGTCATGACGCCGACGGCGTGGATGATCCTGTCCTCCTTCAAGCACTCTTACGAGGTCACGGCCTATCCGCCGACGCTGTTCTTCGAGCCGACGCTCGAAAACTACAAGACCCTCAACAGCACGGTGCCGTTCGTGCGCTACACCATCAATTCGCTGGTGGTGACGATCGGCTCGACCACGCTCGGCCTGCTGCTCGGCGCGCCGGCGGCCTTTGTCGCCTCGTGGACGCGGATCACCTGGCCGGCGGTGGTCACGCTGATGGCGCGCATGGCGCCGGGAACGCTGTTCCTGCTGCCCTGGTATGTGATGTTCCGCCAGGTCGACATGATCGGCAGCTATTGGGCGCTGATCCTGACCCATGCCGTGATCACCATGCCGGTGGTGATCTGGGTGCTGCTGCCCTATTTCGACGGCATTCCGCGCTCGGTATTCGAGGCCGCCCAGGTCGATGGCTGCTCGCCGGCGCGCATCTTCCGGCGCATCGCCCTGCCGCTGGTGTCCTCCGGGCTTGCGGTGTCGGCGATCCTCGCCTTCATCTTCTCCTGGAATTTCTTCCTGTTCGCGCTGGTGCTCAGCAATTCCAGGACCAAGACGCTGATTGCCGCCTCCTTCAATTTCATAGGCGAGGGCTCGACCAATTGGGGCGGGCTGATGGCTGCGGCGACGATTATCGCGCTGCCGCCGCTGATCCTCGCGGCTGTCGTCCAGCGCTGGCTGATTTCGGGCCTGACGCTTGGTGCGGTGAAAGGATGACCATGACCATTTCCAACGAAGCTCCCGCCATGCGCGCCGCCGATTTTCAGGGCGGCGACCGGATCGCGATCGCCACCGTCCCACGTCCTGTTCCGGCTGACGGCGAGGCGCTGGTGAAGATCGCCCGCACGGCGCTGTGCGGTTCCGATTTCAAGCTGTGGCACAATGGCGCGCAGCATATCGCCGGCCACGAGATCGCCGGCTATGTGGACCAGCCCGGCCACCCGCTTCACGGGCGGCTCTGCGCCGTCTACATTCCGCTTCATTGCGGGCAGTGCGCGCCCTGCCTCGCCGGCCATACCCAAAGCTGCGTGACCGTTTCCTCGCTGATCGGCTGGAACCGCGATGGCGGCTATGCCGAATATGTCACTGTCCCCGACAACTGCCTGCTGCCGGTGCCCGATGATATCGACGCCGATCTCGCGCCGCTGCTGCTCGACACGATCGGTACGTCCGCCCATGCGTTGCGGGATGCCGCCCGCCATCTCGCCGCCGAACATCCGAAAGTGCTGGTGACCGGCGCAGGCCCCGTCGGGCTTGGCGTGGTGCTCGCCGCCCAGGCGCTCGGCTACACCAATGTGCATGTCTCCGAGCCCAATCCGGAACGAGCAAGGCTTGCGGAGGAATTCGGCGCCATCCTCGTTCCGGTCGGGAGCAAAGACCATCGTTTCGATCTGATCGTTGAATGCTCGGGCAACCATGCGGCGCGCAATCTCGCTATCGAACTGGTCCTGCCCAAGGGCGTGATCGTGCTTGTCGGCGAGAACGCCGCACCGTGGACGATCACCGAGGACAAGGTGTTTCGCCGCAAGGATTTCGTGATGCTGCGCACCTTCTATTTCCCCAAGGGCGATTTCGACGCCAATGTCGAGCTGCTGCGCGCCAACCGGGAAAAATACGCCGGCTTCGTCGATGACGCCTTTCCGCTCGATGCGCTGCCGGAAAAATTCGCGCATTTCGCTGAAGGCCGCTCGATCAAACCTGTCCTGTCATTCGGGGAGCAAAGCTGATGGCTTCGATCTCGGTCCGCAATCTCGTCAAGAGCTATGGTCAGCACGAGGTGATCTCCGGCCTCAACCTGGAAATTGCCGACGAGGAATTCATCGTGCTCGTCGGCCCGTCTGGCTGCGGCAAGTCGACCCTGCTGCGCATCATGGCGGGGCTGGAATCGATCAATGGCGGCGAGTTGAGGATCGGCGACAAGCTGGTCAACAACACGCCGGCGGCCAAGCGCGACATCGCCATGGTGTTTCAGGATTACGCGCTCTATCCGCATATGACCGTGCGCCAGAATATGACCTTTGCGCTCGAGATGCGCGGCATGTCGGCGGCCGAAATCGAGCCGCTGGTGGCCGAGGCCGCCGAGCTTCTGGACATCACGCCCTATCTCGATCGCCGCCCCAAGGCGCTGTCTGGCGGCCAGCGCCAGCGCGTGGCGATGGGCCGCGCGATCGTGCGCCATCCGCAGGTGTTCCTGTTCGACGAACCGCTGTCGAACCTCGATGCCAAGCTCAGGGCGCAGGTGCGGGCCGAGATCAAGGAGCTGCAGAAAAAGCTGAAGACGACGATGGTGTTCGTGACCCACGACCAGGTCGAGGCCATGACCATGGCCGACCGGATCGTGGTGCTGAAATTCGGCGAGATCCAGCAGGTCGGAACGCCGGAGGATGTTTACGAAAATCCCGTCAACACCTTCGTCGCAAGCTTCATCGGCTCGCCGTCGATGAATTTCCTGCCGGCAAAGGTCGACGGCGGCAGCATCGTGCTTGCCGACGGCAGCGTGCTGTCGGCGACCTCGGTGGCCGGCGCTGCGGATGTGGCGGGTAATGTGACCCTCGGCGTGCGTCCCGAACACCTTGCCCCGGCTTGCGAGGATGAAGGCCTCAAGGCGCTGATCCATCTGGTCGAGCCGCTCGGCTCCGACACGCTGATCCATGTCACGCTCGCAGGTCAGGATGTCATCGCCCGCGTCTCCCCCGATATCAAACCGAAGGCCGGTGAGACGCTTTATTTGTCGCCGGTTGCCGGAAAGGCCCATCTGTTCGATCCCGAAACCGGCATGGCGCTCGGAAAAACCAGAAAGCTCGAAGCATGACGATTTCCCTCAAAGACCCGACCCTTCTGACCGCCGATGCCTATGTCGACGGCGAATGGATAGCAGCGACCGATGCCGCCGGCATCGATGTCACCAATCCCGCCGATGGCAGCCTTGTCGGCCGCGTACCGTCGCTCGATGCCGATGTGATCGAACGCGCGATTGCGGCGGCCGCCAGGGCCAGGGCCGATTGGGCGGCATTGCCGGCCAAGGCCCGCAGCGTGAAGCTGCGCAAATGGTTTGATCTGATCGTCGAGAATGCCGACGATCTGGCCGCGATCCTGACAGCTGAGCAGGGCAAGCCGCTGGTCGAAGCCAAGGGCGAGATCCTTGCCAATGCCGCCTATCTCGAATGGTTCGCCGAGGAAGCCAAGCGGATCTATGGCGACGTCATTCCCTCGCCGTCGCCCGATCGCCGGGTGATCGTCGTCAAGCAGCCGATCGGGGTTTGCGCGGCGATCACGCCGTGGAATTTCCCCAATGGCATGATCACGCGCAAGGCCGGTCCGGCGCTGGCCACCGGTTGCCCGATCATCGTCAAGCCGGCCTCGCAGACGCCGCTTTCGGCGCTTTCGCTCGCGGTTCTGGCCGAGCGCGCGGGCATACCGGCGGGCATCTTCCAGGTGGTCACCGGCAAGGCCAGCATGATCGGTGAAATCTTCTGCAAATCCGAAACCATTGCCAAGATCAGCTTCACCGGCTCGACCGAGGTCGGCCGCTGGCTGATCCGCGAAAGCGCGCATGACATCAAGCGGCTGTCGCTGGAGCTTGGCGGCAATGCGCCGTTCATCGTGTTCGAGGACGCCGATCTCGATGCCGCGGTCGAAGGCGCGATGATCGCCAAATTCCGCAATTCCGGCCAGACCTGTGTCTGCGCCAACCGCATTTACGTGCATGAAAGCATCGTCGATGAATTCGCCCGCAGGCTGGCGAAGGCGACCGATGCGCTGGTGGTCGGCAACGGCGCTCACCCCGGCGTCGAACAGGGGCCGCTGATCGACGAGGCGGCCGTCGCCAAGGTCGAGGAGCATCTGGCGGATGCGCTGGCGCTCGGCGCGACGCTCATCACCGGCGGCGGGCGGCATGAGCTCGGCCGCACATGGTTCAGGCCGACGGTGATTTCCGGCGTCAGCCCGAAGGCGAAGGTGTCGCGCGAGGAAACCTTCGCCCCGCTCGCCCCGGTCATTCCCTTCGCCGACGAGGCGGAAGCGATCCGGCTGGCCAATGACAGCGAATTCGGCCTTGCCGCCTATTTCTACAGTCGCGATCTCGCCCGCGTCTTCCGGGTCGGAGAGGCGCTGGAGGCCGGCATGGTCGGCATCAATACCGGGCTGATCGCCAACGAGGCGGCCCCCTTCGGCGGCGTCAAGCAATCCGGCCTTGGCCGCGAAGGCTCGAAATACGGGATCGAGGAGTATGTGGAGATCAAATATCTCTGCATAGCCGGCCTGTGACTGCGCTTCCCGAGGGCTGGACGCGGCGCGATCCGACGGTGATCTGCCTCGGGCTGACGGCCTATGATCATATCTGGAACGTCGAGTCCATCCCCGAGGGCGCTGGCAAGTGGCGCGCCACCGATTTCGTCTCCACGGGCGGCGGCATGGCCGCAACGGCGGCCGTCGCGGTGGCCAAGCTCGGCGGCCGGGCCCGGTTCTGGGGCCGCGCCGGCGACGATGCGGCGGGCCATGCCATGCGCGACGAACTTTCGGCGGCGGGTGTCGATGTCGGCGGGCTGAAGCTTTTTGAGGGCGCGCAATCCTCCGTCTCCGGCGTCATCGTAGATGCGGCGGGCGAGCGGCTGATCGTCAATTTCCGGGGCGGCGGCCTGCCGGTTGCGCCCGACTGGCTACCGCTTGGCGATATCGCAAATGCGGGCGCGGTACTGGCTGATCCGCGCTGGCCGGAGGCTGTTGAGGCGGTGTTTGCCGCAGCCCGCAAGCTCGGCGTGCCGACGGTGCTCGACGCCGATGTGGCAGAAGCCAGCGTTTTCGAGAGGCTGTTGCCGCTCACCGATCACGTGATCTTTTCCGAGCAGGCGCTCGCCGCCTTCGCGGGTGCGGATCGACCGCTTGAAAAGGCGGCGTCATACGGCTCAGCCATTACAGCGGTCACCAGGGGCGGTGAGGGGATCGACTGGCTGGAAGATGGCAAGCCGCATCACTATCCGGCCTTTCCCGTCGCCGTGGTCGATACCACGGGCGCGGGCGATGTCTTCCACGGCGCCTGGGCCATGGCGGTTGCCGCCGGCGCCGATGCCACTGCGGCCGCGGGTTTTGCTTCCGCCGCCGCCGGACTGAAATGCACCCGCCCGACGGGTCGGCGCGGAATTCCCGATTTCAACGAGACTGTCAGATTATGGAGAGAGAGAAGAACATGACGAGCATCGGAAAGCAGAGAGGGCTGCAGCGCCTTGCCGACGAAAACGGCCACTTCACGATGGTCGCGCTGGATCAGCGCCCGCCGCTGGCGCAATCGATCGCCAAGGCACGCGGGATCGAGGTCGAGGCCGTCGCCTATGCCGACATGGTGGCCGCCAAGCGCCTGCTGGTGCGGGCGCTGTCGGGGGAGGCCTCGTCGATGCTGTTCGACCCGAACTATGCCGTTCCGGCCGCAATCGACGCGCTGCCGGCCCATACCGGGCTGATCGTCACGCTGGAGGAACATCGTTTCCAGGAAACCCCCGGCGGCCGCAAGTCGCGCTCGATCGACAACTGGACGGTGGAGAAGATCCGCCGCATGGGCGGCGATGCGGTCAAGGTGCTGGCCTGGTATCGTCCCGACGCTTCGCCGGAGGTGCTCGCCCATCAGCAGGACTATGTCCGCACTGTCGGCGCCGAATGCGCGCGCCACGATATTCCCTATGTGCTGGAATTGCTCGTCTATCCCTTCCCCGACAGCGCCAAACATACAACCGCCTATGTCGAAAGCGCCGACAAGAGCGCCGATCTGGTGATCGACAGCGTCCGCGAATTCGCCAAGCCTGAATACGGCGTCGACCTGTTCAAGCTGGAAACGCCGCTGCCGGCCGCAAGCCTGCCGCCGCTGGATGGCAGCGCCGCCTCGAAAGAGGCCGCCGCTGCGTTCGAAACCCTCGGCAGCATCTGTGCCGATGCCGGCATTCCGTGGGTGCTGCTTTCGGGCGGGGCCGCGCCGGAAATGTTCGAACGTGTTCTGTCCTATTCCTATGCCGCCGGCGCGCAGGGCTTTCTGGCGGGGCGCACGATCTGGCTCGAGGCGATCCAGCAGCATTTCCCGGACGAGGCAGGGGTGCTGAAGGCGCTGGAGGGCAATGGGCTCGACATCCTGCATCGCTTGGGCGACCTCACCCGAAAAGAGGCGCTGCCGTTCAAGCCGCGCTACCGCTTCGACGATATCGGGCGGGAGGGCGCGTTTACCTGCGCTTACGCTTAAGCCATGAGGGCCTTTCGCGTCGCCCGTATCGAAGCCTTTGCCTGCCGGGCGCCGATCGCCCGGCCGGTGGCGACGTCGTTCGGCGTCATGCATAACCGGCCGGCCGTCTTCGTCCGTATCGAGGACGCGGACGGCGCCTTCGGTTTCGGCGAGGCGTTTGCCAACTGGCCCGCCGCCGGCGCCGAGCATCGCGTCAACCTGCTGATCGACGATATCGCCGATCTGGTGCTGGCGCGCGACTGGGAAAGCCCGGAAGCGATGTTCTACGAGCTTACCCGCGCGACCCGGATCCGCGCCCTGCAATGCGGCGAGCCCGGACCTTTCGCACAGGTGGTGGCCGCTCTCGATATCGCCGCCTGGGACCTTGTGGCGCGGCGCGAGGGGCTGCCGGTGGCGCGCGCTCTCTCGTCGCAGGCAGAGCTTGCCGTTCCCGCCTATGCCAGCGGCATCCATATCGATGCCGCCGCCGATGTGGTCGCGGCCGCGAGAAAAACAGGGTTTTCGGCCTTCAAGGTCAAGGTCGGCTTTGATGACGCGGCCGATCCCGCAAAATTGGTTCGCCTCGCAGAGACGCTGCGCGCCGATGATACGCTGTTTGCCGATGCCAATCAGGCCTGGGATGTCGAAGCCGCCGAGCGGTTTCTGGACGCGGTTTCGGAGGCGGACCTTGGCTGGATCGAGGAACCGATCCCGGCCTACGCGGCGGCAGATGACTGGAAGAGACTTGCCCGCAGGCCCGTTCCGCTTGCCGCCGGCGAGAATATCGCCGGTTTCGATGCGTTCGACGCTGCGCTCGACCACGGGGCGCTGACCTTCTACCAGCCCGATGTCGCCAAATGGGGCGGCCTGACGGGCTGTCTGGCGGTCGCCCGCAAGGCGCTTGAAAGAGGACGGGTCTATTGCCCGCATTTTCTCGGCGGCGGTATCGGGCTTGCAGCCTCCGCCAGCGTTCTCGCCGCAGCCGGCGGTCCGGGTCTGCTGGAGGTCGATGTCAATCCGAACCCGCTGCGCGATGCTTTCGGGGCTATCGGAGACAGGATCGAACATGGTCTGTGGCGCATTGATGAAATACCGGGTCTCGGGATCACGTCACTGCCCGGCGAGATAGGCGCCTGCATCACCCATCGCCGCGAAGTCAGGCGCGGATAGTCGACCGCTCGGCTTTCGCCGCTGCCGTTGGTCGGACCGGGCGGATGCCCGCGATCGGAGCGGTTTCAGTTGCTCAGCCGCACCAGTGCCGCCAGCACATCCGAGCGGCGCAGCAGGCCCACCAGCCGGTCGCCGTCGACCACGGGAAAGATACGGTGCGGGTGTTCGAGAAAGGCTTCCGCGGCCGTCATCAGGTCGGCGCTTGCCGGCAGGGTTACGACTTCGGTGGACATGTACTCGCCAACCGTGCCTTTCCATTCCTGATAATAGCCCGCCTGAAGGGTCGGGCGGAAACAATCCTTCTGGGTCAGTATGCCGCAAAGCACGCCGGCGTCGTCGATGACCGGCGCGCCGGCGGCGCGGCTTTCCAGCATCAGCGCCACCGCGCGCCGGATCGCCATCTCCGGCGTCACCGTCAGCGTATCGGTGCGGGTGATGCTCTCGATCGTGTCGCTCACGCGTCCTCCCTCCCGCGTTTGTGCGGGCAACCCTCGCAGGCGACGTCCTTGAGGCAGGCCATGCCACCGCACGAGCCCTTGAGCGGCCCGCGCCCGAGCATCAGTCCAAGTCCTAGACCGGCTGCCACCAGTGCGAAAATTCCGATTGCCAGAACGATTTCCATCGTCGTCTCCTCGCCCCTCTTATAGCAGCAAACGGTCGAAACCGTTCACGCTTTCATTTCTTAGTCCGGCCCCGTCATGGAACAGGAACAGCGCGGCAATGCCGCGGCGGCGGGCAAGTGCGGGACCTGCCGCGCCCGCAGCCGTCAGCGCCGTCGCCCAGCCATCGGCCGTCATCGCATCCGGCGC
Organism: Martelella sp. NC20; assembly: GCF_013459645.1. Taxonomy (NCBI): domain Bacteria; kingdom Pseudomonadati; phylum Pseudomonadota; class Alphaproteobacteria; order Hyphomicrobiales; family Aurantimonadaceae; genus Martelella; species Martelella soudanensis. The sequence continues at coordinate 2,692,580 of NZ_CP054861.1, forward strand.
GATTACCGAAACCGAGGCGATTTCGCCCTCGACCGGGCGGCCGTGATAGGGGTCGATGATGTGGCTGTAGCGTCTGCCGTCGAGATCATAGCTCTGCGCCCTGAGGCCGGAGGTCGCGACGGCGGCATTGTCGAGCCTGAGCACGCCGAAGGTGCTGTCGGCGTCCGGGCGCGGGTCTTCCACCGCCACCTGCCATGGCCGGCCTTCCGGATGGCGGCCACCTGAGAGTAACTCGCCGCTGATGGCGATCAGGAAATCGTCATGGCCGGTATTGCCGAGCTCCAGCGCCATCAGGTCCAGCGCCCGGCCCTTGGCGATGCCGCACAGATCCATGGTGAGGCCCGGCTCTTGCTTGACCAGAAGATCGCCCTCGACGGCGAGCGAACGCCAGCGCGGCGCGGCCTTGTCCTCGGGGCCGACATTGCCTTCGATCGGCCCGAAGCCGTAGCGGGCGACGAGCGGGCCGATGGTCGGGTCGAACCAGCCATCGCTTGCCGCAGCCATGGCAAGCGCGGCATCGGCCGTGAACGCGGTCTCGGCGGAAATCCGACTGGCTTCGCGCGTTGCGACGTTGAAGCCGGTGATCTCGCTGTCGGCGCGCCAGGGCGACATCATCCGGTCGATGCCAGCGAGTAGCCGGTCGAAGCGCTGTTTCAGCGGTGCGACATCGGCGGTATCGGCCAGCGTCACGCTCCAGTTGGAGGCGAAGGCCGAACCGGTTACGCTGGCGGTCGCGGGTGCTGCGCGGAGCAGCGCGGGCGTTGCGAGGCCGAGGCCGGCGGCCCCGGTCAGGGCGAGAAAGCGACGGCGGGTCGGGCTGTTCAGCGTGGTCATGGGTCAGACTCCGAAATCGTCGTTGAAGATGGAATGCGGCTCGACGCCGAGCCGCGAAAGTGTGGTCAGCACCGCCGAGATCATCACCGGCGGGCCGCAGAGATAATATTCGCAGTCCTCGGGCGCGGGATGCTTCTGCATGGCGGCGCGGACATTTTCGTGGATGAAGCCGGTGGCGCCCGTCCAGCGGTCGCCGGGCGCGGGATCGGACAGCGCCGGCGTCCACGAGAAGTTCGGATGCTCTGCGGCGATCGCGTCGAACTCCTCGACATAGAACAGGTCGGCAAGCGAGCGGGCGCCGTAGAAATAGCGCATCTTTCGCTTCGTGCCCTTGCCGATCTGTTCGTGGATCATCGCCCTGAGCGGCGCCATGCCGACGCCGCCGCCGATGAACACCATCTCGCGGTCGCTCTGCTGCACGTGGAACTCGCCGAACGGGCCGGAGGCCTGCACGTCATCGCCCGGCTTCAGCGCGAACAGATAGGACGAGACGATGCCCGGCGGGATCTCGCGCTCGCGCCCCGGCGGCGGGGCGGCAAGCCGTATGTTGAACACGGCGCGGCCTTCCGCCGCGTCGCTCGGGCGGTTGGCGATCGAATAGGCCCGCGTGACCGGAATATCGGAGGCCCCGGTCATGTCCGGCCAGCCGGCGATGCGCCAGGAGCCGGAGAAGGCCGCGTCGATTTCGATATCGTGGAAATCCAGCCGGTAGGGCGGCGCGGTCAGTTGCATGAAGCCGCCCGCGCGATAATCGAAGGGCTGGCCTTCCGGAAGCGCCAGCACAAGTTCGCGGATCAGCGGCGCCTTCATCGTGTTGGAAACCACCCGGCAGGTGAAGCCGGTCGCACCGACGAAATCCTGCGGTACCGTGACGGAGCAGGGTCCGCGCAGCGCGGTCTGGCAGGCAAGGCGCATGTGGGACCGCCGCTCGGCCGCCGACAACACGCCCCGTTCGGTCGCCTGCGGTTCGCCCGCGCCTTCGCCCTCGACATGGACGCGGCAGAGCCCGCATGTGCCGGAACCGCCGCAGGCGGCAGGTATGCCGATGCCCGCGCGGTGCAGCACCGTAAGCAGCCGGTCGCCGCGCCGGGCCTCGAGCGTCATGGCGCCGTTCACGCTGATCCTGATCGTTTCAGCCGGGACCAGACGCGCCCGGGTTGTCAGCAGCGCGAGCGTCAGGATCACGACCAGCGCGATGACGATGACGGCGGCAAGGGCGATCTCGCTCATGGCGACACCATCTGGGCAAAGGCCGAAAAGCCAAGCGACATCATGCCGGCAATCGTGAAGGTGATGCCGAGCCCGCGCAGGCCCTTCGGAAGGTCGGCATAGGCAAGCCGGGCGCGGATGGCGCCGAGCATGACCACGGCAACGCCGAAGCCAAAGCCCGCGCCGAGCCCGAACACGGTCGATTCCACCAGATCATAGTCGCGCTCGACCATGAACAGGCTGCCGGCGAGGATCGCGCAATTCACCGTCAACAGCGGCAGAAACACGCCGAACGAGGCGTGGATTGCCGGAAAATAGCGGTCGAGCACCATTTCGACGAGCTGGACCGTGGCCGCGATCACGCCGATGAAGGCGATCAGCTTCAGATAGGAGAGGTCGGTGTCCGGCATGCCGGCCCAGGCCCATGCGCCGGGTTTCAGGAGCGCGTTGTAGATCAGGTTGTTGAGCGGCATGGTGACGCCCATCACCGCCACGACGGCAATGCCGAGGCCGACGGCCGCTCCCGTGCGGCGCGACAGCGCCAGAAAGGTGCAGAGCCCGAGAAACAGCGTCAGCGCCATGTTCTCGACGAAGGCTGCCTTCAGGAAAAGGCCTGCGAGTTCGTTCATTGGCCCGCCTCCCCGGTTTCCGGCGGCGTGAACTCGGCGGCTTCGGCCTGTTCGGGCAGCGCCGAGCGGATCGCCCAGACCAACCCGCCGATCAGGAAGAAGGCGCTCGGCGCGAGCAGCATCAGGTTCAGCGGCGTGAACCATCCGCCCTGTTCGACCGTGGCGAACACCTGATAGCCGAGCAGTTTGCCCGTGCCGAACAGTTCCCGCAGCGAGCCGATGACGATCAGCACCAGCGAATAGCCGAGGCCATTCCCAAGAGCGTCGATCATCGACGGCAGCGGCGGATTGTTGCGCGAGAAGGACTCGGTGCGTCCCAGCACCAGGCAATTGGTGGTGATCAGGCTGACGAACACCGAAAGCCGCTTGCTGATGTCGAAGAAATAGGCCTGCAGGAACTGGTCGATGACGATCACCAGCGAGGCGACGATGACGATCTGCACGATCAGCCGGATCGAATCCGGGATATGGCGGCGGATCAGGCTCACCAGCAATGCCGACAGCACGATCACGATCGTCAGTGATACCGACATGGTGACGGCGGTGGCAACGGATGTGGTCACCGCCAGCGCCGAACAGATGCCGAGGATCTGCAGCGTCACCGGGTTCTGCGAAATCAGTGGTTCCGTCAGCGTCGTCCACAGGCTGGTGCGCTTGGCCATCTCAGAACTCCCCGCGCTTGATCGCGGCGATCAGCGGGCCGTAACCGTCCGGACCGAGCCAGAAACGCATTGTTCTGGTAAGGGCATTCGAGGTTCGGGTGGCGCCGGTAATGCCATCGACCTCATAGGCATTGCCCGCCTTTCCGTGTGCGACGGCGAAGCGGATATTGCCGGCGTCGTCGGCAATTTCGGTGCCGGCGAACTGGGCGAGGAAGGCGGGCTCCTCAATGCGCCCGCCAAGGCCGGGGGTTTCGACCTGGTCGGTGATCGCAAGGCCGGCGATCGTGTTCATGTCGCCGTTCAGCGCCAGTATTGCGTTGATCGGGCCGACATATCCCGCACCGCTGATCGGCAACAGCGCGAGCTCCATATCGCCGGCATCGTTGCGCAACAGGTAGATCTGCACGAAATCCGGGCGGCGGCCGATGCCGGCGGTGTCCTCGCCCGGCGTCAGCGTCTTCCAGTTGGAGTCGTTTTCAAGCGCTGCGGGAAGGGTTTCGGGCGTGATATCGGCGGCGGCCCGGCCCTTGGGCAGGTTGATGATGACGGTCGAAAGCGCGCCGCCGGATTGTTCCAGAAGCCGGGACATGCCGGGAATGCCGGCCACCAGCGCCTCCAGCCGCGCCTGCTGCTCGGCCGCGCGGTTCGCTGTCTGGATCGGGCGCAGAACCACCGTCGCGCCGCTCACCATCAGCGCGCAGACGGCCGATACGATGAAGGCGATTGCCACCGTCTTGAAACGGTTCTCGTTCGGCAGAGCCAGAAACCGGCGCCACGCCGAAATCGGGTTCAGGTCAGCCATGTCGTTTTCTCCTGCGGGCATGCCAGAGGGCGATCGCGGTTTCATCCAGTAGCGGAGCGACAAGCGAGGCCAGCAGCGCTGCCGACACCGCAATGCGCACCGGCGGCGCGCCCTCCCAGTTGAGCGTGAACATGATGACGAGGGCGGCGAAAATCGCGCCGTTCAGCCAGCCGCCGAGCCGGGTCGAGGCGCTTGCGACCGGATCGGCCACCAGCAGCACGAGCACCAGCGCGAAGGCCGGCAGCACCGGCTGCAGCGGCAGCCCGGCGAAAAGGCCGGCGGCGGCAACAACCACTGCGCCAAGAATGACCCGTGCCGGCATTACCCCGGCCACCATGCCGATGATACCGGCCGGAACCGCCGCCCAGGCGACCGGTAGGACCATATCCGGCCAGGGGGCGGTGACAAAGCCGAAGCCGAGAAAGGCGAGCGTCACGGTCGCCGGGTTCAGGATATTGCGCCCCCAGCCGCCGAACACCAGCTCCGCCATCACCGAGCCGAAGCTGATGCCGAGCACGAAGGCCAGGAGGCCGAGTTCCTCCGGCGCAAGGATCGCGACGGCGAGCGCCGTCAGCGCGCCGGCGAAGGATGGCGGCTGGGCGCGCGCCAGCATGAAGACGATATGCCAGAGCCCGGAAATGACGAGCGCCAGCGCGAGCCGCAGCACGGCATCCGTGCCGCCATACCAGAGCCAGGCAAGGGCAATCGGCATCACCGCCGCCAGCAGCAGGAGGGCGACCGTCTCGCGGTCCCACAATCCAAGCGTGGGGCCCAGCGTCGGGCCCCGCATCGGGCCACGGATCATGCCGCCACCTCCTCTTTCTCGATCCGGTTCAAAAGCCCGCGAAGCTGGGCGGAGAGGCTCGGCTCGGCCGCCGTCACATAATCGACAAGCGCCAGATCCTCCTCCAGAAGCGAAAGCGCACCGAGGCGGGCTGCATTTTCCTGGTCGCCGGAGGAAAGCGCGCGGATCAGCGCCACGGCTGGAATATCGCCGCCGAGCGCCTGTTCGAGCGCCGTGGTCGGGATGATGGGAAGCGGCCGCGCGGCTTTGGTCAGCGCCGCTGAGAACCAGTGGTTCCGGCGATGGCCGGCGCTATCGCCGAGAACCGTCACCTGCCGGTCGCGCGGCCCGAGCCAGTGGCCCGAATGGCCGTCGATATGCGAGCCCGCCATGATGTGATGCGGTCCGGGCCGCACGAAGCCGAGACAGAGGCCGCGCATATCCGCGCCGGGCTGACAGCGCACCAGGCGCTGCCTTGTGAGTGCTGGACCGGTGACGGAAACCAGCCGCGTTTCCGGCGCCATTCCGGTTTCAAGCAGTTCGCCGATATCGGCGACATCCTCGGCATGGATATCCCATACCCTGTCCTCGATCGAGGCCGGCGCAAGCCGGTGCACCTGCAGCCCCGCAAGGCCGAGCGGGTGCAATGTGCCGACGCGGACGCGGCGGACGCCCTGCGGCAGATCGGCGTCGATCCGCGCATTGCCGGCCTCGCAGAAGAAAAGCCGCTCGCCGGTCAGACGCCCGAGCGCTTCGAGCCCGCGGGCGAGCGCATCCTCTCGCCCCTTCAGGGCAAGGAAGGGGGAGGGCGCGCCGGGCCGGCTGTCCGTCGCCATCACGATGATCGCCGATGGTATCTCGTCCGGCCCCGGCATGCGCCCGAAAGGGCGGCTGCGGATGCGGCGCCAGAGCCCTGCCGCCTTGATCAGCGAACGCAGCTTTGCTGCATCCTGCCCGACGCTTCCGGTGTCATAGGCAAAGCGCTGGCCGGTCTCCTCGCCAAACAGCACCAGCCGGATCAGCCGTCGGCCGGGCTCCATCTCGATGGATGCGACGCGCGCGGCCATCGGGGCAACCAGCTGAATATCCGGCGCATTGCGCAGGCTCAGCAATGGCTGGCCCTGCGACACGATGTCGTCAACGCCAACGAGCGGCGTGACGCGCAACTCCTCGCCCGGGGCCGGCGTCAGTGCGGCCTCGACGGTCAATACCGTGGGAATGTCGCTAGAATCCGGTGATATCGAGCCGGCGGTCAAAGACAGACCAGAGCCAAAAAGGCCGATCAACGCGCCTCTCCTCAAAAACTTGAATGCAAATACAATTCAAACATACTGACATTTGATTTGCCGGGGTGAAACATATTGTTTAGCATTCCCACACGTTCAGACTAAGGGTTTTCAACAGGGGTGGAAAGACATGTCATCGGAAGTTGGTCGAAATACCTCAAAAATCCTCTTGATGGTGGCTGCAATATTGACAATTGTCAATTTTAGTACTACCCATGCGCAGGAAAATTCTTCTGATGCGGTGGAGGCGCTGAAGCTCTATGTCATGCCGCAGTCCGGTCCATTCCGCCCCGATCAGATACCGGTTCCCCAGCAGGAACTGATCTCCGCCTGGGCGCGTTCCGCCCATGCCGATGCCTCCGCCGAAGCCTTCACCCACTGGGACGGCGACGGCGAAATACCCGCCAATTGTGCGGCCTGTCACGCCGGCGCCGGCTTCCGCGATTTCCATGGGCTGGATGGCAGCGCGCCGGGCATCGAGGGGCCGACGCCGATCGGCGGCGTGGTCGATTGCGATACCTGTCACAGTCCCGGCCTTGGCGAAATTGCGGCAATCACCCTGCCGAGCGGTATAGAGCATCCGGTGGCGCCGGGCGTTCAGGCCGCCTGCATGACCTGTCATATCGGCCGCGAGGCCGGCGCCAGCGTGACGAGGGCTGTCGGCGACAAGGCCGAGGATACGCCGGACCCGTCGATCAATTTCGTCAATCCGCACTATGCGCTGGCCGGGGCGATGCGGCTCGGCAGCATCGGGGCGGGCGGCTTCGAATATCCCGGAAAGGCCTATAGCGGGCGGTTCTTCCATGCCCGTCCGATCGCCGATTGCGCCTCCTGTCACGATCCGCACACGCTGACGGTGGCCGAGGAAACCTGTCTCACCTGTCATGAGAACGGGGCGCCCGAGGCGATCCGGATCTCTATGATCAGCTATGACGGCAGCGGCGACATCTCCAAGGGCATCCGCTCCGATATTGAGGCCAATTCGGCGCTGCTGCTGAAAACCATTCAGGACTACAGCGTCAACATCGCCGGCGCGCCGATCGTGTTCGAGCATTCCTATCCCTATTTCTTCCTTGATGCCGACCGGGATGGGCGCGGCGACAGGATCGACGGGAAGCCGCAGACCTACAAATCCTGGACCCCGCGCATGCTGAAGGCTGCCTATAACTGGAAGTTCGTGAACGCGGATTCCGGAGCCTTCGTGCATAACCCGCATTATGCGCTGCAACTGCTCTATGATTCCATTGCGGATCTCGCGGGCCCGCTGAATATCGATGTCGAGGCGCTGGGCATCCAGCGCTGACGGCGAAGCGTTACGCCTTGCCGGCGACGCGGCGGGCCATTTCCCGCGCGGTCAGTCCTGTCGTTGGCGCGCCGCCGCGGAAAAGGCTGTGCCACGTGCGTTGCCGGCATAGCCACGGCCCGTCGTTTTCCCGCACATAGATATCTTCCACGCGGCTGATGGCGATTGGCGGCTTCGAGGTCTGGGGCGGGTCGCCATCGTGCGCATAGAGCGTACAGATCCAGTCCGCCTCGGCCCCGGTGTCGCTAAGCGACTTCAGCCAGAAATTGCCGACAAGGTGAACATTCACCCTCGGGCCGCGTTCCCTGCGCCAGCCATAAAACGCGCGGATCTGTTCGCGGCCCTCGTATCGTGCGGTCTGGCTTAGAAACAGGCCGTCCGGGGTATAGTGTTCGGCGGCGTTTTCGCCCCAGTTGAAGTCGACATCGTGCCAATAGGCAATGAGGCGCTGCTCCAGGTGGCGGGAAATGGCGCTGGTCCTGTCGGTGTGCATTGCTGGCCCTCCGGCGCGGGATCCTCAGGCTGTGCCCGCGCTCCAGCCATTGAAGCAGTCGCGCATGGTCACGGTCTCGGTCATCACATCGTCGCTGCTGGCATTCAGGAAATCCTGATGGACATATTCGATCGCCAGCGCGCCGTCATAACCGATGTCCCTCAGCGTACCGAACAGGGCCGGAAAGTTGATGCTGCCACGGGCGAAGCGTTCCTGCAGCTTGCCCATGCGCGCCTGCCGCAGATGGATGTGGGCGGCGTTCCTGCACAGCGGATCGATCTGTTCCTGCGGATAGCCGAGGCAGACGAAATGCGAATAATCGAGCGCCAGCCGGATGCCGGTGCGATCGACCAGCTCTTCCACAATCACCGGCGATTCCGCGAAGGAGCGGATGATCGGCTCGATGCATATCTCGGCGCTGAAACCTCTGGCGACATCCAGCAGAACCTTGAGGCTTTCCGCCGACGCAGCCATCGCCTCGGACCGCGACTGGCCGGGATTGATGATGCCGGGCAGGAAGAACACGGTCGAAATCCCCGCGGCATCGGCAAAGGTCAGAACCCTTTCGAGATCGCGGGCATTGGCATCGATGGAGCCGGAGAGGGCGAGGTTGCGGTCGGCAAGGCTGTCGCCGAAATGATGGTAGTAATTGGGCGTCGTCACCCCGAGCGCTGCGACCCGCTCGGCGGCAGCCTGGGGATCGCCCAGCACCTGCGCCTTGTCGAGGCCCGGACGTCCCTTGGTGCTGATGTCGAGCGCGCCGATGCCGAGTATGCGGGAAATACCCGCGGCCTCCTCCAGCGTAAGCGCTGGAAATGACCAGGATGTGAGCGACAGATACATGTTTCCTCCTCGACCTCTCGATGAAACATCGTTTTGGTCCACAATGAAACACAATAACGAGACGCGCCCGGCGAAAAACGAGCGAGCAGTGGCGTTTCATATCCTGAAACGCCAGCCCCTTTCACCTTGCGCCGGGCCGTGCCGGGGGCGGAAGAACAGGCGATCCGGGCAGTCCGGACAGGGAGAGCACCGATGAACGATATCCGTCTGGGCGACGTCACGATCTCCGTCATCCTCGAACATCAGAAGTTCGGCATGTTGCCGGAGGACCTGTTTCCGGGCAGCGACACGGACACGATCCGTCGCCACGCTGCCGGCATGGAGCCGTTTCTGTTCGACCCGGGCTCGGGGCGCATCACGCTCGCCTTCCAGAGCTTTCTGATCCGCACGCCGACGAAGATCATCCTCGTCGACACCTGCAACGGCGCCGACAAGATGCCCGATGCGGTGACATGGGATACCCAGCCCTGGCTTGACCGCTTTCATCAGTCGGGCCTGATGCTCGAGGATGTCGATTATGTGCTCTGCACCCATCTGCATATCGACCATACCGGCTGGAACACCCGGCTTGAGAAGGGCCGGTGGGTGCCGACCTTCCCGAATGCCACCTATCTGTTCGACCGGGGCGAATACGCCTATTGGCAGCAGGTCTCGCAAACCGGCATCGTGCCGCCCAGGCAGCGCGAAGAGGTCTGGCGAATAAACTGCCTTCCGGTTGCGGACGCCGGACAGGCGGTGCTTGTCGATGGCGCCTACCGGCTGGATGAGCATGTCTCGATCGTGCCCTCGCCGGGCCATAGTCCCGGACATTATTGCGTGCGGATCCAGTCGCGGGGCCTTGAGGCGATCGTCTTGGGCGATCTTGCCCACCACAAGCTGCAATGCTGCGAACCCGACTGGTCGACGCCGTTCTGCCATGATCCCGCAATGGCGGCGAAATCGCGCCGGAAACTTTTCTGCGAGGCGGTCGACAGCGGCGCGCTGCTGTTGCCCACGCATTTCCCGAGCCCGACGGCAGGCCGGCTGAGCGCGCGCGGCGAGGGCTTTCAATTCGATTTCCATGAGGATTGAGGATGGGCGTTTCATTCAGTGAAATCGACTGGATGGACGATAGAACCGTCCGGTTGTGCCGGTACGGTATTTCCCAACGGTCGTGAAGCGCAGGCGCTGACAACCGTTTGGGGAGATCAAAGGGAGGAATTTATGACCATCGCAATACGGAGTTTCCGCACGTTCGTCGCCGCTGGCGTGGTTGTTGCCATGCCGGCGCTCGCGCTTGCCGCCGAATGCCCGGCCGGCTTTCCCGAAAAGCCCGTCGAATTCGTCGTCGCCTATGGCGCCGGCGGCGGAACAGATGCCATCGGGCGCACGCTCGCAGCGGCGATAGAGGAGCAGCAGGGCTGGACCGTCCCGGTCAGCAACCGTCCGGGCGCCGGCGGGGCCGTGGCGACGACCATTCTGAAATCGACCAGGCCGGACGGCTACACGCTGCTTGTCGGCGCCACCAACCCGATCGTGATCGATCCCTATGCCAGCGACGCCGTCGATTACGACTGGACGGATTTCTACTATCCGGGTTCCGCCATGGAGGTGCTCTTCGGCCTCGTGGCGCTTGAGGACAAGCCCTACGATACGCTGGAGGAACTGGCCGATTATGCCCGCGAGAACGGCCGGGCGACGATTTCCACCTCCGCCATCCATCTGGAACGGCTGGTTCGGGACATTGGCGATTTCTACGGCGTCGAGTTCGTGCCGATCCCGAGCGACGGTTCTGCCGACGCGATGCAGAAGGCGCTCGGCGGCCATGTCGACGCGACGATCCAGGGCAGCCAGCATATCCAGCAGATCGCCGCGGGCAATATGGTCCAGCTCGCCACCCTGACCGACGACCGCGTGCCTTACGCGCCCGACGTCAAGACGCTTCAGGAATACGGCATGGACCTGTCGGCCTCCGCCTACACCATCTTCGTCATGCCGAAGGACCTGCCGGAGGACTTGCAGGCCTGCTTCGAGGGCGTGATCGAGGAGGCGATGGCCTCCGACGCTTACCTGGAATTGATGGCCAATTTCGACAACCGGGCCGCCAATCTCGGTCCTGACGGGCTCACCGCCTTGATGGAAAAACAGGCTGCCCGCTATCAGAAGATGTTTGCAGAGTGAGACCGGCGGGCCAATCGACATGACCGCTGATCGTATCCTGGGGGGAGCCGTCGCGCTGTTCGGCGTCTTCCTCCTCCTCTGGGGCATTCCCGAAAACGTCAAGACGGTGCCGGGCGTGTTCGTCTACCCGAATCCGGCGCTGTTTCCGCAGATTGCGGCCGTGCTGCTGGTTGCACTCGGCGTGATGCAGATCGCGTTCACGAAGACCAAGGCCGATGTGCCGGGGTTTCGCAGGTTCGCGCTGTTCATGGCGGTGGCCGCAGCCACGCTTCTCGCCATGGTGGGGATCAGAACCTTCGGTTATTTGCCGGTCGCCATCGCTCTGATGGTTCTCATCTGCGTTATCACCGGCGAAAGGCGGCCGGTATGGCTCGCCGCCGTCGTCGTCGGACTGCCGGTGGGCACCTGGCTGTTTTTCGAGCAGATACTGAGCCGTCCCTTACCCTGACTGGAGCCGTCGATGCCTGATCTGAGTGTCATATTGGCCGGAATGACGGACGTCTTCACCGTCTCCACGCTTCTATACATCGCCCTTGGCGTTCTGGTCGGGCAGATCGTGGGCGCAATCCCCGGTCTCAGCATCCTGATGGCGCTCGCGATCGCTATTCCGCTGACCTACGCGCTGGACACGCTGACGGCGATCGCCTTTCTGATTTCCGTCAACAAGGGCGGAACGGTCGGGGGCGCGGTCCCCGCCATTCTTCTGAATACGCCCGGCACGCCCGAAAGTGCCGCCACGGCACTCGACGGCTACCCGATGGCGAAGAAGGGGTTGGGCGGCAAGGCGATGAAATATTCGCTCTATTACTCCGTCTCCGGCGACGTGTTCTCGGACATCATCCTGATCACCGTTTCGGCGCCGCTGGCGGTGGTCGCGCTGAAAATGGGCCCGATCGAGATCACGGCGCTGATGATCCTCGCCTTTTCCGTCATCGTCGGGCTTGTCGGGGAATCGATGATCAAGGGCATGATCTCGGTTGCCTTCGGCTGCCTTCTGGCCTCCGCCGGGATCGATCCCTCCACCGGCTCCGGACGGTTTACCTTCGGCAATGTCGAGATGCTGGACGGCCTGCCGCTGACAGCACTTGCGGTCGGCATGCTGGCGCTGAGCGAGATCTTCGTGCGGCTGTCCGAGCGCGCGCCCTCCGGCCCTGGCGCAAGCGGGCAGGCGAGCGTCACCGATGCGACGCTGGAATTCGCCGACAGCGCGGATCAGAAGCTGACTTTCGCCGAGTTCTGGGCGCACCGGGTGGTGGCATTCCGGGCGATGGTCATCGGCACGGTGATCGGCGCGATCCCCGGTCTTGGTTCCACGACGGCTGGCTTTCTAAGCTACTCGATCACCAAGCAGACCGCCAGGGATCCGGAAAAGCTCGGCACCGGCGATCCGCGCGGGATCGCGGCGTCGGAGTCAGCGAATTCCGCCGTCGTCGGCGCCAATCTCATTCCGCTTCTGACGCTGGGCATTCCCGGCAATATCGCGGCTGCGCTGCTGGTTTCGGCCTTCATCATCCACGGCGTCCAGCCGGGACCGCTGCTGTTCCAGAACCAGGGACGGCTGATCTACGGCCTGTTTGCCGCGATGCTGATCGCCAACCTGTTCAATCTCGGCATCGGGCAGTTCGGCATGCGGTTCTGGGCCTTCGTCGTGGGCGCGCCGGCATCGGTCATCTACGCGAGCGCGTTGCTGATGTGTGCGACCGGCATGTTTTTCGCCACGGGGAGCACGCTCGGCATCGTCATCATGGTTGTGGCGGCCGTCGTCGGCTGGGGCATGCGGATCTACGGCTATTCCATCATCGCCTTCATCGTCGCCTTCGTGCTGACGCCGATGCTGGAACGTTCGATCAACCAGACGATATTGCTGACCGACGGCGACTGGACGCTGCTGCTGAAACACCCGATCGCGATCGCCCTGTTCGTCATGGCCATCGTCTCGATCCTGTATCTCGGCAGACGCAAGCGCCTGCCAGGTTCGGTTTCCGTGGGCTGAGGCGGAACCGCATTCAATGGAATGAACGGCGTTTGCCTGTGCGCCATCGCGGCGTGGCGTCCCTCTCTTCCGTCACCCCGGCTCAAGGCCGGCATGACGGAGGAACCCGGGAACAGCCGAGACAAACAAAGAGGCCGGGGGGTGATGATCCGCCCCCGACCTCTTTGCTTGCCGTTGAACGTGCTCAGCGCAGGAACGCATCCATGCGCGACAGGAGATTGTCGCGGCCGCGCTCCGGGCGGTCGAGCAGAACGTAGTGGGTGGTGTTCCCTTCGGCCCAGACGTCAACCGTTTCGGCGTGTTCCAGATCGGCAACCAGCGCTTTGAGATCGGCCGGCGTGCAGAGCGTATCGAATTCCGGCTTGACGATCATGACCTTGCAGTAGATCTGGCTTGCATGGAACAGCTTCTGGGCGTTGCAGCCCATCCGGTACAGGTCTTCCAGCATGCCGTTGGGACTGCGGTAGCTCGGCGGATCGCGGTCCATCGCGGTCGGGTCGCCATCGATCAGCGCTTGCCTGAACGCCTCGAACATCGCCGGATCGCGCCAGGCATCCTTGTCCGCGATCGGGATCTGCTCGTTCCAGTGCTTGTCGAGAACCTCGAGCGAATTGAAGGTGTAATTGCCGAAGCGCTTCTGGTTGAAATGGCCGGGATTTTCCGGGTCATCCCAGATCGAGCCGATCTGGAAGCTGGGCTGGTCGCCGGCGCCGCCGTAGATCACGGCGTAGAGCACGATATGGCTGATCTTTTCCGGCCAGAGCGCGGCATACATCCCGCAGCAGGTGCCGCCCACGCCCCAGCCGAAGAGTGCGACCTTGTCGCTTCCGGTCGCGGCCCGCAGATGGTCGACGGCGGCATCGACATCGCGGGTGATCTCGATGGTCCTGACCAGCGGATCGGCTCCGGGCACCGGCGGCTCGTCCATGGCGGCCGGGCGTTCGGAGCGCCCGAAGCCGCGCGCGTCAAGGATATAGACCACATGTCCCCGGGCTGCGAGGTCTGCTGCGAGCGACCCGTTTTCGACCGGCAGGTCGAATTCCGAAAGCCCCGGAATCCGCGTGCCATGCAGCAGGATCATCGGGACACGGTCGGCCCTGCCGGAGCGAACCTCGCGGATCGCGACGGAATAGCCGTCGACCGTTTCGACGTGGAAGTCCCTTCGCACGACATCTGACATAAGTTCTCACTCCTTGCTGCGCTTGTCCGGGCACCCTATCGGGGGCCGGAAATGGTCTGGGCGGCATCGATCTTCAAAGTGATGCCGGTGATCGATCTGGCCGCTTCGGACGCAAGAAACACCGCTCCGTCCGCGATCTCGTCCGCCTGCACCAGCCGGTTGAACGGCGACAGCGCCTTGCGGCGCTCAAGGGCTGCAGCATCGGCAATCGTCGCCACCCCCGGCGTTGGCACAGTCCCGGGGGCCAGCGCGTTGACGCGGATGCCAAGTGGCGCAAGCTCGATCGCCTGCTGCCGGGTGAAGGCATCGATCGCGCCCTTGATGGAGGTATAGACCGCGGCACGGGGAATGGCGATGGAGACGGCGATCGAGGACAGCGTGATGATCGAGCCGCCGCCCGATTTCGCGATATGGGGCGTGGCGGCGGCGACCGCCCAGAACGTGCCCTTGAGGCCGATATCGAGCATCCTGTCGACCACCTCCTCGGGCATGTCCACCAGCGGCGCATAGTGGAAGAACACCGCATTGGGCACCAGAATATGCAGGCCGCCATTGGCGGCGTAACCGTCGATTGCCGCAAACACCGCCTTGCGGTCGGAGACATCGACGACGACGGGCGTGGCGTTCGGGATTTCGCGCGCGGTCGCCTCGGCGGTCGCGGGATCGATATCGGCCACGGCGACTTCGGCGCCGGCCTCGGCCAGGCCTTCAGCGATCGCCTTGCCGATGCCGCGGCCCGCCCCCGTTACGAATGCCCGTTTGCCCTCTAGCCGTTTCATTCCCGGTGCCTCCTGCCAAGCGTTCAGATTTATGTTTGTGCTGGCTAAATCATCATCAGCCGGGCGCTTTGGTCGACCCGTTCCTGACCGTGTTTCATAGTGTGAAACCCTGCGAATCCCCGGTGTCTTGGAGATCGTGTGCCGCACTAGTTTCGCGTGGAGAAAACCAAAGGGACATAGCGGAACATGTCAATGGAACAGGGGAAGACCGGCTTTGCGGCGCGGTTGCGGGGAGGCGAGCCCCTTTATGGCACATTCGTGAAGACGCCGACATTCCACGCAACCGAAATCCTCGGCTCGGTGGGGTATGATTTCGTCGTCATCGACGAAGAACATGCGCCGATCAATCGCGAGTCGATCGAGGCGATGATTCTCGCCGCGCGGGCGCGGGGCGTGGCCGCTCTGGTGCGCGTCGGCGAGCCGACCGATTTCAACCTGATGGCACAGCTCGATGCCGGTGCTGCGGGCGTTTTCATACCGCATGTGAACTCGGTGGAAAAGGCCGAGCGCGTGGCGGCGGCCTGCCGCTACAAGGGCGGCCGGCGCGGCTTTTCGCGCACCGGCAGGGCCGGGGATTACGGCGCCGTCGCAACCGGGGAGCATATCGCCGCGCAGGATGCCGATACGCTCTGCATCCCGATGATCGAGGATCCCGAGGCGATCGAGGTGATCGATGCCATCGCCGCCGTGGACGGGATCGCCGCGCTGTTTGTCGGCCGCGGCGATCTGTCGGTGGCGATGGGCGAGGCGAGCCAGACCTCGAAAGCCGTTCAGGACGCCTCCGAGAAGGTGATCACGGCGGGCCGCAAGGCGGGCAAGCCGGTTCTGATGCTTGCCACCAGCGATGCGGATCAGGCCGCGCTGATGCGGCTCGGCGTCAGCGCCTTCCTTACGGGCTCGGATCAGGCGTTTCTCCGCCGCGCGGCAGCACAAGCGCTCGCCGCCTGCCGCGCCGTCGATCAGAAATCGAAATCATAAAGGACCAGATCATGTATGTTGCCTCCGACCCGAGGTCGAAACTGACCAAGGCCGAAAGCGAGGAAAAGCCGGATGCAGCGCCGGTTGCGGCGGCCGGCTATTTCAAGTTCGACGACAGCCAGCCCTGCGACCGTAACGGCGATGTCCGGACATGGTACGCCCAGGCGCAGAATTTCGTCGCGACCTATGCCGATCAGCCTGCCGGCAGCAGGATCGTTCGCGACCGGCAGGAGGACGAATACGTCGTGATCCTGCCCGAAAGGGAGACCCGCGCCGTCGTCACCTGGAACGGCACGGAAACTGCCGTCGAGGGTTATTCCGTGGTTGTGGTGCCGGGCGGGCCGAGCACGATTTCGTTTGAGGCCGGCGGACCGGCGGTCTGCTTCTTCACCCGCAAGGCTGCCGATATCGTCGCGCGCTGCGAGGCGCTGCTGCCCGCCCACGAGCCGGATCTGAACGTGCCGCCGCTCGAACCGTGGCCCGATCCCACGGACGGGTTCAAGGTGCGCGCCTATTCGCTCGACGTGCCGCAGCAGGAGGGCCGGTTCGGCCGGATCTTCCGCTCCACCAATTTCATGATCAATTTCGTCTATCCGAGGCAGGGGCCGCGCGATCGCACGCAGCTTTCGCCGCACAAGCACGACGATTTCCAGCAATGCTCGCTGTGCCTTGCGGGAAGCTATGTCCATCACCTGCGCTGGCCGTGGGAAACGGATGCGAATTTATGGCGCGACGACGACCATGTGACCATCGGCGCGCCCTCCATCGCGATCATTCCGGCAGGGGCGCTGCACACTTCCGAAGCGGTCGGCAAGGGAACCAACCAGCTTGTGGACGTCTTCTGCCCGCCGCGCCGGGACTTCACCAGACAGACCGGCTGGGTGCTCAACGCCGATGACTATCCCGCCCCCGCGCAAACCGCCAACGAGACCTGAGGAGACACTGAATGGCTGAATTCGAAGCGCCGCCAAGACCGGACCATAACGCGCGGGTGGAAAAGCTGCTGGAGGGGACGGTCGACCTGCATTGCCATAGCGGCCCCGCCGCGATGCCGCGCATCCTCGACCATCACGATCAGCTGATGGAGGCCGCAGAGGCCAGGTTCAAGGCCGTGGTCACCAAGGATCACTATTATCTCGGCACCTCGCATGCGATTATCCTGGAAAAGCTGTTCCCGGAAACGGGGGTGCGGCTCTTCTCCGGCATCGCCCTCAACAACGCCTCTGGCGGCATCAATCCGCATGCGGTGGACCATGCCGTGCGGCTCGGCGGCAAGATCGTGTGGATGCCGACGCTTTCTGCGGCCAACCACATCAACAAGGTTTCGACCGAGGCCAAGGGCTTTCCCAAGGTCGCCGGCGCGCCCGACCCGATCCCGCTGAGCGTGCTCGATGCCAATGGCCGCCTCACCGACGATACCAAACATGTTCTTGATATCATTGCGGCGGGCGACATCATTCTGGCGGGCGGCCATCTGGGCGTCGACGAGCAGTTCATCATGTTCGAGGAGGCGAAGGCGCGCGGCGTGCGCAAGATGCTCGTCAACCATCCGACCTATCTGATCGGCTGTAACGAGACCCATATCCGCCAGCTTGCCGGCATGGGGGTGATGATGGAGCACTCCATCACCCAGTTCATTCCCGGCCGCGGTCAGAAAAGCCCGCCGCAGGCCGTCATTCCGCTGATCGAGGCCGCCGGCGTGGCGAACACGGTCTTCGGGTCCGACCTCGGCCTCAAGGGGGCCGCGCGTCCGGTGGACGGCTTCCGCATCATGATCGCGGAACTGCTCGACGCCGGATACTCCGAGGAGGATATCCAGACGATGTGTGGCCGCAATGCCGCGGGGATGCTGAACCTGGATTGAGGCTCCTGTTGGAAAAACGAAGCGGCGGAACGCAGTGTTGGCGGCTCAGACTGCTGACAAAGCTATCCTTTTTACGGACAATCCTCGGCCTTGTGCCGAGGATCTAACCACGGTCCCGCACAAGCGGCGTTGGCGTTTCGTACAGACCCGTAAGGGATTGTATTTGAAATGACTTTTCGTCCGGGACGCCTGTCGAGTAGATGCGTGCTTAGATGCTCGGGCGAGTATGACGGCGGAGAGGGGGATAGGCTTTGTCAACAAACTGGCTGCGGAACGCAGTGTCCACGGCTTTTGTTTTTAAGCGGTCTCGTCGTCAGCGTTCCGGCGCGATTCCCACCAATTGTGCGGCATTTCTCGACAGCATGACCGCCATGTCTTCCTCCGGAACGCCGTGCTGCAGACAGAGCCTCGTCAGCGCGCGCAGCCCTTCCACGGGCTTGAGGTTGCGCGTCTGGCCAAGTCCCGAACTGAAGACGATGCGGCTGGGGCCGGCAGCGGCGGCCACCGATGTCAGAAGGCCGGGCGCGTGGCGGCGGTCCGGCCCTTCGATGAACGCGGCGGCGGTCAGTTCGATGAATGCGCCGTCCCGCGCCAGTTCCGCGATATCCGCAAGCGTCGCACCCGCGCGGTGCAGCGGCTGATTGACGAGCATCCGTGTGACGCCCGCCGTCCGCGCCGCCTGAAACAGCGGCAGGATCTCGCTGATATGGAGATGGCCGGAGGCAAGCACCGCATCATGTTCGGCGATGATTTCGAGAATCTCGCGCACCGGCCCGGTAATCGCGCCCCTGGCGTCGATCACGCTGAGAGCCTCGCGGGGACGCATGGCGGGGCCGTCCTGCGTGTCGCGATAGGCCATGCGCAGGTGATTGGCCGCCGAGATCGTCGGCATCCAGATGATGCGTCCGCCGAGCTTGAGTTCATGCTCGACGGCATAGGGATTGAGCCCGCCGACATAATTGTTCAGCACGACGCCCGACAGCAATCTCAGCGGAAGATCGGCGTAAACCGCCTTTTCGAGGATCGCGGCGACCGGGGTCGTGGGGTAGAAATCGTCGCGAAACGCGACGGCCGCCATGCCGGCGGCCGCGGCTTCCTCGGCGGCAAAATCATGACTGAAATGACGCGCCTGCAGCGAAGGACCAGTGCGGCAGTCGAGGTCGATCGCGCCGGTCAGGAGATGATCGACGACGTCGCTGGCAGGCTGTTGGGGGAGCGGGCTCATAGCGGATCGTCCGGTGGATCGATGCCGATCAGTCGGCAGGCATTGGTCGAGGTCATGGCCCGGATTTCCTGGGCGGTGAAGCCGAGTTCGAGGCACAGTTCTATGACCGCGCGAAACCCCGGAACCGGCTTCGGGTTGAAGGTCTGCCCGAGGTCCGAGCCGATGATGGTGTGATCGAGACCGGCGGCATCGACATATCCGCGCAGCGCCTCGAACGGAAACTTGCGCGACGGTCCCTCGATCAGCATGCAGGCGCAGTGTTCGAGATAGACGCCGAGTGCGGCCAATGCCTTGAGGTCCTCGGCCTTGGCTTCGATCCAGTAGGTCGGATGGCTGACGAGCATGCGCGTGACGCCGCGCGCGCGGGCCTCGGTGAACAGCGGAAACATCTCGCTGACATGCAGATGCCCGCCGCACAGCACCGCGTCATGTTCGGCGATGAGGTCGAGGATATCCTTGACTTCAGGCTTGATCCGGCCCCGCTCGTCCAGCACCGAAAGCCGCGTCGGTTCGCGAAGCCCGAGACGTCCGTGGAGGTTGTAGCGGAAGGCGGTGGTCAGGTGGTTATGCGCGCATAGCGTCGGCATCCAGACCATTCTTGCGCCCAGCATCAGCCCGTGTTCGACCGCAAACGGGTTCAGCCCGCCGAGTTGGTTGTTGAGCGGCACGCCGGAAAGCAGTGTCAGGTTGGCATTGCCCTGCCTGAAACGCTGGAGTACCTGCATGACCGGCGTGTTGGAATAGAAATGATCCTTGAACAGCACGGCGTGAAGCCCCGCCGCCTCCGCGTCCCTGATCTCCTCCATATGGTCGAGCTTGCGTTCCATGATCGAGGGACCGCTGTGGCAATGCAGATCCACCGCCCCGCGCAGCAGGCTGTCCACGATCTCGGAGCGCGATTGTATCGCGTCTTGCTGGTCGCCCATCTCTTTCCTCCCCGGCTCGTCCACAGGGAAACAGAGCGCAGGCGTGACGACACCGGCGTTTCGATCGCGTTTCACAATGTGAAATCCCGGGAACAAGCAAGTCCGGATCGCCGAAGACTTGGCTAGCCTTCCTGAAGATTTCGGGAGGATAACCAGAATGAATACACTCCAGCCATTTGCCAACGACCACGCTGCATTGGTCGAGCGGTTGTCGGACGCCGACCCTTCGACGCTGGTGATGGTTCTCGTGCAGCTCACCGGCGATATGTCGCTGCTCGATCACTACGGCCCGATGCTCTCGAAGCCGGGCGCTTTCGAACACGGCATTCCCGCTGGCGACATGCAGACGCTGCTCGGCCGGCTTGCCGATGTTCTGCTCGATCCGCACCATGTTGACCCTGAGATCACCCCGGAACAACTGCATCGGATGATGAACGTGTTCTGCCGGGAGGAGGTCTCGGCGCGCTATCTGCCCATGCTGTTCGAGGATCTGGGGTTCCGGCCCACGCCCGAACATTTCGAAAATGCCAGCCCCGCGGCGAAGGCCCGGGCCGAGAAATTCAATGTCCTGGTGATCGGGGCAGGGGCCTCGGGCATCAATGCCGGCATCAAGCTGAACGAGGCCGGCATTGCCTACGAGATCATCGAGCGCAACGAGGATGTCGGCGGCGTCTGGCACGAAAACACCTATCCCGATTGCGGGGTCGACAGCGCCAACCATCTCTATTGCTACTCCTTCGCGCTCAATCACAACTGGTCGCGCTATTACGTGCGCCAGGAGGAGCTGAAATCCTATCTCCGGGACAGCGCCGTGCGCTACGGCGTTCTGGACCATGTCCGCTTCCGGCAGGAGGTGCTGTCGCTGCGATACGACAATGCCGAAAAGCTCTGGCATGCCGTGATCCGCATGTCCGATGGCAGTACGCGGGAGGCGAGCGCCCATGCCGTCATCAGTTCCGTCGGCCAGCTCAACCAGCCGATGATCCCCGAAATCAAGGGGCTTGAGGATTTCAGGGGCGAGCAGATGCATACCGCGCGCTGGAATCACGATTATGATCTCACGGGCAAGAACGTCGCCATGGTCGGCACCGGGGCGAGCGGCATGCAGGCCGGTCCCGCGACGGCCCGGATTGCAAGGCACATGACCATCTATCAGCGGGCCGCCCCCTGGGTGATTCCGCGCCACAATTACCACAACCTCGTCACCGACAACGTCAAATGGGTGCTCGCAAACGTGCCCCATTATGCCCGCTGGTACCGGTTCCTGCTGTTCTGGGCTTACGGCGACGGTATTCACGACGCGCTGGTGCGCGATCCGGCGTGGAAGGGCCGCAAGGATGCGATCTCCCAGCGCTCGGCCGATATCCGCAAGGAATGGACGAAATATATCGACGAGGTGATGGCCGACCGGCCGGACCTGCGCGCCAAGGTGCTGCCGGACTACGCGCCCTTCGGCAAACGCTCGCTGCGCGACAATGGCTGGTTCGAAACCTTGAAGCGCGACAATGTCGAGCTCGACAATGACGGGATCGACCATATCGAGGCCGATGCGATCGTCGACAAGGCCGGCAGGCGCACGCCGGTCGACGCGATCATCTGGGCCACGGGTTTTCATGCCAGCCGGATGATATACCCGATGGAAGTCGTCGGCGCCCACGGCAGATCGCTGCGCGAACTCTGGGGCGATGACGATCCGCGCGCCTATCTCGGCATCTGCGTGCCGGATTTCCCGAACTTCTTCATGACCTACGGGCCCAATACCAATCTTGCCCATGGCGGCAGCATCATCTTCCAGGCCGAATGCCAGGTGCATTACATCGTCGAATGCCTCGAAATGCTGCTGGAGCGGGGCGAGGCGGCAATGGAATGCACGAAGGCGGCGCATGATGCCTATAACGACAAACTGGACGCGATCCTGAGCCGGATGGTGTGGACCAATGAGGGGGTCACCAACTGGTACCAGAACAAGCGCGGCCGCGTCACCACCAACTCGCCCTGGAAACTGGTGGAATACTGGGAACTGACCCGCAAGCCGGACCCGCAAGCCTTCAGATTTATTGGCGAGGACGCCTGATATGCAGCAACAACCCGACAAGTCCTATATGCTCATCGGCACCTGGAAACTGGTCAATATCGAAAACCGCGATGGCGACGGCAACATCCTGCGCTCGTCCTACGGTCCGAAGAAGATGGGGCTGATCAGCTTCAACGACGATCACCGCATGATGGTCGTCATCCAGGACGGCCGCGAGCACCGGCCCTCGCAAAGACCGCGCGAATATTCGTCCTATGCCGGAACCTACCGTTTCGACGGCGAAACCTTGGTGACGCGCGTCGATTGTTCGACCGTGCCCGACCGGATGGACACCGATCAGGTCCGCCCGGCGCGGTTCGAGGGCATGCGGCTGGTGCTGACCGCGCCGCCGGCCACATTCGACGGCGTTGTTAACTATCGCAATCTCACCTGGGAGAAGATACACTAATCCTGTGGCGGAAAGATCGGAATGCTCCGCCGCCGATACATGCGCACGCTCAGAACAATGGTTCGCCGCACCGCGTTGGAGGACGCGCGGCGATCCGTATCCGGTTCCCGCGAGCGGGTGCGGCTGAGAAAGCGAGCGGGGTTCAAGGGAGGAAAACATGAACTCTTATCTGCCGGTCAATTCCGTTCTCCGTTCGCTTGAGGTTCTGAAGATCCTCAACCGCCAGCGGGTTTCGTCGGTCGATCATATCCACCGGGTGTCGGGTCTGCCGAAGCCGACGGTGGTGCGTCTTCTCGAGACGCTGATCGAGGCGGGCTATGTCTCGAAGCGGGAAAGCGACAAGGGCTATCGCGTCACCTCGCAGGTGGCCGCCCTCAGTTGCGGCTTTCACGGGGCGCCGCTGGCGGTGGAGGCGGGGCGGCCCTGGGCGCAGGAACTCACCCGCGTCCACAAATGGCCGGTCGCGATCGCCGTGCCCAATGGCAATGCGGTCATGGTGTGCGACACCACCTGCGGCGAAAGCCCGATGGCGCCCTATCATGCGCTGATCTACAAGCGCATGGGGCTGGTGACGACCGCGCTCGGGCGCGCCTATCTCGCCTTCTGCCCGCCCGAGGAACGCCGGCTGACGATGCAGTTGCTGAAGAATTCCGCCCATCCCGACAGCGAGATCATGGAACTCTCCGACATGGTTGACCATGTGATCCGGGTGACCCAGAAAATGCGGTTCGCCGAACGCATAGGCGTCAAGGCCTCGGAGCCGTCCTCCAGCGTTGCCGTGCCGATCTACGGGCATGATGAGGGCAAGATCCTCGCCACGATCGGCATGACCTATTACACGCGGGCGGTGCGCCGCGAGGATGTTCTCAAACGCTATGTGCCCCAGTTGAAGGCAGCATCCGCTGCCATTACCGAGAGCATCAAGCGCATGAGCCATGCCCTCGATGCCGAAAAGGCGGAATGGTCGGGCGATGTCGTGGTCAAAAACGGCGAGGCCGCGCCGGTTGCGGCAAGCGTCTGAGACCCGTTGAGCTGTTCGGTGAGCGCTCTCGGTTTGTCATTCGGATGAGTTTCATGACGTGAAATGCGCGGGGCTGCGACTGGCGCAGCCCTTTCCTTGCTCTACTCTCCTTCATCAAGCCCTGACTGACGCGCCTGCCGGAAGCGGAAAAGCGTTTCCGCATCCATGGGAGAAAATGGCAAAGCCGAACATCGGGCGACTCATTCGGAGGAGCAGGCCTCAGGGCCGCAGGAGGAGATAAAAATGCTGAAAAAGTTCTCGATCATCGCCGGATTGGCTCTGATGCCGGTTTCGGTCGCCCTTGCCGACGACGTCAAACTGCCGGGCACGATTGCCGTTACTGCGGCCGATGTCGGCGGAACGTCCTATAATCAGGCTATCGCCATCGGCAAGGCGCTTCAGGATGCCTATGGCGTTTCGCTTCGCGTTGTCGGCACCGGCAATCCGCAGGCCAAGGTGGCGCCGGTGCGTGATGGCCGCATGCCGTTCTCGATTGCCGGCAGCGATGTCTTCTTCGCCTTCGAGGGGGTCGACGACTATGCCTCCCCGGATTGGGGGCCGCAGGATTTGCGGGCTGTCAGCCTTGTCGGCGGCGATAACTGCCTGACCTATATCGTGGCCGGTGACGCCGGCATCGAAACCATGGCGGATTTCAAGGGCAAACGCATCCCCTGGGTCGTCGGCTCCAGCCCGCTTCAGGCCAATGCCAAGGCGATGCTGGCCTTCGGAGGGCTGACGATCGACGATGTCACGCTGGTCGAAATGCCGAGCTATGGCGCGGCGATCGACGCGATGATCAACGGACAGGTGGATGGCGTGACCACGGTCAGCACCGGCGGTCTCGTCGAAAAGGCGGTCGCCGGTCCGCGCGGGCTGAAATACGTCCCCTATCCCCATGACGATGCCGAGGGTTGGGCGCGGATGCGCGAGGTCAATCCGCATTTCGCCAAGCGGGTCGCGACCCAGGCTGCTGGCGGGCTGAAGGAGCCGCTGGAATGCATCGGCGTACCCTATCCCGACGTCATCACCTATTCGGATGATTCCGATCTCGTCTACAATTTCACGCGGGCGCTGGTCGAGCAGGTCGATGTCTATTCGAAGGCCGATCCCAGCACGGCCGGCTTTGCCGCCGACAAGCAGATGTTCGAGTGGACGGTTCCCTATCATGAAGCCTCGATCAAGGCCTACAGGGAGGCCGGAACCTGGACCGACGAACTCGACGCCCACAATGACGCGCTTCTGGCCCGCGCCGCCGTGCTCGCCGATGCCTGGGCTACGACCGAGGACATGCGCGGCGATGCCGACTTTCAGGAGCAGTGGATGAAAATCCGCGCGGAGGCCCTGCAGGCGGCCGGCATGCCGGCCTATTTCCAGTAGACGAAAGCGCGACATGTCCGACAATACAGTCAAGAACGATGTTGCTGGCGGGGATACGGTCTCCGCCAGAAATCTCGGCGGCGCGGCGCGCTGGATTGCGCGGCTTGCGACGGTGGCGCTGATCGTGCTGTCGATCAACCAGGCGTTCAATATCAGCGCGCGCATGGGCCACACGCTGATCGAGCAGCAATATCTCTACACCGTGCTGTTTCTGACGATCCCCATTGCTTTCCTTCTTTTTCCGATGCGGGCCAGCCAGGCGAAGCGCGGGCCGACGATATTGGACTGGGGCCTCGCGGGCCTGTCGGCCGCCTGCTTCATCTTCTTCGTCTATTATTCCTATTCAATCATCCGCTATGGCTGGGAGATGATGCCGCCGTTCAACACGGTCGTGGTCGGCGCCGTGCTGTGGGTTCTGGTGATCGAGGCGGCGCGCCGGGCCGGCGGCACGGTGCTGGCGGTGATCGTGCTGTTTTTCTCGACCTATCCGCTTTTCGCCGACAAGCTGCCCGGGCCGATCTCCGCCTTCGCATCGCCGTTCGAATATGTCGCGGCCTATCACGCGATGTCGCTTGAAAGCATGATGGGGATACCGCTCCGGGCCTTTGCCAACCTCGTGTTCGGTTTCATCCTGTTCGGCGTGGCGCTGGAACATACCGGGGCAGGGCGGTTCTTCATCAATCTTGCCTTCGCGTTGCTCGGCCATGTGCGCGGCGGGCCGGCCAAGGTCGCGATCATGTCGAGCGGGTTGATGGGGTCGCTTTCGGGCAGCGTCGTGACCAACGTGCTGACCACCGGCGTCATGACGATCCCGGCGATGAAGCGCTCGGGCATGAAGGGCGTCACGGCGGCGGCGATCGAGACCTGCGCCTCCACCGGCGGCGTGCTGATGCCGCCGGTGATGGGGGCTGCCGCTTTCGTGATGGCGAGCTTCCTGCAGGTTTCCTATTCGACGATCGCGCTGGCCGCGGCGATCCCGGCATTGCTTTATTTCTTCGGCCTGTTCATCCAGATCGATGCGCGCGCCGCGCGCGACGGGCTGAAGGGCCTGCCGGAGACCGAGCTGCCCGATCTGAAACAGACGCTGAAGGAGGGCTGGCACCACAGCTTCGCGATCGTCCTGCTGGTCTTCATGCTGCTGGTCATGCGCCAGGAATCGCTCGCGCCCTATTATGCGACCGCCATCCTGCTGATCATCAACCAGATCGTCTCGAAGGACGGGCGCTGGGGCAGGAAGGAGGTGCTGGCGTTCATAGATGGCAGCGCGCATCTGTTTTCCAATCTCGCCGCGATCCTCGCCGGCGTCGGCATGATCGTGGGCGGCCTGTCGATGACCGGGCTTGCCGGCACGCTGGTGAACGACCTGCTGTTCATCGCCGGCGGAAACCCATACGTGCTCCTGATGATGGGCGCGGTCACCAGTCTCGTCCTCGGGGTCGGGATGCCGTCCACGGCCTGCTACATCTTCCTCGCGATCATGCTGGCCCCGGCGCTGATCCAGGCCGGGCTCGAGCCGATCGCGGTGCACCTGTTCATCTTCTACTGGGGCATGCTGAGCTATATCACGCCGCCGCTTGCGCTTGGCGCATTCGCCGCCGCTTCCGTCGCCAGGACGCCGCCGATGCAGACCGGGTTCGAATCGATGAAGATCGGCTCGGTGATCTATTTCATCCCGTTTTTCTTCGTGCTCGATCCGGGGCTTGTTCTGGTGGGGCACTGGCAGAACATCGTGTTTTCGACCGCTCTTGCCGTGTTCGGCGTCTATATCTTCGCCGGCGCCATTCAGGGCTATCTGGCGGGGATCGGACCGCTGTTTGCGCGAAGCCCGGCGGGCCTGTTGCTGCGGCTCCCGGTACTCGTGGGCGCGGTGCTGATCGCCCTGCCGGGCGAGGCCATTCCGGGGGTGAGCGATATCGAGCTGCTGATCGCGGGACTTGCGCTGATCGCCCCGATCCTGACCGCCGCCTTCATCCTCAACCGAAGGACGGCTATCGCCGCCGCCTGATCCCCCGGAGCGGGGCCGCCGCGACATCGCTCAGCAGCGGTCCGCGCCAGCATGGTATCGCAGAACGCAAACCTCGTTATGCACCAATGGCGCGGTTCACAGATGCAAATCGGGATTGGACCGTTCAAGAGCAGGGTCGCCTTTCACGGAAACGCGGCCCTGCTTCCTCTCTTTTGTTTCACTGCGTCTTCGCGGACGTCAGGTGATTTGACCTGATTGCCAAATGCTCGACTTCACCAGGCGCGGATGCCGCCGTCGACGGCGATGTCGGCGCCGGTGATGTAGCTGGCGTCGTCGCTTGCGAGGAAGGCGACGGCGGCGGCGACCTCTTCCGGCTGGCCCATCCGATTCATCATCGCCCGGCCGAGCTGGATGCGCGACCAGTTCTCGTCCTGAAGGATGAATCGGGTCTGGTTGGTCTCGATCGTGCCGGGCGAGACGGAGTTGGCGCGCACCCCGTGCTTGCGGCCCTCCATGGCGAGCTGCCGGGTCATCGACAGCACGCCGCCCTTGGCAGCGACATGGGCGAGCGCCGGCAGCATTTCGAGCCCGATCCAGGAATTGATCGAGGCGGTGTTGACGATATTGCCGCCGTTCTTGCACAGCTCCGGCCAGGCCGCGCGCGTCATCAGGAAGACGAGGTCGAGTTCCTGGTTGATGGTGTTGTGCCAGGTGTCGTCGTCCATGCCGTCGATCCAGGCGAAATAGGCCATAGCGCCGTTGTTGAACAGCATGTCGACGGCGCCGAATTTTTCGACCGCGCCGGCGACGACCCGGTCGCAATCGGCCGTCTTCGTCAGATCGGCAGGGTCGATGGAAATCATAGTGCCGCCGGCCTCGGTGACGAGCCGGACTGTTTCCTGTGCGGGCTCGGGGGCGATATCGCAGCCGACGACATTGGCGCCCTCGGCGGCGAAGCGCAGGCAGGTTGCCCGGCCGATGCTGCCGCCGGAGCCGGTGATGATGCAGGTCTTGCCCTTGAGGCGTTGTGTCAGGTCCATGCTATTTTCCTCCCTTGGTGGTTTTGCGGCTGGCCGTGGCTCAGTCCATCTGCATGCCGCCGTCGATGTGATAGGACTGGCCGGTAACGTTTCTGGCGAGGTCCGAGGCGAGATAGGCGACCAGATGGCCGACATCCTCCGGCGTTTGCGGCCGTCCCTGCGGCACCAGTCCGACGAAATTCTTCTTCGCCGTCTCGAAGTCCACGTGATCGGCATCGGCCATCTGACCGACGATCCCGTCATGCAGCGGCGTCATCAGAATGCCGGGGCAGACGGCGTTGACAGTGATGCCGGTGCGGGCGAATTCCTGAGCGATGCTCTGGGTGAAGCCGATGACGCCGAATTTCGATGTGCAGTAGTGCGAAAAATTGCCCACCCCCTGCTTGGAGACGACCGAGGCGAGGTTGATGATCCGGCCGCGGTCGCGCGCCGCCATGCCGGGCATGAAGGCGCGGGTGGTGATGAACTGGCCCTTCAGGTTGATGTCGAGCACGAAATCCCAGTCCTTCTCGGTCATTTCGAGCAGCGGCTTGCGGCCGGAAACGCCGGCATTGTTGACGAGAATGTCGGGCGGCCCGAGTTTTGCCTCGACCGCTTCCGCCAGCGCGAAGGCCGAATCCCAGTCGGTCACGTCGTGGCGCAGCACGATCGCCCTGCCGCCGGTCGCCTCGATGGCGCGCCGCGTCGGCTCTGCCGTGTCGGGATTGATGTCGGCGATCGCGATTGCCGCGCCGTAGCCGGAAAGCACCTTCGAAATGCCGGCGCCGATGCCCATGCCGCCGCCGGTCACGACGGCGATCCTGCCTTCAAGGTTGATCATGCGTGTTCTCCATTATGGTTTGCGTCTGTTGGCGATCGGGCGGGCATCGCCTCATCCCGATCCGTTCATGCTGTGTGTCAGCTCATGTTCGGTCAGGCGGCTGCCCTTCAGTTCATCGATGATGCGGCCGCGCGCGAACACGAGGACACGGTCGGCGCAGGCGACGTAGTCGCCGAGATCGGTGGACTGGAACAGGATGATCCGCTCGCGTTCTGCGAGCCCGCGGATGATGCGGTACATCTCGCGCTTGGCGTTGACATCGACGCCGCGCATCGGATCATCGAGAAGCAGGAGGTCGGGCGCGGCCTCCAGCCAGCGCGCAAACACGACCTTCTGCTGGTTGCCGCCGGAAAGGGTTGCGACCGGATCGTCGACATCGGCCATCTTGATGCCGATCTCGGCGGAACGGGCGCGCGCCGTCTCGCGCTGGCGCGCGACATTGGGGACGGGCCCGTCGCGGCCGAGCGCAAGGGAGCGGACGGCGGAAATGTTTTCGTGAATGCTCTGCTGCAGGGTGAGCCCGAGCCGTTTGCGGTCCGAGGGGAAATAGGCGACGCCGTTCCTGACCGCCTCGGCCCTGCTTGCCGGCGTGCCCTTTCCCGACGGAAGGGTGATCGTGCCGGCGGAAGGGCGGCGCATGCCGAACAGCACCTCGATCAGCGTGTCGGTGCCGGCGCCCGCAAGACCTGCGATGCCGACCACCTCGCCCTCATGGGCGACGAGGCGTTCGATCCTGAGCGCCGTCCCGACTTCGAGGCCGGCGATCGTCAGTGCCTTGCCGCCGGTCGCGCCCGCCGCCGTGTCAGGAGCCGCAGCCGAATGCAGCGGCGCCGGCGCGCGGCCGAGCATCGCCTCGACGATCTGCGCAATGGTCGGGCGTCCTGCCGGGAGGGCCACATTGGCGCCGTCGCGAATGACGATGACGTCATCCACGACTTCCAGCACCTCCTCGAGAAAATGAGAGATGTAGATGATCGCGACACCGGTATCGCGCAGCCTCAGCAGGATATCGTGAAGCCGGTGGACCTCGGCGGCCTGAAGCGCCGAGGTCGGCTCGTCGAGGATCAGCACGCGAGGCGATTGCAACAGGGCGCGGGCGATCTCGACGATCTGCCGGTCGGCGAGCGTGAGCGCATCGACCGGCGTCGGCATCGCCACCGAGAGGCCGAGCGCCTCGGTCTGCGCTTTCGCCTTGCGCAGGAAATCCCGGGTCGGGACAAGGCCGGCGCGGCCCGGCACCAGCCACAGGTTTTCGCCGACGCTGAGGGCCGGGAACAGGTTGAGCTCCTGGGAGACGAAGGCGACGCCGCGCTGCCAGGCCTCCTGCATCGAGCCCATGTGGAACGGCCTGCCCTCGAACACAAGCTCGCCGCCGTCCGGCTGAAGCGCGCCGGAGAGGATTTTCATCAGGGTCGACTTGCCCGCGCCATTGGCCCCGAGCAGCCCGGTGATCCGGCCGGCATGGATATCGATCTCGACGCCGGCAAGCGCGCGGGTCGCGCCGAAGGACTTTGATATCTTGCGGGTGGAATAGATGGCTGTGTTTATTGCTGTGTTCATGGCGGTCTTCCCGGTGGGCGGAGGGGACTTTGTCCCCTCCGCGCCGCAGGTTCAGTCGAGCTCCGGCGTATCGTAGGTGCTGGAGACGGCGAGATTGCCGGAGGTTGCCTTTTCCAGTGCCGCGTCGATATCGGGCCGGTGGAACACGGTCAGCCTGGCCTCCGGGTCCGTCCAGGCGTCGATATAGGCATCGATGTCGTCGGCGGCGATCAGGCGCGGATCGATCTTGAGCCAGCCCTGTGGAAGCGGCGTACCGTCATGGATCGACTTGGCGGTGAGGTAGGTCGCGACATAGGCCTGGGTGAAGAACGAGGAGTTGACGATGCCGGTCACGCTTCCGTCCTTGACGCCGAGGCGGACGTCTTCCGGCGAATCCATCGCGACGGTGATCGCGTCGAGCCCGTCATCCTCGATGATCTTGATATTGGCCTGAATGCCCGGCTCGCAGGCATCGACATAGGCAAGCGCATCGGGCGTGCGCTGCATCGCCTGGCTCCAGGCGAGAAACGCGCCCTCGCGATCCGGCTTGGTTTCGATGGTTGGAAGCACCGTCACCTTGGGAAGCGCCGTCGCCATCGCCGCGCGGAAGCCGGTGACCCGGTTTTCCAGCGTCGAAAGGCCGGGAACGCAGAGGCCGACAACGACCGTGCCCTCGATATCGGTGCGCGGCTTGCCGAGTTTTTCCTCAAGTGTGGCCGCAATCGAGTCCGCCGAGACCGCGCCCTGGGCTGCCGGATCGTTGGAGACGAACAGGCTGTCGGCGAATTCCTCGGTCGGGGCGGCGTTGATCCACACCACCTTCACGCCGGCCTCCTCGGCCTGAAGCGCGGGCTCGGTGAACAGCGCCGGGGCGACATTGGTCACGATCAGCGCGTCGGGCGCGGTCTGGGTTTCCTGCATCATCATCATCGCCTGCTGGCCCGGATCGAAATTGGTCGGTCCGACGACCTTGAGGTCGACAGGGAAGCCGAGATCGGCGACGGCGGCCTCGGCCCCGGCCAGGATCTCGGTGTTCCATTCCCCGGCGGTCAGAGCCTGGATGAAGGAGATGCGGATCGGATCATCGGCGGCAAGCGCGCTGCCGGGCAGGGTCGCCGCCGTCAGGGCGGCGCCGGCCGCTGCCGCAAGAAGCAGTCGTCTGCGGATATTCATCGGTTTCATTGTGAGTTCCTCCCGTGTTTGGCCCTGTTGGGCGCTGGCAAGCTGGTCAGGGTTTCTCGGCATTGCGCCTTTTCAGAAAGCGGTCGAGGGCGATCGCGCCGAGAATGACGCAGCCGGTGACGAAGCGGCTGTAATTGGGGTCGATGTTGTAGAACACGACGGCGGTGTTGATCAGCGAGATCACGAACACGCCAAGCAGCGCGCCGATCAGCGTGCCGGTGCCGCCGGCAAGCGAGGTGCCGCCGATCACGGCGGCGGCGATCACCAGCAGCTCCTTCGAAAGCCCCATCGACGGGTCGACCGCCTTGAAGAAGGCGAGCGTCATGCAGCCGGAAAGGGCGCAGAGCACGCCGACCAACGTGGTCACCATGATGCGGGTGGCGCCGACACGGATGCCGATGAATTCAGCGGCCGCCCGGTTCGCCCCGATGGCGCGCACCGTCGCGCCGAAGCGGGTGCGCTTGAAGACGAAATGCAGGACCACAAGCGCGATCAGCAGGATCCAGGAAGGGGTGGGCAGGCCAAGGATTTCGCCGCCGAAAAACTGGAAGAACGAATGATCGCGCGGCATGCCGAAGATCGGTCGTCCGCCGGAAATGATCAGGTTGAGCCCGAAATAGGCTGACAGCGTGCCGAGCGTGACGATGATCATCGGTACGTCGAGAAGCACCGTCAGGAGACCGTTGATCGCGCCAAGCGCCGCGCCGACGGCAAGGGCGGCGGCGAAGGCGACCCAGGGGTCGATCCCGGCCTTGATCAGAAGTGCTGCGGAAGTGGCGCTGACGGCATACATGCCGCCGACGGACAGGTCGATCTCGACCATCGAGATCAGGAACACCATGCCGAAAACCATCATGCCGACGAAGGCGGCATCGCGCAGCAGCGTCTTGATCGAGCCGGGGGAGAAAAGCTCGGGATGGGGAATGCCGATGGCGAGCACCAGCACCAGCACGCCGAGCACCAGGCCGGCCTCGTCGAAGACGGTCAGCCTCTTCCAGAGCCCGACCCGGCTTGCTGCCGCCTGCGCGCCTTCCGGCGCCTGTTTTTCTGTTGAGGTCATGGCCATGTTCGTTGTTTCGCTTCTGTCCTTGCCGCCGGACCGTTCAGGGCTGTGGGGTGGCGTTTGGAAAGTGTCGCTTCAGATCCGTCTCGTCCCACACGCCGATATAGACGCCGGGCACTTCGACATTGGTATTGCGCTCGACCAGGGCTGCCGGGACGGTGATGCGGGTGTGGAATTTGCGCGACCAGGCGCACAACGCCTCGTACATGCGGTTGCGCACGGCCTCATGCGCCGGATCGGCGCCAAGGTCGTTGAGCTCCAGCGGATCGTTTTCGAGGTCGAACAGCATCGGACGGAAGCCCTCGGCGTGGATGTATTTCCACCGGGCATCACAGACCATGGTCATGCGCGCGTCCTCCGGCGGCACGTCGAGGGCGATGCGGGCGTAGCGGGTCGAGTAGTCGTATTCGGAGATCGCGTATTGTCGCCAGGCCTCGGGCTCTGCCCTGTCATGCAGCAGCGGCATCAGGCTGCGGCCCTCGAGGATGTGCGGCAGCGGTGCGCCGCCGAAGGCGTCGAGGAAGGTCGGCGCGAGGTCGATATATTCGACGAGGTCGGCGCGCACCATGCCGCGCGTGGCGTCGGCCTTGCTGCGGGGATCGCAGATGATCAGCGGCACGCGCGCGGAGACATCGTGGAACTGGTCCTTCTCGCCCATCCAGTGGTCACCGAGATAGTCGCCATGGTCGGAGGAGAACACGATCATCGTGTCGTCCATCATCCCGCGCGCTTCCATGAAGGCGAAGAGCTCGCCCAACTGGTCGTCGACCTGCCTGATCAGGCCCATATAGGGCGGAATGATCGCCTCCCGGACCGCCTCGTCGACGAAGCCGCGGCAGATGCGCGACTGCTGAAACGCCCGGAACACCGGATGGGCATGGTCGCCGTCGCGCTCCCGGTCGTGACGGATCGCCGCCTGGATGTCGTCCTTGCCATACATGTCGTTGTAGGGCGCCGGCACCACATAGGGCCAGTGCGGCTTGATGAAGGACAGATGGCAGAGCCACGGACCATCGCCGGCGGTCTCCATGAATTCCATCGCCTTGCGGGTCATATAGGGCGTTTCGGAATGTTCGTCCGGGACGCGGGCCGGCAGGCCGTTGTAGCGCATCAGCCAGCCCGAATGGGCGCTACCGTCCTTGTCTTCGGTGGCGTTCGCCCATTCCTCCCAAGGGTTGTCGCCGCCGTAGCCGTTTTCGCGCAGATAGCGGTTGTAGCTCAACTCCGGCTCGGCGAGCGGTCCGTCCGGATGGATGCCGTCGTCGCGGATGAAGGGTTCGAAGCCGCATTCGGCATGGTTGCGGCCGACGGGCGAGGCGGGGTCGATGCCGAGCCATTCCATCCCGGCCCTGTCGGGAACCATGTGGGTCTTGCCGACCAGCACCGGGCGCACCCCTATCTTTCTCAGGTGATCACCTAGCGTCGGCTCGCCGATGCGCAGCGGAAAGCCGTTCCAGGTCGAGCCGTGCGAGCGGCAGTAGCGGCCGGTATAGGCGCTCATCCGCGAAGGGGCGCAGATCGGCGATTGCACATAGGCGCGGTCGAAACGGACGCCACGCGCGGCCAGCGCGTCGATATTCGGGGTTTCCAAGGTCGGATGGCCGGCGCAGGACAGATAGTCGAAGCGCAACTGGTCGCACATGATCCACAAGACATTCATTTCAGAACCACCTCATTCATGTTTGTCACCATGCCAGCAGGCCGAGCGCGACGATCGGAAAGGCGATCAGGATCGCGAGCGCCACCGCATCGGCGATGACGAAGGAGACCACGCCGGAGAAAATCGCGCCGAGCCGTATATCCGGCATCACGGAGCGTACGGTGAAGACATTCATGCCGATCGGCGGAGTGATGAGACCCATCTCCACCACGACGATCATGATGATGCCGAACCAGACGAGGTTGACGTCGAGGGTCAGCAGCGACGGCAGGAAGACCGGCACGATCAGCAGCAGGATGCCGATGGAATCGAAGATCATGCCCATCACGATCGAGATCAGGCATATGCTGAGCACGAGGCCGAGCGGACCGAGATGGAATGTCTCCACGATCGAAACCAGCTCATAGGGCAGGCCGGTGAGATTGATGAAATTGGCGAACACCTGGGCACCGAAGATGACGACGAACAGCATCGCGGTGGTGCGGCAGGATTCGATCAGGATCCGGTAGAGCGCGGCAACCGAGCGGACATAGCCGCGCATGACGGCGAAGGCCGCGGCTCCGACGGCTCCGATCCCGGCGGCCTCGGTCGGCGAGCAGATGCCGAAATAGATGCCGCCCAGCACGATGATGAACAGCGCCACGATAGGCCAGACCCTGGCATAGGCGGCAAGGCGTTCGGCACGGCTCATCGGCGCGCCGGCGCGGCCGAGGCCCGGCTTGAGCCAGACCGAAATGGCAACGGCGCCGAGATAGAGTGCGACGAGAAGAATGCCGGGGATGAAGGCGGCGACGAACAGCTTGCCGACATCCTGCTCGGCCACCAGCGCATAGATTACCAGCGGCACGGAGGGCGGGATCATGATCCCGAGCGTGCCGCCGGCGGCCACCACGCCCGATGACAGGCGATCGTCATAGCCGTAGCGGCGCATATGCGGCATCGCCACCCTGGTCATCGTCGCGGCCGTTGCGAGCGACGAGCCGGAGACGGCCGAGAATCCGGCGCAGGCGAGCACCGTGGCATGGGCAAGACCGCCCGGCCGCGCGCCGACAAGCGCATAGGCGGCCCTGAACAGGTCCTCCGATATGTTCGAACGGTGGATGAAAGCGCCCATGACGATGAACAGCGGGATCACCGAAAGTCCATAATTGGCGCCGCTTTCCATGATCTGCTGGCTGGACATGGTGAAAGCGGCGGCGAAGTTCCAGTCGCGGGTATAGGCAAAGCCGACGAGGCCGACCAGAAGCGTGGTGAAGCCCAGCGGAAAGCCGAGGAAGCACAGGGAAAGCAGAATGGCGAAGCCGATCAGCGAGAGTTCCACTATTCGATCCCCACATTGCCGGGTTCATAACCGGGATCTCCCGCGCCGGGCGAAAGCCGCCCTTTCGAGCGGATGATCGCGATGGCGAACAGGGCGACGCCCAAGGTCGAGAAGATCGCGGCGGCCATCGGCATCAGCCATTGCGGCTGCGAGAGCACGGCCGTCATCTTGCCGCTCTTCAGAAGCGAGCCGGCGTGGCGATAGAGTTCGAAGGTCATCAGCGCATAGACGAGGAGCGTGACCATCAGCACCGCCCAACGCTGCAGGTTTGGAAAGTGGAGGGAATACCAGCTCTCGAAGATCGAGACGGTGATGTGCTCATTGTGGGCGCTGACGAAGGCGACGCCGGCGAAGATGGTTACCACCATCAGGAATTCGACATACTCGGCGGTGCCGAAGATCGAATGATGGAAGCCATAGCGTCCGATGACGTCGGCGAAGGTCAGGATCATCATTGCCAGCAATCCGGTGCCGGCCAGCACGGCCAGCACGGTCTCGATCGCCTTGTAGATGCGCGCAAACATGGCGGTCGGTCTCACTTGGCCTGTTCTTCCGCCAGCGCCTTGTCATAGGCATCCTCGAAATAGGCGATCGCCGCGTCGCCATCGACGCCGATCTTCGCAGTGGCGGCCTTCCATTCGTCGAGCATCGGCTTGGCAAGTGCGGCCAGATCCGTTTCGAGGCTCGGATCGGGCTCGATGACCTTGACGCCCTCGGCGATGAACTTGTCGCGGGCGGCCTCGAATTCCTCGTCCACGATGGCGCCGAACCATTTTGAATAGTCGCGGCCGAGCGTCTTCTTGATCGCCACCTGGTCCTCTGGCGCAATCTTCGCCCATTTGTCCTTGTTGATGAACAGGGCGAAGGAGGGCTGGGAAATCTTGCGGGTCATGAAGGTGCCGGACCTGGTATATTCGCCGAGCTTGAATGATTCCAGCGTGTCCCAGGTGACGCCGGCATAGCCGTCGACGACGCCGCGGGAAATGATTTCCAGCATCTGCACCGCGGGACCTGCGACCACCGGCGAGCCGGTGGTCTTGATGACGTCCGCGACCGTGCCCGAAACGGCCCACATCTTGCGGTCGGCGATGTCCTTCACGGTCATGATCGGCTGGTCGGTCAGCGACCATATGTCCGATCCGTTGATCGCATAGATAGCGACGAGTTCGACATCCTCGAATTCGCCTGGCTTTCCGGCGAAGAATTTCTGGTAGGTGTCCCACAGCGCCACGGACGAGGCGGAGGCGTCGGCGCGGCCGACGAAGGGCAGCATCGGGATCTGCAGGCCGAGCGTCTCCTCGCGGGCAAAGCCGATATAGGAGATCGCGCCGTCCATGACACCGCCGCGCACGCCGTCGAGCTGATCCGGCGCGCCGGCAAGGCTCTTGGCCGGAATCCGGACCCTGACGCGCCCCTCGGTCGCTTCATCCACAAGGCGGTCCATTTCAGGCAAAGTCTTGGCGCAGGTGTAATATTGAGGGGCGTGGAAGCAGTTGAACAGGATGGTCTCGGTCGCATTGGCGGTGGCCGGCGCCATCAGGGGCGCCAGCGCCACGGCAAACATACCGGCGCGCGCGGTCAGCTTGGCAATCATGATTTGTCCTCCCTTTCCGGCGGACTTTCGATAGCGCGGAAAATGGAGCCTGCCTGCCTCCCAGGCAGAATTTCGTGCGCACCAACCGCCGGTGATGGCTTGACGCTAATTACCCACAATTCGTCCGTCAATAGATATTATATTAAAATATCGATATTTTATAGAACTATACTTTTTTTGATATGGTGACTCTGTCGTTCTGAGTTCGGCTCGCTTGGTCACGGATGATCTCGGCGAGGGCGATGGCCATGTCGCCGGTCTCGCGTTCGCGGGGAAAAGCCAGCCCGATGGGGCTGATCAGGCGGATATTGGCGAAGAACAAAGCGGTGAACCGTCCGGATTCGAGTTCCGGCTTGAGCGCACTGACGGGGAAGACAACAATGGCGTTATTTTCGCGCGCATATTCGCAAGCGAACTCCACCGAGGCTGTTTCGATGGTGTTGGAGAAAGCGCCGGCGCCGATCGAGGCCAGATAATTGTCGATGTCCTCGCGGATCGTCGAGCGGGGGAGGGGGATGATAACGGGATAGCGGTCGAGGTCGTCGAAACCGGGCGACTTTATCTGACGGAGGGGATGGTTTTGCGTGACGGCGAAGACCAGTTCCTCGTTGAACAGTCGTTCAAAACGGATACCCTTCATCGACTGGCTGTCGACGCCGACGCCGATCGCCATCTCGATTTCGTTTGCGCGCAGCTTGTCCATGATATCGGCATTCGAGCCGGTTATGATCCTGACGCTCGTGTCGCCATGACGTTTCTTGAATTCGGCGATCCAGCCGGGCAGCAGCGTCCGCACCACGCTCGGCATCGCGCCGATGACGAGCGCGGGCTTTCTGTCCTTGGTGCGCACTCTGCCGACGCCCTCGGCGATCTCATGCATGCCCCGCAAAACGTGCATGTGAAACGTCTGTCCCGCATCCGTCAGGGTCAACCCGTCGCGCGAACGGTCGAAAAGCGGGCTGCCCAGCAGATCCTCCAGTTCACGAAGCGATCGCGAGAGCGCCGGCTGCGCGGTCCCGAGGTTGGCGGCTGCGCGCGAGATATTGCGTTCGCTTGCGATCTCCAGAAAACAGCGGATGTGGCGCAGACGGATGCCCTGCAGACTGGCCGGGTTGGTTGTCGACATGGCCTACCTCGCGATCGCGGATGCTCCGGCAATGGTTTGAGAACGTGTTCGAAACCTTACGCAACGTCAAAACGCGAAAGCGGCAATTTCGGCGCCTCTTGCGGCGCCATGCAGGCGCTCATCGCATGCCGTCATGTCGGCGCGGAACGACAGTCACCCGGCCTTCGCTTCACCGAGCGCAGCCTTGGCTCCGGCGCAGAAAACGCCGATATCGCTGGTGACGCCGACGAAGCGATAGCCCCATTCGGCATAAAGCCGCGCTGCCGCTCCGCCGGCCGCAAGAATGCCGGGCACCTTGCCGGCAGCGACGATGCGCCCGAGCGCCGATCTGAGCACAGCCTGGACCTCCTCATGTCCGGGATTGCCGATATGGCCGAGAGATGCCGCAAGATCGGAAGGGCCGATGAAGACGCCGTCTACGCCCTCGACCGCCGCTATGTCGTCGATCGCCTCAATCGCTTCACGGGTCTCGACCTGTACCAGAACACAGATTTCGTCATTGGCGACAGCGAAATAGTCGGCTGCCTGCCCAAACCGCCCCGCGCGCGTCGCTGCGGAGACGCCGCGCCGGCCTTCCGGCGGATAGCGGGTGGAGGCCACCGCCTGCCGGGCTTCCTCCGCCGTTTGCACGAAGGGCAGGACCAGCGTTTGCGCGCCGATGTCGAGCACCCGCTTGATCAGCACCGGGTCGTTCCAGGCAGGGCGTGCCAAAAGCGCGGTTGGCCCGGCGGCCGCAGCCTGAAGCAGCGGCTGCAGACCGCCGATATCGATGGCGGAATGCTCGCTGTCCATCAGCATCCAGTCATAGCCGAGAAGCGAGGCCGCTTCCGAGAGCACCGGGCTCGCGGACATCATCCAGAGGCCATAAACCGTCTCTCCGGAGAGCAGGCGGCGCTTGAAGGCATTGCGGGGCGCGGTCACGGACATGGTTTTCCATCCTGTGGGTTTTGATCATTATCATCGATAAATCCATAGCTATCCATATTTATAAATAAATCGATGATCATGGCAATGAATGGACGAAAAAATAAACGATAACTTGAGTTTTCATCGTTTATATATATTATCATCGATAAAATTGGAGGGGCTAATGGAAGAACTCGACAGCGAAGCAATCGGCCTGCAGTTCCGCGCCACCATGCGCAAATACCCGGCTGCCGTAACCATCATCACGGCCAATGACGGCATTCGCGATCATGGCATGACGGCGACCGCGGTGACCTCGGTCTCGATGGACCCGCCGTCGATGATGGCATGCCTCAACAACCGCACGCTTCTGCACACGATGTTGCTGAACCAACCCTATTTTGCCGTCAATGTCCTGAGTGTCAGTCACCCGGAGGTCTCCGAGGCCTTTTCGGGCAAGGTCGCGCCGGAAGAGCGGTTTTCGACCGGCGGCTGGGTTCGCGACCCGAAAAACATGCTGATCCTCCCGACGGCCCATGCCACCGTGATCTGCTCACGCGTCGCGGCCGTTCCCTTCGGCACCCACACGATCTTCGTCGGTCGGGTGCTGCGCGCCCATGTGGACGAGGAAACGCGGCCGCTGCTCTATCAGGATGCAGCCTATCACACCTCGCTGCCGGCGCTGTGACGATGCCGGTCCGCGATCGCGGCCCGGCTTCTCTCGTTAAAATATCCCGACCGGTTGCAGGCCGAGCATCTGCGTGCCGTACATTTCGGCAAGCATGTCCCAGTCTATGCTCGAATGGGTGGCAGCCGAATTGGCGTCGCGCCACTGGCGTTGCACCTTGAAATCGAGCCCCGCCGCCGCCGCGCCCGACTTGTTGTAGAGTTCCTGCGTCACCTCCGCCGCCGTCCGGCCGGCGAAGCCATGGTTGCGGCGAATGCGGGTTCGCTGTTCGATCGTCAGCGTCCCGCCGTTATCGAGCACGGCCTCTCCCTCCTGAAGCGACATCAGCATCATCACCCGGGCTGCGTCGACGCGGGCGGCGTTGGAGCCCACGAGCCGTTGGATCAGCTTGCTCTCGGCGACCTTTTCGAACACCCCCGGACGCGCGAGCCGGGTCGCCCCCGCCGCAATTTCCGTGAATGCCTCGACTGCGCCCTGGGCCATGCCGACGATCGGCGACACAAGCGCGGTGGGACCGAAGGTCGGATAGGTGTATTTTGCCTGCGGATTGTCAGGAATATCACGGCCGGGGACCGCGCCCGTCATGACCGCCTTGATCGGCAGGACGCGGTGCGCAGGAACGAAAACCGGTTCGGTGATATGCACCGTCTTCGATCCGGTGCCCTGCAGGCCCGC
This sequence comes from Martelella sp. NC20, assembly GCF_013459645.1. NCBI lineage: Bacteria > Pseudomonadati > Pseudomonadota > Alphaproteobacteria > Hyphomicrobiales > Aurantimonadaceae > Martelella > Martelella soudanensis. Next base: position 2,732,991 of record NZ_CP054861.1, read on the forward strand.
CACATTCCAGCTGTCGTGGTCGATGGTGATGTCGGTCACCGGCACCAGAAACCAGGACAGCATCGGCGGGCCTTCCCCCGCCGGGTTCGGCACCAATCCAGCAAGAATGGCCCATGCGGCGCTGTCGATGCCGGATGCCCATGGCCACGAGCCGGCAATCATGTAGCCGCCATCGGCTGGCGTCACCTTCGGCGTCGGCGTATAGGAAACGGCAAGCAGATTGTCGGTATCTTCCCAGACCTCCTCCTGCGCCTCGAGCGGAAAGAACGCCGTCATCCAGCCGAAGCAGACGGCAAGCGTGCCGCACCACGCCGTCGAGCCGCAATGGCGGCCGAGTTCGAAGCCCACCCGCGCCATCGCCGAGGGCGGATACTCATAGCCGCCGAAACGTTTCGGCTGCATTACCTTGAAAAGCCCCGTCTCGCGGAGTTCGGCCATGGTTTCCTCGGAAATACGCTTGGCCTTTTCGGTTGCCGGCGCGCGTTCGCCAAAGCGTGATCCGAGCGCTGCCACCCGCTGCAGGATCGTGTCGAATTCCGGCCGTAACGGCTCGGCGGCACGTACGGTTGATGTGTTCTGCATTCACTCCTCCCTGAGCTGCATACCGTAACGATCGTTACAGTTTCTAAGCTGCCATTGAAGGAAGGGAAAGTCAAACCGGAAGTGTCCGGTTGCCCGCAACAGGCCAATAATGGGCCAAACGGGAAGAGGATCAGCGGGTCGGCCGGCTGCCGTTCAGGAAGATATCGACGGCAAGCCGAACAGTGTCGTCGATCCGGGCGACGCGGCTTTCCTCGCTCACCGCCGACGTCAGCCATTTCAGCATGGCCTCGCCGATCAGCGCATCATGGAAAAGCATGGCGAGGCGAAAGGGGTCGACGTCGTTCCGCAGCGCACCGCGTTCCTGCTGCAGCGCAATCCAGGAGGCGATGACGCCGCAGGCCGTGCGTGGGCCTGTGTCGTAAAACAGCCGCCCTGCCTCGGGGAAGGCGCGGCCGATCGACGTCATCAGCCGGTGGAATTTCAGCACTTCGGTGCTGAGTACTATATTGACGAAGCTGTAGGCGATGCGGGTGAGCTGTTCCTCGATCGTGCCGGTCGTGCGGATGTCGATCTTAACCGTCACCTCGCCGCACATCCATTCCACAACGGCTTCGAACAGCTTTTCCTTGCTGCCGAAGTTGGAATAAATCGTGCCTTTGGAGCCGCCGGTAACATCGATGATGTCGTTGATCGAAACGGAATCATAGCCCCGTTCGAGAAACAGCTCTCCGGCGAGCCGCACGATCCTGTCGCGCTTGCTTTCTTCCTCGCCCGCCGGACGCGGCTCGAAATTGCCGCTCAGATCAAGCGCTTGCGTAGCGGGAACGTCATTGGACACCCTGTTCTCCCAGATCCTGCGGACCTATCGGAGCGCGCCGGGCGCGTCCGGTCGGCATGAACTCGTTAAATATTCGAATAGGCGATTGCGAACACTTTGACAAGTTCGCAAAGCATCGTTATCGTAACATACGTTACAGTACGTTCATCTGCGACAAAGCAACGCGTCGCATGGTGGCATTTTGTTTCGCCGCGCCTTGGGGAAAGGCCCGCGGTTTCGGTTCGCAGCGCCGGGGAGGCGCTGCCGCAAACAGGAGGAGAAAACCATGATCGAAGTCAGCCGTCGTATCCCGGTCAACGAGCCGGGCCAGCCGCATCTCACCCGCTCCGATGTCTGGCAGGGACTGGTGAGGAAAGCCAACAACGCCCTGCCGTTCGTTCCCGCCATGACGCATTGCGAAGTGACCGAGCGCATCGATGACAACACGATCATCCGCGAGATCGAGTTTCGCGGTGAGCGCTGCCATGAAAAGGTGACGCTGACGCCCGAGACCAATGTCCGGTTCGACCGTCTCGACGGAACGGTGCTCGGCACCATCAACAATGATATCGAAGAAGACGATGATGGGCTCGGCCTGCGCTTCAGCTTCTCCCTCAGCCTCGAAGGTGTCGCCGACGGCAGTTCCGAGGAGATCGAATACGGCAAGGTGGTCGAGCGCGATTACCTCAAGGCCGTGGATGCCACGCTCGCCGCGATCCGCAAGTTGAAGAACCAGCGCAGCGCGCTGATCGGGCAATATTACAAGGTCGTCGATTCGATGGATCTTGCCGCCTTCGAAGCCATGCACACGCCGGACGCAAGGGTGCTGTTTGCGAACTTTCCCGCGGCAGAGGGGCGGGCGGCCATTGCCGGCGCGATCGGCCATTTCTGGTCAACGATCGGGGGGCTCAGCCACCGCATCGTCAACCGCTGGGATCATGCGGACGAGACCATCCTCGAAGTGGCGGTCGACTACACCCGGCTTGATGGCAGCCATGTCGTGCTGCCCTGCGTTTCGATCATCAGGCCGGAGGATGACAAGGTCAAGGAACTGCGCGTCTTCATCGACGTCGCGCCGATCTATGCAAAGCAGGAAGAAGCCGTCGGGGCCTGAACCCAGTCCGACGGCAAGCAACATGCCCGGCATCGCTCCGCGTGGCCGGGCATGGGCTTCCATTGACCGAAACATATCTCTTCAAGGAACAGGATAATGGCAATCGCGGATGTCAGCGGGAAGTCGCTGGAAGCTCTGGTCTCGCTTGCGGGACGCAATTATGTGGTCACCGGTGCGGGGGCCGGTATCGGCAGGGCGGTGGCCAGTCGGCTTGCGGAGGCCGGCGGCCGGGTAATGGTGGCCGACCTCAACGTCGAGGCCGCCGAGGCGACGGTGGCCGGCCTTGCGGGTAGCGGCCACCTTGCGCAGAGGATCGATGTCACCGACCCTGCCTCGGTCGCGGCGGCGGCCGACGCGGCCGTCGAAAAGCTCGGCGGCATTGATGGCTGGGCCAATATCGCCGGTGTCTATCCCGTCATCCCGACGCTCGACATGAGCGATGGCGACTGGAACAGGATCATCGGCATCAATCTCAACGGGACGTTTTACGGCGCGCGCGAGGCGGCGCGGCGGATGACGGCGGCGGGCAGGCCGGGTGTGATCGTCAACACGGTCTCGACCACGGTGCACAAGGTGCCGGCCCCCGGTCTCGCAGCCTATATCGCCGCCAAGGGTGGTGTCGAGGCGCTGACGCGGGCGCTCGCGCTCGAATTCGGCCCCTCCGATATCCGCGTTCTGGCGGTTGGTCCGACGCTGACGCGCACGGAGGGCACACTCGCCCAGAAGCCGTTTCTGGAGCAGGCGATGGGCAATATCGGCGACGCCCACGAGCTCTACGGCGGACGGCTGCCGCTCGGCCGCATCGCGGTCGCCGATGACATCGCCCGCGTCGTTCTGTTCGCCGTGAGCGATCTCGGCCAGATGATGACCGGCGGCGCGCTTTATATCGACGGCGGCGACCTGGTGTTCTGACAGGCGCCGCGGATCGCCTGGCGAAGGTGAATGGAGATGTAAGACAGGGTTTTTCAAAAGCGGCGGATCAGACCATCGGCTTGGGAGGGCGGATGCCGGTCAGTCGATGCACTTGACAAAGGGAGGAGAAAGAAAATGAAGACCTGGACGAGCGGCCTTGCCGCCATTGCCATCGGCGTTTCGGCCGGCATGGCATGCGCAGACGAGCTTTCGGTGGCGACTTTCGTGCCGCCGCAGCATCACACCAATGTCAATGTTTTCGAGTGGTTTGGTGATGAACTCGCCGGGCGCACCGATGGTGAGCTTGCCGTGCGCATCTATCCCGGCGGCCAGCTTGGCGCCGGACCGGTGCAGCAATACAAGCGCGCCGTGGAGGGCGTGGCCGATGTGGTGCTCGGCGTTGCCGGCTATACGCCGGAACTGTTCCCGAAGGTCATGCTCACGGTCCCGCCCGGCAAGGCCGCGAACTCGCTTGAGCTTTCCGATGCCTTCATCGAGAACTGGGATCTTTTCGCCGACGAGTTCGACGAGGTCGTGTTCCTCGGCATCGGCTTTCCGGCCGGCACGTCGCTTGCGGCCACCAAGGACCTGTCGACGCTGGACTCATGGAAGGGCGCCAAGATTGTCCCCTATACCGCCCAGATGGCGCCGATGATCGAAGCGCTTGGGGCCGTGCCGGTGCAGATGCCGGTCACCGATGTCTATACCGCGCTTTCCACCGGCACGATCGACGGCGCGATTGCCGCCCACAACAACATGCTGCCGCCGTGGAACTGGCAGGAAGTGACGACGCATTACATCGACAATATCCCGCCGCAGTTTCAGACGGTCTATTTCATAATGAACAAGGACCGTTACCAGGCGCTGCCGGAAGATCAACGCGCCGCGATCGACGCGCTCAAGGGAAAGCCGTTCACCGACGTCGCCTCGGCAAGCTTTCACAACGCCGACCAGCAGGCGCTGGAAAAGATGAAAGCTTCCGGCGACCTGCCGTTCGCGTTCATCACCGTCTCCGATGCCGAACGGGCCAGGATGGACGCAGCCGTCGCCGAGGGCATGGAGCAGATATTTGACGAGTATGAAGCGCGCGGCATTTCCAACGCCCGCCAGATCTATTCCGATCTGCACGGTGCGGTGGACGACTGAACCACTTCCGAAACGGTACAATTCGCGGCGGCGTCCCTGCGCTGCCGCGCACACCACAAGAGAGCGATCATGACAGGACAGGAAACGCCAGGCCTTCTTGGCCATATCGACCGCATACTGAAATGGTCGGCGCTTTTCGTCGGCGGAACTGCTCTTGCCTTCATGACCGCGTTCTCGACGATCAACGTTCTGGTGATGCGAAAGGCGCTGAACGATCCTGTTCGGGGCGGCGAGGACCTGATGACGCTCGCGCTGGTCGTGGTGGTGGCGATTGCGATCCCCTTCGGCGCGCGCACCGGCGCGCATATCGAAATCGAACTCCTGGAAGAGCATATGAGCCAACCTGTTGCCCGTTTCAGCCTCGCCGCCATGAAACTGCTCGCCATCGCGCTGACCGCGTTTCTGGCGTGGCGGTTGTGGGTGGCCGGCGGACAGGCAAGCCGCTTCGGAGAGTCCTCGCCAACGCTGATGATCTCGTTCGGGCCGTTCTACCGGGCATTGGCGCTGTCCTTTTCCGTCTACGTGCTGGTTCTCGCGCTTGAGTTCGGCGTTCTTCTCGGCGGTGGCAAAATTCCGAAGATCGACCTTTTGCGCGGAGACGGTTCATGACGCTGGCGCTGATCGGCATTCTCGGCCTTGCGCTGATGTTTTTGTTGATGGCGCTCCGTTTGCCCGTCGCCCTTGCCATGCTGGGGGTCGGCTTCGCGGGTACGATCGCTGCCAATGCCGCCAAGTTTCTGTCTTTCGGCATGCCGTCGGAGCTTGCCTGGTCGCGGGCCGTGCGCATCGCCTTTTCCAATCTTTCCGGCGAGACCTTCGAGGCGGCGTCCAGCTACAATCTTCTGGTCATTCCGATGTTCGTGCTGATGGGCAATATCGCCGGCGCCTCCGGCATGTCGGCGGATCTTTTCCGTGCCGCCTATCGCTGGATGGGGCATTTCCGCGGCGGCCTTGCCTCCGCGACCATCACCGCCTGCGCAGGTTTTGCGGCGCTGTCGGGCTCTTCTCTTGCCTCCGCTGTGACGATGGGCCGTGTCGCGCTTCCGGCCATGCGCCGCTACCGCTACGACGACGGGCTTGCCACCGGCGCGGTTGCCGCGGGCGGCACGCTCGGCTTTCTGATCCCCCCCTCCGGCGGCATGATCATCTATGCGGTACTGACGGAACAGAGCATCGGACGGCTGTTCATGGCAGGGGTCATTCCCGGCATTCTTCTGACCGCGCTTTTCATTCTCACGATCATGCTGACGGTGCTGAGGAACCCCGCGGCGGGGCCGGCGGGGGAGCGGGCGAGCTGGGCTGAGCGTAGTCGTTCGCTGTTGAGCGCGCTTCCCATCCTGTTGGTCGTGATGGTGGTTATCGGCGGCATGTATACCGGCTTTTTCACGCCGGTGGAGGCCTCGTCCGTCGGCGCGTTTTTTGCCTTCGCCGTCGCCGTTTTGCGGCGGCGCCTCAGCATCAAGGCAATGCGGGAGGTGATCCTTCAGACCTTGTCCGCGACAGCGACGATCTTCCTCATCCTGATAGGGGCTTTCGTTTTCATCCCGTTCATGGCGCTCACGGAAATTCCCCAGCATCTTGTTACCGTCCTGACGGCGCTGCCGATCGGCGATGTCGGCGTATTGATCGTGATCATCGCGGCCTATCTGATACTCGGCATGTTCCTCGACACGATGGCCATGCTGGTTTTGACGATTCCGGTGGTAATACCGATTGCACTGGGCCTTGACTGGGATCTCGTCTGGTTCGGTATCATCGTGGTCATCGCCCTCGAAATGGGGATGATCTCGCCGCCGGTCGGCATCAACGTCTTCATCGTGAAATCGATAGCGCCGGATGTGCCCATGGGCCGGATTTTCCGGGGCATCTGGTCCTTCTGGCTGGCCATGCTGGTTATGATCGCCCTGCTGGTCGTCTTTCCCGAAATCGCCCTTTATCTCCCAAGTCAGGTGATTGGATGAAACTGACCCTTTACTCACCCGCCCCGCCGATGACCCGGCTGCACGAGTTGAACCTCGCATTCGGTGCGCTGCTGGCAGAGGCCGGTTTCGAAAACGAGGTGGTTGCACTCGCGCTTCCCGATGCGATCAATCGCCCCGCAGCGATGTCTGCTGAGGAAAGACGCTTCCGGTTGCCGATTGTCACGGTTGCCGATTTTCTGCCCGCCATCAACGCGACCGGGCCGGACTGGCATGGTTATGATCGCCCTTGCCCCGATCTGAAGCTTGCCGCGAGCCTTTATGACGTCGCATTCGGGATTACCGCCGCCAGCGCGCTGATCGAATGGCCGGAAGATCTTGCCGGCAAACGAATATTCGCGCCGCCGCGTCCGTCTTCTGTGCGTCTTCTGACGGAGCTTCTGGTGGAAAAGGGCTATGGGCTTTCAGCCAGCGCGGAGCTTTTCGATTCGACGCCGCTCGATATCGGACCGGCGATCGGGCGCGGCGCGCTGAAGGCGACAAGCTGGAATATCACGACGCTCGAAAACGGCAAGGCTGAGCCGATGCTCAGGATCATGAATGCGCGTTTCCTGGCCGTCGATGAGGAGGCGCGAGGCCGTATCAATGATGGTTTGCATTTCGAAATCGGTGGTTGTTCGGTTTCGGGTGTGCCGCTTCTTGCCTTTCGTCAGGGCATCGCCGTTTGGGACGATACCCCCGATGACATCGCTGCCGCCATCGTGGATGTTCTGAGCGGTCAAAATGAAGGTCCGTTCTTTTCGAAATACGAAGACCTCTCCGCATGGCCCGGACTGCGGGATGAACACCGCCACCGGGCCTTGCTCGCCGTCCGGGACGGTTTCCGATAGTCAGGCCTCCGGGTCGCCGTAAGTCAGGTGGTCCCACATCCGCTCCAGGATGCGGCCCGACCAGGTGGCGCGGCGGGTTGCCTCCTCTTGCGTGAAGAAGGCCGGGTTGCCGGCGTCTCCGGCTGCAAGCACGGCAAGCTCGACGCGGGCGGCATCCTCGCCATACCACGTCAGCACCACCGCCTCCTCGAGGCTTTCGCCCGCCGTCACCAGGCCGTTGCCGCGCATCATCACGCCGCGACCGTCACCCATCAGTTCGGCAAGCGCCGCGGCGGCATCATCGTCCCGGATCAGTTGTGGATCGTCCCAGAGCGGGATGCCGGGGTAGAAATAACTGCCAAAGCCGTGGCGCATCTTCGGCGTCAGCCGCAGCGTCGAAAGCGCCATCAGGTTCGGCGGCATCGAGCGCACCACCCCGCCGACGTCGGACCGGCGTCGATATATCTCCCGGTGGATACGGACCTCGCCCAGCACGCCATCGGGCAGTGGGCCGTCGATCGGCACGACCGAGCCGGTCGCCTCGCGCGGCATCTGCCCCATCGGAACCGGGGCGCAGACCAGGAAATGGCTTTCGTCCAGCCGCGCGCTGCAATGGCCATAGGCATGGACAAGGCCATGCCGGCCAAGGGCGCGCGCGGCCATGCGTACACGCCGTTCGTCCGATGGCTCGGAAACTGCCGTCATCTCGTCCCCGTGTTCTGCAATGCCATCACGGAATCGCTGAATTGCGTGATCGCGGTCACCTGCTCGATCGAGCGGGCGATGATCGGCGTGCGCAAGCCCTCGAAGGTCAGCCCGCCGTCGCGCTTCAGAGTGTGGGTGACGTTGACCTTGAAGGCATGGCAGGCGGCCATGTGTTTCGCGCGGCCCGCAGCGCCTTCGCGCCATGCGGCGCCATTGGCGAAACGGGCGAGTGCAAGACCGTTCTCGAAGGCGATCTCGACGGCCGCGTCATAACGGCGCGGCGGCGGGGCGAGCGCGGAGACGGCACTGGCATCGGCCATCTGCGAATCCTCGCTGAAGGGTTCGAACAGGTGCATGCGCAGCTTCTGGACCTCTCCATCGTCCGCGATCGCCGGGGCGAACTCTTCTCTCATGTAGCGGCGGAAATCCTCGACGCTTCCGGCCCTGCGGATGAACAGCAGGAATTTGAGCAGCCGGGGTGCGGCAAACGATGCCGGCGTGTTGCGGTCGACGAAGGTTTTCGAATTGTCGCCCACGGCCGGATAGGCCACCGTTTCCTCGAAGATATTGGCCTCGTCGGTCATCAGCGGTTCCATGGCACCGAGAAACTGGTGCAGGTGCTCCTCGCTTTCGAAGCACGGTTCGGGCACGCCCTGGAACCGGTCGCCTTCGGCCAGGCAGGACTCCACACCCACCGTCTTCGGAAACACCTGCCCGTCCTCATAGGAAATCTCATGCAGCCAGAGATGATCGATCCCCGGCAGCCGCGCGGCGATCTGCGCGGCATGGGCGTTGACCCAATAGGTATAGAACACGTCGAGCGGTATGCCCGGACGCTTCTTCAGTGAAAACAGCATGGTCAGAAACATCGGCTTCTCCTCCCTCAAAACCCGATTGCCTGATTGCTTTTGCCGTGGAACGCTCTCCTCTCGCCCCACTGCTCTATGTCGGGCGGCCCGTCCGGCCCGGTCTCAGTTCTTGAATTCCTTGATGTCCGGTTCCGCGCCCCAGCTGCAGAACCCTTTCGGCTCGGCGGGGAACTGGCGTTCGCGCCATAAAAGCTCGTCGGCGATTTCCTGCACGCCGGAGGAATATTCGAACACCATGCCATCGGGTCCCTCGAAATAGAGAAATTTGGCGGTGGACGTCGGGTGCCGTCCGGGCCCGAACACCATCTTGACATCGCGCTCCCGCAGGAAATTGTAGGAGCGCTGGATGTCGTCGGCGGTCTCGACCTGGTGGTTGATGTGCTGGATGCCGGCGCGGTTCGTCGGAAACAGCGCGATCGTATGATGCACCTCGTCGATCCTCAGAAGCGGTGCATCGCCGATCCGGTCGGAAACCCGCGCATTGCAGACCTCCGTCCAGAATTTCTCGTCGCGCGCGGCGTTGGTGGTGCAGAGCCCGACATGGGAAAAGCCAGTGATGCCGGCGTCGCGGGTGCCATGATAGCGCCGGCCGGAATGTTCGGGGCGTACCACCAGCTCGATCGTGTTGCCGGTCGGGTCCCTGAAGCGGATGAAGCTTTTCACCTTGCGCAACGTGGCTTCTTCCGTGGTGCCGATATGGACCGGGGTCTGAAGCGCCTCGAGCGAGGCGGCGGCCTGGTCGAGATCAGCCTCGGAGCCGACAACGAAGCCGACCGCCTGATCGGCCGGATCGCCCTCGAAATAGCAGAGGGTGTGGGCGCGCTGGTCCGACTTGAAATAGACCGACCCCTTGTGCCGGTCCTCGACCTCGAGGCCGAGGTAATCCCGGGCGAAGAATTCCGCGCCCTCGATGTCGCGGGTGCCCATGCGCACGTAACTGACGTCCTGAAGATTGATCATGCCATTCCTCCATCTTGTCTCGGGCTACACATATGCTGCAGGTCCGGAGCCGGCTCACACGCCGGCGGAATATTCCGGCACGGTCGAATGGCTGCCCCAGGCGCAGAAGCTCTCGTTTGCATGCGGAAACTGCCGGGGCACTCGGTCTTCGCGGAAGGGATGACGGTCGCCTTCCGCGACGAAGCCGAACAGCACGCCGTCCGGCCCCTTGAAGGTCAGGAACAACTCGCCCGAGGCGGGTCGCCGGCCGGGGCCGGAAACGATCGCCACCTGCGCCGACTGCATGAAATAATTGTTCTGCATCAGCTGTTGCAGGCCCTCGACCATGAATTGGACCTCGAGGATCGCGTCGCGGTTCGAGGGATGGATGGCGATGCGGTGATGCTCGTCATCGAGCGCGATATAGACCGCGTCGCCGACATAATCTGCCACCTTGCCGCCGAAGATCGCCGTCCACAGCGCCGTGTCGGCCTCGACATTGGTGGAGGCGAAGGCGACTCCGAAGAACTCGGTGATGCCGGCATCGCGGCTGCCGAAATAGCGCCAGCCGCTGTCCTGCGCGCGTACGACGAGTTCGATGCGCACCGCGTCGCGGAGCGTGAACCACGCCAGCCCCCGGCAGCGCCGGGCCGCGCATTCCTCCGCGCTGCCGCGCTCGACCTGATGGCCGGCCGCGGCAAGCTTCTGGCAGACCGCGTCCAGCCCATCGGTGTTCCTGACCTCCATTGCGAGCGTCTGGTCCCCCGGTCCGCCTTCCTTCTGAAAGAGGGCAAGCGTGTGGTCGCGATTGTCGGAGCGGAACATCTGCAGCCCCTCCGGCGCATCGATCCGCTGCAGCCCGAGAATACGGGTGGCGAAATGGCCGGCGACCGAGGGGTTTTCGACGCCGAGCCGGACATAGCGGAGTTTTTCGATTGTCGTCACATTCTCCTCCCCAGAGATGCCTGACCGTAACAGTCGTTACAGTTTGATGCAAATATTTCGAAGCTCGGTATAGAATTCGAGCCCGTGAACCCCGCCCTCGCGGCCGATCCCGGAGTGCTTCATGCCGCCGAAGGCGGTACGAAGGTCGCGCAGGAACCAGCAATTCACCCAGGTGATGCCCGACTGCAGCCTTGCGCCGACGCGGTGGGCGCGGCTGAGGTCCTGCGTCCAGAGCATCGAGGCGAGCCCGAATTCGCTGTCATTGGCGCGCGTGATCGCCTCGTCCTCGTCATCGAAGGGGGCAATGTGGACGCAGGGGCCGAAGATTTCCTCGCGCAGCACCGTGTCGGCATCGTCGAGACCGGTCCAGATCGTCGGTTCCACCCAGTTGCCGCCGGCAAGCCGGCCGTCCATCGCGTAGAGCCCGCCGCCCGTGACCACGTTCGCCCCATGCCGGGCTGCGACATCGTAATAGCCGGTGATCTTGTCCTTGTGCTCGGCGGAAATCACCGGACCGAAGCTGGTGGCCTTGTCGAAGGGATCGCCGGGTTTCAGCGCGCGGGCCCGTTCCGCCAGCCCTTCGACAAAGGCATCGAAGATCGGGCGCTCTACATAGAGCCGTTCTGTCTGCAGGCAGACCTGACCGGCATTCATGAACACCGCGCGGGCCGTCTGTTCCAGCGCCTTCTCCATGTCGCAGTCGGCAAACACGATCCCGGCATTCTTGCCGCCGAGTTCGAAGGAGACCGGACGCACGCCCTTGGCGGCTGCGCGCATGATCGCCTCGCCGGTGCGGGTCTCGCCGGTGAAGGTGATGCCGTCGATGCCCTGGTGTTCGGTGAGATACTGGCCGGCCGAACCCGGTCCGAAGCCCTGCACCACATTGTAGACGCCATCCGGAATGCCCGCTTCGCGCATCACCTCGCCGAGAAGGGCGGCGGTCGAGGGCGTTTCCTCCGACGGCTTGACGACGACGGTGTTGCCGCAGGCAAGCGCCGGCGCGACCTTCCACGTCATCAGCAGGAAGGGCAGGTTCCACGGGCAGATGACGCCGATGACGCCGCGCGGACCGCGCAGCGTGTAGTTCAGCGCATCGCCGCCATCGGGCGCCACCATCGGAAAGAATTCGCCCGGCGCATGCTTCAGCGTCTCGGCGAAGGCGCGGAAATTGGCCGCTCCCCGTGGAATGTCGAGATGGGAGGCGAGGTTCACCGGCTTGCCGGTGTCGAGCATCTCCGCCCTCAGGAAGTCGTCGAACCGGGCCTCGATGCCGTCGGCGATGGCATGAAGCGCCCGTGCGCGTTGGTCGAGCGTCAATTTGCCCCAGGGGCCGGAAAGCGCCGCGCGCGCGGCGGAAACGGCGTGGTCGACATCCTCGGCAGTGGCGACTTCGACCGTAGAGACCACCTCGCCCGTTGCCGGATCGATGTTCTCGAACGCATCCCGTCCGCCGGGGGATACCGGCTGTCCGCCGATAAAGCTCGTGATCCGTGGATGGCTCAGGACATTCATAAGGCGCTCCGATGCTTGCATGGTTTCAAGCGTAATCGGCATATTATCGGTAGTCAACAAAATTATCGATATTTTGCGCAAAAGCGATACTTGCGAACGACCTCGTTGATCGCTGAATCAACCGATGCTATTGAAGGGTCGGAACCCAGACACCCGGACAAGGACCATTATGTGGGAAGAACCTCAGGCAACGCTTTCGGATCGTGCGCATCTGGCTATCCGCAAGGACATCGTTTCCGGCAATCTCGCGCCCGGAACGCGTCTCCGGATCGCCAGGCTCAGCAAGGACTATGATATCGGCGCAAGTCCCTTGCGCGAGGCGTTGTCGAAGCTGTCGTCCGAGTTTCTGGTGAATTTCGAGGCCCAGCGCGGCTTTTCGGTTGCGCCGGTTTCGGCGCAGGATCTGCGCGACATCTCGCAGATCCGCTGCGATCTCGAAAGCGAGGCCGTGGCCCGGGCGATCGCGCGCGGCGACGAGGCCTGGGAATCGCGGATCGTGGCTGCCTTCTACAAGCTCGGCAAGGCCGACCAGCGCCGCCGGGCGAAGCCGGAGGATGGCTCCGACGAATGGGAGGACCGCAACCGCGAGTTCCACGAGGCGCTGGTTTCGGCCTGCGACAGCGCCTGGCTGAAGCGCCTGCGCTCGCTGCTCTATTACCAGCATGAGCGCTACCGCCGCATCTCGCTGACGCATCCAGATCCGGATCGCGACATCCAGGCCGAGCATCAGGCGATCATGGACGCGGCGCTCGGGCGTCAGACCCGGGAAGCGATCCGGCTTTCCAAGGAACATATCGACAAGACCACCAAGGCGGTGCTGAAGGTGATCGAGGGTGGGGACGGCTGACGTCGTCATCGCATGATGGCTGGCAGCGCCAGGATGATGCCGGGAAACAGGCAGAACAGCGCGAGACGCACCATGTCGGCCGCGATGAACGGCATCACGCCGCGGAAGATCGCCATCAGCGGCACGTCGTGCTGGACGGTGCGCAGCACGAAGACGTTGAGGCCCACCGGCGGGGAAATCAGCCCGACCTCCACCACCACGACCAGCACGATGCCGAACCAGATCAGGTCGAAGCCAAGGGCCGCGACGATCGGATAGATGATCGGAACGAACAGCAGGATCAGCGAGAACGCCTCGAACACGCAGCCGAGCACGAGAAAGGCCGCGAGAATGATCGCGATCACCGCCCATGGCGCGATATCGGCGGTCGAGGCATAGTTCGACAGGGCGTAGGGCAGGCCGGCGACATTGACGAAAGTGGCGAAGACCTGGCTGGTCGCGACCAGGAAAAGCAGCGCGGCCGTCGTGACCGCCGCTTCCGAAAGCGTCGCCGCAAGCACCGGCCACGTCATGCGCCGGCGCATCAGTGCGAAGGCGAGCGACAGGACCGCGCCGATGCCTGCGGCCTCCGTCGGGGTGAACACGCCGAAATAGATGCCGCCGATTATCGCCGCAAACAGCGCCAGCAGCGCCCATATGCCCCTGAGCGCGACTATCCGTTCCGGCCAGGACGCGCGCTCGCCGGCCGGCCCGGCTTCGGGATCGAAACGGGTGACGGCCCAGACCGCGCCGAGATAAAGCGCGAGCCCGACAATGCCGGGAATGATGCCGGCGATGAACAGCATGCCGATATCGGTCTCGGTCAGGTTGCCGTAGATGACGAGGATGATCGAGGGCGGTATGAGAATGCCGAGGGTGCCGCCGGAGGCGATCGCGCCCGCCGCAAGCTCCGCCTTGTAGCCGCGTGCCCGCATTTCCGGCATCGCGATCGGCGCCATCGTGGCGACCGTGGCGAGGCTGGAGCCGGCAACCGTCGAGAACCCGCCGCAGGCCATGATCGTCGCCATCGCCAGCCCGCCGCGGCGGTGGCCGACAAAGGCGTAGGAGGCCTCGTAGAGTTCCTTCGCCATGCCCGAACGCGACACGAAATTCGCCATCAGCAGGAACAGCGGCAGGATCGAGAAACTGTAATTGGCGATGTTGTCGAGGGTGACCCGGGCAAGCTGGCCGATCGCCGGCTCGAAACCGATCAGCGCCGTCAGCCCGAAGAGGCCGACAAAGGCCATGGCGAAGGCGAGCGGGATGCCGGAAAGCGCGAGCGCCAGCAGGATGAGGAGCCCGATGATCGCGGCGCTCATGCCTGTCCCCTCATCCGCGTGACGAGGTGGGAGACATGCACCAGCGCCGAGAGACCCGAGAGTGCGGAGGCATAAAAGGCAAGCGGAGCCAGTGGCAGGTGCAGTATGCCCGCTGTCGTTCCGTAGTGCGCGACTTCGATGCCTTCGATCCACAGCCGCCAGCACAGAAGGGAAAACAGAACGAGGCCGGCGAGATCGGTGACGAAGCCGAGCACATGCGTGCCCAGCCGGCCAAGCGTGCCGGATACGAGGTCGGCCGTGACCTGCGCCTTTCTGAGCGTCACCACGGGAAGTGCTGCAAAAATCGCGATCGCCATCGCGAATTCGGTCAGCTCGAAGGCGCCCGCAACCGGGCTCGACAGGAAATAGCGGCCGACGACGTCGACCGCCGTCAGCGTCATCATGAACAGAATCGTGACCGCCGCGAGCGCAAGCAGGGCCTGCTCAGCGCGGCGGAAAGTCTTGTTTCCCGTGGTCACGGATCACTTCCCGGCTTCGTATTCGGCGGCCCGTTCGCGGAACATCGCAAGCGCCGCGGCTCCGTCGATACCCTTGTCATCGGCAAGCTTGATCCAGCCCTGTTCAACCGGGGCGACTGCCGCCCTGATTTCCGCGAGGAACGGTCCTTCGACATCCGTCACGGTGATGTTCTTCTCGGGGAAGCGGGCGATCGCGGCCGCGTCGCCGGCATCCCAGACGATGCCCATCTTTTTCGACAGCGGCTTGCCGATCAGCGGCGCGATCGCCGCCTGATTGTCGGCGCCGAGGCCATCCCAGTCGCGCTCCGACATGAAGAAGGCGAAGGAGTTGTTGAAGAGGCCGCCAGGCACCCTGGTGTAATGCGGCAGGAAATCCTCGAGGTTGAATTTCATCGGTGCGTCGACCGAAAACAGCGCCCCGTCTGCGGTCCCGCGCGACAGCAGTTCATACCATTGCGGCGCTGGCGCCTGGACGGTGACGACGCCGAGCGCCGCGCCGATATCGGCGCCGAGGCCGCCGGGCACGATCAGCTTCAGTCCGGCGAGATCGGCCAGTGAACCGACCGGGCCGCTGTCGGACCAGAGCGCGCCCGGCCCGTGGGTCGAAAGCGCGAGAAGCTTGATGCCTTTGTGCTCGCCGGCGGCGGCGAGGTATTTCTCATGCACATCCCAATAGGCCTCCGACATCGCTTCGGCCGAATTGCCGAGGAAGGGCAGTTCGGCGATGCCGGTCAGCGCAAACCGGCCGGGCGTATAGGAGTGGGTGGTGAAGCTCATATTGGCGAGCCCGTCGGTCACCATGTCGAACTGGCGCGGCGGCGGGGCAAGGGCGGCGGCGGCGATCTCCACCTGAACCGCGCCGCCGGTCTCTTCGGCGATCGAGGCGGCAAACGGCGCCACGAACTGCGTCATCATCGGGTGCTGCGACGGCAGATAGGTGCTGAAACGAAGGGTCTTCTGCTGGGCCTTCGCCCCGGTCTGCGCGAGCGTCAGCCAGGCGACGCCCGTTCCCATGGCGGCCATCACGGCCCGCCGTGTCATATGTGTCATCCGAATTCCTCCCATTAGTGTTATCGAGATAAAAACAAAAATACCAAGAAGTCAATATTATCGATATTTTCTTGACTACCGATTTTTTTAGCCATAAGTTCAACCCAGTGGGAGGAATTCATGACAAGACTGGCTCGGTTTCAGGACACGGCTGGCGGCTTCATCTGCCTTGCCGAAAAGGACGGTGTTTTTTACGCGCTCCCGCAACTGCTCGGCCGGTCCGTGACCGATCCGATGGAACTGATGACGGACTGGGAGCGCCATCTCGACACGATCGACGCCGCCATCGCCGCCGGAGCCGCTCCGGTGGACACCGGAGGCATGCGCTTCGCGCCGCCGATCGCCCACCCCGGCAAGCTGATCTGCATCGGCATCAATTATCACGACCACATCGCGGAAATGGGCGTCAACGCGCCGGAATTTCCGTATGCTTTCCTGCGTCCCCTCGGCTGCCTCGCGGCGCATGGCGACACCGTCACGCTTCCGGACTGGCCGAAAATGGTCGACTGGGAAGCTGAACTCGGCGTCGTGATCGGCCGCACCTGTCGCGGGCTGAGCCGGGAGAATGCGCTGTCGGCGGTTGCCGGTTACACCGTGATCAACGATGTCTCGGCGCGCGACTGGATCGAAAGCGCCCCCTTCGTCGGCGTCGACTGGGTGATGCAGAAGGCCTGGGACGGTTTCCAGCCGACCGGCCCGTTCCTGGTGCCGGCGCGCCATGTGCCGGACCCGCAGGCGCTGGAGCTTGAGCTTTCCGTCAACGGAGCGATCAAGCAGAAGCAGTCGACCGGAAAGATGGTCTTCGGCGTCGCCGACATCCTGGTGCATCTGAGCCGGATCATGACGCTTTTCCCGGGCGATATCATCGCGACCGGCACGCCTTCCGGCGTTGGCTTCGGCCGGCGACCGCGCGAATTTCTGGCCGATGGCGACACCGTGAGCGTGTCGATCACCGGACTTGGAGAACTGACCAACACATTTGCCGCTGCCCGCTGAAGCGCCGGCCGGAGGAGGAGAAAAACCATGCAACGCGTCCGACGCATCTCTCACGCGACCTTCACCACCAGGGATATGGGATCGCAGACCGAATACTATGAAAACGTGCTGGGACTCACCGTCACGGACAAGGACAAGGATGCGGTCTATCTGGCCTCCACCCTCGACCACCACTCCGTGGTGCTCATGGCGGGCGATGAGGCGGCCTGCACCCGGCTTGCCTTTCAGGTTGCCGAAGGCGAACTCGACGCGTTCAGGAAGCAGGTCGAAGGCGCCGGCATTTCCGTTTCACAGGCGACGGACTCCCAACCGGGCATCGGCACGGTGATTTCCTTCACCGATACCAAGGGCACGACGATGGAGGTGTTCGAGCAGCCCGAGCCCGCCACCCAGGCCTATAGCGGGCGCGGCATCGAGCCGCTGAAGCTCGGCCATGTCGCCTTCAAGACCGATGACATCAGGCGCGACGTGAAATTCTTCGCGGAGGTCATGGGCTTTCGCGAAAGCGACTGGATGGGCGATTTCTTCGCCTTCCTGCGCTGCGGTCCCGATCATCACACCATCAACCTGATCAATACCGGCGCGATTGCCATGCACCACTGCGCGTTCGAACTGCGTGACTGGAACCATGTTCAGAAGGCCTGCGACTATCTGGCCAGCCGCGGCATCCACCTGATCTGGGGGCCGGGTCGCCACGGCATCGGCCACAATGTCTTTACCTATCATTTCAATCCTGACGGCCAGATCATCGAACTGTTCACCGAACTCGATCAGATCAATGACGAGGAACTCGGCTATTTCGAGCCGCGGCCATGGCACGGCGAAACCCCGCTGAAGCCGAAGACCTGGGAGCCGGGCCCGGGCTCCGCCAATCTCTGGGGCGTGATGCCGCCGGACTGGTTCATGAAGTGAGGCGGCCATGACCCACGCAATCTACCCGACCCTGTTTTCGCCGATGACGATCGGCCTGCGCGAGGCGAGAAATCGTATCGCGCAGGCGCCGATGTCGGTATGTTATGCCGACGAAAACGGCATCCCGACGCCGGCCATGGCCGAGCATTACGGCCGCCGCGCCAAAGGGGGCGCGGGCATGGTCATCACCGAGAACCTTGCGATCTCCGTCGCCGGCCGGCAGATGCCGCTGCAGCCGATGCTGAAGGACGACGATAGTCTCGATGCCTTCGCCAACGTCGCCGGCGAGATCAAGCGCCATGGCGCGCTCGCCGTCGCCCAGATCGTCCATGCCGGGCGTTATGCCGGCCCGTGGTCGGAATACGAGAAGGCGCGGCGGCTCGCTCCGTCACCCGTCCCATTCGAGCTTCTGCCGGGCAAGACGGTGACGCCGGCGGAAATTACCGAAGATGAAATCGAGCAGGCGCTTTCCGATTTCGCTAACACGGCAAGGCTTGCCGAAAAGGCTGGCTTCGACGGCGTCGAACTCCACGGCGCGCAGGGCTTTCTCGTCTCCAGTTTCTTCTCGCCCGTGATGAACCGGCGCAAGGATGGCTGGGGCGGATCGTTCGAAAACCGCACCCGGTTCGCGCTCGAAGCCGTGCGTCGCATCCGCGCCGACGTGGGCCGCGATTTCATCGTCGGCATCCAGCTGATGAGCGACGAACTGCGCCCTGGCGGGTGGTCGCTGGATGAGGCGACGTCGCTCATTCCGCGCCTCGAAGAAGCCGGCATCGATTTCGCCGTGCCGGTGGTTTCCACCTTCGAGACGCTGAAGACGCCGGAAAATGCCGGGCTGTTCGCCCGTCCGACCTTCCAGCACGAGGAGGTGCGGGCGATCCGCCGATTTGCCACCGTGCCGATCTTCACCAATGGCGGCATCCGCGACCCGCGCGTGGCCGAGGACATTCTGGCGCGCGGCGACGCGGACGGCGTGGCGCTGGCGCGGCCGCTGTTCTCCGATCCGGACTGGCCGGAAAAGGTGCGGGAAGGGCGCGTCTGCGAACTCCGGTTCTGCGATTGCACCGAGGCGACCTGTCTTCGCACACAACTGACCGGCTCGCGCTGCGAGAGCTGGCCGAAAGCCGCTGCGGAAGCCGGCTATTTTGGCTATCAGGCCTGAGGAGCACCCATGCCGACACCACCCGAACTGATGGCGCCGATGCTCAAGAAGAAACTCTATGCCGTGATCTGCACCCTGAACGAGGGCAGGGACATCGGCCCGGTGCTTGCCGATCATCTCGAATATCTGATCGGGCTCGAGGCCGAGGGCAAGCTGTTTGCCTCCGGTCCGTTCACCGGCGATGACGGCAGGCCGAACGGCGACGGGCTGATCCTGCTGCGCGCGGAAAACCGCGCGGAGGCCGAACGCCTTGCCGCCGGAGATCCTTTCGCCAAAGCGGGGCTCCGATCCTTCGTCGTCCATGACTGGATGCTGATGGAAGGGCATATCGGCATCGGCGTGAATCTTTCGCGCGGTACATTCACCTTTGCATGAGGAACGCACATGCTGACAGATGAACAACGCGGCCAGGCCGTTGCATCGCTTCTCGAAAGCCACCGCACCAAAGTGCAGGGCCGGCGGCCTTCGGAGATGTTTCCCGATATAGAAATCGCCGATTCCTATGCGATTTCATCTGCCGTGGCCGATGCCAGGGTTGCCGAGGGCCGCAGGATCGTCGGCCACAAGATCGGCCTGACCTCCAAGGCGATGCAGGCGTCCTCGAAGATCGACGAGCCTGATTATGGCTACCTGTTCGACGATCTGGTGCTGGCCGACGGCGCCAAGGTGCCGTTCGAGAGCTTCTGCGTGCCGCGGGTGGAGCCGGAACTGACCTTCATCCTGAAGGAACCGCTGAAGGGCCCGGGCGTTGGCCTGATCGACGTGCTGCGCGCCACCGAATGGGTGGTGCCGTCGATCGAGATCATCGATGCGCGGGTGACCGAGCCTCGCAGGATTTTCGACACCGTTGCCGACAACGGAGCCGCGGCCGGCATCGTGCTCGGCGGCCGCCCGGTCCGGGTCGAGGATGTTGACCTCAGATGGGTGGGCGCGATCTTCTACCGCAATTCGGAGATCGAGGAGACCGGTCTCGCCGCCGGCGTGCTCGGCCATCCGGCAATGGCGATCGCCTGGCTCGCCAACAAGCTCGGCCCCTTCGGCACGCAGCTCGAACCCGGCCATCTGATGCTCTCGGGTTCGTTCACGCGGCCGGTCTGGGCGAACAAGGGCGACACGCTCCATGCCGATTTCGGACCGCTCGGCTCGGTCGCGGTGCAGTTCACATGATCGCGGTGGCCGCCCAACCGAACCGGCTGAAGGCCGCTCTTTGGGAAGGACGGCCGCAGCGTGGCCTGTTTTCCGTACCACCTGGCGAAAGCGGTTTTTCCGAAGCCGGGCTTGATTGCGTGATCTGCGAAGCGGGTGAGATCTTCGCCCGTTCCGGGTTCGCCGCGCTTCAGGCCGATAGTTGCGAGATCGCGGTCTGCGCCGACAGCCATGCAAGACTGGTTTTGCAGAGCCTTCTGCGAAAGGGCATCCAGAATATCGTGCTGACGGGCATTGCCGGCCCATCGGATGCGCGCGCCGCGATCATGGCGCTGCACCGGCGCCCCGACCGCCGCCGCTTGTCCGCCGGCGATCGCTGGCGCGGCATGCGGGAGGAGAATGAGACCCATGCCGACGGGGCCGAAATCTGTGCGCTCGCCCTGGTTGACGGGGCGGTGGATATGGAGAACCTTGTTGCGATCGCGCAGATGCAGGGCCTGAGCGGGCTGATCCTCGATCCGGTTCCCGCAATATCGCAAGAGCGGGTCTGCAGGATCGCCCACAAGATCAGAAGCCTTGGAAAAGCGCCCGGAATCGTCATTCCACATGATGCCGAGCCTGAATATTATTTCGCATGCGGCTTTCTTTTCGTGGCCCGCCGCGAGGGACATTCGCATCGGGGCGTCGCTTCTCTGAGCCGCATATGAACGGCATTGGGTCTTTCTGCTGTGAATGCTGCGCGGCGTTCGAACGGGCCGCCGAGAGGCGTCCTACCCTCGTCAAGTTTCAGGTCATTGTGGACGAAGACGCCACGGGTTAAGAGTTCCATGGAAATTCGCTGTCAGCTGGAATCGCCTGACCTTCGCGAAAATGCGTCACAGATGGGTAGAGCGGGTGCGCCGCGTGAACTTGCCGTGGGAGGGGCCGATGCCGAAGACGATAACCAGGGTCGAAGACCTTCTCGATACGCTTTCAGCACTGCCAACCGGCGCACGCCGGCTCGTTGCGATTGCCGGGGCGCCCGGCAGCGGCAAATCCACGCTTGCAGAGGATCTCGTCGCCCGCCTCAATCGGCAGAAGCCGGGCTCCGCCGCCGTCATTCCCATGGACGGGTTTCACCTCGATGACGACTTGCTGAAGGCGCGCGGGACGCTGTCGCGCAAGGGCGCGCCCTATACGTTCGATGTCGGCGGACTGGCGGTGATGTTCCGTCGCCTCAGCGCCAACGAGGAAGACGAGGTCATCGTTCCGCTGTTCGACAGGAAGCTCGAAATCTCGCGTGCTGGCGCGCGCGCCGTCTCGCGCTCGCTTCCGTTGCTGGTGGTCGAGGGCAATTATCTGCTGCTCGACGAGCCGGGCTGGCGCGATCTCCGCGCCATTTTCGACCTGACCATCAGCCTTGACGTTCCGTTTTCCGTTCTGGAGCGCCGGCTGCTGCAGCGTTGGACGGATATGGGCTTCGAACCTGAGGCGGCGCATGCCCGTGCCCACGAAAACGACCTCCCGAACGCGAAGACCGTCATCGACAACAGCCATCCGGCGGATATCGTCTTCCGGCCGGTTGCCTGACAGGCCGTTTCGCCTCAGCTTACGCCGCCGAGAAGCTTGGCGTTGCCGCCTGCCGCCGTGGTGTCGACGCAGACATGGCGCTCCTTCAGGGCGTGGCCGGCATCCGGCGCGCCGGTCACCAGCGGCAGGATCGGGCCTTCGCGCCCGGCAAGCGCCCGGCGCAGCGCGCGAGCGGTGTCCTCATCGCCCCACCAGAGCACGGCGGAGATGCCATCCAGGCCGACAAGGCTTTCCGGCGCGATTGACCCGGTCGCGACGGCCGGACGTCCGCCCTGCGCGCCGACCATCATCGCCTGCTTTTTTGCCGCCTCCTTGCCCGGTCCGAGACAAAGCAGCGGCGCGCGGGGCAGCGCGGTGAGCACGTTCGATTCGCCCGTCGGCCCGGGAAGCGTGTTTCTGAAGACGCGACCCGTCTCGGTGGACGCGCGCGAAATCTCGGCTTTGAGCGCCTCGGGGGACATATCGCCATCCCATGCTTTCGCCTCGGCCTCGGGCGCATGGCGGCGGAAGCGGTCGAGATAGCGCGGGCCGCCGGCCTTCGGGCCGGTGCCGGACAGGCCCTCGCCGCCGAACGGCTGACTGCCGACGATTGCGCCGATCTGGTTGCGGTTGATGTAGATATTGCCGGCCCGGATACGGTCGGCGACATGCTGGACGCGGTCGTCGATCCGGGTCTGCAGGCCGAAGGTCAGGCCGTAGCCGGAGGCATTGATGGCGTCGATCACCGCATCGATCTCTCCGGCCTCGAAGGTCGCGACGTGGAGCACGGGGCCGAAAATCTCGCGGGTCATGTCAGCGATGCCGTTGACCTTGATGAGGGTCGGGGCGATGAAATGACCGGTGTCCGGCGTGGTGGTCGTCTTGAGGATACGTCCCTCATCTTCGGCGACGGCGAGATATTCGGCGATCCCGGCCTTTGCCTCCGCGTCGATGACCGGGCCGACATCGGTAGAAATGTGCCATGGCCTTCCGATCTGCAGCGCGTCCATCGCGCCGATTAGCATCCGCAGGAAGTGATCCGCGATGTCCTTCTGGACATAAAGGCATCTGAGCGCCGAGCAGCGCTGTCCGGCCGACTGGAAGGCCGACTGGACGATCGCCGCGACAGCCTGTTCGGGCAGCGCCGTGCTGTCGACGATCATCGCATTGAGGCCGCCGGTCTCGGCGATGAACGGCGCGCCGGGCGCGAGGTTTTCGGCCATGGCGCGGTGGATCATCTGCGCCGTTTCGGTGGAGCCGGTGAAGGCGACGCCGCCGATGGCCGGGTTCTCGGTCAGCACCTTGCCGACATCGCCGGCGCCGGGCAGGAACTGCAAGGCGGTTTCCGGCACGCCGGCCTCATGGAGAAGCTGGCAGGCGCGCCAGGCGATCAGCGGCGTCTGCTCGGCGGGTTTGGCAAGCACCGCATTGCCGCTTGCGAGCGCCGCGGCGATCTGGCCGGTGAAGATTGCCAGCGGAAAGTTCCACGGGCTGATGCAGGCGAACACGCCGACCGGCGGCGCGCCTTCGGCCTGCCCGGCGTAATAGCGCAGGAAATCCACCGCCTCGCGCAGTTCCGCGACCGCATCGGGAAGCGTCTTGCCGGCCTCGCGCGCCAGAAGCGCGAAGATCTCGCCGAAATTCCGCTCATAGAGATCGGCGGCCTTTTCAAGCACCGCGCGGCGCGTTGCGGCATCGGCGTTCCAGGGCCTGGCGGCGGCGCAGGCGGCAGCAACCGTTTCCGCCGTCGCCCATGTGACGGTGCCTGCGATATCATGGGTGCGGGCCGGGTTGGGCACCGGCGCCGTTTCGCCGGCAGGGGCATCTCCGGCGATCAGCGGCGTGGCCTGCCACTGATGGTTTTGGAAGGGCGCGCGCGCCTCATCGATCAGCGCCAGCGTCGGGCGGTGGGCGAGATCGAAGCCGGCCGAGTTCCTGCGGTCGGGCGCAAACAGGTCGGCGCCTGTCCTGAGCTTGGTCGGTTTCACCTTGTCGAACGGATCGGCGGCAACGGTTTCCGGCGGCACCTCGTCATCGACAATCTGGTTCACGAACGAGGAATTGGCGCCGTTTTCAAGCAGGCGACGTACGAGATAGGCCAGCAGATCGCGATGGGCGCCGACGGGCGCATAGATCCGGCAATGGGTGTTGTGGCGTTCCTTCAGGATCGAATGCAGCGCCTCGCCCATGCCGTGGAGGCGCTGGAACTCCCATGCCTGGTTGTCGCCGGCCATATCCAGGATTGCCGCACAGCTATGGGCGTTGTGGGTGGCGAATTGCGGATAGATTCTGTCGGTCATGCCGAGCAGCTTGCGGGCATTGGCGATATAGGAAATGTCGGTGGCCGGCTTGGCGGTGAACACCGGGAAACTGTCGATGCCCTCGACCTGCGCAAGCTTGATCTCGGTGTCCCAGTATGCGCCCTTGACGAGCCGCACCATGATCCGCCGGTCGAGCCGTGTCGCCAGTGCATAAAGCCAGTCAATGGTCGGCCCGGCGCGCTTGCCATAGGCCTGCACCACCACGCCGAACCCGTCCCACCCGGCAAGCGAGGGCTCGGACAGCACGGTCTCGATCACATCCATGGAAAGGCTCAGCCGGTTTGCCTCCTCCGCATCGATATTGAGGCCGATGCCGGCGGAGCGCGCAAGCTGCGCCAGCGTGCGCAGACGCGGCACGACCTGGTCCATCACCGTGTCGTGCCGGGCCTCTTCATAGCGCGGGTGGAGTGCTGAAAGCTTGACCGATATGCCGGGATTGTTGCGGATATCGTCGGCGGTCGCGGCTTCCGAGATCGCGCCGATCGCACGGGAATAGGCGAGGTGGTAGCGCTTGGCATCGCCTTCGGTGCGGGCGGCTTCGCCCAGCATGTCGTAGCTGTAGGTGTAGCCCTTTTCCTCCATGGTCGCGGCGCGTTTGAGAGCCGACGCAATCGTCTCGCCGAGGACGAACTGCGAGCCCATCTCCTTCATCGCGCGGCCGACGGCGGTGCGGATCACCGGTTCGCCGAGGCGCTTGACTGCGCCGCGAAGGGTGCTTACGAGGCCCTTGTTCTCATCCTTCAGAACCCGTCCCGTCAGCATCAGCGCCCATGTCGAGGCGTTGACCAGCGGCGAGGTGGAATGCCCCATATGCCGGCCCCAGTCCGACGGCGCGATCTTGTCCTCGATCAGCGCGTCGATGGTCTCGGCATCGGGCACCCTGAGGAGCGCTTCGGCAAGACACATCAAGGCGATGCCCTCATCGGTGGAGAGGCCGTATTCCGCCAGAAAAACTTCCATCATGCCGGGCTTGGCATGGTTGCGAATCGCGCGAACGAGATCAGCCGCATTTTCCGAGATGCGGGCGCGATCCTCGTCGCTCAGCCGCGCATGTTCCTTCAATGTGTCGAGCAACTGCGCTTCGTCTGCATAGGTGCCTGCGTCGATTGCGCCGCGCAGGGTTTCCTCAGTGTTTTCTGTCATGACAATTCCCTCTGGATCGCCATATTATAGTCTGTACTTTGCAGCCGTTTTGCCTGATTGATGAGAGAAATGTGATCATTCTGACTGATTTTGAGGGCTTGTTCAGTGAATGAAGGCAGTGCCGATCTCGACCGATTCGATCGGGCGATCATGAATACGCTGGCCGAAAACGGCCGCATCTCGATTACCGATCTGGCCAAACGCATCGGCCTGTCGAAATCGCCGACCCAGGCGCGGGTGCGCCATCTGGAAGAGGCGGGTGTGATCAGGGGCTACCGCGCCATTCTCGATCCCATTCAACTGGGTCTCGATTATGTTGCCTTTGTCGAGGTGAAGCTGTCGGATACGCGCGAAAAGGCGCTCGCGGAATTCAACAAGGCGGTGGTCGGGCTCGTCGAGGTCGAACAGGTTCACATGATCGCCGGCCGTTTCGACTACCTGTTGAAGATCCGCACCGCCTCGATGCGGGCCTACCGCCGGGTGCTTGCCGAGCGGGTTTCGACGCTGCCGCATGTGGCCTCGACCTCGACCTATATGGCTATGCAGTCGATCAAGGAAAACGGGATCGCGGAGGTCATTTGACGGCTCTAGATTTATTTGTTTTCGTTTGTCTTTTCGGGAAAACCGGATTCCACTTTTCCCTGACAAACTCTAGATTCTTTGTTTTTACGCGTCGGGTTAACGAAAACCGGCGCCCACTTTTTCGCCTGACGCTCTAACCGCCGCGGATAGACGAGCGCCACACGAGGTCGGCGTGCAGCGTCACCGTCGGATTGGCAGCGGGTACCGCCAGCGGGGAAGAAAGCCAGTCGACCGCCTGTGCCGCGATCTGTTCCACAGGCTGGTCGAAGGTCGTAAGATCGTAGGATTCCCAACCGGCCTGTTCGATATTGTCGAAGCCCGAAATGCAAAGCTGATCGGGGATCGACAGCGAGAACTGGTTGCGCGCGGCGTCCATGAAGCCGCAGGCGATCAGGTCTGTGGCGCAGAACACGCCGTCCGGACGGTCCTTGCGGGTGAGCATGCGGTGGGCGAGGGTGCGGCCTGCATCATAGGCCGTCTGGCCATAGCGCTCGACGATCACCTCGATGCCTTCGGCCTGCCCGGCGGCCAGAAAACCGCGTTCGCGCGCCATCAGGCTCGGCGTCATCGAAGCCGAATTGGCGAAGGCGAGGCGGCGACAGCCGGCGCGCAGAAACGCGGTCAGTATCCGCCGCGCGGCCTCGTCATTGTCGAAATTGATCCTGAGCGGGCCTTCCTGATCGTCATCGCGATTAATCAGCACCAGCCGCTGGCCGTTTCTCAGACAGAGCTGCACGATCGACTTGTCCGGCAGGCCGGAAAGGATGATGGAGGCGTCCGCCCGGTAGCTGATCGCCTGGCGCAGCGCCTTGTCGACGCTGCCATCCGAGCGGTCGGTGTTGACCAGCATGGCGATCTTGCCGCGATCCTGAAGCTTCTGGGTAATGGCGCTGACAAGGGACGAACGATAGGGCGTGGCGACCTCGGAGGCGATCAGGCAGACGATCCCGCTTTCATTGCGCATCAGGCCGCGCGCGAGATGGTTGACGTGGTAGCCGAGCTCCTCGGCGGCCGCCATCACCTTGCGGCGCGTCTCCGCCGAAACGCTGGCGCCCGGCGTGAAGGTGCGCGAGACGGCGGAGCGGGAAACACCGGCGCGGCGGGCGACTTCCTGCGCGCTGACAAATTCTTTCTCGGACATGTCTCCCCCTCAGCCGCCTCATTCTGCTTTGGAATGCACTGTTGTGCAACCGAGCATTCATGAAGTTTTTGTGACAGGTCGTTGACAGCCATCCATGGCTTGCGCGACCGTTGCACGCGCTTGCAAAGCGTGCGGCGTGGAGGCGCTGCCACGGGAGGAGGGTGGGGTTGAGGCCGAAAAAGGGCGCCAACGCCGGCGCCCCCTCAGTTTGTTGACAAACATCGTGCGCAATCGGGGTGATGCCTACCTCTCTTCCGTCATTCCGGCCTTGAGCCGGAATCCAGTAAGTGCCAAGTCCTAGAGCGCAAAGACTCTTTATTGGAACACCCAGCAAGCGGCCCTGGATGCCGGCTCAAGGCCGGCATGACGGAGAAAATCGGGACGGGCTTTGTCAGCGCTCTGGGCCCCCAAGTCCGGCGCCCCTTTTTCAGGTTGTTGGGAGGGGAGCCCAGTTTCTTACCCGACCGCGATCGTCTTCTGTTCCTTCACCGCCCGCAGAGCCGCATCCGCAAGGGTCAGCGCCATCAGGCCGTCCTCGATCGAGGGCGATGGGGCGGTGTCGTTCTCGATACTGTCGATGAAGGCGGAGATTTCGGCGGCATAGGCGGCGGTATAGCGGGTCATGAAGAAATCATGCAGCGGCGGGCGGGTGTAGCCGTCCTTGTTGGCGATTTCGATCGACACTGGGCGCTGGTTTTCAGCCGATACCGAGCCGAGCGAGCCATGCACTTCGATACGCTGGTCATAGCCGTAGGCCGCGCGACGGGAATTCGAGATCACGCATTGGCGACCGCTTTCGGTGGCGAGCACCAGGCTGGCGCTGTCGTAATCGCCGAGTTCGCCGATCTCCGGGTTGACCAGAACCGCCGCCGAGCCGGAGACCGTGGCGATTTCCTCGCCGAGCAGGAAGCGGGCCATGTCGAAATCATGGATGGTCATGTCGCGGAAGATGCCGCCGGAGACCTTGATGTATTCCGCCGGCGGCGGGCCGGGGTCGCGGCTGGTGATCGTCACCATCTCGACCTTGCCGATCCTGCCGTCGTCGATCGCCTTGCGAACCGCCAGGAAATGCGGATCGAAGCGGCGGTTGAAGCCGAGCATGACGCGCGCGCCGGCCGCCTTGACCACATCGGCGCAGGCTCGTGCCCGAGCGACATCGAGATCCACGGGCTTTTCGCAGAAGATCGCCTTGCCGGCGCGGGCGAAGCGCTCGATCAGGTCCGCATGGGTGTTAGTGGGGGTGCAGATGATCACCGCGTCGATGCTGCCGTCGGCCTCGATCTCCTCGATGGTCATCACCTTCGCGCCGGTCGCCTCGGCGATCGCGGCGGCGGCTGGCGCCATCGCGTCGGCGACCGCCACCAGCCGGGCGCGTTTGTCCTCGGCGATTGCCTTTGCATGCACCTTGCCGATGCGGCCTGCGCCCAGAAGCGCTATCGTCGTGACCATGTTATCCTCCCGGTGAGCGCTGCCGGAAATCCCGGCGGCGTAAATCTTGTTGGAATATATATTCCATTTTGCTAGTTTGTGACATGGTTTATGTCAATATCATTGTTGGAGGGAATGCATGACGGCGCCGGCCACGGTCAGGGAATTCGAGGAACGGCTGGCGGAGCTTGCGGGCACCCTGCCCAAAAGATTGCGTCAATGCGCCGATTTCGTGGCCGCCAACCAGGACCGGATCGCCGTTTCGACGGTGGCGGAAATGGCGGAGGGCGCCGGCGTTCAGCCCTCGGCCTTCATGCGCTTCTGCCAGATCATCGGCTTTTCCGGGTTTTCGGAAATGCAGAAACTGTTTCGCGATTCCTATGTCGGCGGCTGGCCGGATTACCGCACCCGGCTCCAGCATCTGCGCGAGACGGCGGCGGGAAGCCCGGTGGCGCTGCTTGCCGAATTCACCGATGCGGGGCGAACCTCGCTTGAAGGCCTGCTGAAGACGGTGGAGCCGGCGGAGCTGGAGAAGTCGGTGCAATTGCTCTCCGGCGCGGCGATGATCCACATCATCGGCCTCCGGCGCGCGTTTTCGGTGGCGACCTACATCGCCTATGCGTTCGAGCGGATGAATGTGCCGGCCATGCTGCATGGCGCTGTCGGCGGCCTTGCCAATTATCAGGCGGTGCGGCCCGGCGATGTCGTGATCGCCATCAGCTTCGCGCCCTATACCGCCGAGACGGTGTCCTTTGCCGAACAGGCGGCGGGCAATGACATTCCGGTGATCGGCATTACCGACACGGTTGTGAGCCCGCTGCGGCCGTTTTCGGCGACAACGCTTTCGGTTTCCGAGGTCGATTTCGGCGCCTTCCGTTCGCTCTCGGCCACGCTCGGTCTTGCAATCGCACTGACGGTTGCCGTCGGCGCCGCGCGCAACGGAACATAAGCACTAAAATCCGAATGATTGTGTTGAAAACTTAAAAAATAGAATTTATAATCCAAAATGAATTGGACAGACGCCGCGATCCCACGTGGCGCAGAGGCCGGCGATCGCGTCCGGCAGGGAGGCATCATTGTCGTCACTTGACCTGATCACCATCGGCCGGTCGTCGGTCGATCTTTACGGCGCGCAGGTTGGCGGTCGGCTGGAGGACATGGCCTCCTTCAACAAATATATCGGCGGCTCACCCACGAACATTGCCGCGGGCACTGCCCGTCTCGGCCTCAAATCCGGCCTGCTGACGCGCGTCGGCGACGAGCATATGGGCCGGTTCATCCGCGAACAGCTGGTGCGCGAGGGCGTCGACGTGCGCGGCGTCAAGACCGATCCGGAGCGGCTGACGGCGCTGGTCCTGCTCGGCATCCGCGACCAGGAACGGTTTCCGCTGATCTTCTACCGCGAGAACTGCGCCGATATGGCGCTGTCGGAAGAGGATATCGATCCGGCCTATATCGCCGAGGCGCGCTGCGTCTGCGCCACCGGCACCCACCTTTCCCATCCGAAAACGGAGGCCGCCGTGCTGAAGGCGCTGCGGCTGGCGCGCGAAAACGGCGCGCTGACCGCGCTCGACATCGATTACCGCCCCAACCTCTGGGGGCTTGCCGGCCACGGCGCGGGCGAAAGCCGGTTCATCGAATCCGAAGCCGTCACCGCCAAGCTGCAATCCACCCTCGGCCTGTTCGATCTGATCGTCGGCACGGAGGAGGAGTTCCACATCGCCGGCGGCAGCACCGATACGCTTGAGGCGTTGAGAGCGGTGCGCGCGGTCTCGAAGGCGACGCTGGTGTGCAAGCGCGGGCCGATGGGTGCCGTCGTGTTTACGGGCGATATTCCGGCAAGCCTCGATGACGGCGAGACCGGCGAAGGCTTTCCGATCGAGGTGTTCAACGTGCTTGGCGCCGGCGACGGGTTCATGTCCGGCCTGCTGAAGGGCTGGCTGACCGGCGAGGACTGGCCGACAAGCCTGAAATACGCCAATGCCTGCGGCGCTTTCGCGGTCTCGCGCCATGGCTGCACGCCAGCCTATCCGAGTTGGGAAGAGCTGCAGTATTTCTTCCGCACCGGCATTCGCGACAAGGCCTTGCGCAAGGATCGGGCGCTGGAGCAGGTGCACTGGTCCACCAACCGCGCGGGCGACTGGCCGGTGATGCGCGTCTTCGCCTTCGATCACCGTATTCAGCTTGAGGAAATGGCGGCGGAGGCCGGCGTCTCGCCGGAGAAGATCAGCCCGTTCAAGGAACTCTGCCTGAAGGCGGCGCTCGGCGTTGCCGACGGCCGGCCGGGCTACGGCATTCTCTGCGATGGCCGGCTCGGACGCGACGCGCTCTATGCCGCCACCGGAACGGGGCTCTGGATCGGCCGCCCGGTGGAACTGCCCGGTTCGCGCCCGCTCGAGACGGAAGCAGAGATCGGCCCGGATTTCGGCGGGCTTGGCGAATGGCCGGTCGACAACGTCGTCAAGGTGCTCTGCTTCTATCATCCGGATGATGACGCCGCCATGCGGGCCGATCAGGAGGCGACGGTGTCGCGTCTGTTTGCCGCCGCACGGCGCAACGGCCTGGAATTCCTGCTGGAGGTGATCCCCTCCAAGGTGGCCGCCACGGATGACGACACGGCGGCCGTCATCATCGACCGCTTCTATGAGATCGGCGTCTATCCCGACTGGTGGAAGCTGGAGCCGATGAAATCCGGAGAGGCCTGGGAAAAGGCGTGCGCGGCGATCGCCCGCCACGACCCCTATGTGCGCGGCATCGTCGTGCTCGGGCTCGATGCGCCGGCCGCTGAGCTGGAGGAAAGCTTCGCGACGGCCGCGAAGTTCGATCTCGTCAAAGGCTTTGCTGTCGGCCGCACGATATTCGGAGAAACCGCGCGCAAATGGCTTGCTGGCCGCATTGACGATGATACGGCGATTGCCGAGATGGCAGGGAAATATCGTAGTCTCGCCGCAGTCTGGGATCGCGCGCGCAAGGAGAATGCAGCATGAAAACCATCCGGCTTACGGCGGCGCAGGCGACGGTGCGCTATCTCGCAAACCAGTATACCGAGGATGGCGTTCCCTTCATCGCCGGCGTCTGGGCAATATTCGGCCATGGCAATGTCGCGGGCCTGGGCGAGGCGCTTTACGGCATGCGCGACACGCTACCGACCTATCGCGGCCAGAACGAGCAGACCATGGCCCATGCCGCGATCGCCTATGCCAAGCAGTTGCGGCGCGGGCGGGCGATGGCGGTCACGTCCTCCATCGGCCCGGGCGCGCTCAACATGGTGACGGCGGCCGCCCTTGCCCATGTCAACCGCCTGCCGGTGTTGTTGCTGCCGAGCGATGTGTTTGCCAATCGCGGGCCCGATCCGGTGCTCCAGCAGCTTGAGGATTTCGGCGACGGCACCATGACGGTCAATGACTGCTTTCGTCCGGTGAGCCGCTATTTCGACCGCATCATGCGGCCCGAACAGCTGATCACCGCTCTGCCGCGCGCCATGCGGGTGCTGACCGATCCGGCCGAATGCGGCCCGGTGACGCTGTCGCTGTGCCAGGACGTGCAGGCGGAAGCCTATGATTTCCCCGAGAAGCTTTTCGAGAAGAAGATCTGGCGCCAGCGCCGGCCGGAGCCGGACGCGGCCGAGTTCGCCGAAGCCGTCGAGGTTATCAGGGCGGCGAACAACCCGGTCATCGTTGCCGGCGGCGGCGTGCATTTTTCCGGCGCGACCGCAACGCTCGCGGCATTCGCCGAGCGGCACGGCATTCCCGTTGTCGAGACGCAGGCCGGCAAATCCGCGCTTGCCTGGGACCATGAGCTGAATTTCGGCCCGGTCGGCGTTACCGGTGCTGCAAGCGCCAACGCGATTGCCGAAAAGGCCGATCTGGTGATCGGCGTCGGCACAAGGTTTCAGGATTTCACCACCGGCTCGTGGTCGCTGTTCAGCCATCCCGACCGCAGGATACTGGCGCTCAACGTTCAGCCCTATGACAGTGCCAAGCACGATGCGATCCCGCTGGTGGCGGATGCCCGCGTCGGTCTTGAGCGGCTGAGCGCCGCGCTGGGCGACAAGCGGTTTGCCGCCCCGGATGCCAAGCTCAAGGCCGGATGGTTCGCCAAGGCCGATGCCGTGACGGCCGCGCCCGAGGACACCAACGCGCTGCCGACCGACATGCAGGTGATCGGCGCGGTTCAGCGCGCCGCGCGCGACAACACCGTGGTGATGTGCGCCGCCGGCACCATGCCGGGCGAGTTGCACCAGCTCTGGAAGGCGAAACTGCCGCTCTCCTACCACATGGAATACGGCTTCTCGACCATGGGCTACGAGATCGCCGGCGGGCTCGGCATCAAGATGGCGGAACCGGATCGCGACGTTATCGTCATGGTCGGCGACGGCTCCTACATGATGGCGAATTCCGAGCTTGCAAGCGCCGTCGCCATGGGCATCAAGATCACCGTCGTGATCACCGACAATCGCGGCTATGGCTGTATCAATCGGCTGCAGATGTCGACCGGCAGCGCCGAGTTCAACAATCTCTATGCCCATTCCAACCACGAAAACCCGATCGCCATCGATTTTACCGCCCACGCGGCGGCGATGGGCGCGAAAGCCGCCAAGGTTGCCTCGATCGCGGAACTCGACGACGCGCTGGCTGCTGCGCGCGCGTCAAGCGAGGTCACCGTGATCGTGATCGACACCGATCCCTATCCGACGCCCGAATTTGGCGGTCACTGGTGGGATGTCGCGGTGCCGGAAGTTTCTGAGCGAACCGAAGTCAACAAAGCGCGCGCCGGTTATGAGGCCGCGCTCAAAAAGAGAAGCTGAGCATGATCCTTTACGGCACCAATCCGATTGCCTGGACCAATGACGACGACCGCAGCCTCGGCGCCCATATCAGCCTCGAGCAATGCCTGGACGAGACCGCGAAGATCGGTTTCGACGGCATCGAGAAGGGCCACAAGTTTCCCGAGGACGCCGAGGGCCTGAAGGCGGTGCTGGAACCGCGCGGCCTGAAATATGTCTCCGGCTGGCATTCGCTGAACCTGCTGACCCGGTCGCTGGACGACGAAAAGGCGGCGATGCAGCCGGCGCTCGATCTGCTGAAGGCGATGGGTGCGAAGGTCATCATCGTGTGCGAGACCTCGAACGCGATCCACGGCGATGACGGCAAGCCGGTCAATGATCGGCCGAAGCTTGCCGAGGATCAGTGGGCCGGTTTCGGCGCGGGCGTCGAGGCGCTGGCGCAATATGCCGCCGACCAGGGCATCGCGCTGGTCTACCATCATCACATGGGCACGATCGTCGAGACCGAGGACGAGATCGACCGGCTGATGGAAAACACCGGTCCGGCGGCGAAGCTGCTGCTCGATACCGGCCATTGCCTGTTCGGCGGCGGCGATCCGGCGCGGCTGGCGGCAAGACATATCGGTCGCGTCGGCCATATCCACGCCAAGAATGTGCGACCCGCCATTGCCCGGCAGGTGCGCGATGAAAACCTCTCCTTCCTCGAAGGCGTGCGCCGCGGCGTGTTCACCGTGCCGGGCGATGCCGAGGGCGGCGTCGATTTCGCGCCCGTGCTGAAAAGCGCGGCCGATGCCGGCTATCAGGGCTGGCTGGTGATCGAGGCCGAGCAGGATCCGGATGTGCGCATTCCGTTCGAATATCAGTCGCTCGGCCTGAAAAGCCTGAAGGCGATGGCGAAGGAAGCGGGCCTCGACACCGCCGCCTGAGGCCGGGAGACGACAGACAAAGGGAAAGCAAGCCATGAGCAATCTTCTCAGAAAACCGACCGCCGCGACCGGCAAGGTGCACGACATCACGCCCGAAACCGCGAACTGGGGCTATGTCGGCTTCGGGCTCTACCGCCTGAAACCCGGCGAAAGCGCGCGCGAGAACACCGGCGACACAGAGGTGATTCTCGTGCTGGTCGAGGGCAAGGCCGAGATTGCGGCGGGCGAGGAGAATTTTGGCGAGCTCGGCGAGCGCATGAGCGTGTTCGAGCGCCTGCCGCCGCATTGCGTCTATATCCCGGCGGGTTCCGAATGGTCGGCGACCGCCACGACCGACTGCACGCTCGCGGTCTGTACAGCACCGGCAAAGCCCGGCCGCACGGCGCAGGTGATCGGCCCGGAAGGCATCACGCTGACCGAACGCGGCAAGGACGCGAACACCCGCTATATCTATCCGATCGCCATGGAAGAGCGCGATGTCGCCGATAGCCTGCTGGTGACGGAGGTGTTCACGCCGGCCGGCAACTGGTCCTCCTATCCCCCGCACCGCCATGACGAGGATCGTTTCCCCGAGATGACCTATCTGGAGGAAAGCTATTACCACCGCCTGAACCCGGCCCAGGGCTTCGCCTTCCAGCGGGTGTTCACCGAGGACGGTTCGCTGGACGAGACCATGGCGGTCGCGGATGGCGATGTGGTTCTGGTGCCCAAGGGACACCACCCCTGCGGCGCACCCTATGGCTACGAACTCTATTATCTCAACGTCATGGCCGGGCCGCTGCGCAAGTGGCGATTCGAGAACCACCCGGATCACGACTGGATTTATCAAAGGGACGCCAAAACCTCCTGATTTCAAGCCTTCCGGGGAGGGGGAACAGAGGGTTTGGGGCGCGCTTTTCCTACGAGAATCGCCAAATCGCGCCGCCGCCTTCAGTGCTCGAGCCCCCCGGCGGTTCATAACCTCGGGCCTCGCGGAAAAAAATGTCGCGGGGCGCTTGCCGAAGCATGCAGGCTGTTTTATAGAGCAGCCGCTGGTCACGGAGTGTAGCGCAGCCTGGTAGCGCACCTCGTTCGGGACGAGGGGGTCGCAAGTTCGAATCTTGCCACTCCGACCATCGCAATTTCCCGAGAAAATTCAAAAAAAATATATGCGGCGCTGAGGCTGCTATTCGACCTGGCGCAGAGGGCGGAAGCTCATGCGGTGAAGCGGGCAGGGGCCGGCGTCGATGATCGCGGCGCGGTGGATCGCGGTGCCATAGCCGACATGGCCGGCAAAGCCATAGGCGGGATAGATGGTCGCGGCCTGTTCCATCATCCGGTCGCGGGTGACCTTGGCGATGATCGAGGCGGCGGCAATCGAAAGCGAACGGGCGTCGCCCTTGATCACCGCTTCGGCGCGGCACGGGATTCCCGGCGGCTGATCGCGACCGTCGGCAAGCACGATCGCCGGCGGCAGCGCAAGGCCCAGCACGGCGCGGCGCATCGCATCGAGGGATGCTCTCAGAATGTTGATGCGATCGATCCGGGCAGGACTGCTGGAGGCGACCGACACCAGCGCAGAATCGAATATCTGCTCGAACAGGGCGTTGCGGGCCTTCGCAGACAATTTTTTCGAATCGTTGAGGCCGGCGGGAATATTCTCCGGATCGAGGATCACGGCGGCCGCCACCACGGGGCCGGCAAGCGGGCCGCGTCCTGCCTCGTCACAGCCGGCAACCGGCCAGAACCCTCTCCGGCGCGCCGCGATTTCCAGCGAAAAATCGGGCATGGCCGGGGGCAGGTCGAAAAGAGCGGGAGAATCGGAAGGGAGCGCGGATGACATGCTGTCATTTCACACCGCCTTCCGATCTCCCGCAAGTCCCCTTCGGAGCAATTCTGCGAACTGCTCATGTGCGGCATTGAAGGGGACTTCTTCGGCCGGGTCCAAGGGCTCTCCCGGCCGGAAAGGAAATCAGAACAGGTTGAGCTGGGCGCCGCCGCCATCGGGCGGCGCAAACAGGTCTTCCCTGAGCGCCGTGCTGCGGCGCGCGAGCTTCAGCCGCTTGACGGCAATTTCGAAGCGGCGGGCGATCTGCCAGGCATAAGGTCCGCTCCCCTTCATCCGCTTGCCGAATTCGGCGTCATAATCCTTGCCGCCGCGCATCGAGCGGATCAGGCTCATCACGTGGCGATAGCGGTCGGGGTGGTGCTCCAGCAGCCAGTCCTTGAACAGCGGCGCGACTTCGAGCGGCAGCCTGAGCAGGATATAGCTCGCCTCGGTCGCGCCCGCGGCAGCGCCGCTGTCGAGGATCCGTTCAAGCTCGTGATCGGTCAGCACCGGAATGATAGGTGCTACCGAAATGCCGACGGGTATGCCGGCCCCGGCAAGTGCGCGGATCGTCTCCAGCCGGCGCGGCGGCGTGGCGGCGCGCGGTTCCATGCTGCGGGCAAGCTTGCGGTCGAGCGTGGTCACCGACATCGAAACCTTGACCAGATGCTTTTCCGCCATAAGCGACAGGATATCGAGATCGCGCAGGATCAGCGCGGATTTGGTGGTGATGGACACCGGGTGGTTGGCGTCGGCGAGCACTTCCAGCACCTGGCGCATGATCCGCCATTCCTTCTCCACCGGCTGATAGGGATCGGTATTGGTGCCGATCGCGATGGTTTTCGCGTGATAACCGGGTCTGGAAAGCTCACGGGCAAGCTGGCGGGGCGCATCCGGCTTGGCAAACAGCCGGGTTTCGAAATCAAGCCCGGCGGACAGCCCCATGAAGCTGTGGGTCGGCCGCGCAAAGCAATAGATGCAGCCGTGTTCGCAGCCGCGATAGGGATTGATCGAGCGTTCGAACGGCACGTCCGGCGAGGTATTGCGGGTGATGATCGATTTCACCTTTTCGACCTGCACCTCGGTGGCGAATGCCGGCAGGTCTTCCTCAAGATGCCAGCCGTCGTCAAAGCGCTCGCGGCTTACCGGCTCGAACCGGCCGGACGGGTTCGCGGTCGCCGCGCGGCCCCGCCGGCGACCATGATCGACCGGCTCGAAATGACGGGACGGCGGCGGCGTGAAGCCGGCGATGTCCATATCGAATGCGTCTTCCATGATCATCTCCCGTCTGATTTGCCGGTGGGTCTTCTTGCCCATTGGCAACAGCACTCGGGAAATATAGGGCAACTTCAGGAACAAAGCAAGAACATTTACTGTTCCTTCTACCAATACGGGCCTTCGCTCTTGGCAAGCGCCGTTGAAGTTGCCTAGATAGCGGCATGATAAGTGTGCTGATCGAAAGCAGAAATCAGGACGCCGAGCTTGCATATACGCTCTCGGCGCTGGTGACGGGTGCCGTTGAGGGGCTTGTCAGCGATGTCATCGTTCTCGAACACGGCTCCGGCGAGGGCGTCGAGCGCGTGGCGGATGCGGCCGGCTGCCGGTTCATGAGGACGTGGGACCTGCCCGAGGTCATAGGTCAGCTTCGCGGTGACTGGGTTCTCGTGCTCGAGCCCGGCGCGCGGCCGCTTTCCGGCTGGGTGGAGACGGTGTCGGAGCATATCGCGCTCGAAAACAGGCCGGCGCGGTTCTCGCGCTCGAAAAGGCATCGCCGTTCGCTCTGGCAACGGCTTTTCACCCGGCAATGCCAGCTGGAAGTCGGTGTGCTGCTGCCGAGGTCCATGGCGCTGGAAAAAGCCGCCGCCGGCGGTGGCTCGCCGTTTCTGCTCGCCCGCCGGCAGATGACGCGGCGGCTTTCCTGCGAAATCATCCCTGCATGGGCGATGATTCGGAGCGCGTGAACCGGGCTACGAGGTCCGCTTCAGATGCTCGTCGAGCCGGGGCATGATTTCCACTAAATTGCAGGGCATGTGGCGATAGTCGAACTGCTGGGCGATGATCCCGTCCCAGCCGTCCTTGCAGGCGCCCGGCGAGCCCGGCAGCACGAACACGAAGGTTCGCCCGACAAGGCCCGCGGTTGCACGCGACTGGACCGTCGAGGTTCCGATCTTCTCGAACGAAATCCTGTGAAAGATCGCCGAAAAGCCGTCCATCCGCTTGTCGAACAGCGGTTCGATCGCTTCCGGCGTCAGATCGCGCCCGGTAAAGCCGGTTCCGCCGGTGGTCACCACCACATCGATCCCGTCATCCGCGCTCCAGGCTTTCACGGTCTCGGCAATCGCTGCCCGGTCGTCGCCGACAATCCGCCGGGCGGCCAGAACATGCCCGGCAGCCTCGATCCGCGCGGCCAGCGTGTCGCCGGAGCGATCGTCGGCGAGGCTGCGGCTGTCGGACACGGTGAGCACGGCAAAGCGCACGGGAATGAAAGGGCGGTCGTTCATGCGGTATCTCCTGAGGCGAGCGTGGCGGCGACGAACCAGTCGGGAAAAGCCGTCGCGAGGCTGCGCGCCGCAATTTCGGCGCTTGCGAGGTCGGGGTAGAGGCCGAAACAGGTTGCCCCGGAACCCGACATGCGCACGAGATCCGCCCCGGTCGCCGCCAGCGCATCGGTGACGGCGTGGATCACCGGCGCGATCCGGCTTGCGGGAATTTGCAGATCGTTGCGCGCGCCCCTGATGAGGTCAAGCCAGTCATCGGCGCTTTGCGGCATGTCGCCGGCAAGAACCGGCGGATTGTCGCGATGTTCGAGCGCCTTGAAAACGGCAGGCGTCGCCACCTGCCGCAGCGGGTTCGCAAGCACGAGGAAAAGCGTTGGAAAGCCCGCCGCCGGCGTTATTACGTCGCCGATCCCGCGGGCAAGGAGTGGTTCTCCGGCAAGACACATCGGTACGTCGGCGCCGAGCGAAAGCGCGAGTGGCGACGGGATGTCGCCGGGCAGGCGCCACAGGCTTGCGAGGCCGCGCAGGGTCGCGGCGGCATCCGCCGAGCCGCCGCCGATGCCGGAAGCCGGCGGCAGGCGTTTTTCCAGATGGATATGGACAGGCCCCGGCGAAAGCCCCTCAGCCTCGGCATGGGTCCGCAGCAGGTTGCGGGCCCTGAGCACGAGATTGCCGCTTTCAGGATCGTCGCCGCGCGGCACGCTGTCGGCAAACCGGCCGGACAGCGTGAAACGGTCGGCTTCAGCCTCGGTGAAGGTCAGCCGGTCGCCGAAGTCCGCAAAGGTCACCAGCGTGTCGAGCAGGTGATAGCCATCGCCGCGCCTGCCGGTGACATGAAGCGCCAGGTTGATCTTGGCGCGGGCCTCGGCTTGCAAGGCCGCGCCGCAAGCCGTGGTCACGGCGTCTTGACGGCGTCTCCGTCTCCCTCGGCCGCCCTGGCGAGCGGAGTGTCGTCGCTTTCGATCGTCAGTCCGTTGGCGATCTTGTCCTCGATCTCGGGCACCAGATCGGCCGGCGGCTCGTCGGAAAGCGCCTTCTTCCACTGGTAGATCGCCTCGAGCTTGCGCCCGACCTGCCAGTAGGCATCGCCCAGATGGTCGTTGATCGTCGGGTCGCCGGTATCGAGTATCACCGCGCGTTCCAGTTCGCGCACGGCGTCATTGTAGCGCCCGAGCCGGAAATAGGCCCAGCCGAGCGAATCGACGATATAGCCGTCATCGGGGCGTTGATCGACGGCCTGCTGGATCAGGTCGAGGCCTTCCTCGAGATTGATGCCCTGATCGATCCAGGAATAACCGAGATAGTTCAGCACCTGCGGCTGGTTCGGATAAAGCTCGAGCGCCCGTTTGAAATCGGGTTCGGCCTTGTCCCATTGCTTCAACCGCTCATAGGCGATGGCCCGGCGGTAGAAAATGCCCCAGTCCTCGGGTGATGCGACCGGGCCGATACGCGCCACCGCCTGATCCAGGATATCGGCCATCGCCTGAAAATCCTTCTGTTCCGAATAGACGCCGGAAAGCGCCAGATAGGCCCGGCGGTCGTCCGGCGCTTCCTCGATCAGGGCGGTCAGATGGGCGCGCGCCTCATCAAGGCGGTCGAGGCCGGCAAGCGCGAGGCCTTGCTGCAACTCGGTGAGGCGATATTGCGGGGCATCCTCGGGTATGCGGGAAAAATAGCCGAGCGCGCGTTCCGGCTTGTCGTTGGCTGCGGCAACCACGCCTCGCAGGTAAAGCACATCGGTATCATCCGGCGTCAGCGCTTCGGCGAGCGCCAGATAGAGCGAAACGATATCGTCGCTGCCGCCCTGGTTGAGAGCCGCGGCAAGTTGAAAAAGGACGCTGCCGGCGCCCTCGGCAGCGGTTTTCGGCAGCGCCTGGATCGGATCGCCGGCCTCGATGCGCTCGCGAACCGGGTCGAGAATGGCCGGGTTGAGGCCATAGGTCTCCGCGGTAGAAACCGTATCGAGCGCCTTGCGGGTATTGCCGGCCTCTGCTTCGATCGCGGCAAGGCCGATGACGGTCTTCAGCATCGTATCGGGCGAGGTCGCCCCGCCTTCGCGATCGAGCAGGGCATCGTTGAAATAGCTGCGCGCCTTGGCGGTATTGCCGGAGGCGGCGGCGATCGCGCCGGCGTTGTAATTGGTGAAAAGATCGTACCAGGGCGGGCCGGAAAGCGCGTCAACTGCCTTCAGCGCCTCGTCCGTCTTGCCCTCGCCGTAGAGCGTCCAGGCCACCAGCAGGCCGGAGATCAGGTCGTTGAGCGGGGCGCCGCCATAGGCTTCGAAGCGGGGTATCGCCTCTTCGTATCGTCCGTCCTGAAGGGCTGCGAGCCCGAGCGCCAGATCGCGTAGCGGCACGAGTTGCGGCTCGTCCGATGTCTTGTCCGCCTGCGCTTCGGCCGCCTTCAGATCGCCGTTGAAGATCAGGGTGACGAACAGCTGGTTGTTGGTGCCGGTGTCATAAGGTTCATGCTGCAGCGCGCGGCGGAAATAGGCGATCGCGCGTTCCAGGTCATTGTCCATCGCAGCAGTCTGGCCGGCCAGGAGCGCTCCGGCAAAGCTCAACGCGCCCTGGGCATCATAGACGGGGTCGGTCACCGTCGCGTCCCTGGCGCTTGCCGTCATCGGCCCCGCCGACACTGGCAAAGCGAGCGCCGCGGCAAAAAGCATGGTTCTCAGGCGACGTTTGTTCAGGCTGGTCATCCGCTCTCTTTCATTGACGATCGGGCATTGACGATCGGGCGTTGACGGTCCGGCATTGGCAGTCCGGGCGGGTGCGCGTCGGTCAGTTGATCCGCGCGATGCAGAAATCGATCACTTCCTCAAGGGCGTGCCGGCCGGTGGAGCGCGGCAGACCCGACAGCGCTTCGCGCGCGGCCTCGCCATAGAACAGGGCGCGATCGACAGAATCGGCGAGCGCCCCATGCTTTTCGAGGAGGAATCGGGCTTTTTCGAGGGCGGCGTCGTCATTTTCGCCGCCTTCGATGGCGTTGCGCCAGAATGTCTTTTCGCCATCATCTCCGCGCTGATAGGCCAGAATGATCGGCAGCGTCACCTTCCCCTCGCGGAAATCATCGCCGACGTTCTTGCCAAGATCGGCGCTGTTGCCGCCATAATCGAGCACATCGTCGACGAGTTGAAAGGCGATGCCGAGCGCCATGCCGTAATTGCGCAATGCCTTGCGATCGGCAGCCGACGCCCCGGCGATGATCGGCCCAACCTCGGCGGCAGCTGCAAATAGCTCGGCCGTCTTGCCGCGGATGACGGCGATGTAATCGTCCTCGGTGGTTTCCATCTTCTTGGAGACCGAAAGCTGCAGCACTTCGCCCTCGGCGATCACGGCGGCGGCATCCGATAGCACTGAAAGCGCCTCCAACGAGCCCGTTTCCACCATCATCCTGAAGGATTGGCCAAGCAGAAAATCGCCAACCAGAACGCTTGCCTGGTTGCCCCAGATCATCCGGGCGCTGGACTTGCCGCGCCTCAGGTCGCTCTCGTCCACGACATCGTCATGAAGCAGCGTTGCGGTATGCATGAATTCGACACTGGTTGCCAGCCGGATATGATGCTCGCCCCGGTAGCCGAACAGCGACGCGGTCGCGAGCGTCAGCATCGGGCGCAGCCGCTTGCCGCCGGAAGAAATCAGGTGATTGGCCACCTCCGGGATCATTTCGACATCGGACCCCGCCTTCGACAGGATCAGCGCATTGACGCGCTCCATATCGGAACGGGTCAAATCCACGATGGGCTTGACCGAGCCGGAGGTTTTGTTCTCTTTAACCAGTGGTATAACGGAACCCAAGTGAGTTCGCTCCCTTTCATGCATTCATGCCGACAATAGGGAGCGGCAGAAGCAGCGACAAGGGGCAATGTGTTCCTTTTGCATGAAATTCAGGAGTGATGAATGGCCCTTGTCAATCTGTTGCGCACCAATGACGCCGTGGTGCTGGGCCTCGCCGAAAGCCTCTTCAAGGAAGCCGGAATTCACTATTTCGTGGCTGACCGCTCGATGAGCGTGATGGAGGGGTCGCTCGGTCTTCTGCCGCGCCGCCTGATGGTGGACGAGAGTGCCGAGGCGGAGGCCCGCGCGCTTTTGACCGATGCCGGGCTCGGCAAGGAACTGGAGCCGGAATGACGGCGGATGGCTTCACCGTCGACGCCTTTCATCGCGGCCGCTTCCATCTCGTGCAACCGAAGGGGAGAGGCCATCGGGCCGGTATGGACGCGATGCTGCTCGCCGCAATGGTCGACCGGAAGGCCGCAAGCGACGGGCAGGCCTTTCGTGTCGCCGATCTCGGGGCGGGGGCGGGGGCTGCCGGATTTGCGGTTGCCTCCCGCATTCCGGATGCGGAAATCTCGCTGTTCGAGCTTTCGCCGGAAATGGCGGATTTTGCCCGCCGCTCCGTGGCGCTCGCGGAAAACGCCGGGATCCGGCCTCGCATCCGCGTCTTCGAAGCCGATGTCACGCTCACCGGCGCACGTCGCAATGACGCTGGCCTGACGGATGACGCCTTCGATCACGTCATCATGAACCCGCCGTTCAACGAGGCCGCCGACCGCAAGACGCCGGACCGGCTGAAACAGGTCGCCCATGCCATGGAGGAGGGCCTGTTCGAGGCCTGGATCCGCACCGCCGGCGCGATCCTGAAGCCCGGCGGCCAGCTTTCCCTGATCGCCCGCCCGCAATCGTTGAGCGATATCATCGCCGCCTGCGGCAGGCGCTTCGGCGGGCTTGAGATCACGCCGGTGCATGCCCGCGCCGGCGAGGATGCCTTCCGCATTCTGGCAAGCGCCATCAAGGGCTCGCGGGCCCGGCTTGCGCTGCGGCCGCCGATCATCATGCACGGCGGCGATGGCCACGCCTTTCTGCCGGCCGTCGATGATCTCAACAATGGCCGGGCGAGCTATTCACGCCGCAAAAACAGGTAAATCAGTCTGCTGACAAACCTATCCCCTTTTACGGGCGTCATCCTCGGGCTTGTCCCGAGGATCTAATCCCCTCACGATTCGAGCGGAGTTCGCTGCTCATAAGACACTGTTTACTATTAATTTTTTACCTAAAACGCCTGTCGTGTCGGGATGTGCTTAGACCCTCGGGACAAGCCCGAGGGTGACGAAAGAGGGTGGGGCAGACTTTGTCAACAAACAGGTAAATCCGCCTGATCGCAGGCTTATTCACCTCCGCGGCCTTGTCTTTGGCGGCATCGCGCATACATGCGGTCGATCGAGTTGAAACCCGAAGAGGACGCCATGAAAAGCCTGGTTGCCGGTCTTGTTCCGAAGAGATTCCGCAAGGATAAGACGGTCGTGCCCGTCGTCCGGCTTGCCGGAACGATCATGGCGGGCGGGTCGCTCGGGCGGCGCAATCTGAACCTGGCCTCGGCGGCTCCAGCGCTTGAAAAGGCGTTTTCGATGAAGGGCGCGCCCTGTGTTGCAATCTCGCTCAACTCGCCCGGCGGATCGCCGGTCCAGTCGCGGCTCGTCTATCAGCGCATCCGCGCGCTCGCCGAGGAAAAGCAGAAAAAGGTGCTGATCTTCGTCGAGGACGTCGCGGCCTCCGGCGGCTACATGATCGCGCTTGCCGGCGATGAGATTTTCGTCGACCCGACATCGATCGTCGGCTCGATCGGCGTCGTTTCCGGCGGTTTCGGCTTTACCGAAATGATCGGCAAAATC
Source organism: Martelella sp. NC20 (assembly GCF_013459645.1). Lineage (NCBI taxonomy): Bacteria > Pseudomonadati > Pseudomonadota > Alphaproteobacteria > Hyphomicrobiales > Aurantimonadaceae > Martelella > Martelella soudanensis. The sequence goes on from NZ_CP054861.1 coordinate 2,777,025, forward strand.
GGCGTCGAGCGCCGCGTCTATACCTCGGGCGAGAACAAGGTGATGCTTGACCCGTTCCAGCCGGAAAAGGAAAAGGACGTCGAATTCCTGAAGGGGTTGCAGAACGAAATCCATCAGGTCTTCATCCAGATGGTGAAGGACAGACGCGGCTTGAAGCTTTCCGATGATCCGGAGCTGTTTTCCGGCCTGTTCTGGAGCGGCCTCGGCGGCGTCGAGCGCGGCCTCGTCGACGGCATCGGCGAGATGCGCGCCATATTGAAAGGCCGCTATGGCGACAAGGTCGAGCTGAAACTCGTGACCGGGCCGACCAATTTCTTCGGGCGCAAGCTGCCGGGCGTTGTCGCCGGCGGGATCAGCGGCGCGGAAATTGCGGCGGGCTTTGCGACGGGGCTTGCGGAAACCGCCGAAGAACGGGCATTATGGGCGCGCTACGGGCTTTAGAGCGCCGTGCGTCCATCCGGATGCACAAAGGACGCTCTAACACAGTGAATCGGCGCATCGTGCTTTCCGAAAATCGATTCCGATTTCCGGGCCGATGCGTCAGGCGAAGGAGGAGCGTGAAATGGGACGATTGATGTTTCTGGCAGCCATTGCCGGCGGCGGCTACATGCTCTACCGCAAATTCATCAGCGATGCCGAGGCGCTTTCGGCGCGCGGCGAGCAGAAACGCGCCGAACAGAAAAGCGGCGCCACCGGCACGCTGGTGCAGGACCCGGTGACCGGCGAGTATCGGGTCAAGAGCACTGACTAGATTTCGTCAACACACAAAAGAATTTGTTTTTTTGCGTTTCTGATTGTTAAATTGTCATCGGAACGAGCTCCTTTGTGGCGTCCTCGGATGATCACGTGCCCGCACCTCGTATGCTAGGGAGCCGTTCCTCCTTTGCGTTTCCCCCTTGAAAAGTTGACATTCCGTAGCCCGCTTGCCCCTGCTTTCTTCCCGGTGCTACACTTTCTTCCTGAACGGCAACCGGGGATTCGCGCGCAAGATGCGGCGCCGTTCAGCCGGAGTTGGGCTGTGCGCCGTTTCAAAGCCTGCTCCTCGCGACACGGAAGACGCGGCGGCCACTGGCTTTCGCGATTTCCTCCAAGGGGAACCAAGCGAAGGAGAGGGCCATGAGTCTTGGCATCACGATCAGCCTGACGGCATATTTTCTGTTGATGATCGGCATCGGCATTTATGCCTGGCGAAAATCCACATCGAATTCCGAAGAATATATGCTGGGCGGCCGGCAACTTTCGCCGGGGGTCGCGGCTCTTTCGGCCGGCGCGTCCGATATGAGCGGCTGGCTGCTGATGGGCCTTCCGGGCGCGCTGTTCGTCTCCGGACTGACGCAGAGCTGGATCGGGATCGGCCTTGTCGTCGGCGCGTTCTTCAACTGGGTCATTGTCGCGCCGCGCCTGCGCGAGCAGACCGAGCGCTACGACAATTCGCTCACCATTCCCGAATTCCTGTCGAAACGGTTCCCGAGCCGGGCGCTTTCGCTCAGAAGCGTTTCAGCGATCGTGATCGTGGTGTTCTTCTCCGTCTACACCGCCTCGGGGCTGGTGGCGGGCGGCAAGCTGTTCGATACCGCCTTCCCGGACCTGATCCATATCGGCGGCATGAGCGCCTATCAGACCGGCATCTATCTCACCCTCGGCATCGTGTTGATCTACACCATGATCGGCGGCTTTCTGGCGGTCAGCCTGACCGATTTCGTCCAGGGCTGCATCATGATGCTGGCGCTGGTGATCATGCCGCTGGTCGTCCTCATCAAGGCCGGCGGGTTTGGCGTCTCGGAGGCGCGGATGATGAGCGTCGATCCGAATTTCCTGTCGATGTTCCACGGGCTCACCGTGATCGGCTTCCTGTCGGCGGTTGCATGGGGGCTCGGCTATTTCGGCCAGCCGCATATCATCGTGCGCTTCATGGCGGTGCGTTCGGTCAAGGATGTTCCGACCGCGCGCAATATCGGCATGACGTGGATGATCATCTCGCTTGCGGGCGCCGTCGGCGTCGGCATTTTCGGGCGTTCCTATACCGTCGGCAACAATATCAACGTTCCCGATCCGGAAACGATCTTCATCATTCTCGCCAACCAGCTTTTCATTCCGCTGGTGACCGGCTTCCTGCTGGCCGCGCTGCTTGCTGCGGTAATGAGCACGATCTCGAGTCAGCTTCTGGTGGCCTCCTCCTCGCTGACGGAGGATTTCTACCGCCTGTTCCTGCGCCGTAACGCCGGCGAGCGCGAAATGGTCAATATCGGCCGGGTGTTCGTGCTGGTGGTGGCGATCGTCGCCGCGGTCATCGCCCATAATCCCGATTCCGAGGTGCTGGGCCTCGTCTCCCATGCCTGGGCCGGTTTCGGTGCGGCCTTCGGTCCGCTGATCATCCTGTCGCTGACATGGCGCGGCATGTCCGGCGCGGGCGCGGTGGCGGGCCTTGTGGCCGGTGCCGTGACGGTGATCGTGTGGATCGCCCTCGGTCTCGACCAGAGCTTCATGGGCGGCCCCGGGGTCTATGAAATCATCCCCGGCTTCATCGTCGCATGGCTTGCCATCTGGCTGGTGAGCCTGGCAACGCCGACAAAGGACGAGTTCCGCCCGCTTGCGGCGGAATAGGCATCAACCGGGTGGCCGGCTCGGCCACCCGACCCTTGACCCTTATCCGCTTTAGTGGCACTCACCGCTCATACAAAAATGACGGAAGCCTTCTGCCATGTCCGAAGCGACGATACCGCCCCATATGCATCCCACGCGCTCCTTCCAGGGGCTAATCCTGACATTGCAGGCCTATTGGGCCGACAAGGGCTGCGCCATCCTGCAACCCTACGACATGGAAGTGGGCGCCGGCACGCTGCATCCCTCGACCACGCTCCGGGCGCTCGGGCCGAAGCGCTGGAACGTCGCCTATGTCCAGCCCTCGCGCCGCCCGGCGGATGGCCGTTACGGCGAAAACCCGAACCGCCTGCAGCACTACTACCAGTATCAGGTGCTGCTGAAGCCCTCGCCGCCGGACCTGCAGGAGCTTTACCTTGGCTCGCTGAAGGCGATCGGCCTCGATCCGTTGCTGCATGACGTCCGTTTCGTCGAGGACGACTGGGAAAATCCCACCACCGGATCGGCGGGCCTTGGCTGGGAATGCTGGTGCGACGGCATGGAAGTCTCGCAGTTCACCTATTTTCAGCAGGTCTGCGGCATCGAATGCGCGCCCGTCGCCGGCGAACTGACCTACGGCCTTGAGCGCATCGCCATGTATGTCCAGGGCGTCGACAGCGTCTATGACCTCAATTTCAACGGCCGCGACGGCGATGAAAAGGTCACCTATGGCGATGTCTTCCTGCAGACCGAGCAGGAATATTCGCGTCACAATTTCGAATACGCCAATACCGAGATGCTGCACCGCCATTTCAACGATGCCGAGGCCGAGTGCAAGGCGCTGCTCGCCGCCGGCAGCCCCGCCGAGCCGGGCATGCTGCACCGCTGCGTGTTCCCGGCCTATGACCAGTGCATCAAGGCCTCGCATCTGTTCAACCTGCTCGACGCCCGCGGCGTCGTTTCGGTGACCGAGCGGCAGAGCTACATTCTGAGGGTGCGCACACTGGCCAAGGCCTGCGGAGAGGCCTATCTTCTAACCGACGCCGGCGGTTTCGAGGCCAGGGCCGCCTGAAAGCGGCCGTTGGTACGGCAGTCAAGCGGATAACCGGGAGAAGTGCGCATGATTACCCTGATCGTCCTCATCGTCATCATCGGAGCCCTGATCGGCTTCGTGGTCGCGCTGTATAATGCGCTCGTGCGCGCCCGCCAGACCGCCGAGGAGGCATGGTCCGGCATCGACGTGCAGTTGAAGCGCCGCGCCGACCTGATCCCCAATCTTGTGGAGACCGTGAAGGGCTATGCCTCCCACGAACGCGGCACGCTGGAAGAGGTGGTCGAAAAACGAAACAAGGCCCAGAGCGTCGCCGCCAATGATGTGGCCGGGCGTGCACAGGCCGAAGGCGAACTGACACAGGCGCTCGGCCGGCTGTTTGCGCTTTCCGAAGCCTATCCGGACCTCAAGGCCAACCAGAATTTCGCCGATCTTCAGGCCTCGCTCGAAAAGACCGAGAGCGAGATCCAGATGGCCCGGCGCTATTATAACGGCGCGGCCCGCGACCTGAACATCAAGGTCGAAAGCTTCCCGAGCAACATCATCGCCGGCCAGTTCGGGTTCCGCAAGCGCGACTATTTCGAGATCGAGGATGCCGGCGACCGCGCCGTGCCGAACGTCTCGTTCTGACTGCCTGCCGCCGATAGAGTCGGCCCTGATGAAAGTGCATTCGCATGGAAAAGCTCACCATCATCCCGCCCGGCCATGCGCTTGAGGGCCATGTCAGCCCGCCCGGATCGAAGTCGATCACCAACCGGGCGCTGCTGCTTGCCGGCCTCTCGAAGGGTACCAGCAGGCTGACCGGCGCGCTGAAAAGCGCCGACACCAAGCACATGGCGAATGCTCTCAGGGCGATGGGCGTCACCGTCGAGGAGCCGGATGCGACGAGTTTCGTCGTCAAAGGCACAGGCCGTCTTGAAGCCCCTTCCGGCCCGCTCTTCCTCGGCAATGCGGGAACGGCGACCCGGTTCCTGACGGCGGCGGCGGCCAGCGTCGATGGCACCGTCATCGTCGATGGCGACGAGCACATGCGCAAGCGGCCGATCGGCCCGCTGGTCGCTGCCCTTCAGCGGCTCGGCATTTCGATTGAAGCGCCGACCGGCTGCCCGCCGGTCACCATCACCGGCAATGGCCGCTTCGGCTCCGGCCGCGTCGAGATCGACGCCGGACTTTCGAGCCAGTATGTCTCGGCGCTGCTGATGGCAGCGCCGCTCGCCTCCGCCCCGGTGACCATCGCGCTGACCGGAACCGAGATCGGCGCGCGCGGCTATATCCGCCTCACCCTCGATGCCATGGCCGCCTTCGGCGCGAAGGCCGAACAGGTGGACGAGGCCACATGGACGGTGCAGCCGGGCGATTACCGGGCCACCGACTTCCATATCGAGCCTGACGCCTCGGCCGCCACCTATCTCTGGGCGGCTGAAATCCTGACGGGCGGCGCAATCGATATCGGCACGCCGGCGGAAGACTTCACCCAGCCGGACGCGAAGTCCCACGCCGTGATGGCCGCCTTTCCGCACATGCCCGCCGAAATCGACGGCAGCCAGATGCAGGACGCCGTGCCGACGCTCGCCGTGCTCGCCGCCTTCAACGAGACCCCGGTGCGCTTCACCGGCATCGAGAACCTGCGCGTCAAGGAATGCGACCGCACCCGCGCGCTGTCGCTCGGCCTCAACGCCATCCGCGAGGGCCTTGCGGAGGAAGACGGCGACGACCTGATCGTCCATTCCGATCCGGCACTTGCCGGCCAGCACCTGCCCGCCGCAATCGACACCTTCGCCGATCATCGGATCGCGATGAGCTTCGCGCTTGCCGGTCTGAAGATTTCCGGCATCACCATTCTCGACCCGCTCTGCGTCGGCAAGACCTATCCCGGCTACTGGGACGCACTGGCCTCGCTCGGCGTCGAATACGAAACCTGAGGAGAACGCCATGGCGATGGCAAACCGGACAGTGTCAGATTTGCGGGGTTTTGCCATGCGGTGGTTTTCGACTTCTGTCGCCTTCCTTTCTTCCGTCATCCCGGCCTTGAGCCGGGATCCAGGGCAACACGGGAGGTCTATGCCGAGGACCAGCCGATCGATGAACGGCCTGAGACCCCGGCCCTGGATGCCGGCTCAAGGCCGGCATGACGGAAATGGTGGCAAGAGCACAGAACCGGCCTCGATATCCGCCCTGGCGGGCGCACTCCAATCAATCTCCCCCCTTGAGGGGGAGATGCCCCGACAGGGGCAGAGAGGGGTGAGCCGCAAGCCACGCACTCAGAGCCAATCGGATACGCTGCACCCCTCTCTGTCGCTTTCGCGACATCTCCCCCTCAAGGGGGGAGATTGGAGGTCGCTCGGCATCGTTGTGCTACTCACCACCGTCCTCCTCGCGGCCGCCCCCGTCCACGCCGCCGAAGTCATCAACAATTTCACCTCCGAGGTCACCGTCGAAAAGTCCGGCGTCTACGACGTCACCGAGACCATCGCGGTGCATGCCGAGGGCGACCAGATCAAGCGCGGCATCTTTCGTGACTTTCCCCTTCGCTTCGAGACAGATTCTGGGCGCAGCGGCGATGTCACCTTCGACCTGAAGTCCGTGACGCTCGACGGCCAGCCGGTCGATCATCACACCGAGAGCATCCCGGACGGCATTCGCATCTATATCGGCTCCGCCGATACGATGGTTCCGCCCGGCGACCATACCTATCAGCTCGCCTATGAGACAGACCGGCATGTCCGCATCTTCGACGACCACGACGAGATTTACTGGAACGTCACCGGCAATTTCTGGGCGTTCCCGATAGAGGCCGCCAAGGCCGTGATCACCCTGCCGGAAGGCGTCACGCCGACGAAGACGACCTTCTACACCGGCGAATACGGCTCGCGCGCGCAGAATGCCCGCGAAACCACGAGCGGCAATGTGGTGACGTTCGAAACCACCGCGCCGCTTGGCCCCAAGGAAGGGCTGTCCGTGGTCATCGCCGTGCCGAAAGGCGCGATCGACGCTCCCTCATCCTCCGAAAGCGCGTCGTGGTTCCTCAGCGATTATCGCAACTACTTCATCGGCTTCGGCGGGCTGCTGCTGGTGTTTGCCTATTACCTCCTGTCGTGGCGCAAGGTCGGGCGCGACCCGCCCTCAGGCGTGGTGGTGCCGCGCTGGGAGCCGCCGGAGGGTCTGTCGCCGGCGCTGGTGGCCTATGTCCAGAACCAGGGTTTCGGGTCGAGCCGGTTCGACGCGATCGCCGCAACCGCCATCGATCTCGCGGTGAAAGGCTTCCTGATCATCGACGAGCCGAAAAAGGGCATGACGCTGAAGCGCACCGACAAGCCTTACGATCCTGCCTTGCCGGCAGGGCAGAAGGCGTTGCTGAAATCGGTCGATGATGCCGGCGGCGTGTTCATCGTCGACAAGGCCCACAGCACCTCGGTGGCGTCGATGGCGAGCGCCTTCACCTCCGCCATTACCGGCGAGCATCGCGACGAGTTCTTTGTCCGCAATATCGGTTACACGGTCGGCGGCGTCGCGCTTTCGGCGCTTGCGGGGCTGGCGCTGCTGGTGTTCGGCCATATCTCCAACGCCGTCATTCCGGTGCTGTTCTTCTCGGTGTTCATTTCGGTCTTCATCGGCCTGTTCGCATCGATGATCGCCAAGGCGTTCCGGCGGCGCGGGCGCTCGATGTCGTCGGCGATCGGAACGCTGGTTGCCGCGGGAGCCATCGGGTTTTTCCTGCTGCATGCCGTTGGCGGCATGGCGGTGACGCTTGTCAGCGATCAGATCGATGCTCAGGACTGGGCCGTGATCGTCGCCTGCGGCGGGATCGTGCTCACCAACCTGATCTTCTTCTTCATCATGGGCGCGCCGACCACGGCCGGCCGCAGGAAGATGGACGAGATCGCCGGACTGAAACAATATCTGACGCTCGCGGAAGCCAACCGCATGAACATGGCCGGCGCGCCGGAAATGTCGCCACAGCATTTCGAGACGCTGTTGCCCTATGCCGTGGCGCTCGGCGTCGAAAAACCGTGGTCGGCAACCTTCGACAAATGGCTTGCCGCAGCCGTTGCCGCCGGCACGGTCGGCTATTATTCGCCCTACTGGTACGCCGGCGATTTCCGCCACCAGAACCTCTCCGACCAGATCGGCAGCTTCTCCTCGTCGATGGCCTCGACCATGTCGTCCTCCATGCCGACCCAGAACACCTCGTCCTCCGGTTTTTCGGGCGGCGGCGGGTTCTCCGGCGGCGGTGGGGGCGGCGGCGGCGGGGGCGGCTGGTAGGGCGTTCAGTCCGTCACGCGCGTGAACAGTATGCCCGACGGCTTTTCGGGATAGCCGGCATCGGGCGCGCTGTCCCACACAAGCGGCATGCGACCGAATTCGATGCCGGTCTGGTTGGCCCAGACGCTGTCCTTCAGTTCGGTGCCGATAGCGGGAAAGGTGTAGGGCGCGCATGTTCTGCCGGCGGCATCGCGCGGCACCCCGGTCTGCCAGTCGTCAAACCCGCAGCCGGCGGAACCCGCATTGGCATTGTAGTAGGTCGTCACCTCATCCGATAGCAGCGTGTAGAGAAACGGGCCGGTTTCCTGCGTGAGCTCGATGCGGTCGCCATTGGTGCGTGCCTCGGTAATAATGCCGCGATAATCGGCGCGCACTGTCGGGATATCGCAATTGTCATGCGCATAGGTCTGCGCGCTCGCCGAAATCGTGTTGCCCTCTATGGTGACCTCGGCGATCAAGCCGTGGCGTCCGCCCTTGCCGATCTGCAGGCATTCGGTGCGGAAATTTCCCTGGGGCAGGAGCGGGTTGGCGGAAACGACGGTGGCATTGCTTGCCAGAATGACGAGCGGCAAAAGGGACAATGTGTGCAAGTTCGGTTCTCCTGTCTATCCGCGCAGAATAGTAGGAAATCCGGCTCAATGCGGGCGCAAAAACGGTTCTTTTCCGGTCGCACCTCGAAAAACCGTATTGCCGGATGACTTTTTTCACGGAGCTTGCTAACACCGCCGCTACCACGTTCCAGAACATGACAGAAGCCGTTCCCGATGCCAGACCTTTTGCTTGAACTTCGCTCCGAGGAAATCCCCGCCCGCATGCAGCGGCAGGCGGCCGGCGAACTGAAGAAGCGCGTCACCGATGCGCTGGTCGATGCGGGTCTGACCTATGAGGGCGCGCGCGATTATTTCACGCCGCGCCGGCTGACGCTCGACATTCACGGCCTGACGGCGCGCTCGGCCGATGTCCGCGAGGAACGCAAGGGCCCGCGCGTCGGCGCGCCGGAAAAGGCGCTGGAGGGTTTTTTGCGCGGCGCGGGACTCTCCGACATTTCCGAAGCGAAAATCCAGTCGGACCCCAAGAAAGGCGACTTCTACGTCGCCATCATCGAAAAGCCCGGCCGTGACGCGGAAGAAATCATCCGCGACGTGATGCCCGGCATCATCCGCACTTTCCCCTGGGCCAAATCGATGCGCTGGGGTGCTGCCTCGGCAAAACCGGGAAGCCTGCGCTGGGTGCGGCCGCTGCAGTCGATCGTCTGCACCTTCGGTACGGAAATCGAGGAAACCAGGGTCGTCGATTTCGAGATTGACGGCATCGTCGCCTCCAATGTCACCTATGGCCATCGCTTCCATGCGCCGGAACCCTTCACCGTGAAGCGCTTCGCCGATTACGCGGCGGGCCTGGAAAAAGCCTGCGTCGTGCTCGACGCCGAGCGCCGCAAGGAGATCATCCGCCAGGACGCCGCCAATCTGGCCTTCGCCAACGGGCTCGACGTGGTCGAGGACGAGGGGCTTCTGGACGAGGTCGCGGGACTGGTCGAATATCCGCAGGTGCTGCTCGGCGAATTCGAGGAGGCCTTTCTCGAAATTCCGGACGAGATCACCCGGCTGACGATCAAGACCAACCAGAAATGCTTCGTCACCCGCAAGCATGGCGAGGACAGGCTCACCAACAAATTCATTCTGGTCGCCAATATCGCCGCCACCGACGGCGGCAGGGAAATCCGTCACGGCAATGGCAAGGTCGTGCGCGCGCGTCTTTCCGACGCGCTGCATTTCTGGCATATCGACCAGCGCGATCTGCCGGACCTTGGAACGCTTCATGCCTCGGCGGAAAAATTCGGCCTCGACCTCAAGAAGCCGCTCGACCAGCGCATGGCCAAGCTCGACGCGCTGAATGTGACGTTTCATGCCAGGCTCGGCACCCAGGGCGACCGCGTCGCCCGCATCCGCGCGCTTGCGGGCAGGCTTGCTCCGATCGTCGGCGCCGATCCGGCCGAAGTCGACCGCGCGGTGGTACTGGCCAAGGCCGACCTGCGCACCGAGGCCGTCGGCGAATTCCCCGAGCTTCAGGGCGCGATGGGCCGCAAATACGCGATCCTGCAGGGCGAGAGCGAGGATGTGGCGGCGGCCCTCGAGGAGCACTACAAGCCGCTCGGCCCCTCCGACGTCGTGCCGCGCGGCAAGGTGTCGCTGACGGTGGCGCTCGCCGACAAGCTCGACACGCTGACCGGTTTCTGGTCGATCGACGAAAAGCCGACCGGCTCGGGCGACCCTTATGCGCTGAGGCGTGCGGCGCTGGGGGTTATCCGGATTATTCTGGAACGTGGGGTGCGGCTGCCGCTGCTCGACGTTTTCGATGACCGCGACCTCCTCTCCTTCTTCCACGACCGCTTCAAGGTCTACCTGCGCGACATGGGCGCGCGGTATGACCTGATCGACGCGGTGCTCGGGCCTGAGGCCGACGACCTCGAAGTCGTTGCCCGCAGGGTCGAGGCGCTGACGAAATTCCTTGATTCCGAAGATGGCCAAAACCTTCTGGCGGGCGAAAAGCGCGCCGGCCAGTTGCTGGCGGCGGAAGAAAAGAAGAAGACGCGGATTGCCGAAAAGGTCGATCCGGGGCTGTTCGAACTCGAGGCCGAGACGGCGCTTTACGCCGCCATTCTCGCCGCCGGGGAGAAGGCGAGGGCCGCTTCGGCGAAGGAGGATTTCTTTGCCGCCATGGAGGCGCTCTCGGTGCTGCGCGCGCCGGTCGACCGGTTCTTCGAGGATGTGCTGGTCAATGCCGAGGACGAGGCCGTGCGCGCCAACCGTCTGGCGCTGCTCGCCATGATCCGCGAGGCCACCGGCACGGTGGCGGATTTCTCGAAGATTTCTGGCTGAGAAACACACCTCGCCTGAGAGCAGGGCGTTTGCAGAAGCTCCGCCGCATAGCCCCCCAATACTCTCTCCCGCTTGCGGGAGAGATGCTCCGAAAGGGGCAGTGAGGGTGATACAGCATTTCCTCCTGTAAGGGCGTTCGTGTGGATAGACTCCCCCCTCACTGTCGCTGTCGCGACATCTCTCCCCTCCGGGGCGAGAAGACTTGGGGGCTATGCGGTTCGGCCCAACGGAGTTTCCAGCGAGGATTGTTCGCCCCCACGCGGTTAACGCCCCGTCACCACCCCGTTCACTCTCTCTCAACCCTGCAAAATCGGATTTTGATAACCATTGATCCGCGTTGGAATTTCTTAACCGTGCTTGTTAAGGCGGCTGGTAACATCCTCGCCTAATATCCCCCTCAGACGAACGGAAAAGTTCGCAAGTTTGCGCCGGATACCGGGGACTAAGACAAGGGTGATGACATGACGAATTCGCAAGTGTTGAGGGGACAGGACGATACGGTTCTCCGGATCGATCCGGCACACTTCCCGCAGAAATTCTCCTACACGGCCAAGGGCACCGATACCCGCATCGCCGTCAAGCTCGATACCCGCGGCGCGGTGGTGCGACGCAACCTGCCGTCGAGCAACCTGCCGTTCTCGATCGCGCTGCCGGGCCGCGCCTTCAGGGGGGTCGCCGCGCGCGCGGTTGCCCATGTCGACGGCGCGATCACGGTGACGCTGGAACTGCATCACGCCGATCCGGAATTGTGCATTCCGCTTCTGATCGCCCATGATCTCGACGCGATCGTGGCCGACTGGCAGGAATGGTCGCTTCTCTACGATATTCCGATGCTGATGGTCGAGGCCGATGGCGCCGCCCGCGCGGTCGATTTCCAGCCGCATCGCGTGCATGCCGCCAATGACGAGGCGGGCCCGCGCCGCCGCAAGGCAACCCGACCGATCCCGCGTCTGACGGTTCGCATGGACGACGGCGGCCTCGGCGTCATGCTCAAGCTCGCCGGCCGCGCGGTCGCGGCCTGAGGGGCAGCCCCCAAGAATCAGCCGATGAAGATCGAGACCACCAGTCCGGCGAAGATCGCGATGCCGACATGGTGGTTGGCAAGAAACAGCCGCTTGCACTGATCGCCGTCCTCGATATCGAGCACGAAGATCTGCCAGAACAGAATGCCGCCGCCGAGGGCGAGACCGGCAAAAGCGGGCCAGCCGAGACCGGCAACCCGGAACGCAAGCGCCATCAGCGCCAGCATCGCGCCGTAAAAGCCGATCAGCCACGGCTTGGTATTGTCGCCGAAAAGACGCGCGGTGGAGCGGACGCCGATGAGGGCATCGTCCTCCTTGTCCTGATGGGCGTAGATCGTGTCATAGCCGATGGTCCAGACCACCGAGGCGATGTAGACGAGCACGGCGGGCCCGGAGAGCGCGCCGAACACCGCCGACCATCCCACCAGCGCCCCCCAGGAAAACGCCAGCCCCAGCACGAATTGCGGCCAGTCCGTGAAGCGCTTCGCGAAGGGATAGATCGCCACGATCGCCAGAGAGGCGATGCCGAGCATGATGGTGAAAAGATTGAAGCAGAGAAGCACGGCAAGCCCGGTCAGCGCCTGCAGCAGGATGAACACCTTCGCCTGCCGCCGCGTGACCCGGCCGGAGGGGAGGGGGCGCGAGCGGGTTCTGGCCACCTGATTGTCGATATCGTGATCGACCAGATCATTATAGGTGCAGCCGGCCCCGCGCATGGCAACGGCGCCAAGCCAGAACAACAGCAGATGGGCGATGAACTGCCCGGGGCGGAAGGCATTGGCATGCGCGCTCACGCCGGCCGCCATCGCCGCCGACCAGAAGCAGGGCCACATCAGCAACTGCCAGCCGATCGGCCGGTCCCAGCGGGCGAGCTGGGCGTATGGCCACAGAAAAGGCGGCAGCAGCCGGTAAACGAAATTATCCGACGGCGCGTCGATCACGCGGCCGTCATCCTCGCGAATTTTGCTCATCTGCCCGCCTTGAACGAAGCCGGATCAAAGGAAGTCGACAGGCTCCAACGGCGCCCGGTTCGCTTCCGCGGCTTTCAGTTTGTCTTCCGCCTCGAACATATAGCGGCGGTTATTGGGCGTGGCAAACTGGCTCTTGGAAAGCTGGATCTGGAAGATGAACATCTTGTCCCACGCGAATGCCATTTCGGAGCCGGCGAGATAGAATTCCCACATCCGGAAGAATTTTTCGTCGTAGAGTTTGATCGCCTCTTCCTTGCGCGCCACGAAGCGTTCGCGCCAGGCCCTCACCGTATAGGCATAATGCATCTGCAGGATTTCGATATCGCGCACCAGAAGGCCGGACTTCTCGATCGCCGGCAGCACTTCCGCAAGCGAGGGGATATAGCCGCCGGGGAAGATATATTTTTCGATGAACGGGTTGGTGTGTCCGTGGCCGGCGACATCGCGGCCGATCGAATGCAGCACCATCACCCCGTCATCGTCCAGAAGTTCGAAACACTTGTTGAAAAAATTCTGGTAGCGGCCAAGGCCGACATGTTCGAACATGCCGACGGAGACGATCCGGTCGAAGGGCCTGGCCTTCATTGTGCGGTAGTCCTGCAGCTCGAACCGTACCCTGTCCGACAGCCCGCGCTTTGCCACGCGCTTTTCCGAAATGTTATGCTGCTCGTGGGAAAGCGTGATGCCGGTGCAGTCAACGCCGGCCATCTCGGCGAGATACATGCTGAGCCCGCCCCAACCGGAGCCGATTTCCAGCACGCGCTGGCCCTCGTTCAGTCTCAGCTTGGCTGCGATATGGCGCTTCTTGGCCAGTTGCGCCTCATCAAGCGAGATATCCGGCGGATCGAAATAGGCGCAGGAATACTGCCAGTCCTCGTCCAGAAACAGGCTGAACAGCGGCGGCGTCAGGTCGTAGTGATGGGAGACATTCTTGCGGTTGCGGTTGATCGGCAGCCGCGTCTGCAACTGCGCAAGTCCCGTGCGCCAGAACACCCTTGCCGCCATCAGCGGCGAGAATACGATCTCGAGCGTGTTGCGGCGCACCAGCGACAGGAAGTCGTAGATATCGCCTTCCTCCATGATGAACCGGCCCTGCATATACATCTCGCCGAGGGCGAGCGCCGGGTTGGTGGCCACCAGTTTTTCGGCTTCCCTGTCGGCGAACCGGATCGCGACCGGATCACCGGTGCCATCTCCGAAACTCGTTATTGCTCCTGTTGCGTCCTTGACCCTTAATGTCCCGGTATTGATGATCTTTTCGATCAGGTTGAACAGCGGTGAAGCCATCGCAATCCCCCGAATGCCTGCGTATGTCACATATTATTTGACGCACATTATTCAACTTGACGCAAGAAACAAGGCGGGGGAAACGCGACAATGCAATGGTAAGTTGGACGGTTGACATGCCTTTTGCGGGAAATCTTCTCTGATGCATCCCTGGATTGTGTCGGCGAAGGTATCAATTCCGATAGCAAGCCGAATCGCGAAAATGGGTATTGCGGCGCGAAAGCGATCGAAACGGGGCGGCGAGCTTTTTCCGTCCGTTCCGGCGGCTGCAGTCGCAGCCTCGTTGTTGAGGTCATCGTCGGCAAATCACAGACGGGCTATCCGCGGGCGCCGATCGGTGGAGCTGAGCGCTCACTTCTTGCGCATCGCATCCGCAAGCGCCGCGCCGAATGCGCCCTGGGCTTGCTGCTTGCCGCCGCGATTATTGCTGCGTTCCTGCGGGCGGTCATTGCGGGGCGCTCTGACGGGCGGGGCGCCGTCATCCTTCTTCATCGACAGGGCGATGCGCTTGCGTTTGACATCCACGTCGACGACGCGGACCTTCACCACGTCGCCGGCTTTCACAACCTCATGCGGATCCTTGACGAAGCGGTCGGCGAGCTGCGAGACGTGCACCAGCCCGTCCTGATGCACGCCGATATCGACGAACGCGCCGAAGGCGGCGACATTGGTGACGGTGCCTTCCAGCATCATGCCGGGTTTCAGATCGGAAATCGCGTCGATGCCGTCGGCAAAGCTCGCGGTCCTGAATTCGGGACGCGGGTCGCGGCCGGGCTTTTCGAGTTCTGACAGAATGTCGCGCACGGTCGGCAGGCCGAATCGGTCATCGACGAAGGCGCGCGGATCGACGGTCTTCAGGGCGGCGCTGTCGCCCATCAGCGCGCGCAGGTCGCGCCCGCAGGCGGCGACGATCTTCTTCGCCACGTCATAGGCCTCCGGATGGACGGCGGACGAATCGAGCGGCTCGACGCCGTCGCGGATGCGCAGAAACCCGGCGCTCTGTTCGAAGGCGCGCGGACCAAGCCGGGCAACCTTCAGCAATTCCCTGCGGCTCCTGAACGCGCCATTGGCGTCGCGGTGCAGCACGATCGCCTCGGCAATCGAGGGGCCGAGACCGGAAACGCGGGCAAGCAGCGGCGCGGAAGCGGTGTTGAGGTCGACGCCGACGCCGTTGACCGCGTCCTCGACCACGGCATCGAGCGAGCGCGACAGTTTCATCTGGTCGACATCGTGCTGATACTGGCCGACGCCGATCGATTTCGGCTCGATCTTGACGAGTTCGGCCAGCGGGTCCTGCAATCGCCGGGCGATCGAGACCGCGCCGCGCAGCGAAACGTCAAGCTCCGGAAACTCCTTCGCCGCCATCTCCGAGGCCGAATAGACCGAAGCGCCGGCCTCCGACACGATCACCTTCATCGGCTTCGGCTCGGGAACCGTCTTCAGCACGTCGGCGACCAGTTTTTCGGTTTCGCGGCTGGCCGTGCCGTTGCCGATCGCGATCAGCGAGACGTTGTGGCGCGCGATCAGCGCCTTCAGCACGGCCATCGCGCCCTGAATGTCGTTGCGCGGCTGGAACGGATAGATGGTCGCGGTATCGAGTAGCTTGCCGGTGCCGTCGACGGCCGCGACCTTGACGCCGGTGCGGATGCCCGGATCGAGGCCGAGCGTGACGCGGGAGCCGGCGGGGGCTGCCAGCAGCAGGTCCTTCAGATTGCGGGCGAACACATGGATCGCCTCGTCCTCGGCGCGCTCGCGCATTTCCCGCATCAGATCGAGCGACAGCGAGGTGGAAAGCTTGACCCGCCAGCACCAGCCGGCGACCTGCATCAGGAAGGCGTTGGCCTTGCCCTCCTTGCCGATATCGAAGAAGCGGGCGATCATCTG
This sequence comes from Martelella sp. NC20, assembly GCF_013459645.1. NCBI lineage: Bacteria > Pseudomonadati > Pseudomonadota > Alphaproteobacteria > Hyphomicrobiales > Aurantimonadaceae > Martelella > Martelella soudanensis. The sequence continues at coordinate 2,792,962 of NZ_CP054861.1, forward strand.
CTGGGCGGGTTTGACCGGGGCGGGGTTATCGCGGTCGGCCTCGATCGCGACCGACAGTACTTCCTCGTTGAAGCCGCGCAGCATGGCGAGCACGCGATGGCCCGGCGCGGTCGCGAATTTTTCGGCATGATCGAAATAGTCGGAGAATTTCTGTCCGGCCTCTTCCTTGCCCGCCACCACCGTGGCGTAGAGCATCGCATTGTCGCGCATATAGTGCCGCAGCCTGCCGACGAGTTCGGCGTTTTCCGCGAACTCCTCCGACAGGATATCGCGGACGCCGTCGAGCGCGGCGCGGGTATCGGCGACCTTTTCATTGATGTAGGCCTCGGCAAGCTTTTCCGGGTCCACGTTCCGGTTCTGGAAAATCGCATCGGCCAGCGGCTGAAGGCCGTTCTCGCGGGCGATCATCGCGCGGGTGCGGCGCTTTGGCTTGTAGGGGAGATAGAGGTCTTCGAGTTCGGACTTGGTGGCAACAGCGGCGATCTTGCCGGACAGCTCGTCCGTCATCTTGCCCTGGCCGGTGATCGATTCGACGATCGTGGCGCGCCGCGCCTCCAGTTCGCGCAGATAGGTGACGCGCTCGGCAAGAGTGCGTAACTGTCCGTCATCGAGCCCGCCGGTAGCCTCCTTGCGGTAGCGCGCAACGAACGGCACGGTCGCCCCGTCATCCAGAAGCTTCAGCGCGGCGTCCACCTGATCTGGGCGGGCCTTGATTTCCTCGGCGACGATGCGGGCGATTTTTGCTGCGGCCATCAATTTCATTCCATCTTCCACGGGAGCGGTGAATTTAGGCGTTCATAGCGCCGAAACAATGGCTTTGGCGATGGCGTTTGCGACCGTCCACAATATTGCCCCGGATGTTAACGCATCCCGGCCTTGACCTTTGCCGCCCGCCTGCTTACCCAACCGCGAGCAGGTGACAAACGGAGCGGACCCATGAATGTCCTTCTGATCGGTTCGGGCGGGCGCGAGCATGCGCTGGCCTGGAAACTCGCGCAATCCCCCGAAATCGGCGCTTTCTATGCCGCTCCCGGCAATCCGGGCATCGCAGCCCATGCCGTCTGCGTGGCGCTCGATGTTACCGACCACGCGGCGGTGGTGGCGTTCTGCGGGGAAAAAGCGATCGACCTCGTGGTCGTCGGCCCCGAGGCCCCGCTGGTTGCCGGCCTCGCGGATGATCTGCAGGCGGCCGGGCTGAAAGTGTTCGGGCCGACCAAAGCGGCCGCGCAGCTTGAAGGCTCCAAGGGCTTCACCAAGGATCTGTGCGCGCGCTACGATATCCCGACCGGCGCCTATCAGCGGTTCGACAATGCGGAAGCCGCCAAGGCCTATGTGCACGAAATCGGCGCGCCGATCGTGATCAAGGCCGATGGCCTTGCCGCCGGCAAGGGCGTCACCGTGGCCCGCACCAATGACGAGGCACTCGCCGCGATCGATGACTGCTTCTCAGGCACGTTCGGCGCGGCCGGCGCGGAAGTCGTGGTCGAGGAATTTCTGGTGGGCGAGGAAGCGAGCTTCTTCTGCCTGTCGGACGGAAAGCACGCGCTGCCGCTGGCCACCGCCCAGGATCACAAGGCCGTCGGCGATGGCGATACCGGACCCAACACCGGCGGCATGGGCGCCTATTCGCCGGCGCCGGTGATGGACGCGGCGATGATCGAGCGCACGATGAAGGAGATCATCGAACCCACGATCCGCGGCATGGCGGAAATGGGACATCCGTTTCAGGGCGTGCTCTATGCCGGGCTGATGATCACCGAAAAGGGGCCGGAGCTGATCGAATACAATGCGCGTTTCGGCGATCCCGAATGCCAGGTGATGATGATGCGGCTGAAGAGCGATCTGCTGCCGATACTCGTCGCCTGCGCCGACGGCACGCTCGATGGCGTTTCGGCCGTGTGGAGCGAGCAGACCGCGCTGACGGTGGTGATGGCGTCCAAGGGGTATCCGGGCGGCTACAGGAAGGGCAGCGAGATCAAGGCGTTGCCCGCCGACGATGGCTCCGCCCGCACCTTCCATGCCGGCACGGCGGTGAAGGACGGCAGGCTTGTCGCCAATGGCGGTCGGGTGCTGAACGTCACCGCGCTCGGCCCCAATGTCACCGAGGCGCAGACCCGCGCTTATGAACTGATCGAGAGCATCGACTGGCCGGAAGGCTTCTGCCGCCGCGATATCGGCTGGCGCGCGGTTGCCCGCGAAGAGGGCTGAAAAGCAGAATCCCGGTTATCAGGCTGGAATAATCAGCGCGGCTGCGCGCTCGGTCAGGAGTTTCGCAACCCTTGCGGTGGCAACCTCATCAAGCCGCGTGACCGGACCCGATACCGCGATTGCGCCGCGCAGCCTGCCGCTCTGGTCGAAGACGGGGGCGGCAATCGCCGCCACATCCGGGTTGCGCTCGCCGCGCGAGGTGGCAAAGCCTGCCTCACGGATATCATCCCACTTTGATCCGCTATCCCTGTCGAAAGCCTGCAGCACCTTTCCCGAGGCTCCCAGCCCGATGGGCAATTCGACGCCTTCTGCAACCGAGTGGCGGATCGCGCGCTCCGGCTCGCTGCGATAAAGGCACAGCCGGGCGTCGCCGCGGCGCACGTAGAATGACGCCGTTTCCCCCGTCGCCTTCGCCAGGTGGGCAAGCTCTGCCCTGATCCCGTCGCCGAGCGAGAAGGATGCGCGGTATTGCGCTCCCAGCCGCCAGACCGTGCTCGCCAGCCGGTATTGCCCAAGCTCGTCCCGCTCCAGATAGCCAAACCGTATCAGCGAGTTGAGAAGCCGCAGGATAGTGCTCTTGTAGAGCCCTGTTTCCCGCGCGATCTGCGCCAGTGAAAGCGGCTGATCTGCCGTCGCGAAGCATTCGAGAATAGCAAGTGCCCGATCGACGGCGTCGACGCCTTTTTGCTCGGCGAGCTGACCCATGGAGAATCCCTCAGTGGACTGGACGATTGAATACCGTTCTGTTATTGTGAGCAGCGTTTCGTTAGATAGAACGATAAAATCTGATTGGCAAGGGTAAATTGACGTATAATCAACAAAAACCGTCTCCCCTCGAAGGCATCAGGATATTGGACCTTAGCAATGTTCTGGCGGGTCCGTTCTGCTGTCATCAGCTCGCTCATATGGGGGCGGAGGTGATCAAGGTCGAAAATGTCCGGGGCGGCGATCTGGCCCGGCAGCTCGGCGTCGATCCAGAGCTGAACAAGCGCAATATGGGCATCTCGTTTCTCGCGCAGAACGCCGGCAAGAAATCCGTGACGCTCAACCTCAAGGACGAGGCCGGCAAGGCGCTTCTCAAACAACTGGTCGCAACCGCCGACGTGCTGGTGGAAAACTACCGGCCGGGCGTGATGAAGCGGCTCGGCCTCGACTACGAGGTGTTGAAGGCCGTCAACCCGAAGCTGATCTACTGCGCGATCTCGGGCTTCGGCCAGGAGGGTCCCTGGGTGCATCGGCCGGCCTATGATCAGATCATTCAGGGCAGTTCCGGCGTCATGTCGATAACCGGTGATGCAGACAGCGCACCGATGCGCGTCGGCTATCCGATCGCCGACACGATCGGCGGCATGACCGCCGCCTTCGCGATCGCCGCGGCACTCAATGCGCCGGAACGGGGCAGCTTCATCGATGTCTCGATGCTGGAAGCGACGATCGCCACCATGGGCTGGGCCGTCTCGAACTATCTCATCGGCGGTGTGGCGCCGACCCCCAATGGCAACGAGAACCTGACATCGGCACCATCCGGCACGTTCCAGGCCGAAGATGCGCCCATCAATATCGCGGCCAACAAGGACGAGCAGTGGGAGGCGCTGGCGCGCCATATCGGCCGGCCGGAACTGCTTGAGGACCCGCGCTTTCTCAACCGCGAACTGCGCAAGCAGAACCGTCTGTCGCTGAAAGCCGAAATAGAAACCGTGCTGGTCACCCGGCCCGCGCGCGAATGGGCGCGGGAGATGAACCGGATCGGCGTGCCCGCAGGGGCTGTGCTTTCCGTGCCGGAGGTTCTCGCCCATCCACAGATCACCGAGCGGGGCCTGCTTGCGACTTTTGGCCAAGTGCCCGGCGTCGAAAGAGATATTACAGTCGTCAGAACCGGCTTCAAACTCGATGGCAAGGCACCCGCCGTTGAAGACGCGCCGCCGATTCTCGGCCAGCACAACGACGAAATCTATACCGATCTCGGCCTCACCGGCCAGCAGATCAACGAACTGAAGGATGCAGGGGTCATATGAGCGACGTCGCCGACTGGTGGAGCACCGAAATCATCGACATGGCCCCGGGCCAGATCCGCATGCGCGGCAGGCCGATCGAGGAACTCATCGGCAATGTCAGCTTTGCACAGATGGTGTGGCTGATGACGCGCGGCGACCTGCCCTCGAAGCCGGAGGCGGATCTGCTGGAAGCGGCCCTCGTCGCCGCCGTCGATCACGGCCCGCAAGCGCCCTCGATCGCGGCTGCCCGGATGGCGGTGACCTGCGGCCTGTCGCTCAACGGCGCAATGGCCAATGCGGTCAATATGCTGGATGACGTCCATGGCGGAGCCGGCGAACAGGCGCTTGAGCTTTATCGCCTGATTGATTCGGCCGCGACCGATGGCGCGCCGCTTGACGAAGCGGTCGCCGATTGCGTCGCCGAGTTCCAGGCCACCCGCGGCAAATATATTCCGGGCTTCGGCCACCGCTTTCACAAGCCCGTCGACCCGCGCAGTCCGCGCCTTCTGGCGCTTGTGGACGAGGCCGCGGCGAACGGCGTGGTCAGCGGCAGGTTCGCCGCAGTCGGCCGCGCGCTCGGCGCGCATCTGGAGGCCGCCCGCGGCAAACCGGTGCCCATGAATATCGACGGCGCGACCGCCGTGATCTATGGCGAACTCGGCTTCCCGGCGCCGCTTGCCCGCGGGCTGTTCTGCCTGTCGCGCTCGGTCGGCGCCATGTCGCACGCCTATGAACAGATGCAGCAGGGGGGCCGCAACAAGGGGCCGACGCCTCCGCATTACCGGTGGACCTACACGGGGCCCAATCCGATATCCTGAAATGGTCGAAAAAAGGGAGGACCATCATGACGAAAATACGTAACCTCTTGGCAGCGCTCTCGCTGGGGCTTGCCGTGGCAAGCCCGGCAGCGGCGTTCGAGCCGAGCGCAACCGAATGCATTGCGCCCGCAGCACCCGGCGGCGGCTGGGACTTCACCTGCCGCCAGGTCGGCAAGGTGATGCAGGACCTGAAGCTGGTGCCCGGCACCATGCAGGTGGTCAACCTGGTTGGCGGCTCGGGCGGCGTGGCTTTTGCCTCGGTTGTGACCAAGCGCGACAGCGACGAGGACCTGCTGGTGGCAGCTTCTTCCGCCACCGCAACGCGTCTGGCGCAGGGCGCATTCCCGGGCAACAATGCCGATCAGGTTCGCTGGATCGGCTCGGTCGGCGCTGACTATGGCATCATCGCCGTCGCCAAGGATTCGCCGATCAACACGCTTCCCGAACTGCTGGACAAGATCAAGGAAGACCCGAAAAGCATCGCGATCGCGGGCGGCTCCGCCGTTGGCGGCTGGGACCATCTGAAGGTATTGATGGCAGCCCGCAAGGCCGGCGTTCAGGACGTGCGCCAGGTCAAATACGTCGCCTTCGAAGGCGGCGGCGAGGCCGTGACCCAGCTTCTGGCAGGTTCCGTACAGGCCTTCACCGGCGACGCATCCGAAGCCAAGGGCTTCGTCGATTCCGGTGATATCAAGGTGATTGCGGTTCTCGCGCCCGAACGCATGCCCGGCGACTTCTCCAGCTTCCCGACGGCCAAGGAACAGGGAATCGATGTCGTCGGCGCCAACTGGCGCGGTTTCTATGCCCCCGGCAAGATCAGCGACGAAGCCTATGATTACTGGGTTGATGCCGTCCAGACGGTCTACACGTCCGACGAATGGCAGCAGATCATGACCCAGAGCGGCCTGGCCCCTCTCGACAAGAGCGGCCCGGAATTCCAGGCCTTCGTGATGGAATCCATCGCCGAGATTCAGGAATTGTCGCGCGAGATCGGCATTTTGAAGTAGTATCGATGCGAGGGCCGGCCGGTTGGGAGACCGGCCGGCCCTTTTTCGTATTCGCAAGGCGTATAAAGCGCCCGGTAACAATCTGCCCATGGGGAGGCATTCCATGAGTGATCGTATTTTCGGCGGCTTCGGCATCGTCATAGCCGCCATCTATATCTGGCAGGCGCTGCTGACCCAGGAAAGCTTCATGAGCGATCCGGTGGGCCCCAAGACATTTCCCATCATTATCGGGGTTATCCTGGCAGTGGCGAGCCTCTTCATCATTCTCATGCCGGACGGCGAGCCCGAATGGCCGAAGGCGAAATCACTGGCTGAAATCGCAATCTCGGCCTGCTTGCTGTTCGCCTATGCCTATTTCCTGCCGATCGCCGGCTTTGTGATCGCCACGATGGTGGCCGCGGGCTTCCTGTCCTGGCGGCTCGGCGCGCCGGCACTGAAGGCAGCGATCGCCGGCATTTGCATTTCGGTCGGCATCTATGTCGTCTTCCATCTCGTTCTCGGCTTGCATCTGGCAACCGGGCCGCTCGGCATCTAGGGGGAAACCATGCAGACCATTTCCGCACTGGCCGACGGTTTCACCGTCGCCCTGACGTTCCAGAACCTGGCGCTGGCGCTGCTCGGCTGCTTTCTCGGAACGATTATCGGCGCTCTGCCGGGCCTTGGCCCGTCAAACGGCGTCGCCATCCTTATCCCGCTTGCCTTCACGCTTGGCCTGCCCGCCACGCCGGCGCTGATCCTGCTGACCTCGATCTATTTCGGCGCGATGTATGGCGGTCGCATTTCATCGATCCTGCTCAACATTCCCGGTGACGAGCCGGCGATGATGACGACGCTCGACGGTTATCCCATGGCCCAGCAGGGTCGTGCCGGCGAGGCGCTGGCGCTGTCCGGCATCGCCTCGTTCGTCGGTTCCTTCTTCGCGATCTGCGGTCTTGCCGTGCTCGCGCCGCAGCTCGTCAAGGTGGCGCTTCTGTTCGGTCCGGCGGAGTATTTCGCGCTTTATGCTCTGGCGTTTGCGACGCTTGGCGGGGTTACCAGCCGCAACCAGGCGAAATCCGCTCTCGCGGCGGCGCTGGGCCTCGGCATCGCCATGATCGGCGTCGACCAGCAGACCGGCGTTCCCCGGCTCACCTTCGGCGAGATCCATCTCTATGACGGGATCGACTTCCTGGTCGCCATTGTCGGGCTGTTCGCGCTTTCGGAAGTCTTCACCTTCCTCGAACATCGCGGCAGCGATGTCGACAAGGCCGGCGGCAAGGAGGAGAAGGTCAAGATCGGTCGCATTCTTCCGCGGTGGAAGATGCTGCGCGCAACCAGCGGCTCGATGGCACGCGGCACGGTGATCGGCTTCCTGGCCGGCGTTCTGCCGGGTGCCGGCGCTTCGCTCGGATCGTTCCTTGCCTATGGCGCCGAGCGTAGCCTGAAGAACGGCAAGAACACCTTCGGCAAGGGCGATCCGCGCGGCGTGGCCGCACCCGAAGCCGGCAACAATGCCGCCGCCGGCGGCGCTCTGGTGCCGATGCTGGCGCTCGGCGTTCCCGGTTCCGGCACGACGGCGGTGCTGCTTGCCATGCTGCTGGCGCTGAACATCACCCCCGGCCCGCTGCTGTTCACCCAGAACCCCGATGTCGTGTGGGGCCTGATCGCCGCGCTGATGATTGGCAATTTCATGCTCCTGCTTTTGAACATCCCGATGGTCGGGCTGTTCGTGCGGCTGTTGCTGGTGCCGACCCGCTATCTGATGCCGGCGGTGGCGATGATCTCCTTCGTCGGTATCTACGGCATATCCGGCTCGGTCTTCGACCTGACGGTGATGGTCCTGTTCGGTCTGGGCGGCTGGCTGTTGCGCAAGCTTGACGTGCCCCTGGTGCCGGTCATCATGGGCGTTCTTCTGGGCAACCAGATGGAGGTCAACCTCAGGCGCGCCATGACGATTTCGGACGGTAACTGGAGCACGCTCTGGGCTTCGCCGCTGTCGATCTCGCTCTGGGTTCTCGCAATCGCCGGCTTCATGCTGCCGATCGTGCTGAGCCTGATGAACCGCCGCATCGACCCCTCGAAGCTGCGCACCGAGGAGGTCTCGGAAGGCGACTAGAGTCTGTCAGGTTCAAATCGAACCAGACAGACTCTAGATTTATTTGTTTTCGTTTGTCTTTTCGGGAAAACCGGATTCCACTTTTCCCAGACAAACGCTAGCGCGTCGGCCCGAAAATCGGAATCGATTTTCGGAAAACACGATGCGTAGATTCAATAGCTTGGAGCGGTCGCCGTTCTCATCAGATGCGGATCGTGCTGGCGCGCGGTTTTTGACGGTCGGGCTGCAACGCCCGGCCGTTTTCCGTCCGGGCCTGCATCGCCTCAACCGGCGATGGTTAAAGAGGCTTTAACCCATCGCTGCTAGCCTCACTCGCGAATCTCCCGAAGACCGTCCTGTTTTCGGGCGGATGCTTTCGGTTGATGATATTGTTTTGAGGGTATCGGGTATGGCTGCACGGGCAGAGCGGTTTGAACACAGAAGCGGCGGTGAGTTCTCGCTCATCGGATTTGTCCGGCGCTATGTTGCAGCGCTTTTCGGATTCGCGCTGTTTGTGGTGCTCTGCCTTGCAATCGCGGCGATGGCGACGTGGAATGTCGACGATCCGAGCGCGCTCCATGCCACAGGCCGGTTGCCGACCAATATCCTCGGCTATCCGGGCGCCGATTTCGCCGATATCGTGATGCAGGCGTTCGGGCTTGCCAGCGTGTTCGCGCTGCTGCCGGTGCTGTCCTGGTCGCTGGCGATGATGGCGGGAAGGCGGATCTATCGCAAGCCCTCGCGGTTCTTCGCCTGGGTCGGCGCCGCGATCCTCACCGCCGCCGTTCTCGGCTGCGTGCCGCCGCCGCCGACATGGCCGCTGCCGAACGGACTCGGCGGCGTTTCCGGCGATCTGATCCTGCGTTTCCCGGCGCTTTTCATCGGTCAGTATCCCGAAGGCTTGGCCGCGATGATCGTCGGCGGCATTTTTGCGCTGCCGGCGCTGTTCCTGCAGCTTTATGCAGCCGGCCTGATCATCCGCCAGCCGCGGATCGCTCCGGAAAGGCCTGCCGCAAAGCGCCAGTCCAGCGATCCGGGCGCGCCGACCGTTTCCGATCTTGCCGAGGAGCGTGACGGGGGCTTCTCGCTGGCTCCGGTGATCGGTCATGCCGCTCATTTCTGGTACATTTCACGCGCCCGCTTCAACAAGGTCTTCGGCCGTCGGCGGGACGAGGAGCAGGAGTTCGACGCGCCTTACGATTTCAACGAGGACAGTTTCGAGCGGCTGGACGACGATCAGCCGGCTTATCCGTCCTGGCGCCGCAGCGGCGAGCCGAGCCTCGTCGATCCCGATCGCCGGCGCGAGACCGGCTACGCCCCGGCCGACCCGCCGCCCTTCGATTATGACGGGCATGCGGATAACGATCTCGATGATGAGGACGACCTTCCGGAGGGCGTGCTGAGCGCCGATTTCGGGCCGACCGGACGCATGTCCGCCGAGCCGCGCGTCGGCCGCCAGCCGCCGCGCGCGCCGGTGGTTGCCGCACCCGCGCCGCCGCCTAAGCCTGTGAGCGCGGAAACCGTGCGCAGGCCCGTTCGCGGGCCGTTTTCCCCGCGCGGCTTCGAACTGCCCTCGGCGGCGCTGCTCTCCGAGCCCAAGGGCCTTGCCCGTGACAAGGCGCTGTCGAAAGAGGTGCTGGAGGAGAACGCCCGCACGCTCGAAAAGGTGCTCGAAGATTTCGGCGTCAAGGGCGAGATCATCCACGTCCGTCCCGGCCCGGTCGTCACGCTTTACGAACTGGAACCGGCGCCCGGCATCAAATCCTCGCGCGTCATCGGCCTTGCCGACGACATCGCCCGCTCGATGGCGGCGATTTCCGCCCGCGTCGCCGTCATTCCCGGCCGCAACGCCATCGGCATCGAACTGCCCAACCCGCACCGCGAAACCGTGTTCCTGCGCGAGATCATCGCGAGCCAGGATTTCCAGAATTCCAAGGCCAAGCTCGCCATGGCGCTCGGCAAGACCATCGGCGGCGAATCGGTCACGGCAGACCTTGCCAAGATGCCGCATCTGCTGATTGCCGGCACCACGGGCTCCGGTAAATCCGTCGCGGTCAATACCATGATCCTGTCGCTGCTTTACCGGCTTTCGCCCGAGCAGTGCCGCCTGATCATGATCGACCCGAAAATGCTCGAGCTTTCGGTCTATGACGGCATTCCGCATCTGCTGTCGCCGGTGGTGACCGACCCGAAGAAGGCGGTCGTGGCGCTGAAATGGACCGTGCGCGAGATGGAGGAGCGCTACAAGAGCATGGCCAAGCTCGGCGTGCGCAACATCGACGGCTTCAACAGCCGCGTCGCGCTGGCCGAGGAGAAGGGCGAGACCCTGTCGCGCACCGTCCAGACCGGTTTCGACCGCGAAACCGGCGAGGCGGTCTACGAGACGGAGGAATTCGATCTCGAGCCGATGCCGTATATCGTCGTGATCATCGATGAGATGGCCGACCTGATGATGGTCGCCGGCAAGGATATCGAGGGCGCGGTCCAGCGTCTGGCGCAGATGGCGCGCGCGGCCGGCATCCACGTGATCATGGCGACCCAGCGCCCGTCTGTCGATGTCATCACCGGCACGATCAAGGCCAACTTCCCGACCCGCATCTCGTTCCAGGTGACCTCCAAGATCGACAGCCGCACAATCCTTGGCGAGCAGGGGGCCGAACAGCTTCTCGGCCAGGGCGACATGCTGCACATGGCCGGCGGCGGCCGCATCCAGCGCGTCCACGGTCCGTTCGTCTCCGACCCGGAGGTCGAGGAAATCGTCGCCTATCTCAAGACCCAGGGCACGCCGGAATATCTCGACGCGATCACCGCCGATGACGATGATGACGGCGATGGCGGTTATGACGGCGATGGCGGCGGCTCCGGTAATCTGGCGAAGTCGGACGACCCTTACGATCAGGCGGTGGCGATCGTGTTGCGGGACGGCAAGGCATCGACCTCCTACGTTCAGCGCCGCCTCGGCATCGGTTACAACCGCGCGGCAAGCCTGATCGAGCGGATGGAGCAGGAAGGCATCATCGGCCCCGCCAATCACGCCGGCAAGCGCGAGATTCTGGTGCCGACGGAACGCGATATCATTGAAGGTCCGAATTGACGCACCATCTTGGCTGCCAGTGACAATCAGGACGTTTCGCCCCGAAAACGCCGCCTTCGAGGCGCAACCGGGCCGCAATCAGTTTTCAGGATCGGATATATGAGCAAGCTTAAGAACACTTCGTCCACGATCCGCGCCCGTCGCCGGTTTCTCGGCGGTCTTGTGGCAGGCGCCGCGCTGCTGATCGGGCTGCCGGCTTTTGCGCAGACGCTTCCGACAGGGGGCGACGTACCGATGCCGACAAAGCGCGATGGTACTGTCCAGATGGCGCAGGCAACTTCCGCTTCCTCCGGCGCCGCGGCACAGCGCGTTGCCGACCATTTTTCCTCGGTCAAGTCGATGACCGGCGAGTTCATGCAGTTCGGACCGCGCGGCGAGCAGGCGGGCGGCAAGTTCTATCTGGAACGCCCCGGCAAGCTGCGCTTCGACTACGATCCGCCCTCGACGCTGAAGGTGATTGCCGACAACCGCAACGTCGCGGTCGGCAACGGTGATCTCGATACCTGGGATTTCTATCCGCTGTCGCGCACGCCGCTGTCGCTGCTTCTCGCCGACCAGATCGATCTCCAGCACCGCATGGTGCGCGATGTACGCGAGCAGAACGGGCTGACGGTGATCGTGCTCGGCGACAAGTCGATCTTCGGCGATCAGGTGATCACGATGATGTTCGACAGCAAGAGCTTCGACCTGCGCCAGTGGACGATCACGGATGCCCAGGGCAAGGATACCACCGTGATCCTCTCCAATGTCCGCACCGGCGTCAAATTCGCCCGCTCGGTGTTCCGTATTCCCTACGACCAGATCATGGCGAGCCCGGGCAGCGACAACTGACGCCCTTTCGGCCGCCGGGCGAATCGCCTATTGCTGATGTCCGTTCAGCAAGGAAGGCGCGCGCTCGTGGATTTGAGTCTTACCACCTGGAATATCAATTCGGTGCGCCTGCGCATGCCGATCGTCGAACGGTTCCTCAGGGATTATCAGCCTGATATCCTGTGCCTTCAGGAGATAAAATGCCTGAACGACCAGTTCCCCTACAAGCCGCTGCGTGAACTCGGCTACGAGCATATCGAGGTGCATGGCCAGAAGGGCTATCACGGGGTCGCCATCGTCTCGCGGATTCCGCTGGGCGAAGGGTTTTCGACCGATTACTGCGCCATGGGCGACACCCGCCACATCTCGGTGGTGTTCGATGCCGGGGGCCGGAAGGTCAGGCTGCATAATTTCTATGTGCCGGCCGGCGGCGACGAACCCGATCCCGAGATCAACCCGAAATTCCGCCACAAACTCGATTTTCTGGAAGAGATGAAGGTGCTGAAGGCGGATCAGGGCGATGGAATTGGCTCCATTCTGGTTGGCGATCTCAATATCGCGCCGATGGAAAACGACGTGTGGTCCCACAAGCAGCTCCTGAAGGTCGTCAGTCACACGCCGGTCGAGACCGAGGGCATGAAGGATCTGATCGCCAAAGGCGGCTGGGTGGATCTGATGCGCCATGTCACGCCGGAAGACGAAAAGCTCTACACCTGGTGGAGCTACCGCGCCAAGGACTGGCAGGCCGCCAATCGCGGACGCCGTCTCGACCATATCTGGACCTCGCCGGACCTCGTTCCCGCCTTCGAACGCTTCGATATCCTGACTGCGGCCCGCGGCTGGGAAAAGCCGTCGGACCATGTGCCGGTAACGGCGTCGTTTTCGTTTTAGTTCTTCGGCGGCAGTTCCCGAACCGCGCCCTGCAGCAATATGCCGAGCACCGTGGCGTTGAGAATATGCCAGAGGAAATGGGTGCCGAGCCCCGCCGTTGCCATGCAGGTGGACTGGTCGAGGCTGCGGAACGTCAGCGACATGATGAAGATCGCGGTCGCGCCGGCGAAATAACGCCAGACGGGATGATCGCGCCAGACCGCGACCACAGATGCGATCGCCATGGCGACGAGGGCAGGGGCGTATTGCAGCGAGCCGTTGAGCGGTGCCTCGCCGCCGCGTGAAGCGAGCCCGACGAGATAGACGAGCAGGGCGAAGCCCATGATCGTCCCGATCATGTAGCCGATAATGTCGAAGGTTTTCTCTCCGGCCACCCGCACGAACAGCAGCAGGATGTAGAGAAAGAAAAACAGCCAGATCGGGATGACGTCGAGTGCGGCGGAAAACGGCGTTGCGAGCGTGTGGAACAGGAACGATCCGACGCCGATCACCGCAACCAGCGCAATGACCGTCAGTTCCAGCAGGCCCCGCTCGGGTCTGCGCCAGGCGGTGGGCCAGGCGACGAGCGCGGCGATGATGAAGGCCAGATTGGTGAGCGCGTTGACCGGTTCGGCCCAGAAGCCGGCGGCCGCGCGTTCGCAATAGATGTCGATATAGGGTGCTGGGTCCATCGTCTCCACCGGGGCAGTTTTCTGCAACGCCCCGGATGGTTTCCGTGTTTTGCGCCCTTATGCAAGGGGCAGCCGGAATTTTCCGGCATAGATTGCTGACAAAGCCCTGCCCAATTTTCTCCGTCATGCCGGGCTCGACCCGGCATCCAGGGCGGTTTGCCGAAGCGGTATTGCCTGACATGCGGTCTGAGACGCCCGTCGTATGGCCCTGGATCCCGGCTCAGGGCCGGGATGACGGCGGGGAGGGGGCGCCGTGATTGCTTGAGGGGTGGGTGTACAAGCTGAGCCGGAGTTTTCCGGCGCTTCCCCAAGCCTCAGAACTCGCCTTCGTCGCCGTCCGCCTTCGATTCGTCTTCGGCGACGGGGATGGCGTAGGAGCCGGTCAGCCAGCGCGACAGGTCGAGTTCGCGGCAGCGATTGCTGCAGAACGGATAGTCCTCGCGGGTCGACGGGCGTCCGCATTCGGGGCACTTGCGCGGTTTGCGGAGCGGTTCCACGCTTGCTTTGGTGTTCATGTCCATTCTCCTGCGATATCGAAACCGCGTCCGGAAAGCAGCATCGCTGTCTCATGAAGCGGCAGGCCGATCACGGCGGAATGCGAGCCGACGATCTGGCTTATGAAGGCCGCCGCCGGGCCCTGTATGGCGTAGCCGCCGGCCTTGCCGTGCCAGTCGCGCGAGGCGAGATAGGCCGCGATTTCCTGTTTCGAGAGGTGCTTGAAGGTGACGCGGGTTTCGACCACCCGGCCCTTGTGACCGTCTTCACCGACCGGATGAACGCAGAGCCCGGTATAGACCCTGTGTCCGCGTCCGGAAAGAAGCGCAAGGCAGGCGCTGGCCTCGTCTTCGGTCTCGGCCTTCGGCAGCACCCGCCTTCCGACGGCCACCACCGTATCCGCCGCGATCACAAGCGCGCCCCGCCATTCGGCATCGCCTGAAAGCGCGCGACAAACGGCTTCCGCCTTCTGGCGGGCAAGCCTGCCGGCAAGCTGGCGCGGCGTTTCCTTCGCAAGCGGGGTTTCGTCGATATCGGCGGGATAGACACGGTCGGGCGTCACGCCGATCTGGGCGAGAAGCTCCACCCTTCTGGGAGAGGCCGATGCCAGCACGAGTTTGGGGTTCGTTGCGGTCAAGCCGGATCCTCGACGCCGTGCGCTTCTACTTGAAGCGGTAGGTGATGCGTCCCTTGGTCAGGTCGTATGGGGTCATCTCGACCAGGACCTTGTCGCCGGCGAGAACGCGGATGCGGTTCTTGCGCATGCGGCCGGCGGTGTGGGCGATAATTTCGTGCTCGTTTTCGAGCTTGACCCGGAAGGTCGCGTTCGGCAGAAGCTCGACGACGACGCCCGGAAATTCAAGTACTTCTTCTTTTGCCATGTATGTCGTTTCTTCTCTCTGCTGCGTTGGCGTCACATGCGCCAAACGCCACGACCCCGCTGAGGCCGACGGCCGACGGGGCGGTTCTTGTTTTCAATGGTTCGCAACCTGATCGCAGCGTTTGAAAGCGCGCGCGGCTGCGGGATTTGCGGCGGAACCTACACAATAGTTCAACGTTTGTGAACCTTGTTTGGGGCCATATACGCTTTTTGTTCCGTGCGGGCCCGCAAGGCGCGGCCCGGGCCGATCAACCGCGCCAGTAAAGCACGCAGAAAAGCGTGAACAGCCGTCTGGCAGTGTCGAAATCCATTTCGATCTTGCCCTTCAGCCGATCCTGCAGGGTTTGCGAGCCTTCGTTGTGGACGCCGCGCCGGCCCATGTCGATCGCTTCGATCTTGGCGGGGGAGGCGGATTTGATCGCTTCGTAATAGCTGTCGCAGATCATGAAATAGTCCTTCACGATCCGCCTGAACGGCGTCAGCGACAGGATGTGGGTCGCGACCTTCTCGCCGTTTTCGAGCGTGATGTCGAACACCAGCCGTTTCTCGATGATCGACAGCGTCAGCTTGTAGGGGCCGCCGACATGGCCGGCGGGCTTGAATTCGTTTTCCTCAAGAAGGTCGAAAATCGCGACCGCGCGTTCGTGCTCGACATCGGGCGAGGCCCGGCCGATGCTCTCGTCGAGTTCGACATCGCTCAGCCTGAATTCGCCCTCGCTCATCTCTATTCCTTGCGGTTGAGGCGGATGGATACCGATCGCCCGTGGGCGCTCAAGCCCTCGCATTCTGCAAGCTCGATGGCCGCCGGCGCAAGCGCATTCAGCTGATCGGGGCCAAGTCTGAGGATCGAGGTGCGCTTCATGAAGTCGAGCACCGACAGGCCGGAGGAAAACCGGGCGGAGCGGGCCGTCGGCAGAACATGGTTGGATCCGCCGACATAATCGCCGATCGCCTCGGGCGTGAAATGGCCGACGAAGATCGCGCCGGCATTTCGAACGCGCGGAATCAGCGCTTCCGGGTCGTCGACGGCAAGCTCCAGGTGTTCCGGCGCGATGCGGTTTGCGATCGGCATGGCGGCATCGAGATCCGGCACGGTGATGATCGCGCCGAAATCGCGCCAGCTCGCGGTCGCGATCTCGGCGCGGGGCAGCGTCTTCAACTGCCGTTCGACGGCGTCTTCGACGGCGCGGCCGAGAGCGGCGTCGGTGGTGATCAGGATTGCCTGCGCGCCGGTATCGTGCTCGGCCTGCGCCAGCAGATCGGCTGCGATCCAATCGGGATTGTTGTCGCCGTCGGCGATCACCAGCACCTCAGACGGGCCGGCGATCATGTCGATGCCGACCGTGCCGAAAACCGCGCGCTTGGCGGCCGCGACATAGGCATTGCCGGGACCGACGATCTTGGAGACCGGCGCTATTGTGTCGGTGCCATAGGCAAGGGCGGCGACGGCCTGGGCGCCGCCGATCCGGTAGATTTCGGTAACGCCGGCGATCTTCGCGGCCGCGAGCACAACCGGATTGACCGCGCCCTTCATGGCCGGCACCACCATGACGATGCGTTCCACGCCCGCGACCTTCGCCGGAACCGCGTTCATCAGAACCGAACTCGGATAGCTCGCGGTGCCGCCCGGCACGTAAAGCCCGACCGCCTCGACCGCCGTCCAGCGATGGCCAAGGCCGACGCCGATATCGTCCTCGTAGAAATCGTCCTTCGGCAATTGCCTTGCGTGGTGGCTGCGGATGCGCTTTTCGGCAAGCGTCAGCGCCGCGATCACCTTCGGGTCGACGGCTGCATGGGCGGCCTCGATCTCGTCAGCGCCGACCCGCATCGGGGTGACGGTGAAATCGATGCTGTCGAAACGCGCCGAATAATCGGCAAGCGCTGCGTCGCCCTCTGCCCGGACGCGGGCGAGGATCGTTTCGACGACGTCGGAGACATCCTTCGAAACCTCGCGCTTCATCGAAAGCAGGTCCGCGAAGGCGCTCTCGAAACCCTCATCCGCCGCGTTCAGCCAGATCGCCATGTTTGCCTCGGTCACTCATTACGGAAAAAAATCAGCGGGGGTGGTGCGGTCTGGCGCGCGCTTCCCAGCTTCCGGAAAGATCGCTCATCAGCGCTTCGATGCATTCGACGTCGGCAACGATCTCGCCATCCCCGGACAGGGTGAGCACGATCGAGCCTTCGGGCCCTTCGCCGGCTTTCTCGAACTGGATCGACAGCAGATTGTTGACCTCGTCGCGCGCCTTGCGATCGAGACCGATGCTGCGCACCGCCGTCACCCGCTTGAACACCAGCGCCGCGCGCCGCCGTTCGGGCTTTTTGAAGAAACCGCGCTTCTTTTCCCAGACGAACCGGTTGGTGAGGAGCTGAAGCTGCCCCGCGACCTTCGAGAAAGACACATCCGGCGAGAGGAAGACGGCATCCTGCATATGCGCCGAGATCACGGCGAGGTCTTCCTCGTCCAGCGCCATAAGCTTCAGGGGATCGGTCATCATGTGAAAAATTCCCGGCGGTTGGTGACTGGAACACCATGCGATGTTCCAGATTCTTCGTTTACCGCGTCGGGTTGACGAAAAACCGGTTTCCACTTTTTCGCCCGACGCTTTAGACCGAGATAGAGCCAAGGGCGGGCTTTCGCAACCGCTGGAGCCCGTCCCTGGGCAGTTTCCGGCCAGTTTATCGGCGCTAGTCTGAAATACGCTCGATTTCCGCGCCGCAATTGGTGAGTTTTTCCTCCAGGCGCTCGAAGCCGCGGTCGAGATGGTAGACGCGCGAGACATTGGTCTCGCCCCTGGCGGCAAGCCCGGCAATGACCAGCGACACGGATGCGCGCAGGTCGGTTGCCATCACCGGCGCGCCGTGGAGTTCCTTCACGCCGCGGATCGTCGCGGTCTGGCCGGAAAGCGCGATGTCGGCGCCAAGCCGGGCCAGTTCCTGCACGTGCATGAACCGGTTTTCGAAGATTGTCTCGACAATGCGCGCCGTGCCCCTGGCGCGGGTCATCAGCGCCATGAACTGCGCCTGCAGGTCGGTCGGGAAACCGGGATAGGGCTCGGTGGTGACGTCGACGGGACGGATATCGTCGCCGTGGCCGACGACATGGATGCCGGTTTCGGTGGTGGTGATCTCGGCGCCTGTGGCGCTGAGCGCTGCCAATGCCGCCGAAAGCAGTCTGGCATCGGTATTTTCAAGGGTGACCGCGCCGCCGGTCATGGCCACCGCCATGGCATAGGTGCCGGTTTCGATCCGGTCCGGCAGCACGGTATGGCGCGCGCCGGACAGCGAGGTGACGCCCTCGATGGCGATCGTTGCCGTGCCTTCGCCTTCGATCTTCGCGCCCATGGCCTTCAGGCAGTTGGCAAGGTCGACGACTTCCGGTTCGCGCGCGGCGTTTTCCAGCACGGTCGTGCCGTTTGCAAGCGTCGCCGCCATCATCAGCGTGTGGGTTGCGCCGACAGAGACCTTGGGGAACACATAACGTCCGCCGGCAAGTCCGCCCTTCGGCGCCCTGGCGTCGATATAGCCGCTGTCGATCTCGATCTCGGCGCCCATCGCCTTCAGGCCCTCGATGAACAGGTCGACCGGACGGGTGCCGATCGCGCAGCCTCCGGGCAGCGAAACCCGCGCGATGCCCTCGCGCGCCAGAAGCGGACCGATGACCCAGAACGAGGCCCGCATCTTGCGCACCAGTTCATAGGAGGCGGTGGTGTCGGTAATCGTCGGGCAGGAGAAATGCATCGTGCGGGCGTAGCCGTCGCCCTGGCGCTCGCGCCGGCCCTTGACCGAGATATCGACGCCATGGCTGCCCAGAATGCGCATCAGCGATTCGACATCGGCCAGATGCGGCACATTCTCCAGCGTCAGCGTGTCGCTGGTCAGGAGCGAGGCGATCATCAGAGGAAGGGCGGCGTTCTTCGCGCCGGAAATGGGGATGACGCCCTTGAGCGGATTGCCGCCGACAACTCTGATTCTATCCATATGATGTTATTCCGGGCAGGCCCGGCCTCTCCTTGAAAGTATGGGGCGTCGCATTAGACGAAACGGCCCGTATGATCAATCGCATTGGTTGACAAGTCGTTGCCGAAACCGGCTGATTTGCGCGAGATTGGATTTAAGGCACATGGGAGCCACAAGGACCGGCCAAAAATGGCAGGGGCGTGGCGGCACGGCCAAACAGACCGCCATATGAAAATGCAGGGTTAATGATCGCCGTCTTCCCGGCTGTCGGCCGCCGGCAGGCCATCGGTTTCGTCGGCGGCGCCCTTGCGGCGCGCCCGCGACTGCTGCTTGCGCCGCATCAGGTTTTCCCTGAGCTTCTGCGCCGCGCGGGCCTTGCGTTCGTCGGCTGCGCGCTCGGATGCTTTCTTGTGCGGCTTGTCGTCCATGGCGGTCATCGTTTCGGCAAAACTGTCGGGAAGCGAAAGAATTCTCTTGAAGCGTCTTGCACTCCAAGTCGAGCTATGGCAATAGGCCGCTTGCCTGCACCGGACCGGTGCGGGAAACCTTCCGCAAGTCGGAACCGTGCTGCCGTAGCTCAGGGGTAGAGCACTCCCTTGGTAAGGGAGAGGTCGAGAGTTCGAATCTCTCCGGCAGCACCAGTCATTTTTCTTCCGAATTTATCGTTCGACTTCGAAACGTCGGTTTTCCGGCAGCAGACATCTCGCCAGCGACGGCGGGCTTTTTGCACCTTTGCGAGGCGGCATCATTCCGGTTCCTCCGAGCCCTGCGTTTTTTGCATAGGCGCAATGCTTAAACGTCTCTGTTCGCCCCGGGGCTAACCGATTATATCCCCGTCAAGACGAATTGATGAGCGTCAATCAGACGCTTGCGAACGAAGGAGAATGGACATGGGCGTAGCACGCACTTTCAACAACTGGATGAAGTATCGCCAGACCGTTGTCGAGCTTGACCGTATGTCGACCCGTGAACTCTCCGATCTCGGCATCAACCGTCAGGACATTCGTCGGATCGCCCGCAAGGCTGCATTCTGACGCAAGCAAATTTGGAATTCGTGGGGCATTCTCCTCCTCCTCCCAAATGCCCCTCGATAGGTCGGTGATCCTCCTCCTCCTCCCAAATCACCGGCCAACCAAAATGACGCTCACCGGACTCCTCCTCCCCCGGTGAGCGTTATTTTTTTGTCTGCATGTCAGCATTGTTGCCGGTTCCGCGCCGGTTTCAGCGGAGAAAAGGCCAAGCCCTGCACTCAGCGCATAGGACTTCTGCTTTTGCCTATCTGCCAGGCACTGCCTGAAACCACTATATCGGAAGTGTCGAAAGACAGGGATGCGCCGCAACGAATGCGACGCCGAAAACCTTCAAACGAAGGGAGATAGACATGAGCATGGCACGTAGCTTCAACAGCTGGATGAAATACCGTCAGACCGTCAGCGAACTCAATCGCATGAACAGCCGCGAGCTGGCCGATCTCGGTATCAACCGCGAAGATATCCGCCACATTGCCCGCAAAGCGGTCAAGTAAGCGATAGCGGTTCAGCCGCCCAAAGCCGGCGGCAAATTTTCCCACGCGCCCTCTGCCCATCCTCCCGGGCAGGGGGCGTTCCTGTTTCCGGCGGGCGCTGATCGGCCCCGCCTCAGGGCGAAAACCGGCATTCGCTTCTGCCCCGACCGTACCCTTATCGCGGTAACCGTACCCAAATTTAAAAATTTAGCGTATTGCTACGCGCACCAATGTCGCGTAAAACTTTAGCCATCGAATTTGTTTGTTAAGTTACGTCTGCGCGAGAGCGCCCAGAACGATCTTCCTATCAAAGTCGAGCACTGCATGATGTAGATCATGTGATCTTTGAACGCACGATTTGAAAGGAAATCGTTATGAGCGTCGGAACAGTAAAATTCTTCAATTCCACCAAGGGCTATGGCTTCATCGAGCCTGAAGACGGCAGCAAGGACGTATTCGTTCACATTTCCGCTGTTGAGCGCTCCGGCATGACCACGCTTTCGGAAGGCCAGAAGGTCAATTTCGAAGTTGTCGCCGACCGCCGCACCGGCAAGAGCGCCGCTGAAAACCTCAGCGCCGCCTGATTGGCGAAAGCCATCGGCTGAAATTGAAAACCCTCCGGAGCATCCGCTTCGGAGGGTTTTTCGTTGTGGGGGGCGACGGTCGTCGCGATCTCCCCGGCAGGGGAGATCGATGAAACTCAGCGCACCAGCAGGACCGGGATCTTGCAGGCGCGCAGCACGGCCGTGGTGGTCGAGCCGATCACCAGCGTGCGGATGCGGGAATGGCCGTAAGCGCCCATGACCAGAAGGTCGGTCTTTTCCTCGGCCGCCACTTCCTCGATCACCTTTTCGGCGTGACCGGGCCGCGTGACCAGCCTTGCTGCGACATTGCTGTCCTCAAGCCGTTTCACGGCATCGGCCGCCTTGTCCGCAAGCGCGTCTCCCTCCTTGCAGACGGCAAGAAGCGTAACGTCGGTCTTGTCCAGGATCGGGCTTGTCGTCACCCGTTCCACGGCCTTGTCGGCGCTGGCGCCGCCATCATAGGCGATCAGCACCTTGTGGATCGGCTTGAACGCGCGGGCGGCGACGAACACCGGCCGTTTTGCCGTGCGCACCGCCCGCTCCAGATTGGAGCCGAGATGGCCGGTGGCGAAATCGGCGCCCTCGCCACGCTTGCCGATCACGATCAGGCGCGAATCCGCGCCGACCTCCTCGATCGCCTCGACGAAATCGCCATTGCGCATCTTGGTGGTGACGGCGGTGACGCCCTCCGTGGAAAGCCGCTCGACGGCGGCCTCCAGCAGCAGCCGGCCGCGCTTTTGCGCAAGCCTGGCATTATGGGCGTCCGCCTCCGCAAGCTCCTCCAGCAGCGCCGAGCGCGCGCCAAGGCCGATGGAGCCGGAGAGGTTGGCATGCGGCTGGGTACTGCGCTCCAGAACATGGACGAGTTCGACGGAAATGCCGAGCTGTCCCGCAATCCATGCGGCGTGGTCGCACACGCTTTCGGCGTAGTTCGAGGCGTCGATGAAAGCTGTCAGCTTTTCCATGGTGGTCTCCCTGTTTTTATACGCGCGTCCGGACGGAAAAGCGGCATCCACTTTTCCTGGTCGCGCTTAATGGCCCTGTTGTTTCATGTATTCTTCGAGTGCGTCGGGCTTGTCGTGAACCGCGAGCCGATCAACGATCGTGGCGCTTGCCTCATTGAGGCCGATGACCTCAACTTCCGCGCCTTCGCGGCGGAATTTCATCACAACCATGTCGAGGGCCGCAACACTTGAAATATCCCAGATATGGGCGCGGGTCAGATCGATGACCACGGTCTCGAGCACTTCATGGAAATCGAAGGCGGCATTGAAATCCTCCACCGAGGCGAAGAACAACTGTCCTTCGACGTGGTAGGTCCTGGTATTGCCGTCCTGCGACAGTTCGGAACGCACGCCGAAGAACTGCGCGATCTTCCAGGCAAAGAAGATGCCGGAAAGCAGCACGCCCACCAGAACGCCGATGGCGAGGTTATGGGTGGCGACGACCACCGCCACCACCGCGATCATGACGATCGAGGAGGAGCGGGGATGATCCCTGAGGTTCCTGATCGACGACCATGAGAAGGTGCCGATCGAAACCATGATCATCACGGCCACCAGCGCCGGCATCGGGATCTGGCGCACCCACTGGTCGAGCACGACCACCAGGATCAGCAGCACGACGCCGGCGACGAAGGTCGAAAGCCGGCCCCGGCCGCCGGATTTGATGTTGATCATCGACTGGCCGATCATGGCGCAGCCGGCCATGCCGCCGATGAAGCCGGTGCAGAAATTGGCGATGCCCTGGCCGGCGCATTCCTGGTTGCGGTTTGAGCGGGTGTCGGTCAGGTCATCGATAAGCTGCGCGGTCATCAGGCTTTCCAGCAGGCCGACCACGGCGACCGCCAGCGAATAGGGCAGGATGATAAGCAGCGTTTCAAGCGAGAGCGGCACCATCGGCAGATGGAAGAACGGGAAGCTCTCCGGCAATTCGCCCATATCGCCGACATTGCGGACATCGAGGCCAAGCGCCACGGCGGCGAAGGTGACCAGCACGATCGCAACCAGCGGCGAGGGGACGGCCTTGGTGAAGCGCGGCAGGATGTAGATGATCGCAAGGGCCGCCGCGACCAGCACATAGGTCATCGGCGTGACATCGGTCAGTTCCGGCAATTGCGCCATGAAGATCAGGATCGCCAGCGCATTGACGAAGCCGGTCATCACCGAGCGCGAGACGAAGCGCATCAGCGCGCCCAGTTTCAATACGCCGAAGATCATCTGAATGACGCCGGCAAGCACGGTGGCGGCGAGCAGATATTCAAGCCCGTGGCCGGCGACCAGCGGCGTCATCAGCACGGCGGTGGCAGCCGTTGCTGCCGAGATCATGCCCGGCCGCCCGCCGACAAAGGCGATGATCACCGCAATCGAGAACGAGGCGAACAGGCCGACCTTGGGGTCGACGCCGGCGATGATGGAAAAGGCGATGGCTTCCGGAATGAGCGCCATCGCCACGACGAGGCCGGAAAGGATATCGGCACGGGGCGTGCCGAACCACTCGCGGCGGTACTGGATAAGCGAAAATGTCATGTATGGTCCCTGAAAATCTGTTTGCGGCGCGCGAGGCGCGGGCCTTGGGAGGAAACAGGTTTCAACGGTTGTCCGGCGGATCGGCGGCCGGAAGAGCCACCCGGGTTTTCACCGGGTCCGGGGTTCAATGAGGCATTCAATAGCGGGGTGCGTGCGCGGGGGCAAGGTTTGGCCGGGCAGAATATGGCGGAAATGCGCCAAACGCCGCTTCCCCGTTGCCCTTGGATCAGCCTTGCCAGACCCGCGCGGAACCAAAGGGCCCGACAGCGCGTTGAAGACGCCTGCAGCGTATTTTGTATCGGGTGCGTGGACAATGGCTTCAGAAGCGATACGGAAAGGTCAGGCGCGGATGTCGAAGGTTGCGGTCGCCGGCATCGAGATCACCCATCCGGATCGCCAGCTTTACGGCAAGGCCGGTGTCACCAAGGCCGATGTCGCGCGTCATTATGCGCTGGTCGGCGCGCGCATGCTGGAAATCGCCGGGCCCCGGCCGGTGTCGCTGTTCCGCTGCCCCACCGGCATCGATGGCGAGAGCTTCTTCCAGAAACATGCGGGCAAGGGCTTTCCCGACGAACTCGCCCGCATCGATATCGCGGAAAAGGACGGCGAGACCGGCGAATATCTCTATGCCAAGGATGTGGCCGGCTTGGTTGCCGCCGCCCAGATGGGCACGATCGAGTTTCACGGCTGGGGCGCGCGCGCCGACCGGCTGGAAGCGCCCGACCGGCTGATCTTCGACCTCGACCCGGATGAGGGCCTCGGCTTTACCGAAACGAAGAAGGCCGCCTTCGAGATGCGCGAGACGCTTTCCGCCATCGGGCTCAAATCGACCGCCATGGTCACCGGCGGCAAGGGCATCCACGTCATCGTGCCGCTGCGGCGGACTGTGAGCTGGGACACGCTCAAGGCGTTTTCCAGAACCTTCGCCCATATGCTGGCCGAGGAAGCGCCCGAGCGCTACACCGCCACCATGTCGAAGGCCAAACGCAACAACCGCATCTTCATCGACTGGCTCCGCAACGAACGCGGCGCCACCGCCATCCTCCCCTATTCCCTCCGCGCCCGCCCCGGCGCCCCCGTGGCAACGCCGGTGACCTGGGAGGAATTGGAGGGGCTGAAGAGCGCCTCGGCGTTTACGATCGGGAATATGGCGGGGCGGCTGAAGGGGAAGGAACCGGCGCTGGCGGTGAAGCCGCAGACGCTGGGGAAGGCGGTGATCGGGCGGCTGGAGAAGCGGGTGGGGTGAGGGGGCTGGTGGTTGAAATAGGCGAGCGGCTTCGTAAGCACCGTTGGAATACAGGTCGCTAAAAAATGGTTTCTAGCATCAACCTATTTGCTTTGCCCTTGACTACTCTTCTTCATTCTAGAACGCGTAAAATACTTTCGGGCCACCTCACTGACCTCGCTACTAGGAGGTCTACGATCGGTATTTGCTGACGCTTTTATATGTTTTTTGATTGCATGTATTAAAGTATGCGCTTAGCACTTTATTTGATACCCAGAATGAGGATGAATTAAATCGAGCTTGGGAAGGCGGAATATGGCTAAGTCGGCTACTGTAAAAAAACTGGAAAAAAAGGAGGGGCCGAGGCCAGATAGTAGGAGTGTTTTGGCTAACAGCCATTCGAATGAACTTTTTTTTGCCGTAGTAGGCCCGGTTGGCGCGGGGGCTTCGCAGACGATTAGGGCACTTGAACGTGTTTGTAGGTCCGGCTCCTATGACGTCGAGTTGATAAAGGCGAGCGACTTGATACGGGTTTGGGCAGAAGAAAATAGTCGAAACCTCCCCGGTCTTGAACCAAAGACCTTGGAAGTGGTTACTGAACTGCAGGAACTTGGCGACGCAATGCGCGAGCATGACATGGCAGAGGTTGCCAAGGCAGCTATGCGCGAAATTGCGCGACGACGGGCTGGTCATATTGGTCAAGCGTATGTCAAAGGTGAGAAAGTTACCCCTGACAATACGAAACGAGTATACCTCATAGACTCGATAAGGCATCCATCTGAAATACATTTATTGCGCCGAACCTACGGAAACGCATTCGGTCTAATTGGCGTCGTCTGCGAAGAGGACGTACGCCGTAATCGAATCTTGGAAAAATACTTCCGTGGGCCGGAAAAAGGGCAGCAAAAAACAAAGGATGCCGTGAAGTGCTTCATGGAGCGCGACTCGGATGATTCCGCCCGAAAACACGGACAGCACGTTTCTGAAGCATTCTACGAGGCAGATTTCTTCGTTGACAATACGCGCGACGATCTTAACGGTAGCAAGAATTTGCTCGACACAGACTTGAGCAGGTTTGTGAGCATTATCGCGCATGACCGTGTCGAGCGACCGACCATCGAGGAAACTGCGATGCATCACGCGCATTCGGCGCGAGTACGCAGTGCCTGTCTTTCTCGACAAGTCGGGGCGGCGTTGGTGGACGCTGATGGCACCGTGATTGCAACTGGAACAAACGAGGTACCTTCAGCGGGTGGTGGTGTATATGGCGAACGTTTTTCCACCTCAAGCGGCGGTATTGACGATCACCGTTGTGCTTTTCGTGCCGAGGTTTTTTGCAGCAGTAATCGAGAGCAGAACGACATAATTGACGACTTAATTGAGGTTCTTCCGGAACTAAAAGACGTTTCGAATAAAATCGAATTGGCTGCTCGGATTCGCAAAACCCGGCTCGGAGGCCTTATTGAGTTTAGTAGGGCGGTTCATGCTGAAATGGATGCATTGCTATCAGCGGGGCGCGAAGGTGTTTCGACCGTTGGCACGAGGCTGTTCGTAACGACATATCCATGTCACTATTGTGCTAGACACATCGTTAGCGCTGGCGTTTACGAAGTCCAGTTTATCGAGCCCTACCCGAAGAGCTTAGCAAGAAAATTGCATTGTGATTCCATCGAGGTGACTCCGTCAGAGTGGACACCGCCAATACCGAAGGATATCGTGCAGTTGCGCGTCACAGCGGAAGAGGATAAAGACGATGTTAAGCTCAAAGAGTCTAAAGTGCTTTTCAGACCGTTCGTAGGAGTCGCACCTCGGATGTACATTCGTGCATTCGAGAAGACGTGGCAGCTAAAGAATAAAGTAAGCGGAGAATTTGAAATGCGGGCACCAGACTGGGGTAGCGAATGGGCCGCTTTAACGGTAGGCTATCCTGAACTCGAAGCAGCCTTGGCGAAATAACGTGACCAAGCCGCAATTGACACTTGTCGAGAATACCGGTGGCTGGCATGGTCGCGCAAACCCGCAGACACATGTGGTATCTGCGGGTCACACTGATCAGCATCTGCCGCTCGTCCATCAGCTCGATTTATTCGACGCGCCGACTCTTCCTGATTTGATGATTTTTATCGTTGCTATGGATAAAGTGCATGGTCGCACCCTCCAAAGAGCGGTTCTAGCGCACAAGCCTAGGTCAATAATTGATCTTCGGTATGTGGCGCGTTTTGACCAATACGGCTCCAACAGAGATACTTTATTCGCTTATTTCAAATCGGCTGGCTCGCACTATGCATTGGAGTCTATACCTTGGCACGACTTTTCGATGCGCGAATTCATGGCTGAAGATGGAGTTCACATTCCCAGAATCCATCATGAGTTGATTGAGTTATCCAGGGGAACCGTGATGTTATTCGTACCTAAGCCGCAGCATGCCAACATGCTCATAACCTATCTTCATCGAATGCTCTCCGGCAAAGCGAAGTCCACTTGGCGGATCGAGCAGGTGGCTTAGTTCGGCCTTCTCTGTTTGCAAGCTCATTCGGGCGGTGGGTCGAGGTCAATATTGGAGATAAGGTCCGCAAATTGAGCTGTGGTGCGCGGAAAATGGCTGCATCTTTCGAGCTGCCTCACCCCCCAACAGCCGCCCCCACCAGCGCCTTGGCATCGGCACTATCCCATTCCGCCGGCCCGTTCATCGCGCCCAGCAAACACCCGTTCTCATCGATCAGCACCGTCGACGGCAGGCCGAACGCCAGGCCTTGCTTCTTCAGCGTGTTGAAGGTCGCCATGGTTTCGTCGCGGTAGAAGGCCAGGGACTGGATGCCGATGTCTTCGAGGAAGCGGACCGGTTTTTCGTCGGTTCCGGTGTCGATGTTGACGGCGACGACCTCGAAGGCGTCGCTGCCCATATCGGCCTCCAGCCGGTCGAGCGCCGGCATTTCCTCGCGGCAGGGAACGCACCATGTGGCCCACAGGTTCATCAGCACGGTCTTGCCGGAAAGGGCGGCGAGCGAGGTTTCGCCGTCGATATCGCGGAAGGCGAGGTTCGGGAGCTTCCGCGGCTTTTCGGCGGGGATGAAGGCGGCGACTTCGCCGATCGCCAGCGGTTTCAGGCGTTTTGCGGTTTCGGCCGCGGCTTTGCACTGGCTTGCGGCGGCGATCTCGCCCATGCCATTGCCATAAACGGCGTTTTTCACGTATACCGCCACAGCGCCGGCAATCAGGCCTGCGGCAAGCGCGATTAGAACCAGTTTGGCGGAGAACGGGCTTTTGCGGCTCTTCTGCTCTGTCATGTCATTCTCCAGATAGGCACTTCATGGCTTCCGATAACTCGAACAAGATGTGGGGCGGACGTTTCGCCTCCGGTCCCGATGCGATCATGGAGGAGATAAATGCCTCCATCGATTTCGACAAGGCACTCTATAACGAGGATATCGACGGCTCGATCGCGCATGCCGCCATGCTTGCCGAAAAAGCCATCATTTCGAAAGAGGACAGCGCTTCAATTATCGAGGGGCTGACAACAATTCGCCGTGAGATTGAGGCGGGCACGTTCGCCTTCTCGCGCCAGCTTGAGGATATTCACATGAATATCGAGGCGCGGCTGCGCGAGTTGATCGGCCCCGCCGCCGGACGCCTGCACACCGCCCGCTCGCGCAACGACCAGGTCGCGCTCGATTTCCGGCTGTGGGTGAAGAAGGAACTGCGGCGCACCGAGGCGGCGCTCACCCGGCTGATCGGCGTGTTTTTGACGCGCGCGGAAGAGCATGCCGGAACGGTGATGCCGGGCTTCACCCATCTGCAGACCGCCCAGCCCGTCACCTTCGGGCACCATTGCATGGCCTATGTCGAGATGTTCGGCCGCGACCGCGCCCGTGTGCGCCACGCCATCGAGCATCTCGACGAAAGCCCGATCGGGGCGGCGGCGCTCGCGGGCACCGGCTTTGCCATCGACCGGCACATGACCGCCAAGGCTCTTGGTTTTGCCGGCGGGCCGACGCGCAATTCGATCGATACCGTGTCGGACCGCGATTTCGCGCTGGAATTCCTGTCGATCGCCTCGATCTGCGCAACCCATCTGTCGCGGCTGGCCGAGGAGATCGTGATCTGGTCGACGCCGCAATTCAATTTCGTGCGGCTGTCGGACTCATTTTCGACCGGCTCCTCGATCATGCCGCAGAAGAAGAACCCGGATGCCGCCGAACTGGTGCGCGCCAAGACCGGCCGCATCAACGGCGCGTTGGTGGCGCTCCTGACGGTGATGAAGGGCCTGCCGCTCGCCTATTCCAAGGACATGCAGGAAGACAAGGAACAGGTGTTCGATGCGGCCCGCAGCCTCGATCTCGCCATCGCCGCGATGACCGGCATGGTCGGTGACCTGACCGTCAATGTGGACGCGATGAAGGCCGCCGCCGGCTCCGGCTTTTCCACCGCCACCGACCTTGCCGACTGGCTGGTGCGCGAGGCGGGCCTGCCGTTCCGCGACGCCCATCATGCGACGGGCGCCGCCGTGGCGCTGGCGGAAAGGAAGGGCTGCGATCTCGCGGAACTGTCGCTGGAAGAGCTTCAGGGCATAAACCCGGCGATCACCGCGGGCATTTTCGACGTGCTCACCGTCGAAGCCTCCGTCGCCTCCCGCAAGAGCTTCGGCGGCACGGCGCCCGACGAGGTGAGGAAGCAGATCGCCTGGTGGCGGGAGCGGATCTGAGGCAGGCCGCATAGCCCGCCAATCTTCTCGCCCCGGAGGGGAGAGATGTCGCGACAGCGACAGTGAGGGGCGAGTCTATCCCCGCGAACGCCCTCACGTTTCGAAATGCTGCATCACCCTCACTCTCCCTTTCGGGGTATCTCTCCCGCAGGCGGGAGAGAATATTGGGAGCAAGCTTCGACTGCTTTATGCCCAGAAGCGTTCGCCCGCGCGGGTTTGACACGGTCCCGCGGGCCGCGACTTTCTTTCAGACGCGCAATTTGGGGTGCACAAAGCGGTTCTGATCGGGTATCAGGATTGCCATGGGCGTTTGCGGCGCCCGCTTGGTGTTCGGGGCTCTTGATGAAGATAATCACGATTGCAGTTGTTGCGCTGATGGCGCTTTCGCTTGCTTCCTGCGGACGACGCGGGCCGCTGGAGTTGCCGCCGCCGACGCCGGAACAGCAGGCGAAGGCGGCGCAGGCGCAGTCCGAGCCGACGATCCGGCTTGCGCCCAATGACAAGCCGATCGTGCTTGACGGCTCGGGAGACAACGTCATCAATGCCGGGCCGGATGCCGCTGTCGATGGCGAGCCCTTCCTTCTCGATCCACTGCTTAACTGACGCAGGCCAGACGTGAACCATTTCGAATATCGTGACGGCGTGCTGCATGCCGAGGGCGTTTCCATTGAGGCGATCGCGGCGGCCGTCGGCACGCCGTTCTATTGCTATTCCACCGCCACCTTCACAAGGCATTACAAGGTGTTCGCCGAGGCCTTCGCGGGCACCGATGCGCTGGTCTGCTATGCGGTCAAGGCCAATTCCAACCAGGCCGTGCTGAAGACGCTCGCCAGGCTCGGCGCCGGCATGGACGTGGTGTCGGAAGGCGAATTGCGCCGCGCGCTTGCCGCCGGCGTGCCGGCCGAAAAGATCGTGTTCTCCGGCGTAGGCAAGACGGTGCGCGAGATCGATTTCGCGCTCGATGCCGGCATCTACTGCTTCAACGTCGAATCAGAGCCGGAACTCGAGGTGCTGAACGCACGCGCCGTGGCGAAGGGCGTTACGGCTCCGGTCTCCTTCCGCATCAATCCGGATGTGGATGCCAAGACCCACGCCAAGATCTCGACCGGCAAGAAGGAAAACAAGTTCGGCATCGCGTTTTCGCGCGCTCATGAGGTCTACGCCCACGCGGCAAGCCTGCCCGGCATTCGCGTGACCGGCATCGACATGCATATCGGCAGCCAGATCACCGAGCTTTCGCCGTTCCGCGATGCCTTCCGGCTGATGCGGGAACTGGTCACGGAACTGCGCGCGGCGGGCCACGCGATCGACCATGTCGATGTCGGCGGCGGGCTCGGCATTCCCTACCAGTTCGACAACAATCCGCCGCCGGAGCCGCTTGCCTATGCCAGCGTCATCCGCGAGGAGCTTTCGGGTCTCGATTGCCGGATCGTGGCCGAGCCGGGACGGATGATCGCCGGCAATGCCGGCATCTTCGTCACCGAGGTCCTGTATGTGAAGGACGCCGAGGCGAAGAGCTTCGTCATTGTCGACGGCGCGATGAACGACCTGATCCGCCCGACGCTCTACGACGCTTATCATGCGATCCGCCCGGTGGTGCTGAAGCCCGAGGCCGAGCGGATCACCGCCGATGTCGTCGGCCCGGTCTGCGAGACCGGCGATTATCTGGCGCTGTCGCGGGAAATGCCGCGCCCCGCGCCCGGCGACCTGATCGCGGTTTCGACCGCCGGCGCCTATGGCGCGGTTCAGGCCGGCACCTACAATACCCGCCTTCTGGTGCCGGAAGTGCTGGTCGATGGCGACCGCTTCCATGTGGTCCGCCCGCGCGGCAGCTATGAAGAACTCATCGGCCTCGATTCGCTGCCCGACTGGCTTTAGGCCGGTCGCGGCAATGTGACCGGGAATTTCCCGGCCTCACCTCGCTATCGACACAAAGCGTGCTATTCTGATCCCATCACGCCGCGCGACCACAGGGGCTCATGACCGGGCAGAAACACACTGCGGGCAAACGCAAAGATGCTGTCGATGACGCGCTGACGCGCCGCATCCGCCGCAAGCGTGCGCTTACGCGTTTCAATCTCTTGGTCGAGTCTCTCGCGCCCCGGCTGTTGTGGCCGGTTGCCGTGGTGGCGCTTTATGTCGCGCTGTCCTGGCTCGGCGTGTTTCTGCTGCTGCCGTTTGCGGTCAGGATCGCGCTGCTGCTTTTCCTGATCGCCGGTTTCGTGTTCAGTCTCTGGCCGCTGCGTCATGTGCGCATCCCCTCGGCCTATGCCGCCGAGCGGCGGCTTGAGGTCCACAACGCGCTCGCCCATCAGGCAATTTCCGTCAGGCTGGACCGGCCGGCGCGGCAAACACCGGAGGCGATGGCGCTCTGGCATGCCCATCAGCGCCGCATGGCCGAACGCCTGCGCGAAATCGACAGCGGCCTGCCGAAACCGGACCTTGCCGCCGTCGACCCCTATGCACTGCGCGCGGTGCCCGCCCTTTTGCTGTTCGTCGCGTGGTTTTACGCCGGCCCCGATGGCACGGCGCGGCTTGCCGATGCCTTCGCGCCGCCTGCGGGCGATGAGGAAACCAGAGTGGCGCTCCGGTTCGATGCCTGGATTTCGCCGCCTGATTATACCCGCAGGGCGCCGGTCTATCTTCAGGCTGATGGCGGAGAGGCGATTGCCGGCATTCCCGAGGGCTCGGTGCTCACCGTCCGGCTTTCCGGCGAGGGCGCCGACCAGCCGATCACCTTCACTCCCGACGGCAGCGAGGACGCGCAGGCGTCCGCGGAGGCGGAACAGGACGCGCTTTCCAGCAGCGCCAGTTTTTCGCTCTCCTCCGGTGGCCGGCTCGACGCGGCGGGACGGAGCTGGCAGATTGCGGTCGACCCCGACGCGGCCCCGGTGATCGCCTTCAAGGGTACGCCGAGGGCGGCTGCAAACGGGGCGCTGGAACTCGAATATACCGTGACCGACGATTACGGCGTGACCCGCGCCCATGCCGAGATCGCGCCGGCCGGCGATATCGATGCGGATGCCGAACCGGTCTATCCGCTTCCCGAGTTCCCGCTCAACATGCCGGCGCGCTCCTCCAAGGACCATTCCGCCTTCACCAGCCGCAATCTGACGGAGCACCCGCTTTCCGGCACGCCGGTGACGATCACGCTGATCGCCGAGGATGCGGCCGGTCACGTGGGCAGAAGCCCGGCGCTGGAGATGGTGCTGCCGGAGAGAGCCTTCCACAATCTGCTGGCAGGTTCCGTTGCCGAGCAGCGCCGGATTTTCGCGCTCGACACGCGCCGCATGCCGGTGGCGCTGCAATATAGCGCGGCGATCACGCTGCGGCCGGAGGAGACGATCCCGGACCTCAAGCAATTCCTGCTGATCAAGTCGGCGCAGACCCGGATGACGCTTGCCCATGACGCCGACAGCTATCGCGATACCGCCGACTACATGTGGGATATCGCGACCGGCATCGAGGACGGCGCGCTGTCGGATGCCGAGCGGCGGTTGCGCGAGGCGCAGGATGCGTTGAGCGAGGCGCTGGAGAATGGCGCTTCGGATGCCGAGATCGCCCGGCTGATGCAGGAATTGCGCGAGGCCATGCAGGAATACATGTCCGAGATGGCGCAGAGCATGCAACCCTCGCAGCAGGCTCCGGGCGACCAGCAGACGCTTCGCCAGCGTGATCTCGACAATCTCCTGAACCAGCTTGAAAACCTTGCCCGCTCCGGCAATCGCGAAGCCGCCCAGCAGCTTCTGTCGGAACTGCAGCGGATGATGAACAATCTCCAGCCGCCGTCTTCCACCGCCCAGCAGCAGGGCGGACAGCAGAATTCCGAGATGCGCCAGCAGATCGACAAGCTCGGCGAACTGATCCAGGAACAGCAGCGGCTGATGAACGAGACCTTCGACCTCGATCAGCAATTGCGCGACCGCGAACGCTGGGGCGACCCGCAGCCCGCACCGGATCAACAGGGCGAGAACGGCGAGAAAGCGCCCCGCGACATGACGGAAGAGGAATTGCGCGAGGCGCTCAAACAGCTTCAGCAGCAGCAGCAGGGGCTCGCCGAACAATTGTCGGAAATGCAGCAGAAGCTCTCCGAACTCGGCATGCCGCCGGCGGAAGGCTTCGATCAGGCCGGCGAGGCGATGGAAGGGGCTGCCGGAGCGCTCGGCGAGGGCGAAGGCTCTGAGGCCGTCGAGGGGCAGGGCAATGCGCTTGAGGCGCTGCGTCAGGGCGCCCAGCAAATGATGAATTCGATGATGGCCCAGGGCCAGGGCCAGCAGGGGCAGGGGCCGGGCGGGCAGACCGGTTGGGGCAATCAGGCCGGGCGTGATCCGCTTGGCCGCAATCAGGGCTCGGACGGCCTCGATTTCGGCGACAATGTCGACGTCCCCGACGAGATCACCGTCCAGCGCGCCCGCGAAATTCTCGACGCCATCCGCGAGCGCCTGAACGAACAGGCCCCGCTGCCCTCCGAGCCGCCTTATCTCGAGCGGCTTCTGGAACCCCAGTCGCAAAACTGATTCTTGCTGTCCGGCTTTAAAACCCGATCGGGCATCTCCACATCGTTAGCAGGCGCTTTCGTTCGAGGCGCTCCGAGGGGCGCGGTCCAAGACGCCCTGTTTCAGGGAGTAAAAAACCATGACAGAGAGATTTGCAGGCAAGACCGTCATCGTTACCGGCGGCGCTTCCGGTATTGGCGAGGCCTGCGTACAGCTTCTCGCGCGCGAGGGCGCCAATGTCGTCGTCGCCGACCTCAATGAAGGTCCCGCGAAGGACGTCGCTTCCGCGGTGCCCGGCGGCAGGGCTGCCGCCTTCGCCGTCGATGTCAGCGACCCGAAAGCGGTGGAGGCCATGGTCGACTTCGCCGTCGAGACATTCGGCGGGCTTTACGGCGCGGTCAACAATGCCGGTATCGGCGGTCCGTCTGCGCCGATCGGCGACTATGATATCGACGCCTGGCACAAGGTGCTTAATGTCGACCTGCATTCGGTTTTCTACTGCATGAAGTATCAGCTCGCCGCGATCGAGGCGTCCGGCGGCGGGTCGATCGTCAACATGTCGTCGATCCTCGGCACCAATGGTTTTTCCACCGCACCGGCCTATGTCGCCTCGAAACACGCGCTGGTGGGCATGACGAAATCGGCGGCGCTGGAATATTCCAAGCGCGGCATCCGCATCAATGCCGTCGGCCCCGGCTTCATCCGCACACCGCTGCTCGATGAGAATCTGGAGCCTGAGGATATTGAAAACCTGGTCGCCTTGCACCCGATCGGCCGTCTTGGCAAGGCCGAGGAGGTCGCCGCCCTGACGGCCTTCCTGCTCTCCGAAGACGCCTCGTTCGTCACCGGCAGCTACCATCTGGTCGACGGCGGCTATTCCGCTCAGTAAGGCAAAAGGCCGCCGCCCTTGACGGGCCGCGCCCCTCAGTTTGTTGACAAAGCTCGCTTCACACGCATTCGTCATGCTCGGGCCTGTCCCGAGCATCTAACCACGTTTCGCCACGACAGGATTTTCGGACGGAAAGACGCAATAAATCAGTCTGTTGCAAAACGCGAGCTCCGCTCGTGGGGCAACGTGGTTAGATCCTCGGCACAAGGCCGAGGATGACGTCCGTAGAATGGATAGGTTTGTCAGCAGTCTGACGGCAGCTGCACTTGGCGGACAACGGCCTTTTCCAATATACGAAAACTTTGCAAGAGCAGGCGGGTCTCAAGCCGCGAGCGCCCGGGCCACGGCCTTGCGGATATCGGGAAGCGCGAAGGGCTTGGCGACCACGTCGACGATCTTTTCCATCAGGTCGTCGGCGCGTTCGCGCTGCTCGGCGAAACCCGTCATCAGCAGGATCTTGGTGCGCGGATGGTCGTGCGCGGTTGCATGGGCGAGCGCGATGCCGTCCATGATCGGCATGCGCACGTCGGAGAGCAGCAGGTCGTAGTGACTTTCGCCGAGGAGTTCGAGCCCTTCGGCGCCGTCGCAGGCCTCCACCGTTTCGTGGCCGTCGAGCCGCAATGCGCGGGCGACAAACATACGCAGCGATGCCTCGTCTTCGGTAATCAGAATCCTCGCCATGGCGCTATCCAGTTCTCTCTGTCTTTCAAAACCCGTCTTGCAAGCCCGTTGTTCCAGGCTTTGTTGCAGATGAGATGACCAGAACTTTCCTAGCGAGAGGTAAACATCGAAATGTGGCGGTTTATGTAGTTAACAAGCTGTTCGGAGCCTGTTTATGCTTGATTAAGCATCCCCGGTGACCACGCCGACGAAGGGAAGCTCGCGGAACGCGTAAGCCACGTCCATGCCGTAGCCGACGACAAACTTGTCCGGGCAATGGAAACCGGCATAATCCGCCTCAAGCGCTTCCTCGCGCCTGTTGCGCTTGTCGAGAAGAACAGCGACGGAAACATTGGCCGCGCCCCGTTCCAGCATCAGTTCCCGGGCGAAGCGCAGCGTGCGGCCCGATTCGAGGATATCGTCGATCAGCAGGATGTCGCGGCCTTCGACCTGGCTGTCGATATCCTTCACCAGCCTCACGGACCTGCCGACCGTGCCGGTGCCATAGCTCGACAGCGTCATGAATTCCACTTCGGGCGCAAGTCCGACCTTGTGCAGGGCGCGGATCAGATCGGCGGCGAACACGAAGGAGCCTTTGAGGATCGCGATCACGAGCAGATCCTGCGATGGTCCCTTGGCGATCTCGCGGGCAAGCTCCTCGTTGCGCGCGGCGATTTCCTCGGGCGAGAACAGGACTTCGATGTTTTTGCCGCGGACGACATGCATGGCGCGCTCCCTTGCCTTCAGCGCGTGGCCTCAAGGGCCGGAAACGCCGTGTACGATTGAAGATGACCGGTTTTAGTGGGTTTGGCCGAGCCGGGCAATCGCAACGCCGGATGCAATCGCATCAACGGGTCAAAACACCGTGGATATCCGTCAAAATGGCGGTAACTTGCGGCCTGTTCACGACCTGTTATTCATAATCGGGGAAACTGGCCGCGATGGAACGACGAGGACAGCCTCAGGGCATGGCACTGATTCAGTTTGAAAATGTTGGGCTGCGCTATGGAATGGGCCCGGAAGTGTTGCGGGACATGTCCTTCGAGATTCCCAGGAACTCCTTCCAGTTCCTGACCGGACCTTCCGGCGCGGGCAAGACCACGCTGCTCAGACTGATGCTGATGGCGCTGCAGCCGACGCGTGGACTGATCCGCCTGTTCGATCGCGATGTCGCCGTCATTCCGCATCGCGAACTGCCGATGCTGCGCCGCCGGGTGGGCATCGTGTTCCAGGATTTTCGCCTTCTCGACCACATGACGACCTATGAAAACGTCGCCCTGCCGCTCCGGGTGCGCGGCAGGGACGAGGTCTCCTACCGCAATGACGTGATCGAACTGTTGAAATGGGTCGGGCTCGGCGAGCGGCTCCATGCCCGCCCGCCGGTGCTTTCCGGCGGCGAGAAACAGCGCGTGGCGATCGCGCGCGCGCTCATCGACCAGCCGGAAGTGCTGCTCGCCGACGAGCCGACGGGCAATGTCGATCCGCCGATGGCCAGACGCATCCTGAGCCTGCTGGTCGAGCTCAACCGGCTGGGCACCGCCGTCGTCATCGCCACCCATGATATCGCGTTGATGGACCGCTACAATGCGCGGCGGATGATCCTTTCGGAGGGAAGGCTCGATATTCATGACTAGGCCGCCCCGCTCGCTTCGCGATCCCAGACTTGAGGAAAGAGAACGCACTGAGAAGCGCCTTGCCGAACAGCGCGCCGAAGAGGAACGACTGCTCGAGGCGCGGCGGCTGGAGGATATCCGGCAGCAGCAGGAGGAATTGGCGAGGCGCCAGGCGGCACAACAGCGCCAGCTCGCGCAACAACGCGCCGAGGAGCTCGAGCAACGCCGCGCCAGGGAACAACAGGCGGCGCGGCAGGCCGAGCGCACGGCGCAAGCGCGGGCGAAGGCGTCAACTCCGCCGCCGGCATCTCGATCGCGCGCCAATCCCGTTCCGCCAGGCCAGGAGAACGAGGCTCCGGCCCCTGAAAAGCCGTCGCCGCCCGACCGGACTTCAATCCCGGATGCTGACCGCAATACCCGGCTCCCGCCTCAGGCGCAGCCTTTGCCGACGGGCAGCAAATCCCGCGCACGACCGACGCATCAGGCGCCGCGCAAGCCGACCCCGATCGTGCCGCCCTCCAATGTCCAGACGCGGGCGCTGATGGCTGTGGTGGCGATCATGGCATTTCTCGCCTGCCTGACGCTCGGCGCGGTCTCGATGGTGCGCGCGACGGCGGCAAGCTGGCAGGGCGGCATCTCGCGCGAGGTCACCATCCAGATCAAGCCGCGCGAGGGCCGCGACATGAACCAGGCGCTGCTGAACGCGCGCGATGTGGCGCTCCAGTTCGTCGGAACGCTGGATGGCCGGGTGGTCGACGAGGCGGCGACCGAGCGGCTGCTGGAGCCATGGCTTGGCACCGGGCTTGATTTCGATATGCTGCCCGTGCCGCGGCTGGTGATCGTGACCATCGACGAAAACAACCCGCCCGATTTCGCGGCAATGGCCACGGCGCTGCAAGAGGCCGTCCCCGGTTCCTCTCTTGATGATCATCGCGCCTGGGTGAGCCGGCTTTCGGCGATGGCGGATGCGACCACCACGATCGGCGTTTCGATCATGGCGCTGGTGTTTTCGGCGATGGTGCTGACGGTGGTGTTTGCGACGCGCGGCGCGCTTGCCGGCAGCCGCGATATCGTCGAGGTGCTGCATTTCGTCGGCGCGGAAGCCTCGTTCGTCGCCCGCCAGTTCCAGCGTCATTTTCTCAATGTCGCGCTCAAGGGCGCGTTTCTCGGCGGCGCGCTGGCATGCCTGTTTTTCGTATTGGCGCGGTTCTGGCAGATGCGCTATCTGGCAACCCCCGGCGCGGATCAGGCAACCGCGCTGTTCGGCACGATCTCGATCGGCTGGGGCGCCTATTTCGGCATCCTGCTCACGATCATCGCGATCGCCGGCCTGACAGCGTTGACGACAAGACTGACGGTCATCCGCACGATCCGCGAAATCGACCTCGTGCGTTCGGACCCGGAGCGGACCGACACAATCTGACTTCAAGGGCTGATTTCGCGGGCTGATTTCGCGGGATTGCCGAACCGATCCGTCCGCCTGAATTTCAACTCTATTTGCTGTGTTGTATAGATTGGCGGGTCAATCGTCTGATTCGGACGGTTTCATGAACAGGCGCGTCCGGATGGAAAACCGGTATCCACTTTTCCTGGACGCGATTTAAAAAAATACCCGGCGAGCCGGGCGCAGAACTGGAAATGGGTCGGGCATGGCGGAAAGGGTGCGCAAGCCGCGTCGAACAGGCGGCAGCGATCGCGGGGCGCGGCGGCGTTCGCCTGCCGGTCGTCTCGCGCGCCTTGTTGCATTTCTCTTCGTTGCTGGCGTGATCGTTTTCGGCGGCGGATTTGTGGCTTTCGGCTTCAATATCCTCACTGCCAAGCCGCCGCAGATCTACGAGACCGACGCGATCGTCGTGCTCACCGGCGGTTCGCGCCGGATCGAAGAGGCGTTTGCGCTGTTGGAAGCCGGAGCCGGCGAGCGGCTGCTGATATCCGGCGTCAATCCCTCGACCACGCCCGAGAGCATCCGCAACACGATCGGCGGCGACGGCCAGCTTTTCGAATGCTGTGTCGATGTCGGCTACGAGGCGCTGGATACCCATGGCAATGCCGTGGAGACCCGCAAGTGGATCGAGGAGCACGGCTATCGGCGCATCCTTGTCGTTACCAGTGCCTATCACCTGCCGCGCGGTCTTTTCGAGCTCAGGAATATCGATCCCGACACCGTTTTCGTCGGCTATCCGGTGCCGCTTGCCGATCCCGGCACGCCCTGGCATCAAAACCTGCGCTATCTCAGGATTCTCGGATTCGAATATCTGAAGTTTATCGGCGCTCACCTGCGCGCCGAGACCGGGCTTGCGGCGCTTGCGCCGGCCGGGGAGGGGAAATGATGGGGGTGATCCGCTCGGCCGCTTTCAACATCGCTTTCTATGTCGGGACCGCGTTCTTGATGATCGTGCAGTCCCCCTATTATTTCCTGGCGTCGCGCAGGAATGCCTACGGCGTGGTCGTGCAGGGCTGGGGCCGCTTCGTCAACCGGCAGATGCGGATATGGGCCGGCGCGACCTTCACCATTGAAGGGCTCGAGAACCTGCCTGACGGCCCCTGCATCATCGCCCCCAAGCATCAGTCTGCCTGGGATACGATCATGCTTCTGCCATGGATCCCGGATTCGGTGTTCATGCTCAAGCGCGAATTGATCCAGATGCCGCTGTTCGGCTGGTATCTCAAGAAACAACGTCAGGTCGCGGTCGACCGGGCACAGACCGGCCGGGCCATGGCGGACGCGATCGCGCGCACCAAGGCCGAGGTCGAGACCGGGCGCCAGCTCGTGATTTTTCCGGAGGGAACGCGCCGGCCGCCGGGCGCCGCGCCGGACTACAAGCGCGGGATCCAGCGGCTTTACCGCGATCTCGGCGTGCCCGTCATTCCGGTGGTGATGCATCCGGGGCTGTTCTGGCCGCGCGGCAGTTTCCGCCGCCAGGGCGGCCATTTCAAGGTGCGGATCCTGCCCGCGATCCCGCCCGGCAGAGATCCACGGCTGTTTTTCGATCAGCTTGTGGAGACCATGGAACGCGAGAGCGACCGCCTGCTGATCGAAACCGTCGATGCCAATCCGGATATCGACCTGCCGGCCGTGACCCGCGAGCGGATCGCCGCATTGCGTGTGGCAGGTGTCTGAAAGGCTTTACGGCGCGTCCCCGCGGACCGGCCGGGGCTGCTCGTTCTTCAGGAGGTTCGCGATCGTTTCCAGCGCCGCGTCATCTATCCGCATGTCACGCAGATGGTCGACCGTGTTCAGGAGATAGTCGCGATTGGAGCCCGACTGGCCATGGCCGCCCCGCACGATTTCGGCGGCGTGGTCGAGATCGACCCTGCCGGCATATTGTTCATGCGCGTGGTCGACGACATAGGTGATGGCCGGCACGTTCTCGCCCGATGACAGCCGCACCGGCAGCACCAGTTCGCGATAGACGCGGGTGACGAGTTCGCGTCCGCGCAGGTATTCGAGGACTTCTTCCTCGTCCTTGACCCTGGCGGCAAGGGCCACGCCCTCGCAAAAACCGCCACGGTCGAGACCGAGCACGAGGCCCGGCCTGTGCGCCGTGCCGCGATGGACGTGGGAGTAGACGCAGAGGCTGCGGTGATAACCCGCAAGGCGGGCCGGCATGCGTCGATGGGTCGCAAAACCCGGATTCCACATCAGCGAGCCGTAGCCAAATACCCAGAATTCGTCCATATGCTATGCCTGACACTGTTGAGATTCAAAATTACACTGGGGGCCATGATGGCGAGATCAACCCGGACGCGCAAGTTTGTGATGTGGACGCTGATCGTTCTCATCGGGCTGATCGTCGCCTACGCCCTCGGCTGGTTCTACGTTGCGCGCACCGTCAAGGCCCGGATTTTCTCGCTGCTTCAGGGCCAGGACCAGCGCAATGTCGTCGTCAGCTGCGAGGATATCGGCTATAACGGCTTTCCCGCGACATTCGGTTTTTTCTGTGACGGCCTGCATGTGCGCGACCGGGCATCGGATTCGGTATTCGATGCGCCGCAACTCAATGCTGAGGCGCCGGTCTATTCGCCGTGGTCGGTTCTGGCAACGGTCACCGGTCCCGCCACGCTTCAAAACGATGCCGGCATGCTTGCGCGCGCGGAATGGCACAGTTTCGACGGCAAGCTGATCTACAAGGGCGGCGCGCCCCGCCTCGTCTCGTTCACCTTCGATGCGATGACCACGCGTTTCGCCGATCCGGAGGGGCGAGAGGGTACATTGACGGCGGAACACGGTCAGGGGCTTGTGCGCAATGATGGCGGAGATCTCGATGTCGCGCTTACCCTTAACGACGCGGTCCTGCGTCCGCAAAACAATGCGGATGCACTGCCCGCCGTGTCACTCAATCTTCTGGCAACCGTCGATGATGGCGGCGCGCTGATCGAGACCGATTTCCGCCCGCAAATGCTGCGCGGCAAGAGCGGGATCGTCAACCAGGCGGCGCTGGCGATCGGCGAGAGCCAGTCGCTGATGGCGGTCTCTGGTCGATTCTCCTTCGACAAGGACGGCTATCTCGACGGCCGCTTCAGTTTCGAGCTGACCGGCATAGATGGCGTGGCGCAGCTTGCCGGACTTGCGTTTCCCCTGGCGGCGGGCGTGATCGACACGGTGACCGGCCTTGTCAAAAGCTTCACCGGCGGTCAGCGCACCGTGACGCTCGACGTGCGCGTCGACCATGGCAGGGCCGTGCTCGGCTTCATTCCGCTCGGCAAGATACCGCCGCTCTGATGTATTGAATCTGCGCATCGTGCTTTCCAAAAATCGATTCCGATTTTCGGGCCGATGCGCTAGAGTCTGTCAGGTTCAAATCGAACCAGACAGACTCTAGATTTATTTGTTTTCGTTTGTTTTTTCGGGAAAACCGGATTCCACTTTTCCCTGACAAACTCTAGTCCTGGTCGTCGAGCGCGTGGCGGCCGAAATCGGCTGCCTCGACATCCTGACCGGCCTCGACGATCGAGCGGCGAATGTCGCGGGTGCGGCTGAAGAGTTCGAACAGCTTGTCTCCCTCGCCCCAGCGGATCGCGCGCTGGAGATAGGCGAGGTCCTCCGAAAAGCGCGCCAGCATTTCGAGGATGGCGTCGCGATTGTGAAGGCAGACGTCCCGCCACATGGTGGGATCGGAGGCCGCAAGACGGGTGAAATCGCGAAAGCCCGAGGCGGAATACTGGATCACTTCCGATTCCGTCACTGCCTCCAGATCGTCGGCGGTGCCGACGATATTGTAGGCGATGATATGCGGCAGGTGCGAGACGATGGCCAGCACCTTGTCGTGATGGTCCGCGGCCATGGTATCGACCCGGGAGCCGAGCGCCTGCCAGAACCGGGTGAGCCTTTCCACGGCGGCGGGGTCGGCGTCCTCGCCCGGTGTCAGGATGCACCAGCGACCCTTGAACAGGCCGGCAAAGCCTGCATCCGGCCCGGATTTCTCGGTGCCGGCGATCGGATGGCCGGGAATGAAATGCACGTTTTCCGGCACGAACGGCGTCATCTGCGCGATGACGGAAGCCTTGGTCGAGCCGACATCGGTCAGGATCGCGCCGGGCTTGAGATTGGGGGCGATGCGCTCGGCGATCGCGCCGGACGCGCCGACGGGCACCGAAACGATTACGAGGTCCGCGCCGCGCACCGCGTCTTCGGCTGCCACGGTATAGCGGTCGCCGAGCCCCAGTTCTTCCGCCCGTCTCAGCGTTTCCGGCGAACGGGTCGAGACGATGATTTCGCGGGCAAGGCCTCTCGCGCGGATATCGCGCGCGAGCGAGGAGCCGATCAGACCGATGCCGATCAGTGTGATGCGTTCGAATTCAATCATGTCCTGTCCGTTTCCGGCCTGGCGGCCAAAAACGCCTTCAGCGCCTCGATGACGCCGAGATTGGCCTCTTGCGTGCCGACGCTCATGCGCAGCGCGTTGGGGAACCCGTAGCCGGCGACGGCGCGCAGGATATAGCCTCTCTCGCTCAGATAACGGTCGGCATCGGCCGCGCGCCTGCCATCCTCGTCGGGAAAGTGGATCAGCACGAAATTGGTGACCGAGGGCGTGACCGAAAGGCCGAGCGCGGTGAACGCCTCGGTCAGCCGTTCGATCCATTGCAGGTTGAAATCGACCGCCGCCCGGGTGAAGGCGTCGTCCCTGATCGCGGCCGCGGCGGCAGCGATGGCCAGCGCGTTGAGGTTGAAGGGACCGCGAACGCGCTCAAGTGCTGCGATGATATCGAGTGGCCCGTAAAGCCAGCCGACGCGCAGCGCCGCAAGCCCGTAGATCTTCGAAAACGTTCTTGTCATGACCACATTGTCGTTTTCGGCGACCAGTTCCAGCCCGGCCTCGTAATCATTGCGGCGGACATATTCGGCATAGGCGGCGTCGAGCACCAGCACCACGTTTTTCGGAAGTCCGGCATGGAGCCGCCGGATTTCGGAGAACGGCACGTAGGTGCCGGTCGGGTTGCCGGGATTGGCGATGAACACGACCCGGGTCCTGTCGGTGACGGCGGCGAGGATCGCGTCGACATCGACCCGCGCATTCTTTTCCTTCACCGTGACCGGGATGGCGCCGTTGGCCTGAATCTGGATCCTGTAGACCAGGAAGCCGTGCTCGGTGATGATCGCTTCATCGCCCGGGCCGAGATAGACGTGTGCGATCAGGCCCAGAAGCTCGTCCGAGCCGTTGCCGCAGATGATATTGCT
The DNA here is from genome assembly GCF_013459645.1 of Martelella sp. NC20. Lineage (NCBI taxonomy): Bacteria > Pseudomonadati > Pseudomonadota > Alphaproteobacteria > Hyphomicrobiales > Aurantimonadaceae > Martelella > Martelella soudanensis. The sequence goes on from NZ_CP054861.1 coordinate 2,836,741, forward strand.
GATGTTGAGGCCGTATTTGGCGGCAATCGCCTCGCGCAGCGCGCGCGACTGGCCGTCGGGGTAAAGCGCAAGGTGCTCGCTTGCGGCCTGCATGGCGGCGATCGCCTTCGGGCTCGGCCCGAGCGGCGTCTCGTTCGATGACAGCTTGTGCACCTTGCCGGCGCCCTCGCCATGGGATTTGCCGGGCACATAGGCGGCAATATCCATGATGCCGGGGCGCGGCGTCGGTTTCATCATCTGTTCGGTCATCGAAAACCTCGAAAATTGGCGGCCATTTCGGGCCGGTTTAGAGCGTCGGGCGAAAAAGTGGAATCCGGTTTTTCGCTAACCTGACACGCCAGAACAAAGAATCCGGAACATCGGGCGATGCCGACCAGGCGCTCAATGTTTCAGCGTCAGCAGCAATAATTGCGATTGCGGGCTTTGTCGAGTGTCAGCCGGGATGCCAGAGGGGATGTAGCGCGCGCGTGGTTGGCACGCCCTGCGGGGCAAGCGCCGGCACCAGCAGTTTGCGCGAGGCGCGGGCGGCAACCGGCAAGCCCTGGTAGAGCCGCTTCTGCGCTTCGATGATGTTGACGCCGGCAAAGGCGGGCCAGAAGGTGCGGCCCGACCGCTCGAGACTGGATCGGAATTTCAGGATCGCGCGGCTTTTCGACGGCGGAAAGAACAGCGCCTCCGCAAAGGCCGCGGGCGTGAAATTCGTTTCCCGCAGCAATTCGATGATCTGGCCCTTGGAATAGGGCCGGCCATTGCCGAACGGGGTGTGTTCGAGACGCGCCCACACGCCGCGCCGGTTGGGCGTCACGATGATCACCCGCCCGCCGGGCGCCAGCACCCGCCAGAGCTCACGCATGGTCTCGCGCGGAGCCTCGGTGAATTCCAGCGCGTGCACCAGCAGGACGCGGTCGATCGAGGCGTCGGGCAGGGGCAGCTCTTCTTCATGGACGAGGACGGTTGCCGAGGGGCCGAACGGCGGCCAGTTGATCGCGCCCTGGGACGCCGGCATCAGCGCGATCGTTCGTTCGGCATCGCCGCCCAGCCGGTCGAGATAGGGCAGGCAGTAGCCCAGCCCCGCCAGCCGTTCCTCCGGAAGCTTCTGCCAGATCGGCGCGAGCGCCATCGCGATCGAATGGGCGGCAAGCCGTCCGAGCTCGGTATGATAAAACGCGCGCAGGTCTACGATATCGGCATTCATGGGCTAAGGTTCGTCCGGGTCATGGTTGGACTTCAGGGCCCACCGTACTACATTGAAGCTGATTGAGTAAGCAATTGCGAGGCCTGATATGCGTTCCCTGGAAATCGCCGTCTTCATGTGCCGCTCCGACAATTACGGCGTGCTGGTGCACGAGCCGGAAAGCGGCAAGACCGTCAGTATCGATGCTCCCGATGGCGAAAAGGTGATGGCCGAAGCCGAACAGCGCGGCTGGACGATCACCGACATCTTCACCACCCATCACCACAAGGACCATGTCGACGGCAATCTCCCGATCAAGGAGAAATATGACTGCCGCATCGTCGGCCCGATCGAGGAAGCCGTGGTGATACCGGGGCTCGACCTCGCCGTGTTCGAGGGCGACGAACTCGATTTTGCCGGCCGCAATGTCGAGGTGATCGAAACCCCCGGCCATACCGCCGGCCATATCTGCTATCATTTCGTCGAGGACGGTCTGCTGTTTGCCGCCGACACGCTGTTTGCCATGGGCTGCGGCCGGCTGTTCGAGCGCCCGGCCTCCGACATGTGGCCGTCGCTCCAGAAGCTGATGGCGCTGCCGGACGAGACCGAGGTCTATTTCGGCCATGAATATACGCTCGCCAACGCCAAATTCGCGCTCACCGTCGATCCCGACAACACGGTGCTGAAGGAGCGCGCCGAGGCAGTGGCGGAATTGCGGGAGGCCGGCGGTTTCACCATACCGACCACGATCGGGCTGGAGAAGAAGACCAACCCGTTCCTGCGGGTCGGCGATCCGGCTATCCGCAAACTGCTCGGCATGGAACAGGCGAGCGACGCCGAGGTTCTGGCCGAAATCCGCAAGCGCAAGGACAATTTCTGATGACCGCCGACGAGATCATCGGGGCGCTTGGTCTCAAGCCGCATCCCGAAGGCGGGTGGTTTGCCGAGACATTCCGCGATCAGGCGGGCCGCGACCCGTCCGGCGGCGGGCGCGGGGCCTCGACGCTGATCTACTTCCTGCTGAAGGCGGGCGAACGCTCGCACTGGCATCGCCTGCACAGCGCCGTCGAGGTCTGGCACTATTATGCCGGCGCGGGTCTGAGGCTGATGCGATCCGCCGACGGCAAGACGGTGGAAACGCAGATTCTCGGCCCGGACATCGTGAAAGGCGAACGCCCGCAAGGGGTAATCTCCGCAGGCTGCTGGCAGGCGGCCGAAACCACCGGCGACTTCACGCTGGTCGGCTGCACCGTCGCGCCGGGCTTCACCTTCGAGGATTTCGAACTGGCCGCTCCCGGATGGGCGCCGGGTGAAAACTAGGAATTCTTTCCTCTGATCATGTCGCGCGCTGCGATCACAGCGCCGCCGGTGATCAGCAGGCAGGCGACGATCACCCGCCAGCCCGGCTCGCCGAAGCGGGCGATGATCAGGATGATCGTCGACAGCAGCGGCGCGGCATAGCTTGCGGCGCCCAGGACCTGGATGTTGCCGTGCTTGACGCCGTAATCCCAGGCGTAGAACGCCAGACCTACCGGAAACAGGCCGAGCCCCGCCACCGCCAGCCATTCGCCGCCGGTCGCGGGCCAGACCGTGGTTTCGAGCCCGATGTGGCAGATCAGCGAGAGCAGGGCGGTCGCAAGGCAGAACCCGGTGACGACATCGGTCGAGACCTTGGCGAAGGAGCGCGATGCCAGCGAATAGCCCGACCAGGTGAATGCGCAGAGGAAGGCGGCGAAATAGCCGAGCGCATAGGCGCCGCTGAATGCCAGTCCACCGCCGCGGGTCACGAGGATCGCCGTGCCGGCAAAGCCCGCAAGCGCGCCGATGATATGGTGCGGCCTCAACCGCTCGCCCGGCAGCAGCGCGGAACCGACCACGATCAGCAACGGCCACAGATAGGCAATCAGACCTGCATCGACCGCTGGCGCGTTTCTGAGCGCGGTGAAATAGAGGAAATGATAGCCGAACAGGCCGGCAATGCCGATGATCCAGACCTTAGGCGGCTGGCGCAGCCGCTTCAGGCGTTCGGGCCGGACGATCAGCACCGCGATCCCCGGCAGGCTCGCGATCGAAAACGCGATCGCCGAAAGCTGGAACGGCGGCACATCGCCGGAGGCCGCCGTAAACAGCGCCAGGAACGACCACATCAGCACGGCGGAAAACCCGATCAGGGTGGCGCGCATATTCATCGTGCTAGCGGGGAAGGCCGAATTTGGAGGCGTAGATCGTCAGCCTGCCGATCTTGAGCGGGATATGGGCCATGACCGGCGCGAACACGTTCAGTTCCTCGTTGTAAGCGAACCAGACGACGAGTTCGCGGGAATTGGCGAGGTATTCGATATCCTCATCCTTGCGCTCATAGCCTGCGACCGGACGAAACCGGATCGCGCAGCCGATCGCCCGCCCGGAAAAGCCTTTTGTGGAAAACGGCCGGTTTCCCGCCGAGGCCATCTCGAGCTCCAGCCGGGTCTCGCCGTCGAAGATCGAGATCGTGGTGGCGCAGGGGTTCTTGGAGGGCGGCAGCAGCAGCGCCGAGACCGGATCGATCACATCGCGCAGGTGTTTGGATTTCACCTCGACCCAGTTCTCTCCGCGCGGACCCGGATCGGGCTCGATGCTTGAACTCGTTACCCGCTTGTTTGTAAAGGTGGCGGCGTAATCGCGGGCATAGTCGCCATCGCGATATATGAGCTGGAACTCCCGCGTTTCCGGCTTTCCGTTCTTCCACAATCCGTCGGCATCGACCTTCACGGCGATCGAGGTGAACAGGCTGCCGATTCCCGCCGCCTCGATATCGGCATTGATGTTGTATTTGTCGTCGGCGACCGTGGTGTTGAACACGGCGTCGGCGATCTTGATGCCGGAAAACGACAGCGTGTAGACGGTCTGCTGCTTGATATCCTCGGCATGAACGGTAGGGGCTGTCAGCAATGCCGCGGCAATTCCAAGCGCCTGAAGAAATTTAACTGCCATCCTGCATCCGTCCGTTGAAGTTTCGATTACCCCCGTTTATGTCGCAGCTGGCCTCAAAAAAACAGCGGTAAATTTTTTGCCACCGGCGAAAAACCGGCAAATCGCCTTGACCTTTGATGAGTGCGAGATTATAGAACCGCAACTTTCCAATAGCCGCCAATTGGATCGCGGGGCGTGGCTGTCCCGTTGAGAGCCTTGGCCCAATGAAGAATAATAGGTGAAACCATGTCCCGCATGTGTGAATTGACTGGCAAGGGCGTGATGTCCGGCAACAATGTAAGCCATGCCAACAACAAGACCCGCCGCAAGTTTCTTCCCAATCTGTGCCGGGTAACCCTGATGTCGGAAGCAACCGGCATGAGCTATCGCCTGCGTGTTTCGGCAGCTGCTCTGCGCTCCGTTGAACATCGCGGCGGTCTCGACGCATTCCTGCTGAAGTCGGGCGAACGCGAACTTTCGCCGCGCGCCCGCCTTCTGCGCAAGGAAATCATCAAGAAGACGGCCGAACAGGCCGCTGCCTGATTTCAGGCATTCTGACTAAACTGGAGAGCCTTGCCGCCAGCCGGTAGGGCTCTCTTTATTCGTTCTCCAACTGGTGGCATCACCCAGGATAAAAAAATGCGTCAGACGCAAACCGTGCTCGTTTACAGCCTGCTGATGGCAGGCGTCGTCCTTCTTTCCAACATTCTCGTCCAGTATCCGGTTTCGGGAACGCTTTACGGCATCTCGCTCGCCGACCTTCTGACCTGGGGCGCGTTTACCTATCCGCTCGCCTTCCTGGTCAACGACCTCACCAATCGCCAGTTCGGACCGTCGGCCGCCCGCAAAGTGGTGGTCGCGGGCTTCGTCGTCGGCGTCGCCTTCTCGTTCTACGCCTCGGCGCCGCGGATCGCGATCGCCTCGGGCACGGCGTTTCTGGTCGGCCAGTTCCTCGATATCTCGGTCTTCAACCGGCTGCGCCGCCAGACATGGTGGAAGGCGCCGCTTGCCGGTTCGCTGTTCGGCTCGGTGCTCGACACGGTGCTGTTCTTCTCGATCAGCTTCGCCGCCGTCTTCGCCTTCATCGGGCCGAACGACGATTTCGCGCTCGGCATGGCGCCGCTCTTCGGCGTGTTTTCGCTCGACGTGCCGCGCTGGATCTCCTGGGCGCTCGGCGATCTCTCGGTCAAGCTCGCCTTCAGCCTGATCATGCTGCTGCCCTATGCGGCGCTGATTTCATGGCTGCGGCCGATGCGCACGGTCAACGGATAGCAGCCGATACCGATTCGCGCGCGCCGTTTTCCACGATGCTGTCGTAAGCCTTGAGGATTTCGGCGCGGAAGGCGGCGTGGTTGGCGAGATCGCTTTCGAAGATCGTGTCGATGGTGATCAGGCCGTCGACCAGCGCCTCGCCGTCGCGTTCGCGCGCGATCGCCAGCAAATCGGCGGAAAGCGGGTCGGTGAGCGTGCCGCCATCCGTCGCCGTCACCTTCACCAGCCGCATCCAGCCCGCCACGCCAAGCGCCAGAAGCGGAAAGGGCCGGCCGGCCTCGATATTGTCCTCGATCGAATGAAGCAGGCGCTGCGGCAGTTTCTGGCTGGTGTCCCAGGCGATCTGCGCGGTGCGGTGTTTCAGCTTCGGGTTGGCGAAGCGGGCGATCAGGTCGTCGGCATAGGCCTCGATGTCGAGCCCTTCGATTGCCGGAAGCGTCGGGCGCTGTTCGTCAAGCATCAGGCTTCGGGCGGCCTTGCGGAACACCGGGTCGGCCATGCAGGCATCGACCGTCTCCAGCCCGGCAAGGCTTCCGAGCATCGCCAGGAACGTATGCGCCCCGTTCAGCATTCTGAGCTTCATCATCTCGAACGGGCGCACGTCGTCGGTCAGCATCGCTCCGCCCTCGGCATAGGGCGGGCGTCCGGCGGCGAAATCATCCTCGACCACCCATTGGCGGAAGGGCTCGCAGACGATGCCGTTGTCATCCGCCTTGCCGCCATTGATCTCCTTCAGCAGCGCCCGACCCTCGCCGTCGAGCGCCGGCACCACCCGGTCGACCATGGTGCCGGGGAAGGTGACATTGGCGTCGATCCAGTCGGCGAGCCTGCCGTCACGATGATGGGCGAAGGCCAGCACGGCGGCGCGCACCAGCCTGCCATTGTCGGGCTGGTTGTCGCAGGAAAGCACGGTGAGACCGGAGAGGCCCGCGTTCCGGCGGCGCGAAAGCCCCGCGACGATGACGCCGATCGCGGTTTTGGGCTTGTCGGGGTTTTCGAGATCGGCGCGGATACCCGGATGGTCGAGATCGAGCCTGCCATTGCGGCAGCAATAGCCCTTTTCCGTGATCGTCAGGCTGATGACGGAGAGCGGTTCGGAGGCAATCAGGTCGAGCAGCGAATCAATGCCGTCGCGGCCCGGATGGCAGGTGCCGACGACCACGGCGATCTCGCGCGCGGTCACGCTGTCGCCGTCGATCTCGGCCACCAGATAGCGCCGCCCGGCGTCATCGAGCGCCGACAGTTCCGCGGCGCCGGAGTTCAGGCGGCAGGCCACCACGCCCCAATCGCCGCCGGCCGCGTTCAGGCCTTCCTGGAGATAGACCATCAGATGGGCGCGGGCAAAGGCGCCGAAGCCGATATGGAGGATGCGCGGGCGCAGCGCCGCCGGGTCGAAATTGGCGCGGATGACGGTCTCTTGCATCGGTTTTCCTCGTGAACGCCTGTTGGTGTTTCCGAAAGCTTATCGTGGCGGGCAGCGGTGACGGTCAAGTCCTGTTTGCATGTCAGCGGCGATTGACCCAGAATGGGGCGCGCGCGACGGCAGGGAACTTTACCGGATACGAATCGTTTCTGAGCGCTACCCCACTCCGAATTCAGCGAGGGCACATTGGCCGGACGCGTTCTTCTTCAGTTTTTCCATTGGTATTATCCGGACGGCGGCAAGCTCTGGAACGAGATTGCCGAAAAAGCCGCAAGTTTCGCCGAGATCGGCGTGACCGACGTCTGGCTGCCGCCGGCCTACAAGGGGTCCGCCGGCGGCTATTCGGTCGGCTACGACAGCTATGACCTGTTCGATCTCGGCGAGTTCGACCAGAAGGGCTCCGTGGCCACCAAATACGGCGATCGCGGCCAGTTCGAGGCCGCCTGTCGGGCGCTCGCCGACCATGGTATCGGCGCCATCCACGATGTGGTGTTCAACCACAAGATGGGCGGCGACGAGCGGGAGGCGGTCAAGGTGCGCCGCGCAAACCCCGACGAGCGCAACGAAATCGAGGACGAAGCCTTCGATACCCACGCCTATACCCGTTTCACCTTTCCGGGCCGCCAGGGCAAATATTCCGAATTCATCTGGAGCCAGAAGTGCTTTACCGGCGTCGATTACATCGAGGACCCGACCGACACCGGCGTCTTCCGTCTCGTCAACGAATATGGCGAGGGCGAATGGCATGACGAGGTCGACGACGAGCTTGGCAATTATGACTACCTGATCGGCTCCGATGTCGAATTCCGCAACCGCGCGGTCTATGAAGAGCTGAACTACTGGGGTCGCTGGTTTTCAGAACAGGTGCCCGTCGCCGGTTTCCGGCTCGATGCCGCCAAGCATATCCCGGCATGGTTCTTCCGCGACTGGATCGGCCACATGCGCGAAAATGTGAAGGAAGACCTGTTCGTCGTCGCCGAATACTGGCATCCCGATATCGGCGCACTGGACAATTACCTGAACCTCGTGGATCGCCAGCTCCTGCTGTTCGACGTCGCCCTGCATCATCGCTTCCACGAGGCCTCGACCAGCGGTGGCTCCTTCGACATGCGTTCGATCTTTGACGGTTCGCTGGTGTCGGAACAGCCCGAACATGCGGTCACGCTGGTCGAAAATCACGATACCCAGCCGCTGCAATCGCTGGAAGCCGCTGTCGAGCCATGGTTCAAGCCGCTCGCCTACGCCCTGATCCTGATGCGCGAGCAGGGCGTGCCGAGCATATTCTATGCCGATCTTTACGGGGCGGAATATCGCGACAAGGGCGGCGACGACGAAGATTACGACATCGTGATGCCGAAGATTGAATGCCTGCCGGGGCTGATTGCCGCCCGCAGTCGATTCGCCAATGGCGGCCAGACCGACATTTTCGACGATCCCCATTGCCTGGCGATCGTGCGCCACGGAACCGATGAGGCGCCGGGTTCGGTGACGGTGCTGACCAATGGCGGCGAAACCGCCAAGGCGATCGACCTCGGAGAGGGGCACAAGGGCGCGACCTTCCGCGATTTCCTCGGCCATCGCGAGGAGACGGTGCCCGCCGACGAACACGGCAGGGCGAGGTTTCCGGTCAATGGCGGCAGCGTGAGCGTGTGGGTGCGCGAAGACAGTCTGTAGGCCCGACCTGATAGGACGGAAATCCTATTTCGCCAGCCGGAACTCCAGCATCAGCGTTTCCTGCAGCATCGAGTCATTGTCATCCGAGACGATGATCAGATGGAGGCTGCCGTCGGGCATGGGAACAATGTCCAGGCCTTCCATATTGTCGATCCGGTTCGCGCCGCTCGCCTGCATGACGACCGACCCGTCGACCACAGCGCCGGGACGGATATCGTCGGCGGCAATGCGGCGGATGCGCATGCCGATGCCGGCCAGAAGCGAAAACCGCCGTTCCAGCAGCAGCAGGTCGCCATCCGGCAGGAAGGCGGCGTCGGTGACGTCGAAGTCCTGTCGCTTCACCACCTTGAAAATACCCGTGTCGGGGCCGGAGATGGTCGCGGCGAACAGGTTGCCGTCGGCATCGACGCTCTTTTCGGTGATCACCACCGTGCGGCCCTCGGCATTCGTCGCCAGCGCCTCGAGGCTGCCATTGGCGCGCAGCTCCGAGACCGGGATCAGGAAATTTGGGCCGGGCTTCGCGGTCGCGCTGTCGTGGCCTTGCAGCGGATACTGATCGATCCGGTGCTTGCCCTCGAAACCGACAAGTATCCGGTCGCCCTTGATGGTCATGCTCTCGGCATCCATGGCGGCTTTTTCGGCGTGGACGCCCCTGGTGTTCTTCATCGGCGTCACGGTTACGTCGGCAACGCCGGAGAGCCGGCCCGCGCGATCTCGCTCGATGTTGCCGTCGATCCAGTGGCCGTCATCGGCCACCGCGATGAAGCGTTGGCCGCCGGGCAGGAAACGGATCGAAGACATCGAATGAAGGCCGGAAAGCCTGAGGCCGCCGACGAATTCCAGCTGACCGAAGCGGGTTATCGCCGGATCACTGGCGAAGTTTTCGATCCGCGTGACGGAGACATCCGCAGCCGAGGCATGCGCGCTAAACAGCGTCAGGGCAAGCAGGAGGGCGCGTATCATCGACCGCGGCGGCGCTTCGGCGCTTCGGCCGCCTGTTCCTCGAACAGACCCGCAAGCTGATCGGTCATCGCGCCGGCCAGTTCGTCGGCGTCGACGATGGTGACGGCGCGGCGGTAATAGCGGGTGACGTCGTGGCCGATGCCGATTGCCAGCAGTTCCACCGGCGAGCGAGTTTCGATATGCTCGATCACCGCGCGCAGATGCTTCTCCAGGAAATTGCCGGGATTGACCGACAGCGTCGAATCATCGACCGGCGCGCCGTCTGAGATCATCATCAGGATGCGGCGCTGTTCGGGCCTTGCCATCAGCCGGTCATGGGCCCAGATCAGCGCCTCGCCGTCGATGTTTTCCTTGAGCAGCCCCTCGCGCATCATCAGGCCGAGATTGGCGCGCGCGCGCCGCCAGGGGCTGTCGGCGGATTTGTAGATGATGTGGCGCAGATCGTTGAGCCGGCCGGGTGCCGCGGGCTTGCCCGCTTCGAGCCATTTTTCGCGCGATTGCCCGCCCTTCCAGGCCTTGGTGGTAAAGCCCAGGATCTCGACCTTGACGCCGCAGCGCTCCAGCGTGCGCGCCAGAATATCGCCGCAGGTGGCCGCGACCGTGATCGGGCGGCCGCGCATCGAGCCGGAATTGTCGATCAGCAGCGACACCACGGTGTCGCGGAACTGGGTGTCGCGCTCCATCTTGAAGGACAACGGCTGCATCGGGTCGATGACCATGCGCACCAGCCGGGCGGTATCGAGGTAGCCTTCCTCGAGATCGAAATCCCAGGACCGGTTCTGCTTCGCCATCAGCCGGCGCTGCATCCGGTTGGCAAGGCGGCCGACCGCGCCCTGAAGATGGGCGAGCTGCTTGTCGAGATGGGCGCGCAGGCGCGCCAGTTCCTCGGCGTCGCACAATTCCTCGGCGGTGATTTCCTCGTCGAATTCGGTCGAAAACACGCGGTAGTCGATCTTTTCGTTGAAATCGTCGAAGGCGGTGTTGGGGCGCTTGGTCTCGCCGGCGACCTCGGAATCCGGATCGGCCTCGTCGTCGAGATCGGTATCGGCCACTTCCGCGCCGTCGAGTTCGCCCTGGTCCATCTCCTCATCGGCGCTGTCGCTGTCATCGGCGGAGGCGGAATCCTCGCCGGCTTCCTCCTGCATCTGCTCGTCGTTTTCGCGTTCGGAACGCGGCTGTTCGTCGTCGGAGAGGTTTTCCTCCTCGTCGTCGTTTTCGAGATCGTCGCCGGCGTAGTCATCGGCCATTTCCATCGACGACAGCATCGAGCGGATAACCCGGGCAAAGGCGTCCTGATCGTCGATCGAGCCTTGCAGCCGGTCAAGATCGACGGCGGCCTTGTCCTCGATGAACTCCCGCCAGAAATCGAGCACCTGTCCGGCCGAATCCGGCGGCTTTTCGCCTGTCAGCTTTTCGCGCACCAGCATGGCGACCGCCTCGGAAACCGGTGCGTCCTCCTTGCGGTCGATGGCGGCGAAATTGGCCTTTTCATATTTCTCGGCATGCATGGCGGCAAGGTTCTTCGCCATGCCGGGCATGCGTTTTGCGCCGATCGAATCGATCCGCGCCTGTTCGACGGCGTCGAAAATCGCCTGCGCCTCGGTGCCGCCGGGCGACATATGCGCATGGGTCACCGGATTGTGGCAGGCCATCCTGAGCGCCATCGAATCGCCAAGCCCGCGCACCACGGCAAGTTCCTCGGGCGTCGGGCGCTTGGAGAATTCCGGCAGCCGGATCTGGTTGCCGCTCATCCCCGGCCGGTCGCGCGAAAACACGACCTCGGCCTCCCGCTCTCCGGAGATCGCGCGCACGCAGCCGGAAACGGCGCGATGCAGCGGCTCCAGATCGACCGGTGCATACGGGTTGGATTTTCGGTTGTCGCCGGGACCGGCCATGAAAATTTCCTCAGGCGCTGATCACGACGTTGGCGGCACTTTCCTTCAGCTCCTCGCCGAAGGCGCGCTGATACTGCTCGGCCACCAGCGTGCGCTCCAGCTCGTCGCACTTGTTGAGGAAGGTGACGCGGAAGGCGAAGCCGACATTGCCGAAGATCTCGGTGTTCTCGGCCCAGTTGATCACCGTGCGCGGGCTCATCACCGTCGAAAGATCGCCGTTGACGAAGGCCGAACGGGTGAGGTCGGCAACGCGCACCATGTTGGAGACGGTCTCGCGACCCTCGGGGGTCTTGGCGAAGCTCTTGACCTTGGCGAGGATGATGTTCACCTCCTGCTCATGCGGCAGGTAGTTGAGCGTGGTGACCAGCGACCAGCGGTCCATCTGGGCCTGGTTGATCTGCTGGGTGCCGTGATAAAGCCCGGTGGTGTCGCCAAGGCCGACCGTGTTGGCGGTCGCAAACAGGCGGAAGGCCGGGTGGGGGCTGATCACGCGGCTCTGGTCGAGCAGCGTCAGCCGGCCCGAGGATTCCAGAACGCGCTGGATCACGAACATCACGTCCGGCCGGCCGGCGTCATATTCGTCGAAGACGAGCGCGACATTGTGCTGATAGGCCCAGGGCAGGATGCCGTCCTTGAACTCGGTGACCTGCAGCCCGTCCTTGACCACGATCGCATCCTTGCCGACGAGATCGATACGGCTGACATGGCTGTCGAGGTTGACGCGCACGCACGGCCATTTCAGGCGGGCGGCGACCTGTTCGATATGGGTGGACTTGCCGGTGCCGTGATAGCCGGAAACCATCACGCGGCGGTTATGGGCAAAGCCCGCGAGAATGGCGAGCGTGGTGTCGCGATCGAACAGGTAATCGGGATCGAGGTCGGGAACGTAAGGGTCATCGGTCGAATAGGCCGGGACTTTCAGGTCGACATCGAGGCCGAAGGTTTCACGAACCGAGACGGTGATGTCCGGCAGGTTCGAGTAGTCAAGATCGATCTTGCTCATCATTTCTCCAGCGCGGCTCCTGGGAAAAAGCCGCTCAACGGTCTTTTATCTGCTTTTGATAGAAGTGTTCCTAGCAGAAGCCGGCCTGCTTTAACAATTGGTATGCCTGCACCACGGCACGAAAAGTTTCCTCCGAGCCGCGATCGCCGCCATTGGCATCCGGGTGATGCTTCTTGACCAGCATTTTGTATTGCTTCTTGATATCGTCGGAGGTGGCCGTCGCGGTCAGATTCAGCGTGTCGAAGGCCTTGGCTTCGAGCGTCTTCAGCTTGCGCTCGCGCTTCGGCCGTAGCGGCCGGCCATCCTTGCCGTCGTTGACGAAACCGAACGGGTCGCGCAGGCGCGCCGCCGAAGCGGCATTGCCGGCTTTCTTCGAGCCATGGAAGGGCGTCTTGCGGGTATCGCCGTTGACGCCGACGGTCCATGTCGGCCGGTGGCCGGTGAGCGCCTCCTTCTGGTAGCGCGCGATATCGCTGTCGGACAGGCCCTCGAAATAATTATAGCCCTTGTTGTAGGTTTTCACATGCTCGAAGCAGAACAGGAAAAACTGGCCTTCGGCATTGCGGCCGACAGGGGCCTTGTGCTTTCCGGGCTTGTGGCAGCCGTCCCACTGGCACTCGGGCACAGTGGTCTCCTGCTCTGGCTTTGCCGAGGCGGGACCCTTGCGCTTGGTGCGGAGGCGGTCGAAATATTTGGAATCGAGATTCATGACGCTTGATTATGACCTTACGTTCCCGCCACAACAAGAATTGACAACGGGGTTTGTTACAGGCTTTCTGGACTGTTACCGCTTCAGCCGCAAATGAGGAGCAGATCGATGACGATGGCCGCCAAAATCGAAGACCGACTTACCACACTCTTCCGTCCCGAACGGCTGATTCTGAAAGACGAGAGCGCGCAACATGCCGGCCACTACGATGAGCCGGACGCTCCCGAGATCACCCATTTAAGGATCAGGATCGTATCCGGCAAGTTCAAAGGGATGAGCCGCATCGCACGACATCGTGCCGTCAATGAGGCACTGGGCCCCGAATTCGCCGATGGCCTTCACGCGCTGGCGATCGAAGCCGCCGCGCCCGGCGAGCCGACGCGGTGGTAGCAAAGCCCAGCCGAATGGCGTGACGGACCATGTGAACAGCGACGCCCGAGGAAAAAGCGGGGCGCGCTTTTCCGTTCGAATTTCTGACAAAGTTCTCCTCAAGCCCATTCGTCATCCCGGCCCTGAGCCGGGATCCAGGGCCGCTTGTGGCGAGGCGAGAAAAGTACCTTCGCGCGCAAGGATTCGGCGCTTGCTGGATTCCGGCTCAAGGCCGGTATGACGGTGGAGAGGGAGGCGACGCCGTGATTGCGCAGGGGGGTGTCAACAAACAGAATGCGGCGCACGGGCCTGTTCTTCCAGGCGATCGCGGCCCCGTCGTCGCTGGTTTCGGGCTTTAAATCGCGACCCCGAAATGCCTGAGCCCCTCGATCACGCCGTCGGCGATTTCGCCGCGGGCCTGGTAGATCCGGCCATTGCTTTTCGCCAGGGCGCGCAGGTCGTCATGGCCGTTGGCGGGGATGATGCCGCGCACCTCGGGCACCGCAAACATCGCGCTGTCATTGCCAGTGTCGCCGGCAACCACGACATCGTCATGGGCGATGCCGAGTTTTTGGCACAGCCACGAAAGACAGGCGCCCTTGTCGGCATTGCGCGGCAGGATGTCGAGATCGCGCGCCGATGAATAGACCAGCTTGACCTCCAGGCCTTTGGTGGTCAGCGCCTCCTCGATCACCTTGAGCCGGCTCTTCTTGGCGTTTTGCAGGTACCAGCTCGATTTGTAGCCGTGCTGGTAGCGGTCGGGCTGGCGGGTCACGTCGGGGATGCTGTTCATGATCCGCTCGACCTTTTCCGCATCGAACGAACTGCCGATGAAATCGTCGAACCCGCCAACGGGCAGGCCGGCACGGTGGTCATGCGCCATGGTGCCGACGCCGCCGATCAGGAAATCGGGTTCCGGCAGGCCGACCATGCCGATCAGCTCGCGAATGTCGTTGACGAGCCGCCCGCTGTTATAGACCAGCAGCGGTCGTTCGGCTTCGGGCATGGCATCGAAGGCCCGGCGGAAACGTTCCGTCGAGCCATTGTGGCCGACAAGCGTGCCGTCGAGATCGGATGAGAAAAGCCGGATTGCCATCGCCTCAGTCGCCGTCATGCCAGGGTTCGGCCCAGTCGCTGTCCTCCAAGGACTGCCGCATCGGGCGGCCTTCCACCAGCGAGATCAATTGCTGCGCGATCCCGGTCCAGGTGAACAGGCTGCGCGCCTTGTGCGCTCCCATGCGGGCCAGGCGGTTATAGAGCCGCTGGTGCTTGAACGGCTTCATCATCATGATGCCGAGATCGTATTTGTCGAACGTGTCGGCAAACAGCGCGTGTCGCCCGAAGCTGATCGCGCGGTAAAGCCCGCCATTGGTGGTGACCACTGTCGGCGTACCCGATGCCATCGCCTCGATCGCGGTCATGCCGAACGGCTCATAGCGGCTTGAAAGCACGAACATGTCGGCCGCGCGATAGATGTCGGGCAGGGCCTCGTCGGAGACATGGCCGGAGAAATGAACCTTGTCCTCGAGCCCCAGTTCCGTCACCAGCGCCTTGAGCTCGTTCAGGATCTTGGTTTCAAGCTCATCCATGTCCGCACCGCCGACGGCAAGCTGGAGCTCGGCATCTGGAACACGCTCGGCCATTACCGAAAACGCCTGGATCAGGAGGTCGTAGCCCTTGTTGGTGGCAAGCCTGCCGAGCGCCAGCACGGTCTTGCCCTTGAAGCCGAACTGTTCGCGCAGCATGCCCCGGGTCGCGCCGGAAACCGGGTAGAAGCGGTTGTCGTCATAGCCGGGCGGGATCATGTAGACCCGGTCCTCGCGGATGCCGTAATCCTCCACCAGCATGTCGACCTGGATCGGCGTGGTCGCGATCACGCTGTCGCAGGCGCGGTAGATCTTGTTTTCATGCTTGATCCGTTCGGTGAAGTTGAAGTCCTTCTCGAACTGCTCCTTTTTGTCCGGATAATCGGTCTCCATCGTCCGCTTCTTCCACAGGCCGATAGAATGCGGCGTGTGCAGATGGGGAATATGAAGCGCCTCGGCGAGCCGCAGGCCGGCATAGCCGGCGTCCCAGTAGTGGGAGTTGATGAAGGTATAATGGAGGTCGTGTTCGCGCATGTAGCGCAGCGCGTTCTCGCTCCACTCCAGCAGATGCTTGTAGAGATATTCCTTGGGAATGAAGTCCTTGCCGCCGCAGGGAATGCGCACCACGCGGACACGCTCGTCAACCTCGTCGATCTCCGGCTGATCCTCGAACCGGCGGGTGTAGATATCGACGGAAAAGCCGAGCTGGGCGAGTTTTTTCGACAGTTCAAGAATGTATACGACCTGTCCGCCGGTATCGGCGGCGCCAAGCGGCGGATCTGCGGCAACATATCCATGCGTGGAAACAAGCGCGATATTGGGATATTTACCGGACCCGTTATTATCTGCCATCATCAATCCTTCCTTGCAAAAATAGAGCGTGGCGTGGCTGCGCGGATTCGGTTCTGTCATGGCGGCTGGGCACAGAGAGGCGAAAAGAATCGTCCGGGCGCACGACCCGCTGTTCTCCGAACGCACAACCGGAGCAAAGTGTTCCGAACAAACTTGAGCGATCCGAGGTTATGTGGAACATAGGGGAACAGCCGCATGAGGAAAACCCCATGAATTCCCGTATCAATTTCGAAGATCAACCCGGCGCTTTCCTGCGTATGCTTTTCGATGCCGCCGTGGCCGCCGCCGATCCGATGAAACAGCTCGCCGGATATCTGCCGGAGCCGCCGAAGGGCCGCACCGTGGTTGTCGGGGCCGGCAAGGGCTCGGCGCGCATGGCGGAAGCGCTGGAGGCTTGCTGGCAGGGGCCGCTCGAAGGCGTGGTCGTGACCCGCTACGGCCATGAAGCGCCCTGCGAGCGGATCGAAATCCTCTCGGCGTCCCACCCGGTGCCGGATGAAGCCGGCGAAAAGGCTGCGAAACGGATTCTGGAAACGGTCTCTAGCCTTACGGAAGACGATCTGGTGATCGTGCTGATCTCGGGCGGCGGCTCGGCCCTGCTGTCGCTGCCGCCGGAAGGGGTGACGCTTCAAGACAAGATCGCCCTCAACAAGGCGCTGCTGCGCTGCGGCGCGTCGATCGACGAGGTCAATTGCGTGCGCAAGCACATGTCGGCGATCAAGGGCGGCAGGCTTGCCGCCGCCATCCACCCCGCCCGCTGCCACACGCTTCTGATCTCCGATGTGCCGGGCGACGATCCGGCGATCATCGCCTCCGGCCCGACGGTCGGCGAGGTGACCACGGTGGAGGATGCGCGGGCGATCCTGAAACGCTACGCCATCGATGTGCCCGACCATGTCGCCCGCCATTTCGGCACGGCGGCCGCGCGCTGCGTCGCCCCCGACGATCCGCGTCTGGCGCGGGCCGAAAACCACATCATCGCGACCCCGTTCATGTCGCTGGAGGCCGCCGCCGACATCGCCCGCGAGGCCGGGCTCGACGTGCTGGTGCTCGGCGATACGATCGAGGGCGAGGCCAAGGATGTCGGCATCGTCCATGCCGGCATCGCAGGCGCGATCGTCAACCACGGCGTGCCCGCAAAACGGCCGGCGATCATCCTCTCCGGCGGCGAGACCAGCGTGACCGTCAGGGGCGAAGGCCGCGGCGGGCGCAATGTCGAGTTTCTGCTGTCGCTTGCCGTCGAACTCAACGGGCTTGCGGGCGTCCACGCGCTTGCCGGCGACACCGACGGCGTCGACGGCCGGGAGGAGGTGGCAGGCGCCGTGATCGGTCCTGACACGCTCGAACGCGCGCGATCGCTCGGCCTCGATGCCCGCGCCTCGCTTGCCGACAATGACGGTCACGGATTTTTCGAGGCGCTGGGCGACCAGGTGATCACCGGGCCGACGCTGACCAATGTCAATGATTTTCGGGCTATCCTGATCCTTTGAATTTGCGCCGCGCAAGGCGGCTTTGGCGCGCCGGCCGCAGTATCGTCCGACCCTATGCGCCTTGCGCCCGGCTCTATGTTTGTCTCGCTTTACCCTTTGGTAACCATATTCCCACATTTTCGCATCAGGCCCGCGCGGCGAATTTCGCGTCCTGCATCTGATTGGCTGAAGTGGATTACCAATGCGTTCTTTTGTAACCGGCCTGGCGGGCCTCTGCGTTCTCGCGCTTGCGTCCTGCGCTTCGACCGGGGACCGGGACACAGCGATCCTCAAGACCGCGCTGCTGCCGGCTCCCGCCCGCGTCATCTCCGACGGTCCGGATGCGATCGAGGTGATCACGACGGGTTCGATCGGGGAGATCGTGCAGATCGAGGACGCACCATTGCAGCTTGGATCCATTCATTCGCGCATCGTGGACGGCGCCGATCGCGGCGCGCAGGTCATGTCGATCAGCCTCGGCGAGGACGGCAAGCCGGAATATCATCCGCTTGCTGGCCGCACGATCTATCTGGATGAGACCCGCGACATCACGCTTGCGCCGCTGGAAGTGGTGCTGACCTTCGATGACGGCCCGGTTCCCGGCCGCACCAACGCGGTGCTGGACGCGCTCGATGCCTACGGGGTCAAGGGTCTGTTCTTCATGGTCGGCGAGATGGCGCATTATTACCCGGAAACGGCGGCGCTGGTGGCCAAGGCCGGCCAGACGATCGCCACCCACACCTGGTCGCATCCCTATCTGCCCGCGCTCGGGTTTGACGCAGCCCTCGCCAATATCGACCGGGGTGCGGCCATCGTGGCGGAGGCAACCGGCAAAACGCCGCACTTCTTCCGCTTTCCCTATCTGGCCGAAAACGAACGGCTCGACAGGGCGCTTCAGAACCGGGGCCTGATCCCGGTCGGCGCCGATGTCGATTCCCGCGATTATATCGAGGCGACGACCGAGCAACTGGTGGAGCGGGTGATGAGCGGGCTCGAGGACCGGGGCGGCGGGATCGTGCTGATGCATGATCTGCAGGGCCGCACCGCGCGGGCGATCGGCCCGCTGCTCGCGCGGCTGCAGGCGGGCGGCTACAAGGTGGTGCAGCTCAAATATGGCGTCCCGCCACAGAAGGCCGATACCCTGGTGGCCCGCCTTGACACAAATCCCCTGAAATAGCTTTCGGCCCAACACGTACCGCAACGGCGCTCAACCGCCTTGAATTGCGCGGTCCCGCGGTCTAGAACCGCCTCGGCCCGCCAGAGGCGCCGACATACCGGATGGCGCGCGGCCCAGCATCGAGGGAGGCATCATTGAGCCAGCGTAAACTCTTTCTTCTGCCCGGCGACGGCATCGGCCCGGAAATTTCGACCGAGTTCCTCAAGGTGGTCGCTCTTTTGAACGACAAGGCCGCTGCGGGTTTCGAAATCGAGAGGGGCCTTGTCGGCGGCGCCGCCTATGATGCCCATGGCAAGGCGATCTCGGATGACGACATGGCGCTGGCGATGGCCGCCGATGCGGTGATGTTTGCCGCTGTCGGTGGCCCCAAATGGGACAATGTCGCCTATGACGTGCGCCCGGAGGCCGGGCTTCTGCGGCTGCGCAAGGATCTGGAACTGTTCGCCAATCTGCGTCCGGCGATCTGCTATGCGGCGCTTGCGGCATCATCCTCGCTGAAGCCGGAACTGGTGGAAGGCCTCGATATCCTGATCGTGCGCGAATTGACCGGCGGCGTCTATTTCGGCGAGCCCAAGGAAATCATCGACCTCGAAAACGGCCAGCAGCGCGCGATCGACACCCAGGTCTACGATACCTACGAGATCGAGCGCATCGCCGCCGTCGCCTTCGAACTGGCGCGCACCCGCGACAACCGCGTCTGCTCGATGGAAAAGCGCAACGTGATGAAGTCCGGCCTGTTCTGGAACCAGGTCGTGACCCGGGTGCACAAGGAAAAATTCGCCGATGTCGAATTGTCGCACATGCTGGCCGATGCCGGCGGCATGCAGCTCGTGCGCGCGCCCAAGCAGTTCGACGTGATCGTAACCGACAATCTGTTCGGCGACATGCTGTCGGATGTCGCGGCGATGCTGACCGGCTCGCTCGGCATGCTGCCATCGGCCTCGCTCGGCGCGGAAGATGTCGTCACCGGCAAGCGCAAGGCGATGTATGAGCCGGTCCATGGCTCCGCGCCCGATATCGCCGGGCAGGGGATTGCCAATCCGCTCGCCATGCTCGCCTCGTTTGCGATGTGCCTGCGCTATTCGTTCAACATGATCACCGAGGCCGAGGCGCTGGACGCCGCGATTGCCAGGGTGCTGGATGACGGGCTTCGCACCGGCGACATCATGTCGCCCGGTTGCCGCAAGGTCGGCACCAGCGAAATGGGCGACGCCGTGGTCGCCGCCTTCGCCGCCAAGCTCGGCGTTTGAACCTGAGAGCCGGCGGCGGGGTTTATAACCGCCGCCGCCGCGCTATCTTGTCGGGATGAGCGAGATCCGACGAAACGTCCCCCAAAACTTCCCCAAAAACGGTGTCCGCATGCCGCCGCTGTTCTGGAAGCGGCGCGTTGCCCATGACGCATTCCGCCTTTCCTCGACGCGCTGGCCGTGGTTTCTGTTGCCCGCGGCCACGCTGGCGCTGCTGTGCATGGCGACCCTGGACGGCCCGGTGGCGGTCGCGCGCGATGCGATGTCGTCGCGGTTTCAGGGGTTCGCCGCGCGGCTGACCGATGTCACCACGGCGCCGTGGATATTGGGGGCAAGCGGGACAGTCACGCTCCTTGCCCTCGCGGCGGTCACCTTTCTTGCTGGTCCGCGCGCCAAGTTCCGCGCGGCGCTGGTGCTGCATCAGGGCTTCTACCTGTTCTGTTCCGTCGCGCTTGCAAGCGCCACCGTCAATGTGGTCAAGCGCCTGATCGGCCGGGCGCGGCCGACCCTGTTCGATACGGTCGGCGACCTGCACTTCAATGTCGGCGTCTGGGCCTATGATTACGCAAGCTTCCCCTCCGGTCATTCGACCACGTCCGGCGCGATCTTCGCCGGTCTGGCGCTGCTCTATCCGAGGCTCGGGCCGTTGTTCGCCGCCTTTGCAATCTTCTTCGGCTTTGCCCGCATCGCCGTCGGCGCTCACTATCCGAGCGACGTGTCGGCGGGCCTGTTCTACGGCGCCTGGGTTTCCGTGCTTGTCGCCTGCGTTTTCGCCCGTTACCGGCTGCTGTTTGCGGTGCCGGAGACGGGCCTTCCGGTGCGCCGGCGCCGGCCGCGCCCGCGCGACCGTCTTCGGTCGTAATCTTGCTGTCATCAACTCTGTTGGCTTAGCTGGTCTCTGAACCTTGCATTCAATGTGATGACTATCTTTCGCATGACCGCGGCGAGGGCGACGATTGGCTTTTTACCGTTGTGGATGAGGCGTTTGTAGAATTCGACGAATTCGCCCCTTCCTTGTGCGGCCTGCATGGCGGGCATGAACAGGATCGTTCGCACGGCTGGCCGTCCACCGCGCATCCTGCGGTAGCCGATCTTGTTGCCGCTTTCGTTTGGATGAGGCGCCAGGCCCGCCAGAGCCGCTGCTTGCTTTCGGTCCATCTTCCCCAGTTCCGGTATGGCGGCAATGAGGGCTGCGGCCGTCGTTTCGCCGATACCCTTCATGGCGGTTGCGGTCCTGGCCCTCTGCACAAGGGATGCGGAGCGCATCAGCGCACTGATGGCTTTGTCGACAAGCACGATCTGCCGGTTGAGGACAGTGAGCAGGGCCTTGAAGGTGGCGGCCAGGTCGCGCCCGCCCAGTTCGCGCGCGCTTGGGGCCTTGGCGCGATTCTGCTCGGCCACCCTCATGGCCACCAGATCGGCGCGGCGGCGCACGAGAGCCTTGAGCCTTGCCTCACAGGGGTCCTCCGCATGCCATAAAGGCAGGGTTGCCCATCGCTCCAGCCCATAGGCGACCATTTCCCGCGCATCGATCGCATCGCTCTTGCCCAAGCGGCCGCGTGACCGGATGAAAGCCTTGAGCTTGCGTGTGTCGGC
This sequence comes from Martelella sp. NC20, assembly GCF_013459645.1. Lineage (NCBI taxonomy): Bacteria > Pseudomonadati > Pseudomonadota > Alphaproteobacteria > Hyphomicrobiales > Aurantimonadaceae > Martelella > Martelella soudanensis. The sequence continues at coordinate 2,858,102 of NZ_CP054861.1, forward strand.
GCGATGGAGCGGAAGTTTCAGGCCCCGGCATTCTTCCATCAAGATGATCTCGTAGCCGCCGGTGGGCTCGCAAATGACCAGGTCGACATCGCACTTTCGCAGGAAGTGCCGGATCTGTTTTCGCTGGTTGGGAATGACCGTCGCGATGCGGCCGTCAAAAATGGCGATGGTGTCCTTGGCGACATCGACGCCAAGGCAACGGCACGGGGGATGATGCAAAAAGGTCATGGTGATGCTATCCTCTCTAGGCTTCGGATTGTTTGCGGGCGTGCCAGGCAGCGGCCCAATCAACTCTCCAAGCGATGGCAGAGTGCGGCAGTGACCTTGATGACGTCGGGTGTTGCCCAATCCTCGGACGGTCGCCTGCCACAGCAGCTGCGGGCTGTGAAAGAGCCCGCAGCTGCGCCAACATCATAACCTGCATTCAACAAACAATCCCCGGGCGTTAGTCCGTTTTGCGAGGTTCTGCCGGTCGCGGGCGTTGATGCCGCAGGCCGGCTCGGCTAACATCCGCCCGGGCAGTTGCCCTTTGGATGAGGGGGCGGTTTCGGATATTTGGAGGTGCAATGTCGGTGCGTTACCGCTGGTTCAGCCAGCGCAGGAAGATGAAGGATCAACCGTGGCCCTCAACGCACTGGCGCGGCTTTGCGGTTGCGGCCGCCGGCCTGCTGTTCGTTGCCTTCGCGATTCTCGATTATCCCGTCGGGCTGATGGCCCGCGATCTCTCCGGTCCGATCAAGGAATATGGCGAGTTCGTAACCCATTTCGGCCAGTCGGAGTGGATACTGATCACCTGCGCTCTCGTGTTTGCGCTCGGTATGACGGCGGCGGGTACGGCGGATGATGGTGACCGGCGCGCGCGCGCCAAGGGCGTGTTTCTCGCCCAGGCCGCCAGTTTCGTTTTTCTCGCCGTCGCCTCCTCGGGCATTGTCGTCAATCTTCTGAAGGGCATTATCGGCAGGCCGCGGCCGAACATGCTAGTCTATCATGATCTCAGCCCCTTCGCTTTCGACCCGGTCAGTTTCGCCGGCAATTATTCGAGCTTGCCCTCGGGGCATTCCACCACGGTTGCGGTAATCTTCACGGCGGCGGCGTTTTTCCTGCCGCGTCATCGCATCCTGTTTTTCAGCCTTGCCGTCTGCGTCGCGATGAGCCGCATCATCGTCGGCGCGCATTATCCAAGCGATGTCATTGCCGGGCTTGCCTTTGGAAGCTGGTTTACCTATCTGACCGCGATCTTCTTTTCGCGCTACCGGATGGTCTTCAGCATCGACGAGCGGGGATGGCCGGTGCCGCGCAACTGCTTTTCCGCGCTGAGGCCGGAATTCATGCGCAAGCATCCGCACCATCCGGCCCCGCAAACAGACCTTGACTTGGAAACGCAAAAGGGCCATTAGCCTTCGCGGTAGAAGGAAAAGCCGAATGCCGCTATCCGTGCGTCACATTGCTGTTGATGTCACTCTGGCGCACCGCGCCGGCGGCCGGATTTCGCCTGCCCGCAATTTCTTCACATCGGCCAAGAAAACGACGACGAAAACCGTCTGACGTTCCTGGCCCACCGCTCTCTCCCCGGTTCGGCCGGGGACGGGAAGACGCCGTTTCGGCGGATCTTCCACTCCCGCGATTTTCGAGGAGAGAAACGAAAGAGAGCTTATCATCATGGGTTTCAAGATTGCAGTTGTCGGCGCGACCGGTAATGTCGGGCGCGAAATGCTGTCCATCCTCGAAGAACGCGGGTTCCCGGCCGATGAGGTCGTGGCGCTTGCCTCCAGCCGTTCCGTTGGCAGGGAAGTCTCCTATGGCGACAAGACGCTGAAGGTGAAGAACCTCGAAAACCATGATTTCTCCGAGACCGATATCTGCCTGATGTCGGCCGGCGGCACGATCTCGCAGAAGTGGTCGCCGAAAATTGCTGCCAAGGGCTGCGTCGTCATCGACAACTCCTCGGCCTGGCGCTACGACGCCGATGTGCCGCTGATCGTTCCGGAGGTCAACCCGGATGCGATCGAGGGCTTCCGCAAGCGCAACATCATCGCCAACCCGAACTGCTCGACCGCCCAGCTCGTCGTCGCGCTGAAGCCGCTGCATGACCGCGCGACGATCAAGCGGCTGGTGGTCTCGACCTATCAGTCGGTTTCGGGGGCCGGCAAGGATGGCATGGACGAGCTGTTCAACCAGACCCGCGCCGTGTTCGTCGCCGATCCGATCGTGAACCAGAAGTTCACCAAGCGCATCGCCTTCAACGTGATCCCGCACATCGACAGCTTCATGGAAGACGGCTACACCAAGGAAGAATGGAAGGTGCTGGCCGAGACCAAGAAGATGCTCGACCCGAAGATCAGGGTCACCTGCACCGCCGTGCGCGTGCCGGTGTTCATCGGCCACTCGGAATCGGTCAATATCGAGTTCGAGAAGGAAATCAGCGCCGAGGAAGCCCGCGATATACTGCGCGAGGCGCCCGGCTGCCAGGTGATCGACAAGCATGAGGATGGCGGCTACATGACGCCGGTCGAGTGCGCCGGCGAGGACGCGACCTTCATTTCCCGCATCCGCGAGGACGCGACGGTGGAAAACGGCCTCGCCATGTGGATCGTCTCCGACAATCTGCGCAAGGGCGCCGCGCTCAATGCCATCCAGATCGCCGAGCTTCTGGTGGAGCGCAACCTGGTCAAGCCGCGCGCCATGGCCTGAGGCATCATGCCCCAATAGCAGACGGCGCCGGAATTTCTTCCGGCGCCGTTTGTGTTTTCCGGTACGGCCGGCAGCGCCTTACAGGAATTCCACCTTGCCGGTTGCGATATCATAGACGCCGGCGATCGACTTCAATGCGCCCGAACCGTTCATGTCGCTGAGGATCGGTCCCGTTTCGGCGGCGATGCGGGCGTTGTAGACCGCATTTTCGGCGGTGGCGGCGGCAAGCAGATCGTCAGGGTTCTGCTGCATGCTGTTGTAGACGGCGGGCCGGATGGCGTTGACAAGGCTTGGCAGGTGGCCGGGCGGCAATTCGTTGTCGCGGATCGAATCGATCGTTGCGCGTATCGCACCGCAGCTCGTGTGTCCGAGAACCATGACGGCCTGAACGCCGAGAACGGCGGCGGCGAATTCGAGGCTGGCGATCCCGTCCTCGTTCAGGAAATTGCCGGCGACGCGCACCACGAACAGGTCTCCCGGCGCCTGATCGAAGATCAGTTCCGGCACCACGCGCGAATCCGAACAGGCAACGATCGCGGCGAAAGGCGACTGGCCGGCAGCCCTGGTGTTGCGCCCCACCGAATGATCGGCATTGTTCGGCGTGTTGGCCACATAGCGCGCATTGCCGTCGATCAGGCGCTGGATCGCCTCATCGGCGGAAGCCGGCGCGGTGGTCGTGGTCTGCGCGAAGGCGCGGCCGCCAAACGGAACCGCAAGCGAAAGCGCCAGACCGCCCATCAGCAGGCCGCGTCGGCTGAGTGTTCCCCTATCGCATTGATCGCACATGGCATATCCTCCTGCTGCGGCGCACCCGGCGGCCGCTCTGACCCTGTTTGTTTATCGGTCCGGCAGGACCGGCAAGCGCAGTTTTCCTGGTTGCCGCGACAGGCTTACAGCGACAGCCGCCATTGGCTATCCGATTTCCGCAAAAATTGAGGAAAAGCAGTTCCGGCGACCGGGTCTATGAGGCGAGCGTGGCCGACGGGGTTTCGCCGAATATCCGTTTGTAATCGCCCGCGAACCGGCCGAAATGCAGGAAACCGTGCTGTATCGCCACCCGCGTCACCGTCGTCTGCCGAGGGCAGGCGGCCGCAAGCGCCGCGCGCGTCCGGTTGAGGCGCAGCAGACGCAGGTAGGCATTGGGCGACATGCCGATATATTCGTGAAACGCATATTGCAGCCGGCGTTCCGAGACGCCGGTGGCCGCGCAGATGTCCACGATCGTCGGCAGCCGGTCGCTTTCCGCGCAGCTTTCGATATAGGCGCGCGCAAGGCTGCAAACGGCAAAGGCGCGGGCCCGCGCCGCACGCGAAAGGTCTTCGACGCCCTCGCTCCGGGCGGCTACCTGCAGGGCCGATTGCAGCAGCAGGTCCCTGATCATCGTGCTGTCGCAATGCTCGCCGCGCTCGCGGGCAGCGTCGCCACTGAATGCCGTGATATCCGCGGCGAGCGCGCCCTTCAGGGGCGAGGTCCATGATCGGATCGTCTCGGGCGCTGCTTCCCAGCGCCGCGGGTTGAGTATCCGTGCATCCCGGATGAAAGCAGCCTGGTCGAAGCTGACATAGGTCGTGCGGGTGCCCGCGGGCACGTAGAGATCGAATGGCGTGTTCTCCGGCAGGAAGAACACCGTGTCCGGATGGTTGCTGCCCTGATCGGAAAACCGGAATGCCCGGTTCGGCGTGCAGTAGGAAAGCGTGCACAGATTGGCCGGCGTCGCACCGATTTTCTGCACCGAGGCCGCCTGATCCTCCTGCACCACCTGCTGGCTGCCGAAATCGATCGTCTCCATCCGGCAAACGGTTCTGCCGATGCCGAGTTGAAAACATTCCATGTCGATCCATGGCTGCATCGCGGCCTGGTCGGCTGCGCATGTCAGCACGGACGATCGCAAGACCGGCGCTTTCGTCCCAATATCGGCCATCCCGCTATCCCTCCGCCGGCCAATCCTCCGTCAACGGCGCCCTCCCGGCGCGACCGGGCGGGCAATTGTCTGCGGAGATACCAATCAGGGAATAGCATGAAAGGGAACCGTTTACATCTGTCCGGATTGCGAGAAACGCCAGCCGAAGCGCCGGGAGCGAGACCGGCCAGTACGCTTTCGGCGGAGAGCCTTGCCGTTGGAGAGCGTGTTGTGCTGTTCATATTCCCGCAGGGCGCACCGCCAGTGGAAGCGTTTGCGATTGACCGGGATTATACCGCTCGAAACGCGCCGTCGGCTGGCACAAAGATCACTTGTGATCAGCCCCCTGTGGAGCCTGATCATCCATCAAACAAGCGGCCCTGAGCCGAGCGCATCGGCGGGAAAATACCGTCCGGCCCGGTAGTAAACGCGACACTTAACGAGTCAACGCTGTCGCAAAACGGATCAGGTCAGTTGTGTGCGATGCCGGCGAGAATCGTCTTCGCGTAGCTTTCCGCGATCTGCGGCGCGGTTTGTGGCCCGTCGGCGCGGAACCAGCGGGCCATCCAGTTCAGCATTCCGAGAATGCCGCGCGCGAAGGTTGGAATATCGGCGATCTCGAATGCGCCGTCACGGACGCCGGCCGCCAGAAGGTCCTCGAGAAGGCGGGTATAGGCCTTGCGCGCCCGTAATTGTTCGGCTGTGTAATGTGCCATCTCCCGTCCGCCGCGCGCGAAGAAACTCGCGCGATACTTGTCGCCATGCTCCGAAAAATAAGCGGCGTGGGCCGACATGAAGCCGGTCAGCCTGGCGCTGTGATCGGTATGCCGGGCGATTTCGGACGATGCGGCTGCATGGAGTTCCGCAAGCGTATTGAGGACGATCGTATCGAACAGCGCCTGCTTTGTCGGGAAATAGTGGTAGAGCCCGGCTTTGGTCACGCCGACGGAATGGGCCACATCCTGCAGCGAGGTCGTGTCGTAGCCCTTCTCGGCAAACAGGCAGGAGGCCGCGTCGCAAATCGTGCGGATCGGGTCCTTGATCGTAGGCGGGCGGCCTGGTCCGGCGCGGTTTTCGCGTTTGTTCATCCGACGATTGCTACTCCATGGCGAAGGCCGAGGCAATTCTGCCTACCTGCCGTCAACAGTCGATCAGGGGTTCTTTAGGCTTGCAAGAACCTCGGCGGTATGCTCCCCGAGGGTCGGCGGCGGACGAACGCGGCAGCGCTCACCGTCGATACGCCATGGCGGGGCGGTAAAGACAATGTCTTCGCCCTTCGCGTTTTTGTGCGTGACCAGCATGTTTGACGCCTCGGTGCGCGGGTGCGACAGGGCTTCGTAAAGGCCGAGGACCTCGCCGCATGGAATGCCGGCGGCCGCCAGCTTGTTCAGCAGATCGGCGCGTTTGTGGTTGAGCAGTTCGCGCTCCAGTTCGGGGATCAGCGCGCTCCGGTTTTCCGACCGCAGGATATTCGTGGCAAAGCGTGGATCGTCGGCCATGTCGGTGCGCCCGAGAACATCCCGGCATAAGGACTGAAACTGACGGTTGTTGCCGACCGCGATGACGAGCGGTCCGTCGGCGGCGTCGAACACGCCATAGGGGATGACGGACGGATGCGCGTTGCCGTATCGCGGCGGGTCGGATTTCATGACCAGCGCATCCAGCCCGTAATAGGCGCTCAGCGTGACGCCGCAATCGTATAATGCGAGATCGACGCGACGGCCGCGTCCGGTTCGTTGAACGTCCACCAGCGCCGCGAGGATCGCCTGGGCTGCATACATCCCGGCAAACATGTCCACGACGGCGACGCCGAATTTCAGCGGCGGACGCCCGGCCTCGCCATTGATGCTCATCAGGCCGCTCTCGCCCTGGACGACGAGGTCGTATCCCGGGCGTTGGGCTTCTTCTCCGGCCCGGTCGTAGCCTGCGATCGAGCAATAGATGATCCGCGGGTTGATCTTCATCAGTTCCTCGAAACCCAAGCCGAAGCGTTCCATCCCGCCCTGCTTGAAATTCTCGACGACGACATCCGCATCGGCCACCAGCGCGCGCGCCGCCTCGATCATCTCCGGATCGCCGAGATCGAGCGCGACCGAGCGCTTGTTGCGGTTGAAGGCGTAGTAATACGTGGTCTCGGTCTCGCCGATGCGAATTCCCCAATCACGGGTGTCGTCGCCGCGCTCGGGATGCTCGATCTTGATCACATCAGCGCCGAGGTCGCCGAGAACCTGGGTGCTCAGGGGGCCGGCGAGTACCCGCGAGAAGTCGACGACTTTGATTCCCTGCAAGGGAAGACCTGGCATTTCATGACCTCCGATCGATGCATTTCGAGCCGGCTATTGACTTATTAACCGTCTAGCCGGAAATAAATTCGAAAAGCTATCTTGTCAAATGCGTCCTGTGCAGGACGGGATACCGGGAAGGGGAGGTCTGCATTGGTAAAACCGGCAATTTCATGTCGGCGCTTCGAGCGTGGGGGAGACGACTGCAGCCGTTTGCAGGTCCGAAGAAACGGTTCGGGCCGATGAATGAACATGTGCGTTACGGATTGCGGCTTCTGGTCATCCTTGCCGTTGCTTCGGCGGGCGCCTGGGTCGCGATCGCCGCCAGGATGCCCTTGCCGTGGATGCTCGGGCCGCTCGTTGCGGCGGCGGTGGTCGCGATGGCGAAACCGAAGGTTTTCGGCGCGATACCGGTCATGCCGACCACGCTGCGGAACATCTTCATTCCCGTCATCGGGCTGATGATCGGGTCGCAGGTCACGCGCGAGACGCTGGTGCATATGGGCCAGTGGTGGCCGTCGCTGCTGCTTGTCGTTCCGTTCGCGCTTGTGACGCAGATGATCAGTTTTGCGCTCCTGAAAAAAATGGGCGGCTATGATCGCGCCACCGCCTTCTTCGCCTCCTCGCCGGGCGGCGTCGTGGAGGCGGTGATCATCAGCGAGCGGTTCAAGGGCGATCCGACCCTGACCGTGGTGCAGCATCTGGCGCGGATTTCCCTCGCGGTTACCATCGTGCCCCTCCTGCTGACCCTTTATATCGGTCATCCCGTAGGCAGCGCGAGCGGGGCGAGCATGCCGGACGCGCTGAACCCGATCGGGCTGATGGATACACTGCTGCTGGCGGCGGCGGCTGTCATCGGCGCTTACGTCGCCCGCAAGATCAACCTGCCGGCGGCCAACATGCTCGGTCCGATGATCACCAGCGCGGCGCTGCATTCGACCGGACTCACATTTGCCCTGATCCCCACATCGCTCGTCCAGATCACCCAGCTCGTCATCGGCGCGAGCCTTGGCGGTCGATTCGCGGCGGTCGACATGCGCACGCTCTACAAGTCGGCCGTGCTGTCGCTACCGCTGCTTGTTGTTTCGCTGTCGGTTGCCGCGGTCGCGGGCCTGACTGTCTCGATGCTGGGATACAATTCCGTGGTTGTCGGGTTCATTTCCTTCGCGCCGGGCGGCGTAACGGAAATGGGCCTCATCGCGCTTTCGATCGACGCCGACCCGGTATACGTGGCCTGCCACCATATCGTCCGGATATTGACGGCCGTCCTGTTCCTGCCGCTGATCTACCGCTTCCTGATCGCGCCGACACGCCAAAACCAACAATCCGGAACATCGGGCGATGCCGACTGATCACCCGATGTTGTAAGCGGCAGGGAGGGGATGGTGTCGCGACCCTTCGCATGCCCGCGCCGCCGAGATTGCAGGACGTCACGCTTACGTCTGCGGGCCAAACAGATATGGACATGAACTGATGGTAGCGGAGGAGGGATTTGAACCCCCGACACAAGGATTATGATTCCTCTGCTCTAACCTACTGAGCTACTCCGCCAGCCTTGTCCGCCGCAAAAGGCGGGAAAGACGTGGTCCGGGAACGCGGCTTGGCCGCGCGGGACGGGGCGTTATTAGGGCCTGCGGCAAGGGGTGTCAAGCGGGAATGACTGGAATTACCGCCGGTTCTGGCATCGCCGGCGGGCATTGATGCAAGGCCGGCGCTGTCGTCGTGATTGGCAGGCGAATAAGCGGAAAATTCCTCGCCTGGAGCGTCGGGTGAAAAAGCGGAATCCGGTTTTTCGTTAACCCGACGCGCTAAAATAAAGAAACCAGAGCATCGGGCGATGCCAACCAATGCCCGATGCGCTGGCGGGGGATTGCACGCTCTGGCCGGGCCTTGCACCCTTCCCACGCAGGCAGGGCGCATTCTTTGCTCGAAATACGCGTTGAAAAAGTCTATATGGGCCGGACGAAGGAGCTTATATGGCGCGTGAAAACAAAAGCGAGGACTGGCAGGGGCGATATTCGCCGAGTCTCGAGAGCGTGGAATCGCTCGCGATCGAGGCCTATGCGAAACTGCCCGAGGCGTTTCGGGCGCTCACTGGCGACCTCGTCATCGAAATCGCGGATTTTCCGAGCGACGAGATATTCGAGGACATGGCGCTGGAAACGCCTTTCGATCTGCTCGGCCTGTTCGAAGGGCGCGGCGTTTCGGAGCGCTTTACCATGGAAACGGGCGAGATGGTGAACCGGATCACCCTATACCGCCGTCCGATCCTCGACTACTGGGCCGAGAACGAGGAAACCCTGGGCGATATCGTCAGCCATGTGCTGATCCACGAAATCGGTCACCATTTCGGCCTGTCGGATGACGACATGGAACGCATCGAGGAAAGCGTCGACACCGACGCCCGGCGCTGAGACGCCGGACGGGGTTTCTCCATCACTCCGGACGGATGAAATCGCCGGTCTTGTTGTCCATCACCCATAATTCGCCGGATGAAATGTCGAACCAGGCGCCGTAGAGCTTCAGCTTGCCCTGTTTCTCGGCTTCTTTCACGTTCGGAAACGAGCGCAGATTGGCGAGCGAGTTGCGGATCGAAATCCGCTCCAGCGCGGTCTGGCGCTCGCCTTCCGTCATGATGGAATTGGAATTCATCTGGGCGGCGGCGGGTTTCAGAAGATTGATCCACTTGCCGATGAAGTCGCCCGGCGACAACGGCTCGGCGTTCGGCGAAAGCGCTGCATGAATGCCGCCGCAGCGGCCATGGCCGAGCACCACGATATTCTTGACCTCAAGCCCCTCGACCGCAAATTCGAGGGCGGCGGAGGTGCCGTGATACTGGCCGTCCGGCTCATAGGGCGGCACCATGTTGGCGACATTGCGGACCACGAACAACTCGCCCGGGCTCGCGTCGAAAATCGTTTCGGGGGCGGCCCTGGAATCACAGCAGGCAATGAATAATGTCTGCGGCTTCTGCCCTTCCTCGGCGAGTTGGCGGTAGCGGGCGCTCTCTTCGACATAACGTCCCGACATGAAGTTCTTGTAGCCGTCGAGAAGGGGTTGCGGGAAAGAGTCCATCAGAATGCCGTCCTTTTTGTGGGTGCCTTGCCGGCTCGTCAGTTTCTTTTACGTCGCCGGGAGGGATGCATCAATTGACGAAGGCCAACTTTTGCGAAAGGCGCCCTCAGGCTGTGCGCATCCTTTTCCGGCATCAGTTCATCGGATCCCTCGCGCACCGCGCGCGTCAGCGTTTCGAATACGGAAGCGGTCGATTTTTCAAGCGCTTCGCCCGGCGGCGCGCCGGCCAGCCTTGCAGCCAGAAACAGCGCGGAAAACAGGTCGCCAAGCCCGTTCGGCGGATTTTCGACACGCTGGTGCTCGGCAAGCAGCGCCTGCCTGCGATCGACAAACAGCGTCGCCACGCCCTCCTTCAGCATCGACTGTGCCGATGTGACCACCACTTCGGCGGGCCCGAGCGCAAGTGCCGCGTCGATCATGGCGGTGTTGTCGGCAAGCGCGCGGTTCGCAAGCCAGGAGAGTTCGAAGCGGTTGGGGGTCGCGATATCGGCAAGCGGCAGCAGCCGGTCGCGGATCGCCCTTGCGGTATCTTCGCCGACATAAAGACCGCCTTCGTCGCCGATCACGGGATCGCAGAGATAGATCAGGCCGGGGCTTTCGGCGCGCAGGTTTTCAACCAGTTCCGCGATCGCTTCGGCCTGGGCGGCATTCGCGAGATAGCCGCTGATGACGCCACAGACCTCTCCGCGCCAGCGGCTTTCGCCAAGCTCGCGGAGCGCGTTTGCGAATGCCTCGCCTTCAAACTGCAGCCGTGTCGCGCGCCAGTGGCCGGGATGCCAGGGCAGCACGACGGTGGGCACGGACCAAATGTTATAGCCCAGAGATTCAAGTGCAAAGACGATGGCGCGGTTGCCAATCTTGCCGCGCATGACGTAGCTTGAGATCGCCACAATGGCGCCGGCAGGGGGAGCGAATGTCATATCTGGGCCCTGTTGATGCGTGGGCTGAAACCAGCCTTGACGATAAGGTCATGAAATTGTTTTGCCATTCGTCTCATTTACGCTCTAAATCGCCTATTGGAGTGCGCTGTCAAGCGGCTGTCATGGCCGGGGCGTTAAACGATCTTCGTTCGTAGCGGAAATCGCCTAAAAAATAGCGGCGCAGTCCGCTTGAAAATAACTAGCTGGAGGAAACATGGAAAGCAAAGCCGATCAGAAGCGCAAGTCCCTGATGCTAGAGGCCGAGCGACTGGCAAAAGAGGGCGGCAAGGCCTACGTCAACCCGGTTTTCATGTTCGAACACGCCAGCCCCGAGGATCTCGAACCTTACACGCCCGAGGCGATTGCGGCCGCAACCTTCCATGCCGCCGGCGAGATCGCGGCCTATGACGGCGGCGACGCGCTGGTCACGATCGGCCAGGTCGAGGGCATCGCGCCGGGAGGCATCGCCACCGACGTGATCACGGTCACCGACCGCAACATGCCGTTCATCTATGATTCGGTGATGGCGGAGATCGGGGAATTCACCAGCGATTTCATGCTGGCCGTTCACCCGATCCTGGTCGTGTCGCAGGGCAGGGAGCCGGTGGCGTTTTCACCGGACATCGAACATGCGGAAGACGACCGGATCAGCCATGTTCAGGTTCATGTGCGCCAGTTGGCGCCGGAAACGCGCGCGCGGCTGAAGGCGCGGCTCGAATATATCCTGAACCATGTCCGCCTCGCGGTTGCCGGCTGGCCGGAAATGCTGGCCAAGCTCGAAACGGCGATGACCGAGATCGAGACCCGGGCGCCTTCCGGCTTTGCGGGAGCGCGGGACGAGGCGCTGGCCTTCCTCGCCTGGCTGCGGGACGGCAATTTCACCTTTCTCGGCATGCGCGAACTCGTCTATATCAACGATGCCGATGGCGCGCGGGTCGAGCATGTCTCGGACGCCGCGACCGGCATTCTCTCCGATCCGGAAATGCGGGTGTTGCGCCGGGGACCGAACCCGGTGGTCTCCACCCCGGAAATCATCGCCTTCCTGGAAGGACCGAAACTGCTTCTGGTGACCAAGGCCAACACCACCTCCACCGTCCATCGCCGCGCCTATATGGACTATATCGGCGTCAAGCGTTTCGGCGAAAACGGCGAGGTTGTCGGCGAACTCAGGATCGTCGGCCTGTTCACCTTCACGGCCTATACCCAGTCGGCGGTGCGCATTCCGCTGCTTCGTGCCAAGATCGCGGATGTCACCCGCCGCTTCGGCTTCGAGCCAAAGAGCCATGCGGGGCGGATGCTCCAGAACACTCTGGAATCCTATCCACGCGACGAATTGTTCCAGGCGCCCGCGCCGCTGCTTGCCTCTTTCTGCGAACAGATCATGGCGGTCGCGGACCGGCCGCGCATCCGGGTGCTGAGCAGGATCGACAATTTCGACCGGTTCGTGTCGGTGCTCGTCTATGTGCCGCGCAATCTTTACGATTCGCGCCTGCGCGAAAAGATCGGCGACTATCTCGCCAGCGTCTACCATGGCCGGGTTTCCGCCTATTATCCGTCGTTCCCGGAGGGCCGTTCGGCGCGGGTGCATTTCATCATCGGACGGCGCAGCATGGACAAGACGCCGGACGTGCCGCAGGCCGAACTCGAGGCCGAGGTTACACGGCTTGCGGCCGACTGGACGGAGCGCTTCAAGGAACTCGCCGGTCCCGGCGCGCCCGAAATTGACGGCAACGAGGCCTATCACGAGGCGTTCTCGCCTGATGACGCCTATGCCGATATCGGGCTGATCGCATCCGCGGCCAAGGACGGCATGTGCATCGGCTTCTACCGCGACAGGCATGAGGACGAGGCGGAGGTGCTGCGCCTGAAGATCTTCCACGCCGGCTCCCACCTGCCGCTGTCGCGGCGCGTGCCGCTGTTGGAAAATCTCGGCTTTTCCGTTGTCTCGGAACGGACCTTCGACCTGGAATATGCCGAAAGCGGCGTGGCGAGCAGCGAGGTCGTTCTTCATGACATGGAATTACTGGTCGAGGGCGATGTCGATCTGGAGGCCGATGGCGCTCGCCTTGAGGAGGCCTTCGTCGATGCCTTCCGGGGCGCCCTCAGCAATGACAGTTTCAACCGGCTGGTGCTGCTGGCCCGGCTCAGCGGTCGTCAGGCGAATGTGCTGCGGGCCTATGCGCAATATCTGCGCCAGGCCGGCGTCAACTATACCGGCGACTACATCGCGCACTCGCTTTGCCAGTATCCGGTGATTTCGCGGGCGCTGTTTTCCATGTTCGAGACCGCCTTCGATCCCGCCCTTTCCGATGAGGCCCGCAGCAACGGGCTGAAAAGCGCGCGCGGCACGATCACGGAAGGGCTCGAAGGCGTCCCCAATATCGATGACGACCGGATATTGCGGCTGTTCGTCAAGCTGATCGACGCGACGCTGCGGACCAATTATTTCCAGACGGACGAGGACGGCGCGCCGCGCCCCAACCTCGCGTTCAAATTCGCCTCGCAATCGCTTGCCATCCTGCCGCAGCCACGGCCGTTCCGCGAGGTCTATCTCTACGGCCCGCAGGTGGAGGGCGTGCATCTGCGCTTCGGCAAGGTCGCGCGTGGCGGGCTCAGATGGTCGGATCGCGGGCAGGATTACCGCACCGAGGTGCTGGGTCTGGTCAAGGCCCAGCAGGTCAAGAACGCGGTGATCGTGCCGGTCGGGGCCAAGGGCGGCTTCTATCCGAAGAACCTGCCCGTGGGCGGCAGTCGCGAGGACGTGTTCAACGCCGGCCGCGAGGCCTATAAGAGCTATATCCGCACCCTGCTGTCGATCACCGACAATATCATCGACGGCGAGGTGGTGCCGCCGAAGGATACGGTGCGCGCCGATGAGGACGACCCCTATTTCGTGGTCGCCGCCGACAAGGGCACGGCGACTTTCTCCGACACCGCCAATGCTCTGGCGCAGGAGGCGGATTTCTGGCTTGACGATGCTTTCGCCTCGGGCGGCTCGGCCGGCTATGACCACAAGAAGATGGGCATTACCGCGCGCGGCGGCTGGGAAGCGGTAAAACGGCATTTCCGCGAGATGAACATCGATATCCAGACCACGCCGTTTACCGTTGCCGGCGTCGGCGACATGTCGGGCGATGTGTTCGGCAACGGCATGCTGCTTTCCGAAAAGATCCGGCTGGTGGCCGCCTTCGATCACCGCGATATCTTCATCGACCCGGATCCCGATCCGGCGGCGGGCTTCGCCGAGCGCAAGCGGTTGTTCGATCTGCCGCGCTCAAGCTGGCAGGACTATGACCGGGAGAAGATGTCGGCGGGCGGCATGATCATCTCCCGCAATGTGAAATCCGTGACGCTGACGCCCGAGGCGGCAGCCGCGATCGGGCTCGAGGCCGCGCAATATTCGCCGTTCGAGGTGATGACCGCGATCCTCAAGAGCGAGGTCGATCTGCTGTGGTTCGGCGGCATCGGCACCTATATCAAGGCCGCGGGCGAGACCAATGCCGAGGTCGGCGATCGCGGCAATGATGCGATCCGTATCAATGCCAACGAGCTTCGCGTCAAGGTCATCGGCGAGGGCGCCAATCTCGGCGTCACCCAGAAGGGCCGCATTGCCTTCGGGCTCAAGGGCGGTCGCTGCAATTCCGACGCCATCGACAATTCCGCGGGCGTCAACTGCTCCGACGTCGAGGTCAACATCAAGATCGCGCTCGCCTCCGCGATGCGCGCGGGCAGGCTGTCGCGCGGGGACCGCGACCGCCTGCTTGCGGAGATGACCGAGGCGGTGGCGGAAATCGTGCTCGAAAACAACTATCTCCAGACGCTCGCGATCTCGCTCAGCACCCGCCAGGGGCTGCAGAGCCTGTTGTCGCTGTCGCGGATGATGGAGGTTATGGAACGCGAGGGCCATCTCGATCGCGCCGTGGAAACGCTGCCGGATGAGGAGGCGCTGAAAACCCGCCGCCAGGCCGACCAGGCGATGACGCGGGCCGAGACCGGGGTGCTGCTGTCCTACGGCAAGATCGTGCTGTTCGACCAGCTTCTGGAAAGCGACCTGCCGGACGATCCCTATATGGTGCCGCTGCTCTACGGCTATTTCCCGGAGCGTATGCGCGAGGCGTTCTCAGACGATATCGCCGGCCATCGCCTGCGCCGGGAGATCATCTCCACCAGGCTTGCCAATGACGTGATCAATCGCGGCGGACCGGAATTCGTCATCAATGCCTGCGATCTGACGGCGGCGACGCCGGCGGAGGTGGTCAAGGCCGCGATCATCGCGCGCGACGGTTTCGCGATGGAGGAGGTCTGGGAAGCGGTCAATGCGCTTGACGGCACGATCGATGGCGATGTCCAGAACGCGATCTATACCCAGCTTCGCTATGTGTTCCGGATCCTGACGCATCTGCTGCTGCGCAACGGCCTCGCCGAGGGGGATATCGCCGGCTCGGTCGAAAAGCTGCGTGACGCGTTCTCGCTGTTCGAGTCGGAAATCGGGGATCTGCTGCCGGAAGCGCGCGCCGAATGGCTGGCGGGCCAGGAGGCTGGCTGGCTGCAGGCGGGCGTGCCGGAAGTGCTGTCGCGGCGTCTTGCCCAACACCTGTCCATGATGTTCGTGCCGGAGGCGTTGCAGATCGCAAGCCGCAGCGGCCAGAGCCTGGAACAGGCGGCGAAGGCCTATTTCGAGGTGACGAATATGTTCTATGTCTCGCCGCTGCTGTCGGCGGCGAGCCGGATGAGTCCCACCGATTTCTACGATTCGCTCGCGCTCGCCCGGTCCATGGACCAGATTTCCGCAAGCCGCCGCGATCTGGCGGCCAACGCGCTGATTGGCCATGGCGATCAGGAAGAACCTGTCGAAGCCTGGCGCGAGGCCCATTCCAGGCGGGTGCTGCAGATCACCGATCAGCTCTCGCGCCTTGCCGCGTCCGGAGACCCGACAATCGCGAAGACAACCGTGGCCGCCGGTCTCCTGGGAGATCTGGCGCGTGATCTCGTCTGATCGCGGATGACTTGCGCAACGCCCGCCGTCATTCTATCGGATGGCGGCAGGCGTGACAGGGGGCAGGGCAGTGACATTGGCTGAGGGCAGGGTGGACGGGCGCGCGGCGGGCCGGTCGGGCATTCTGGGGTGGATGTTCTTCGACTGGGCGGCGCAGCCCTTTTTCACGGTGATCATCACCTTCATCTTCGGCCCCTATTTCGTTGCCTCACTCGGTCCGGACAAGGTCGCGGGCCAGACGGCCTGGGCCAACGCGGCGACGGTGGCGGGCCTCGTGATTGCGCTCACGGCCCCGCTTGCCGGCGCGCTCTCGGATGCCGTCGGCGGCAACAAGCGCTTCATCTGCGCCCTTTCAATCGTGCAGATCGCGAGCCTTGCCATGCTCTGGCATGCGGCGCCGGGCTCGGGCTATTTCTGGCCTGCGGTGATGATCGTGTTCGCCACGATTGCCGCCGAACTCTCGGTGGTCTTCAACGATGCCATGCTGCCCCGGCTGGTGGAGCGGGGAGCGATCTCCCGGATTTCCAACGATGCCTGGGGGCTCGGCTATCTGGGCGGCATGATCTTTCTCGTGCTGTTCCTGCTGTTCGTGTCCGCCGATCCCGACACCGGCCTCACGATACTGGGCCGCCCTCCGGTCTTCGGCCTGTCGGCGGCCGAAGGCGAGCCGGCGCGGCTGGCGGGGCCGCTTGCGGCGCTGTGGTATCTGGTTTTTCTGATGCCGATGATTCTGCTCACGCCCGACAGCATAAAAGCAGGCGGGGCAGGCAGGCGGCTGGGGGGAGGGCTTGCCGACTTTCTCTCGACCCTTCTCAGCCTCAGACGACGCCCGGCGCTGTTCCGTTTCTTCATCGCCCGCATGCTCTACATGGACGGCCTCAACGGTCTCCTGATCCTCGGCGGCGCATTTGCCGCCTCGATGTTCGGCTGGTCGATCACCGAGATCGGCATTTACGGCATGATCCTCAATGTCGCCGCCATTTTCGGCTGCTTCGTTGCTGCCCGGCTCAGCCGCCGCGTCAGCGCCGGACGGGTGGTGATCGTCACGCTTTCGATGCTGATTGCCGCGACCTTCGGCGTGGTCTCCACCAGCGTCGATGCCACGCTGTTCGGGGCAATACCGCTTTTGCCGGCCCATGGCGGGCTGTTCTCGTCGGGCGCGGAAAAGGCGTTTCTGCTTTACGGCGTTATCATCGGCCTCGCATTCGGTCCCGTGCAGGCGGGCTCGCGCGCGTTTCTTGCGGTCGCCGTCGATGCGTCGGAGGCAGGCCGCTTCTTCGGCCTGTTCTCGCTGACCGGGCGGATGACGAGCTTCATGGCGACGGCCGGTTTCGCCTTGCTCACAAGCTGGACGGGCTCGCCGAATATCGGCATGGCGAGCCTGCTGGTGTTTCTGGTCGCCGGGCTGGCGTTGTTCGTGCCCGCGACGGTTGCCGTCAGTGACGGAAGGTCCTGACCCCGGTGAACACCATCGCCACGCCATTGGCGTTGGCGGCGTCGATCACCTCCTGATCGCGGATCGAACCGCCCGGCTGGATCACGGCGGTGGCGCCCGCGGCCACGGCAGAGAGCAGCCCGTCGGCGAACGGGAAGAAGGCTTCCGAGGCGACGGCCGAGCCCCTGGTCATCGGCTCGGGCCAGCCGGCGGCTTTCGCGGCTTCCTCGGCCTTGATGCCGGCAATCCGGGCTGAATCGATGCGGCTCATCTGGCCGGCGCCGATGCCGGCGGTCTGGCCATCCTTGACGTAGACGATTGCGTTCGACTTGACGTGCTTGGCGATCGCGAAGGCCATCTTCATGTCCTCGAGCTCGCGGTCGGTCGGCGCGCGTTCGGTAACCACGTTGAGCTCGATCTCGTCGATCATCGCGGTGTCGCGCGATTGCACCAGGAAGCCGCCGGCGACGGTCTTGAAATTCATGCCGCGCGCGCGCGGATCCGGCAGGCCGCCGGTGGTGAGCAGGCGCAGGTTCTTCTTCGCGGCGATGATTTCGCGGGCGGCGTCATCGGCGTCGGGCGCGATGATCACCTCGGTGAACAGCTTGACGATTTCCGAGGCGGTCTCGCCATCGAGCGTGCGGTTGAGCGCGACGATGCCGCCGAAGGCCGACTGGCTGTCGCAGGCGAGCGCCCGCCGGTAGGCCTCGACCAGCGTTTGCGCACGCGCCACGCCGCAGGGGTTGGCGTGCTTGATGATGGCGCAGGCGGGGGTTGCTTCCGGCGGGAACTCCGCAACCAGTTCGAAGGCGGCGTCGGTGTCGTTGATATTGTTGTAGGAAAGCTGCTTGCCCTGATGCTGCACGGCGTTTGCCACGCCCGGGCGCTTGTCGCCGGTGACGTAGAAGGCTGCGGCCTGATGCGGGTTTTCGCCATAGCGCATTTCCTGGCGCAGCGTGCCGCCAAGCGTCATGTGGCGCGGGTTTGCAAGCGACAGCGCCTCAGCGAACCAGCCGGAAATCGCGGCGTCATAGGCGGCCGTGCGGGCATAGGCGCGGGCGGCGAGGTTCTGCCGGAGCGCGTAGGGCACGGTGCCGTTTCCGGCCTCGATCGCCTCGCTCACCTCGTCATAATCGGCCGGATCGGTGATCACGGTGACATAGGCGTGGTTCTTGGCGGCCGCACGGATCATCGCCGGGCCGCCGATATCGATATTTTCTACCGTGGTCGGATAATCGCCGCCGGCGGCGCGAACCTCTTCGAACGGATAGAGGTTGATGACCGCGAGATCGATGCCGGAAATGCCGTGCTCGCGCATCGCAGCCTGATGCTCCTCGTCGTCGCGGATCGCGAGCAGGCCGCCATGGACATTCGGATGCAGCGTCTTGACCCGGCCATCCATGATCTCGGGAAAGCCGGTGATGGCGGAGACGTCTGTCACCTCGAGACCGGCCTCGGCCAGCGCCTTGTGGGTGCCGCCGGTCGAAAGCAGCCTGATCCCGCGGGCCGCAAGCGCGCTTGCGAATTCGACGATGCCGCTCTTGTCGGAGACAGAGAGCAGCGCGGTCTTCACGGTGACGAGATCGGGTGCTGGAATTTTCTTGGAGGCGACAGCCATGGCGATGTCCTTCGGGCGGTCGCTGCGGAAAGCCGCAGCGCTGAAATACGGGATAGCTGCGGCGCTTTAGCACGGTGCGCGGCAATGTTAAACCGTTCCGGGCCTATTCGAGCGCACCTTCGGACCTGCTTCAGTCGAGGCGTTTGAACTGCCAGGCGATTTCGGGGTATTCGGCGATTTCGGCGGTGATCACGATCTGTTGCGAAGGCTTCGCGCCCGAGCTTGCGGCGAAGAAGACGTCGTCCTCCAGCCGGGGCGAAAAGCCCGGCGCCGCAAACAGCCAGCTTTCGTTGTCGGGCGCCGTCATGAAGATCGTGTCGGCGTCCTCCTGCATCGTCCAGATTGCCGGGTGGAGATGGAAGCGGAGCGTGGCGGCATGGCCGTCGCGCGAAAGCGGCAGCGCATCATGCGCGCGGCGGAACCGCTCGATCCCGGCAAGCGCGCGGCCGTCCGGCGACAGCGCCAGGTTGCGTTCGCAATAAATCCCGAAGCGCGACAGATAGCCGTCATGGCGGATGACGAGGCGGTCGTGACCGCGCTCGTCCTCGTTTCGTTCGACCTCGACATGACGTATCCCGCCAAAGGCGACCGGGCCAAGAAAATCCGAGCGCGAGAACCGGATCGAGGAATGATCGTCGATCGTGACGGCGGAATGGGCGGCGGTCGAGCGCGCCATGCGGGCCGCTTCGCTGGCACGAGCGGGGATCCCGGCATTGACGACGAAACGGTTCTTGCCCGATGACAGCTCGAATGCCGCAGCCCCCGCATGGGCGGTCTTCGACAGATGCGCGCTCAGCGGCTTTCCGGCATCGGCGATCAGCACCGTCCCGCCCGCCTCAAGCCGCTGGAAGCCGGTATGGGGCAGGGCCTTGAAACCGGCGCTGCCGATCTCGTCATATCTCAGAAGCGCGGAAAGCGCTGTCGACGGCACCCGGCCCGATCCGTTGAACAGCGCAAGCTCGCCATCGCTGTGACGGAAGAAATTGAGCGCCGCATAGGCCCGGTCGATACTGGCGAGCAGGCGTTTGGGCAGCGGCTGTTCGAGATTGATATAGGTCTGCCGGAGCGGCAGCAGGCCGAGCAGAAGGCGCAGGAGCGCATCGGGACAGCGCGAGATATGGCCGCCATCGGGCAGGATCTGGCGGGTAAGCTCGTCATCGAGCCTGAGCGTCGCCTCGCGCTTTTGCCGATCGGAGAGGTCGAGGCTGATCGAGGCCATGGCGAGCGTCATGGCGACCTGCAGCTTCAGCTCGTCGCGCGCCATGCCGCGATAGCGCCGGCGCAGCAACTGCGCGTGGCGGATGAGGGCATCGATGAACCGGCGGTAAAATGCGGCATCCGCGCCCTTGAGGATGACTGTGGAATGGCAGAGCCAGGCGTTGAGCCGGGTCGCGACCGTTTCCGTTGTCCAGGTCGGACCCGTTATCGCGCGGTGGCGGCGCAGGAAACTCAGGACCGCGGCGCGGGCGAACTCGTTTGCCCCGATGTCGCGCTGGGTTCTCAGATGCCTGAGCCAGCCGAAACCGGATAAGATCCTCTCGAATCCAGCGCTCGGCATTTCGCAGGAAAACACCGGCCGGCCTTCGCTCAGCAGCAGTTCACCGGCAAAGGCGAAGCGGCCGGAAACGATATCCTCGCCCTCAACCGGGTCGGCGATACGCAGATCGGTGGGCGCCACCAGCAATTGTGGCGCTCGTTCGCCGGGCCACCGCGGCAGAGGCAGCGACAATACGACCGACCTGACGCGCCAGATGGATTCCTGCGCGTACAGAAAGGCATATCGTGCGATTTCCGCGCCCGGAAAAACCAATTTCAGACCCTTTTATTTGTTTCGTTCGCCAGAAACCGGCGTGACCCGACCTTATGGGGTAGCGCAATAGCCTGAAGACTTGATTAACGGATCAGGATTGGCGCTTGCCGGCGAATCACGTCCGCCTGAGCGCGACCGCGTAAAAACCGTCGAGGCCGGTTGCGCCATCTATCCTTGCCGCAGGCGTGGTGCGGATCGCGCCGTCGGCGTCGAAAAACGGCTTAAGCGCTTCCGGTCGTCCGGCTGGAAAATCCGAGCGCTCGGCAGGCGCGCCATCGGCCAGAAGCCGCTCGATAACCGTTTCGCCCTCCAGCGGATCGAGCGAACAGTTGGAGAAGATTACGAGGCCGCCCGGGCGCACCAGATCGAGCGCGCGCCGCGCCATGGCGTATTGCACCTCCGCCAGCTTCTCGATGTCGGAAAAGTCCTTGGTCCAGAACACGTCCGGATGCCGCCGCGCGGTGCCGGTGGAAGAGCAGGGGGCATCCAGAAGGGCGGCGTCGAATGGCGTTTCCGGCTGGTATTCCATCATATCGGCCGCAATCGTCTCGGCGGAAAGCCGCAACCGGGAAAGGTTCTGCTCAAGCCGCTTGAGCCTGCTTTTGGAGCGCTCCAGCGCGATGACCCTGCCGCCCTGCATGATCAGTTGCGCGGTCTTGCCGCCGGGAGCGGCGCACAGGTCGATGATGCGCTGACCGGCGAGGTCGCCAAACAGCGTTGCCGGAATGGCGGCGGCGGCATCCTGCACCCACCATTCCCCCTCGGCAAAGCCATCCATGTCTGAGACGGCGCCGGAGGGCGCATCGAGACGGATGGTCCCGGTGGAAAGCACCGTGCCGCCAAGGCGCGCAGCCCAGCCTTCGGGGTCGGACTTGACGCTGATATCGATCGTCGGCGGCTGAAGCTGGGCGCGGCCGATGGCCAGCGCCTGATCTTCGCCATAGACAGCCGTCAGCCGTTTCGAGAACCAGTCGGGGATCGGGCTGACGGTTTCGAGTTCGGCCAGGATTTTCGCCTTGCGCCGCGTCATGCCGCGCAGCACGGCATTGACCAGGCCCGCGAACCGTTTGTTGCGCGGATCGGCATTGGCCTGTTCCACGGCAATATCGACGGCGGAATGATCGGGTATATCGAGATAGAGGATCTGGGCGGATGCGACCGCAAGCACATGGGCGAGGGCGCGCGCGCCGCCGGGCAGCGGACGGTCGAGCAGCGAGGCGACCGCCTGATCGAGCATCGGCTTGTGGCGCAGCGTCGTCAGCACCAGCGCGCGGCACAGGGCCCGGTCGGCGGGGCTGAGCGCGCGATAGGCGGGGTTGCCGTGTTCGGTATCGATCATGCCGTCGAGCGGCGTCTTGCGGTCGATCACGGCTGCGAGGATTTTGGAGGCGGCGGCGCGGGCGGCGTAGCCGGGCTTGTCGTTCGGACGGCCCCTTTCGGGACCTGTCCGCATCATGTCATCATTCAAGACCAGGGACCTTTGAAGGGCGGTTCACTGTCGCCGCCGGTCCGAGGCACCGACTGCGATCTGCGGGTCGCTTTAGCAGGCCGGGGGGCTTGCGTCGAGGTCACACCCATGCGGGCGGCCTGTTCGCGCAGCGCGGCGAGCCGGTTTTCCGTCTTGGGGTGGGTCGAAAACAGGTTGTCCATGTTCTGGCCCGACAGCGGATTGATGATGAACATATGGGCTGTTGCCGGGTTGCGCTCGGCCCGTTCATTGTGGATGACCTCGGCGCCGTGATGAATTTTCTGCAGGGCGGAGGCAAGTGCCAGAGGATTGCCGCAGATCTCGCCACCGCGTTTGTCGGCCGAATATTCGCGGGTGCGGCTGATCGCCATCTGCACCAGGGCTGCCGCCATCGGGGCGACGATCATCATCACCAGCACGCCGACGATGCCGAGCGGATTGTCGCGCCCGCGCCCGAAGAAGAACGCGAAATTGGCGAGCATCGAGATCGCGCCGGCAAGGGTGGCCGTGATCGTCATGGTCAGGGTGTCGCGGTGCTGGACATGGGCCAGCTCATGGGCCATGACGCCGGCCAGTTCCTCGCGCGAGAGCATTTTCACAATGCCGGTCGAGGCTGCGACAGCGGCATGTTGCGGATTTCGGCCGGTGGCAAACGCGTTCGGCTGCGGGCTGTCATAGAGGTAGACCTTGGGCATCGGCAACCCGGCGCGGCCGGCAAGCTCGCGGACCATGCCGTAATATTCCGGCGCCGTGCGTTCGTCGACCTCCTGGGCGCCGTACATCCTCAGCACCATGCGGTCGGAATTCCAGTAGGAAAAGACATTCATGGCGGCGGCGACGAAGAAGGCGATCACCATGCCGCTCTGACCGCCGATCAGATAGCCGATCCCCATGAACAGCGCCGTCATTGCGGCGAGCAGCATGGCGGTGCGAACGAAATTCATGTCGATGTCTCCTGAAGCGACAATGGGGAGCTCTTCAGATTGAATGAAGCTTGCACTATAATTGGGGCATGGTTCTGCATATATCAATATTGCGGCGACCGAGGGTCCGCATTCATCAGAGAACCGCATTGACGAGAGACAGGGCATGACAGACGGAAACGACGGCAACAGCAACGAAAACGCCGGCCTGCCATCGGCGGCCGATCTGGCAGCGCTCACCGCAACGCCAGAAATCCCGGCTGAGGAACCCGACGCGCTCCGCCGCGAGAACCTGCCGGAGCCGGCGAAACGGGCCCTTGCTGAGGCCGAGGAGCGCCGCCGCGACGCTGAAAACACCCGCAAGGCGGCGACCGAGGTCGGTGGCCGAGGTGGTCTCGACCCCGCGCGATTCGGGGATTGGGAGATCAAGGGCCGTGCAATCGATTTTTAACTATGGGTAAAAATTCCTATTGATATGCGGAAAATAAAGGAATAAATTCCTTTATCATGAATCGCCCGTTTTCCACATCCGCGCTGATTTGCGCCGTTTTATTGTCGCTGCCGCTTCCGGCCGGCGCCGTCGAGATATTCGCCGGGCCGGTGAGGGCGGAGGTCGTGCGTGTCGTCGATGGCGATACGATCGCGGTCGAGGCGCGGCCATGGCCGGGGCAGATCGTCGAGACGCTGGTCAGGGTGCGCGGGGTCGATACGCCGGAGCTTCGTTCCTCCTGCGGGGCTGAGAAGGAAGCGGCCAATATCGCGAAAGCCTATGTGATTTCACTGCTGCGCGAGGGCGAAACCGTGGAACTGCGCGAGATCGCGGGCGACAAGTATTTCGGCCGCGTGGTGGCCAATGTCGGCCTGCCCGATCATCGCGATCTCAGCACATTGCTGCTGACCGGCGGCTATGCCGTGCCTTATGACGGCGGGCGCAAGACGCCCTTTGCATGCCCTTCGTCGTGAACCGGCGCGGAACCCGTCAGATCAACGCGCCTTCTTCATTGAAGAAATGCAGTTTTTCCGGCCGGAATTTCAGCCCGACCTGCTTGCGGCGCATCCCGGCCTCGATCTCCGCGACGCGCACGATCAGGCGGCCGGCCTTGCCGCAGTCGACATAGAGGAACGTGTCGGAGCCGAGATATTCGTCGATCTCGACCGTGCCGGTGACCTGTCCCTCGCCGGGGGCAACGACCTCGATATGCTCCGGACGGATGCCGAGCGATGTCGGCGCCTCCCCGGTGCCCTCAGGCAGCGCATCGCCGCCATGGCCCTCGATGACATATTGTCCGTCCTTGCCCGAACACGGCAGGATATTCATCTTCGGCGAGCCGATGAACTGGGCGACGAACAGGTTGTCGGGGCGTTCGTAAAGGTCGCGCGGCGTGCCGATCTGCATGATCCGGCCATCCTTCAGCACCACGATCCGGTCGGCAAGCGTCATCGCCTCGACCTGGTCGTGGGTGACGTAGATCATCGTGGTGCCGAGCGTTTCGTGCAGGCGGGCGATCTCGAAGCGCATCTCCACGCGCAGCGCCGCGTCGAGATTGGAGAGCGGCTCGTCGAACAGAAAACCCTTCGGCTCGCGCACGATCGCGCGGCCGATCGCGACGCGCTGGCGCTGGCCGCCGGAAAGCGCCTTGGGGCGGCGGTCGAGATAATCGTCGAGCTTGAGGGTTTCGGCGGCGCGTCCGACCTTTTCCTCGATTTCCTTCTTCGGACTGCCGGCGGTCTTCAGCGAGAAGCCCATATTGTCGCGCACATCCATATGCGGATAGAGCGCGTAGGACTGGAACACCATCGAAAGCCCACGCTCGGACGGCAGCCGGTCGGTGACGTCGTCGCCATCAAGCAGGACGCGGCCGCGGCTGGTCTCCTCCAGCCCGGCGATCATCCGGAGCAGCGTCGATTTTCCGCAGCCGGAAGGACCGACGAAGATCACGAATTCGCCGTCTGCGATCGTAAGGTCTATGCCCTTGATGACCTGCAGGTCGCCGAACCATTTTTCCACGTTTTCGAGCTTTATGGAGCCCATATCATTCTCCTTCAGCCTGCAGCATGTCGTCGCCCATCGCCCAGGCCAGATGAATGGCGGCCGTCCAGGTGAACAGCTTGCCGCCGAGCCCTTCGCCCGAAAGCGGATCGAAATATTCGTAGAAGCCGGATTTCTCGACCGCCCTGCGGGTATCGCCGCGCAGCCGTTCCGACAGCGCCGTCTCGCCCTTGTCGGCAAGGCCGATGGCGATCATGTAATTGACCACCGACCAGATCGGCCCGCGCCAGTAGCGCCGGCTTTCAAACCGGTCGTCGCGCGGGTCCCAGCTTGGAAAGCCATAGGTGCAGTTGTCGAGCACGGCTGTGATTTCTGCAATCGAGCGGGCCTGCTGGTCGGGCGTGCCGGCATCGGCGTAGAGCGCCATGGCCGACGCGTTGGTAAACGCCGTCGAGAGCCCGCCGGAGCGCAGGTCCTTCGCCACGAAGCCGCCGACATCCTCGCTCCAGAAACTGCCGCAGCCTTCCTTCGAACGCTTCAGCCAGCTTTCCGCCTCGTCGCGGATACCGGGCTCTCCGAATTCGTCCGCAAGCTCGGCAAGGTCGCGGTCGCCGCGCATCAGCGCGAACTGGACGCAGGGGTCGACCATGAATAACGGGCCGTTGCGGGCGATTTCCAGATGGTCCCAGCGGCATTCCTGGCCGAAGCGGACGATGGCGAGGTAGCGGTTATACTGCTCCGCCGTCGGCCGTTCGGAGGGATCGACATGGGTGATGTCGCGGCGCGGCAGATCGCCGAGGTCCTCGGGCACGGCGACCTGCGCCATGCCGATATCCCAGTCCGGGCAATTGTCGCGACCGGATTCCCACGGGTGGATGATGCCGACGACGCCGGTTTCCTCCGGGTCGCGGTAGGTGTGGAACCAGCGGTGCCAGGCGAGGAGTTTTTCGAACAGCGCCTTCGCCCGCGCGCGGTCCATTTCGCCGCCGGTCTTCAGCATGGTCAGCATCGCGCTTGCGGCCACCGGCGGCTGGGAATGGCCGGAGGAGGGGGGCACGGTGTTCGATTTCCACATTTCCGGGCCCGGAAAATAGTCCGGGTCGGTCTTGTGGAAGATGATGTGCGGCACCATGCCGTCGTCCCACTGACCGGAGAACAGCGTCTCGATTTCGGTCCACGCCCGGTCGCGGTCGAAGGCGGCGAAGCCGAGGGCGGCGAAGACGGAGTCCCATTCCCACTGGTAGGGATAAAGCCGCGCCGTCGGCACGGTGTAGCCGCCCCGGTCGTTCATGCGCAGAATGTCGATCGCCTGCTGTCTGAGGGAAGCGTGCATGGTCATCCTTTCACGCTGCCGGCGGTCAGCCCCGCCACCAGGAAGCGCTCGAACCAGAGGAACACGACCAGCACCGGCACGGTCGCGATCACCGCGCCGGCCATCAGGTGCTGGCGTGGCACTTCCGAGGAATTGAGCGAGACCACGCCGCGTGAGAGCGTGAACATGTTGATGTCGTCGAGGAACATGAAGGCGAACAGGAATTCGTTCCAGGCGATCATGAACACGTAGAGCGCGACCGAGGCGAGTGCGGGAAGCGCCAGCGGCAGCGTGATCTTCATGATAACGCCCGGCCGTTTCAGCCCGTCCATCAGCCCGGCCTCTTCCAGTTCGGAGGGCAGGCCGCGGAAATAGCCCTGCAGCATATAGAGCGCGACCGGAATGGTGGTCGCCGGATAGACGATCATCAGCCCGAACAGCGAATTGCGCAGACCGATCTGGGAGAACGCCGAATAGAGCGGGATCACCAGAACGATCGCCGGCACCATGTAGATCATCAGGATCGAGCGCGACAGAAAGTTCTGTCCGGGAAACCGGAGCCGCGCCACCGCATAGGCGCCGGGCACCGCGAATACCAGCGTGATCACGACGGTGGCGACCGAGACAATCGCCGAATTCATCAGGAACGTGCCGAAGTGATAGGTCGTGAACAGCTCGATATAGGAGCGGAACAGGCCGGAAATCCCTTGCGAGAAATCGATCGAAAGATCGAGCGGGTTCGCCACCAGCGATTGCTGGCTCTTGAAGCTGGTCATCACCATCACATAGAACGGCAGCGCCACGACGATGGTAAACAGCGTCAGCCCAAGGCCCTTCATGAATCGCAGGAACACCACTTCCAGATGATAGCGGCCGATATTGCCGGCAGGCTGGTCGTAAAGCGCGGCAATGATCGACCAGCACAGGGCGGCGATGAAGGCGGCAAGCGCGACGAACTGATAAAGCGTCGAGTAAAGCAGGGACAGGCCGAACGGCTCGCCGAAGGTGACGAGCATCAGCACGGCGAAGATGGTAAGGGCAATGACGGCCTGAACCGTTGTGCCGCGCGCTTTTCGCCGCTCCCGGGTCTTCACCGGCGAAAGTATGTAGATCGCGGCGCCGAGCGCGCCGGCAAGGGCTGCCACCCACACCTGCGGCGCGCTTGGCTCGCCGGCAAACAGCGTGTAGATCAGGCCGATGACGACCATCCAGACGGTGCCCCAGAAGGCCCCGACGAGGATGGCGGCGATGAAACCGGTTCCGATACGCATCATCCCTCGTCCTGCGGTGAGAATTTGAAGAACAACAGCGAGAAGACGAGCAGCACGGCGAAGACCACCACCGCGACCGCAGCACCCGCGCCGAGATTGGAGACGGCAAAGGCCTGTTCATAGACATCGACCGTCAGCGTGCGCGTTCCCGCCGCCCCGCCGGTCAGCAGGAAGATGTCGTCGAACTTGTTGAACGTCCAGATGAAGCGCAGCAGGAACAGCACGGCAAGAATGCCGACAAGCTGCGGCAGCGAGATGTACCAGAACTGCTGCAGCGGCGTCGCGCCGTCGATCTCGGCCGCCTCGTAGACATCGCTCGAAAGCGACTGCATGCGCGCCAGAATAAACAGGAACGACAGCGGAAAGTAGCGCCACGCCTCGAACGCGATCACCGTCGTCAGCGCCACCGGAAAATCGAAGGTGAGCCCGAAGATTGAGATCGGAATGTCGCGCTGGCCGAAGAAATCGATCGGCGCGCCGATCATGCCGGAGCGCACCAGAAGCGCGTTGAGGGTGCCCGAATAGGGATCGAGCAGGATCACCCAGGTGAAGGCGACGGCAATCACCGGTGCCACGTATGGAAACAGGAACAGGCCGCGCAGTACCGAACGCCCGCGAAAGCTCTGGTTCAGAAGCTGCGCCGCGAACAGCCCCAGCACCAGCGCGCTCGCCGTGCCGAACACGGTGTAATAGAAGGAGACACGCAGCACTTTCCAGAAATCCGGCGAGGAGAAGATGCGCGAAAAATTGTCGAGCGTGAACTGGAAATTGGTCAGGATGTTCTCGGCGCTGCCGAAGGCTGCCGGATCGCTGTCGCGCGGGCTGACGGGGGTCTGCAGATAGGCGGTGTCGGCGATCACCTGAAGGCGGATACTGTCGCGGAATTTCGGAGGCAGGTCGCCGAGCGTGCAGGTGACCTGCCGGTCCTCAAGTTTGCAGCGTTCGTCGACGCCGGTGACCTTCAACCCGTCGGGGACGATATCGACGAAGCCCGCCTCATAGATCGAGGCATCCTGCGAGGTGTTGCGCAGGCGGTATTCGAGTTCGACCGCATCGCCGGCATTTTCGATATCGCCGCGAATGCGCTCGTTGATATTGAGCTGCGGCGGGCGCAGGTCGGAAAGCTCGACCGGCTTGAACGAGATCCAGAAATTGGCGATCAGCGGCAGAAGCACGACCGCGAGCACGATCAGGAAGGTTGGCGCGAGCATGGAATAGGCGAAACGCATCTCGCGTCTGGCCATGCGGCCTATGGTCTTGGGCGGCCCCTTCGGCGTCGTTTCGGTTGTGTCTGTCATGCGCTCGATTCCGGAGACAGGGTCGACCGGGCAACCGTCAAGGGTCGCCCGGCGGTTGTTCCCTCAAGGGAAATCAGTTGATTGCCCCAAGCTCCGAATTGAGCTTTGCGACGGCCTCCGGGCCATCGATCTCGCCGTCGATATACTGGCGCATGACCTGATTGATGATCTGGCTATTGATCATCTTGGAGGCGAGCGCGAGCTGGCCTTCCTTCACGCCCCAGCGATTGGCGCTTTCAAGCCCGGTCACGATCTTCTGCACGGTTTCCTCCGGGTAGAGATCGGCCAATGGCGCCTTGCGGTCGACGCCGACGGGCAGCGTTGCCCATCCGTCGACGAACTTCGTAGCCTCGTCGGCGGTGCCGCGGCGGACCGGGAACTTTCCTTCCGGCGCCATCGACAGCGTGTTCATATAGCCCTCATCCATCGAGAACTTGATGAACTCGGATGCCACCTCGATATTGGCGTCCGCCGTCACGCCGAGATAGCGGATATCGGCCCAGGCAGCGCCATCCGGATTGGACGGGCCGGAGAAGGTGGTGACGACATCGGTTTTCTGGGCAAGCTCCGTCGAGGTCGGGTCGTCGTTGATGGTCGGCGGCGCGCTGTCGCGCAGGCCGGCCAGTTCATCGAGGATGAAGGGCGACCAGATGACCATTGCCGCCTTGCCGTTGAAATAGAGCGAGCGCGACTGGTCCCAGTAGAGTTCGCCGGCGGGCGAGGCATCGGCAAGCGTCTTGTAGAATTCAAGGACTTCGATGGTCCTTGCTTCATCGAGCGGCTTGAAACCGTTGTCGTCCACCGGCGTCACGCCATTGGCGAGGAACACATGCTCGAGCACCTGGCTCATGTAATTGTCGTCGATCTTGGTGGCGGCGACGAAGCCGTACACTTCCGGCGGGTTGTGGAGAACCTCGATGGCCTTGGCGATGTTTTCATAGGAATCAGGCGCGGCAAGGCCATTCTCGTCAAACAGATCCTTGCGGTAGATGATCATCTGGGTCCAGCCGTCGACCGGCACGGAGGCGGTCATGCCCTCGAACTGCGCCATTTCGATCGCGCCCGGCGCGAACGTGTCGATCCCGAGGTCGTTGACGATCTCATCGTCGATTTCGACGTCGAGAATGCCGGCTTCGGCCCAGGGCAGCACATACTGCACGGTGTGGTAGATGACGTCGGGAAGGTCGCCGGCGGCAAAGGCGGCGGTGGCGCGGGTGCCGAGATCGCTCTCGGTCACCGGAATGACCTGAACCTCGTGGCCGGTCGCCTCCTTGAACTGGTCGGCGATTTCCTGCTGTTTGGCGAGGCGCTCCGGCTGTTCCTCCGTGGTCCAGAAGCGGATCGTATCCGCCTGCGCCATGGTCGCGGTGCTCGCGGTCAGCGCCAGTGCGGCTGTCAGTTTGCTCAATGTCGACATGTAGGTCCTCCCTCATTTTCAACCGGCGGCGTGCCGGGATCGAACTCCTGCGGGGCTAAAAGGCGATCGTCCGGGGCGGCCCCTGTCCCGGTGTCGTTGGCAATCATATTCGAACCGGCGGAACCGGGTCGATGTTTCGCTTCGAAAGAAACTTTCAGGCTTCACCGAAGGTGAAGTTCCTCCCCAATGCGTTGAATGCGGCCATTGTTGCACAAAAAATACGCCTGACCGCTTCTTAGGCAGAAATGTAGCGCCGAATGCTGCGTGGGGTCAAGCCGAAGAGCCGCCCGGGACGTGCAGCCGGGGTTCATGGCGGTTGCCTGTGGCGCAAGGCATGAAAAAAGGGCCCGTTGCAAAGGCCCTTTCCTCGTTTTCTTGTTTCAGCGATGCCTAAGACTGCATGCGGCGGAAGAACGGGCCTCGGAATGCCGATATGGCAATCCCTTCGTCGCGATGCTGGCCGCCTGCAAGAGCTGCAAACCAAGCGCCCGCCGCACCGAGAACAGCGCCTGCGCCGGCGGCAAAGGCGGTGATCGTGGAGGCCGAATGCAACAGCTGCATCATCTCGGCGCTGACTTCCGGATCGGCGGCGGCGGGCGCTAGGGCAGACGAGACCGCTGCCGAAAACCCGGCCGCAAGACCCATCGCCACGGTCGCGAGCGCCCAGACGACGATGCCGTGAATGCCATCGCGAAACTCGCTCTCGTCCTCGGTGCCGTCGCCGAAATGCGAGCGCATTCGCCCGGCGACATATCCGCCGGCGCTGGCGCTGGCGAAGGGGATGAAAACCAGCCACAGGCCCACCAGGAAAATACCCCATGTCAGGCCGTCTTCAAGGGTGGGGTCGGCGGTCGCGAGCCCGATTCCCGTTCCGAACTGCGTCAGGACGACGGTGAGCGCGCCGGCAACCATCGCGCCGCCGAAGATCGCGCCCCATTCGAGATAGGACACGCCCGGCTTGGCGGCGGGAGGCGCCGCAGGGGTGGTGCGATCAATATCACTCATGATCACGCCAGACCCAGAACCGAAAGGATGAACATGACCACGACGATGAGGCCGACGAGATAAATAATACCACTCATTTTTCTGCTCCGGTTGAAATTGATATTCCATAAACGGCTCCGCGCGGTGAACGTTCCGAAATCTGCCGGTTTTTTGGAGGCGATGCGCCGACCGGAGGTCGCGGCGCTTGCCGGAGAACGCCGTTTCGGAACGCGAAAAAAAACGAAAATTGTGCAAAAGGTTCGTGGACCCGGGCGAAGAGTTTCGCCACTCTGGCGCATGAGGAAGCCTGTTGACGGGAGAAGACACGATGCCGTATCGCCGCCTGCGTTCGCAAGACTGGTTCGACAATCCGGACCATGCGGACATGACCGCGCTCTATCTGGAGCGATTCATGAATTACGGCACCACGCCGGAAGAACTGCGCTCCGGCCGGCCGATCATCGGCATTGCCCAGAGCGGCAGCGACATCAATCCCTGCAACCGCCATCACCTCGATCTGGCGCGCCGGGTTCGCGACGGCATTCGCGATGCCGGCGGCATTCCGATCGAGTTTCCCTCCCATCCGCTGTTTGAAAACTGCAAGCGCCCGACGGCGGCCCTTGACCGCAATCTCGCCTATCTCGGCCTTGTCGAAATCCTGTATGGCTATCCGCTGGACGGCGTGGTGCTGACGACGGGCTGCGACAAGACCACGCCTTCGGCGCTGATGGCGGCGGCCACCGTGAATATTCCGGCGATCGTCTATTCCGGCGGCCCGATGCTCGACGGCTGGCACGAGGGCGAGCTTGTAGGCTCCGGCACGGTGATCTGGCGGTCGCGGCGCAAGCTTGCCGCCGGCGAGATCACCCGCGAGGAGTTCCTGGAAACGGCGCTCGATTCCGCGCCCTCGGTCGGCCATTGCAACACGATGGGCACGGCCTCGACGATGAATGCGCTGGCCGAGGCGCTCGGCATGTCGCTGACGGGATCGGCGGCGATCCCGGCCGCCTATCGCGAGCGCGGCCAGGTGGGCTATCGCATCGGCCGCCGCGCGGTGGAACTCGTGAACGAGGATATCCGTCCGCTCGATATCCTGACCCGCAGGGCTTTCCTCAACGCCATCCGCGTCAACGCAGCCATTGGCGGCTCGACCAATGCCCAGCCGCATCTGGCGGCAATCGCCCGCCACGCCGGCGTCGAGCTGAAGCCGGTGGACTGGCAAGACTACGGCTATGACATCCCGCTGCTCGCCAACGTCCAGCCGGCGGGCAAGTATCTGGGCGAACGGTTCCATCGCGCCGGCGGCGTGCCCGCGATCATGTGGGAGCTGCTTCAGGCCGGCAAGCTCGATGGCGACGCGCCGACGGTTACCGGCGCGACCATGGCCGACAATCTCGAAGGCCGCGAGGCGGTCGATCGCGAGGTGATCCTGCCCTACGACAATCCGATGCAGCAGCGGGCGGGGTTTCTGGTGATGAAGGGCAATCTGTTCGATTTCGCGATCATGAAGATGAGCGTGGTTTCCGACGCGTTCCGGCAGCGCTATCTGATGGAACCCGGCCATGAGGGCGTGTTTACGGGCAAGGCGGTGATCTTTGACGGCTCGGAGGACTACCACGCCCGCATCAACGATCCGGCGCTCGACATAGACGAGCGCACCATTCTGGTGATCCGCGGGGCAGGCCCGCTCGGCTGGCCGGGCTCTGCCGAAGTGGTCAACATGCAGCCGCCGGATCATCTCATCAGAAAGGGCATCACCAGCCTGCCGACCATCGGCGACGGGCGGCAGTCCGGCACGGCCGACAGCCCCTCCATTCTCAATGCCTCGCCGGAAAGCGCTGCAGGCGGCGGGCTCGCCTTTCTGCGCGACGGCGACATGATCCGCCTCGATTTCAATCAGGGGCGCTGCGACATGCTGGTCGATGACGCCGAGATCGAAAGACGAAAGGCGGAGGGACTGCCGAAGGTGCCGGATGACGCGACGCCCTGGCAGCGGCTTTACCGCCAGACCGTGACGCAGCTCTCCGATGGCGGCACGATTGCCGGCGCTGACGACTTCCGCGACATCGCCCGCCGCCCGCCGCGCCACAATCACTGATATCGCGCGTAGAAAACCGGGAGAGAATAAAAAAACCGCCAAGAATACGGTATCTTTAGGAATTGCGGATACAAGCTATTGACAACTTCGCTGTGGGCTTCTCCTGAAAGGCTCCAACGCGGTCAAGCGATTTGCAACCCGGAACGCAACCGCTCCGGCGATCCGGTTGACGTGAAACTGGCAGAGTGTGGTTTCCGGGCGCTGACAGGCGTTCCGGTTGTTCAGACCCAAAGGAGGGTCATTTGGTACGAGTAAGCGTGTTTGGCATCGGCTATACCGGCACCGTTTCGGCGGCCTGCCTCGCCGAGCAGGGTCATCAGGTGGTCGCGGTCGACATCGATCCCGACAAGGTTGCCGCCATCAATGCCGGGCGTACGCCGATCGTCGAGGAGCGTCTCGACGAACTGGTCTGCGGCAATCACGATGCCGGCAGGCTGTCGGCGACCACCGATATCGCCGCGGCCGTTCGGGACACGGATGTCTCGATTGTCTGCGTCGGCACGCCGGGCGAGGCTTCGGGCGCGATCGGGCTTTCCTATGTCACGGCCTTGTGCCGTTCGATCGGCACGGCGCTGGGCGAAAAGAAGGGCCATCACAGTGTCATCATGCGCTCCACGCTGGTGCCGGGCACGATGGAAACC
The DNA here is from genome assembly GCF_013459645.1 of Martelella sp. NC20. NCBI lineage: Bacteria > Pseudomonadati > Pseudomonadota > Alphaproteobacteria > Hyphomicrobiales > Aurantimonadaceae > Martelella > Martelella soudanensis. Next base: position 2,892,231 of record NZ_CP054861.1, read on the forward strand.
GTCTGCGTGCCGGAGCTTGAGTGCGCTTCGGGGCTGAAGGCCGGGACGGATTTCGGCGTGGGCTATTTCCCGGAATTCTTGCGGGAAGGCACCGCGGTCGCGGATTATTTCGATCCGTGCCTGATCGTCTACGGCGCGATGGACGATCCGACCATGACTGTGTTGCGCGGCTTCAACGCGGCGCTGCCGGGGAAACATCACGCCGTCGACATGAAGACCGCCGAGATGATCAAATACACCAGCAACAGCTGGCGCGCGACCAAGATCACATTCGCCAACGAGATCGGCAACATTGCCAAAAGCGTCGGCGTCGATGGCCAGGCGGTGATGAAGATACTGTGCTCGGACGACCAGGTCGCGATGTCGCCCTATTTCCTGCGTCCGGGTTTCTCCTTCGGCGGGTCATGTCTGCCCAAGGATCTGCGGGCGCTGCGTTTTCTCGCCAATTCCAATGATGTGGCGGCCCCGTTGCTCGAAGGCGTGCTTGCCGCCAACGAGAACCAGATCGCCCGCGCCGAGGCGCTGGTGAACAAATTTGAAGGCCGCACGGTCGGCATGGTCGGCATCAGCTTCAAGCCGGGCACGGACGATCTGCGTGAGAGCCCGCTCGCGGCGCTTGCAAGCCGGCTGCTCGACAGCGGCCATGAGGTGAAGATCTACGACCCCTCCGTCCAGGCAGCCTATGACGGGGGCATGAGCGGGGCAGGGCGCGGCAATGACAGGATCGCTGATCTGCCCGCAAGGCTCGTCGCCGATCTGGCGGACTTGATAGCGTTGTCAGATATCATCGTTGTCGGCCATCGCTACAGGGAGGCGGTGGAGCCGCTCTCGGCGCTGATCGGCGACAGGCCGATGGTCGATCTCGCCCGTATCGCGCCGGGCGTGGTCACGGGCGATGCCTATGAGGGCATATGCTGGTAGGAACGGGATGCTTTATCATATCCTCTACATATGTACGGCTGTGAATATCGCGCTGTTTGCCGCGCCAAACGTCGTCGGCAAGTCCGGCCAACTGGCGCTGGCGATCGGGGTTCTCGGCATCTGGCGCTATTCCTGGGGGATTCTGAATTTCATCCGCGCGAAATACTATCTGAACGTTGCGTTCCCGCGCCGGCGCAGGCGGGCGGAGGCGCTCTATGCGGCGCTGCCCTATCGGGCGCATGCCTTCTTCCTGGTGACCACCTACAAGATCGATCCCGCGATCACCGCCCCGGTCTATCGCTCGATCTTCGAGGCGGCGCGAAACTCCGAGGGCGGGGCGACGATCGTCGCTTCCGTCGTCGATGCGAGCGATATCCGGCTGATCAAATCCGTGTTCGCCGGCTCCGACGCGAGCCGCAGCGGCACGGTGTCGCTGATCTTCGACCGGATCGCCGGCACCGGCAAACGCGATGCGCTGGCGACGTCGCTGCGCACCATCACGCGCCACAATCCGACCCGCCGCGACATGATCTTTCTGGTCGACGGCGACACGCGGGTGCCGGAAATCCTTGTGGCAAAGTCGGCCCCTTTCTTCACCGACGAAAAGATGGGGGCGCTCACCTCCGACGAGGTTTCCGATGCGACCGGCGGCCGGCTTTTCCAGGACTGGTTCCACCTGCGCTTTGCCCAGCGCCAGCTGATGATGAGTTCGATGGGGCTCAGTGAACGCGTGTTGACGCTGACCGGCCGCATGTCGGTGTTTCGCGGCGACCTTGCAAGCCAACCCGGGTTCATCAGCGGCGTGCAGCATGATTTCATCGACCACTGGCGCTTCGGCCGGGTCAACTTCCTGACCGGAGACGACAAGTCGACCTGGTTCTGGCTTCTGAGGCACGGCTACAAGATGGGCTATCTGCCCGACGTGAAAACCGTTTCCGTCGAAACCCAGCCGCGCGACAGCTTTTACGATTCGGCGATCGTGCTGATGCGGCGCTGGTTCGGCAACACGCTGAGGACCAGCAACCGCGCATTGGCGCTCCCGGCGAGCCGGATCGGCTATTTCACATGGTGGTCGATCCTGGATCAGCGCATGTCGATGTGGACCACGCTTGCCGGCCCCTGCGGCATGCTGCTGGCGGCCTATGTCTTCAATCCTTATGTTTTTCTCGCCTATATCGCCTGGGTCATGGCGTCGCGCTACGTGATGTGCACGATGATCTCGACCTTCCGGGCCGGCGGGTTTCCGGTTACCTATCCGTTTCTGCTGTATTTCGGCCAGATCGGCGGGGCGCTGGTCAAGACCTACGTATTGTTTCGCCTCGACCGGCAGAAATGGACCCGTCAGAACACCGCAACCGGGACGGTCCGGCAACAGAAGGGCTTTCTCGGGTCAGACGGATTTTCTTTGTATCTTCACGCGCTGGCGGTAGCATGGCTGATATTGGGCATGATCTGGTTCGTCGATATATCGGGCGCTTAGGAGCTTTGCATGCTTATGGAACATCACGCCGAGACCGGACCCGAGGAGCCCAGGATGGCGGCTGAGCTGCCCGACAACGGCCATGACAGCGATCATCCCTCGATCTGGATGCCGTTTTCGGTGTTCATCGACGGTCGGGAGCTGGAAGGCGTGGGAATTTCACTCGTCGCGGCCTATGCCGGCGGCTGGACGGGCGAGGATATTTCCGGCCATCGCATGATTGCCCGGTTCAGCTTCCAGTTCGAGGGCTATTCCGTGGTGCTCCCGATCGAGGTCAGCGCCGAGCTGGAATCCCGCAACAGTGGCGCCTACAAGCTGGTTTTCCTCAATCCTACCGGCCCGCATCTGCCGCATCTGCGCTATATGATGAATGCCTATCTGGCGGGCGATCTGGTGCAGATCAACGAATTGCTGCGCGTGCCGCCGGAAGCGCGGCAGAAATCGGTGGCGCCGCCGCCGCCGCGCAAGAGTTTCCGCGAGAGGATGCGGCGACTGGCGGGCGCGGGACTGGTGACTGCCCTGACGCTCGGGCTGATCGCGCTCACGCTTTACACCATCCATTATCATATCTTCGTTCACCGGGTGCCGGGCCTTGCCACCGTCACGCCGGCAGGCCTGCCGCTGACCGCGCCGGAGGCCGGACAGATCGCCTATGTCGACCAAAATGCCGGCGAGGGCGACGTGGTGTTCTCGCTGCAATCGGCGCGCGGCGGCATGTTGAACTTCTCCAATCCCTGCGATTGCAAGATCGTGCTTACCGAAAACGGCGCGGTCGGGGCGACCGTCCTGCCCGGAACGCCGATCGCCTATGTCAGGACGGACGATTCCGGACCGACGATCAAGGTGGTGATGCCGGATGATCTGGCGAAATTGCTGCTGTTCGGCGCCCAGGCGCATGCATCGCTGCCGAACGGCGACGACCTGCCGCTGACCGTCAGGGACGTCAAGGCGGAGGATGGCGTCTCGGGCACGACGGCGCTGGTGACGTTCAGCGCCGCGGACGATGTTCTCACCGCATCGGACATCGGCAAGACGGTTGCGCTGACGGTGACCAGCAAGCCCTATGCGAACCTTCTGGAGCGGATCCGCAACCGGCTCTCCCGGTTCACGGCGACGAAAGAGTTGAGCGAGCGGGCCAGGGAATGGCCGCTGATCGGCAATGCCCGGGCCGCGACGGAGAAGGGCCGATGAGGTCGATCTATCCGCTCATCATGTGCGGCGGCGTCGGCATGCGGCTGTGGCCGTTGTCGCGGGTGGAAACGCCGAAGCAGTTTCACCGCGTGGCCGGACGCGGATCGCCGAGCTTCTTTCAGGCGACCGTTGAACGCCATTCCGGCCCCGGCTTTCACGATCCCTATGTTAGCGTGAACAGCCGCTATGAAGCGCTGGTGCGCGCGCAGCTCCACGCGGTCGGCCGCGCGGGCGAACTGATGATCGAGGAAAGTTCGCGCCACACCGGCCCTGCGGTGCTCGCGGTAGCCCTTGCCATCGAAGCCCGTGATCCCGGCGCGCTGATGGCGGTGTTGCCGTCGGACCATCTGATCGAGGGCGATTTCGGCGCGGTGGTGCTTTCGATGCGCGCGGCCGCCGAGAACGGGCGCATCGTGCTTTTCGGCATCCATCCGGCCTACGCCGAAACCGGTTATGGCTATATTGTCGATGATGGACCGAATACGCGCTTCGCCGGCGCGCGCGATGTTTCCCATTTCATCGAGAAACCGCCCCGTGAGGTGGCTGAAAAGCTGATCGCGGAAGGCAACGCCTATTGGGCGTCGGGCGTCAGCCTGTTCCGCGCCGATGTGCTGATCTCCGAGTATCAGCGTCTCGATCCCGAAACGACTGAAGCGGTGCGCGCGGCAGTGGAGGGGGCGGCAAAGGCTTCGGGCCGCACCGTTCTCGACGACCGCCACTTCCGGAAGGCGCATGGCGCGGCAACCGAAAGCGTCGTCTTCGAACACAGCGACCGGGTGTTGATGGCGCCGGCCGATATCGCGTGGAACGATGTCGGAAGCTGGCGCTCGCTCTATGAAATCGGGACCAAGGATGGCGCCGGCAATGTCGCGAGCGGCGATGTCGTGTCGGTGGATACGGCCGGTTCCTATATCCGCGCCCAGGATGGCAAGCTGATCGCGACTGTCGGCATCGACAATCTCGCCATCATCGATACCGAGGACGCCCTGCTGGTCGCCTCGCTCGACCGCACCCAGGACGTGCCGCTGGTGCTGAGCGCGCTCAAGGAACGCAAGGGCAGGTCCGAGATCACCAAGCCGAAATGGGCGCATTCGGGAACGCCGCTGAAGGCGGGGGCCGGTTATCGTCTCGCCGAACACGAAATCATACCGGGGGCGGCGCTGTCGATAGCTGCGGAGGAAAGCCGGAACCGGGTGCTGACGATCTGTGCCGGAAACCTCGAGCTGGAACAGGGCGCCGGCTGGCGCGGCAAGCAAGCCGGAGATACCGTTGCCATTCCCGCGGGCCTCGGCTGCGTGTTGCGCAATCACGGAGAGGTCACCGCGACGCTGATCGAACTGCAGTATGACGCCGCCGAGCTGGATGATGCGCCCATCCTTGCCTCCGGAGGTGAGGTGAAATGATCCGCAGCGGGCGCGTTTCCGGATGCTGCGCGGCATTGTTGCTGCTGCTGGCCGCCTTTGCGCCCTCCGCCGAAGCGCTCGATCACGCTCGTCTGGAACAGATCAACCGCAATGCCGATCGCCTGCTTGAGACGTTGAACAACGACGATGCGGGCATCGAGCCGGCGCTTTCCGCAGCCAGGACGTTGATGGAAGAGGCGGGCGTCAAGGCCATGCCTGAGGCTCTGCCGCAACGAGCGGAGCCAGTGGCCGGATCTGTCGCTGCCGACGGGCGCGGAATTGCCCCGGCCGAATTCGGCAAGGCATTGTTGGCGCCGATCCTGCAGCGGGTCGCGCTGGAGATCGGCAATCTCGGTCACCGCGAACTGATGGAGGCGGCATCGCCCTCCGGCGGGCAGGCGCTGCTGCTGAAAGGCGGCGACTTCACCCTTGCTGGCCTTTCCAGGGCGCTGGCGGACACAAACCAGGACGGCCTGCTTGCGGCCTCGGACAATGGCTATCGTCTCACGATACCGCTGGTCATTGCCGAAAACGCCGCGCTTTCGCTAGGCGAGGGCGACCGGCTGGAAATGGCGACGGAGCGGGGCGTCTTCATCCTCAATGAGGGCCTGCTGACGATCCGCGATGCCGAGGTCGTCGGCTCTGCCGCAGCCGCGAGAATTGCCGATTTCCATCCCTTCATCCTGACGGTGCGCGGCGGCCGGGCGGAGATCGAAGACAGCCGGCTTTCGGGTCTCGGCTATGACGGCCAACCGCTGTTGAGCGGCATCGGCTTTGGCTCGAGCCGTTACGCCGGAAACCGCAGCAGCGGTCTGGTCACCGGCAATATTCTGAAGGATATCCGCTCGGTGGAGGTGACCGGCCTTGCCGGTTTCCGCTTCTCCGAAAACCAGCTCGACGGCGCGCGCGGCATCGGGCTCAGGCTCGAGCGGGTCGATCACGGCGTCATTGCCGATAATCTGATCGTGGCGAGCGGCCAGCACGGCCTGCTGATCATCGGCGGCAAGAATACGGTGGTGAGCGGCAATGTGATGGCGGAAAATGCCGGTCGCGGCATTTTCGCGCGCGACGGCGTCGGCCATGCGACGATCACGGGCAATGTTCTTCTGGCAAACGGCGTCGAGGGAATTTCGGTCGCGGGTGGCGCCTGTGTCGATATTTTCGCCAATGCGGCGCTTCGCAATCGCGCCGACGGCATTCGGGTCGTCCAGAGCCTTGGTGTGCGGATTTCCGGCAATCTGCTGGCGCGCAACCAGGGCGCCGGCATCGCCGTCACCGATGCGATCTCTCCCGATGACGAGACCGAGATCACGGACAATATCTTCCTCGCCAATGTTTCCGGTATTTCGGCGGAACGCTTCTCGCGCCTACTGTTGAGGGAAAACGATCTTTCCAACCAGTTGCCGGTGCTGTTTGCCGGCGCGCTGCAATATGAAACGCCGCGCTATCTCACCTTCAAGCGCGGACTTGCCGATGGGGCCGACACCGGTTTTGCGATATCCGCCGCCGGCTCTGCCGCGCCCTCGCTGTTTCGCGGCAATCGCGGTCAGTTCAGCCTAGCCGATTATACCGGCTGCGATCGCGGGGAGGGCGAGTGAGATGGCGTTCGCGAAGGCATATGCGATTGCCGCCGCGTTTGTGTTGCTGCCCGTGCTTGCTTTCGCCGGCATGCCGCTGCGGTTTGAAGGGCTGCCCGTGACGATCCAGCGCGTGGCCTCGATGTACGACAATGCCCCAAGGCTCAAGGATATCCGGGCGCGGATCGTTGCCGACGAGCCGGTGACCACCACGGAGCTCCAGATCCTCGCAGATGTCGGCGACGGGCTGGCCGCCTACCGGCTGGCCCAGCGGCTTCTCGCGATGAACAGGCCGGATCTGAACGGCAAGGTCGCGCAGTATCTCGCGATCGCGGTGGATGATGGCCGCACTTACGCCATACCGGCGCTGTTCGATATCCTGTCGGACCGGGCCAGCGCGATTTCGCCGGTGCGGCTTGCCCATATCGAAAACGCGCTCGCCACGCAGGCGGCGGCGGGCGATGCGGCGTCGGCCATCGCGCTGGCGCGCCTCTATACGCAGGGCCACCCGTTCGGTACCAAACCGGAAAAGGCGAGGGCGCTGTTGCGGGCGGTGGCAAATCAGCAATCCATCGATGCGGACCTGGCCCTGCAGATGGCCATGATGATCGCATCCAGCGCACCGCTTGCCACAGAGGATGCCGCGGCGGTGCGCAGCTTTCTGCTGATGGCGCGGCAAAGCTCGGATCTGGGAACGCGCACCGCGGCGGAAAACCTGCTGCGGGCATTCCCGGAGCCCGAGGCTCAAGATGGGGGAGGATGAGCATGGTTGGTGTGACGAAGATCGCGGCATTGTGTATCGCGGCCGGCCTTGGTTGCGGCATCGCGCATGCCGAAGAGGCGCAATCGCTCTACGGTTGCGTCAATCTGGCGGACAAGAGCGAGCCACAGGCGCTTGAAGGCCAGGACGGGTTTTTCTTTACCGTGATGGACGATATCGCGATGCAGTCGGTCGCCGATCCGGCATTGGTGGAAAGCATCTCTGCGTTTTCAAAGCTGTTGAAGGCGCACGGGACCATTCTGGTCTTTGTGCCCGTTCCAACGCGCAGCCAGGTGCTTGCCGACAAGGTGCCGCAATCGGCGTGGCTCTACGGCTACCAGGATACCGTCAATACCGAAATCTATCAGGAAGCCGTCAAGCGGCTGGATGCTGCGGGCGTGGTCGCGGTCGATCTGCTGACGCCGATGCGGGCGAAGACGTCCGATGACAGTCCTGCCTTCCAGAAGGCCGATCCGCTGTGGACAAGCGATGGCGCGCGCCTTGCCGCCGAGGCGATCGCCGAAAAGCTTAACGCGATGCCGCAATCGCGCAAGGCCAATCTGATGACCTTCACCACCACAAGGGGCGAGGACTACACCCGCAGATCGGACCTGCGCGAGGCAATCCAGGCCCATTGCAGCGAGAGCCTGCCGGCGGTGACGGAGACCCGCTACGAGACCGTGGGCGAGGAGGCGTTTGCCGCCGATCGGCCGTTCAACATTCTGGGGGCCGATGCGCCAGCGCCGGTCGTGCTTGTCGGGTCGCGGTTCTCGGCCGATGGCCAGAGCCATTTCGACGGGTTCCTGAAACAGCTCTCAAGCATGGACGTCGATAACCGGGCGAGCGCTTCGGGCAGCCCGTTCAAGGCCGTGACCGATTATCTCCGGTCCGGCGATTTCCAGTCCAGACCGCCGCTGTTCCTGATATGGGAAGTGCCGCCGGGAGGTAATCTCGCAAGCTACGGTCCGCAGCCGTGGGAGACGCTTGCGGCAAGCGCTGCCGGCGATTGCGGAGCGGAAGGGTGCGGCGCGGCGACGAAGGGAAGCGAATGACGCGGTTTGGCATTGCCGGTTCGAGAGCGTATGCACGAGGCCTCGGCCGGTCATTTCTGTTGGCATTTGCGATGTCGGCGGCCGGAGCATCGGCGGCGATGGCGCAGCAGCCCGTCATCGATTTCCGTCCCCCCGACATCCAGGCGGCGAAGGTGTGCGCCGACCGCAAGTCCAACGACGCGCTGGAACTGCAGTGGTCGAACTGGGATGGCCGGCAATTGCCGGCCGGCGTCGAATATCGCGACCTGGACCGGGAACTGATGCGGCTTCGCAATATCGATGCGGACAAATATTTCGACACCGTCAAGTCCGCCTACGATCTGCGCCGCCAGGAAGATCCCTATTACAGCAGGGCGGCCTATCTGCTCGATGTCGTGGCGCTTTATGTCGAGGCGCAGCGTTTCGACGACCTGAAGGCGACCGGCTTCGTCACCGAGCTGGAAACCATCGGGCCAGCCGCGACGCCGGGCACGGTGAACTTTCTCGCCGACCTTTATCTCGAGGGCAAGGCGGTGCCGCAGGACATCGACCGGGGTATCCAGCGCAAACTCCAGGCCGCCTATAATGGCGATCCCGACGCGGTGCTTTATCTGGCCGAAAAAACCAGCAGGGGTGAAGAGGTTCCGGGCTGGGACATGGACCCCGAACTGGCCTTCACGCTCGGCTTTTCATCCCTGCTCGGCAATCTCGACAATGCGATTTGCGGGCGGGTGCGGCGGATCGCGCGGGCGTTTGAAAGCGGCGAGGTGATCGCGCAGGACCATGCGCTCGCCGAAGCGTGGTATCGCTTCGCCGCCGATCTCGGCGATGGCCAGTCCGCCTGGCAGACCGCGCGCTATCACCTTTCCGGCGAAGGCATCAAAAAGGACAACACCAGGCTTCTGCGCTATCTCCAGCAGGCCTTTGAGGCGGATATCGTTCCGGCGAAGGTGCAGATGGCGAAGCTCTACGAGGATGGCGTGCTGGTGCCGACCGATCCGGAACGGGCGATGGCGATCTACGATCAGCTTGCCGAAGACGGCGAGCGCGAGGGTTTTGCCGGCGCCACGCGGCTGCTCGCCGCGCGCGGGCTCGACACGCCGGAAGACCGGCAGAAATATCACGACAGGCTGGCGGCGCTGGCGCGCTTTCCCGATGCGCCGGGCTGGGCCTTTTCACGGCTCGGCGCGATGAGCCTTGATGAGAACAGTCCATGGGAGGGGCAGGAGGAGGCCCGGCGGCTGTTCGAAGCGGCTGCCGAGCGCGGCGACAGCGCGGGCAAGCTCGAACTTGCCCGGCTTTACCTGCGCGACGGCGACGAGGCCGACCGCCGGAAGGCCGTCGAATTGCTCAAGGAACTGATCGCCGCCGAGGGCAAGACCACGGCCGTGGACGCGTTGAAGAACGCATTGCTGTGTGCCAGTCCCGATGGCCCGCAGAAGGCCGAGTGGGAGAAGTGGAAATATCTCGATCGCGATAACTGGCCGCAATTGCCGGAGGATATCACGGCCGACACGCTTGTCGACAATGCGGAGGCGACAGCCCGCCTGCAGAGCGCCGCCCTTTCCGGAAGCACCGGGGCGGCGGGAGACCTGACGTCGGTTCTGGCGCGGCTGCACCCCGACCGGTTCGATGACATCGTCGGGCACTGGCGCGCCGCGATGCGCGGGCAGGCCGGCGGCGAGGCTTCGGTGCTGGAAGGCGCCTATCATGCGGCAGGAACCGACGCGGAGCGCGGCAGCGTTGTCTCCGCCCTGGAAGCGCTTGCGGCCACCGGCGATATCCCGGCCAAGACCGTGCTCGCCGAAATCCATATGGCCGCCTCGACCGATGATGCCGCTTCCCTCGACAAGGCCACGGCGCTCGTTGAAGAGGCCGGAGGGCAGATCAAGGGCTCCACGCTCTGGCATCTCGACGATGCCTATCGCGCCGCCGGCAAGGGCCGTTACGAGCCGCCGCAGGACATGCTTTCGGACATCGCCGCCAATGGCGATTTCGAGGCCCTGCTTTTCGCCGCGACCCGGGCGACAAGCGATGAGGATCGGGCGCTTTTCTATGAACGCGCCAAGGCGGCCATGCCCTGCGATCTGAACGCCCTTGCCCGCAAGGCCCAGTACGCGCTGAACGCCGGGCGGCCCGATGAGGCCGACGATGCGCTCGATGTCGCCCTCGCGCTGTCGCCGGATCAGGGCTGGCAGCAGGTCAAGCTCGCCGACATCTACACCACGCTCGGCTCGATCGCCGATCGCGAGGAGGCCTTCAAGCTTTATGAAGCCGCTCACGGCCAGGGTTACGAGCCCGCCTCGCGCCGGCTGCTCGACTGGTATTCCGATCCCGACAGCCGGTTCTATCAGGAAGAGGAACACGCGAAACTTCTGCTGGAGGCGCTTGAGAAGGCCGCCCCTTCCGATCTCTCCGGTCTTGCCAACCGGCTGAAATATGCGCCTGAATCCGTCAGAAACAGGGTCAGCGAGGCCTTCGACATGAAGGCCGCCTATCGCAAGGCCGCAGAGGCCGGCGATCCTGTGGCCATGCGGGAACTGGCCAAGACATTGCGCCGCGACCCTGCCTCGGAAAACGAGGTGAGCGAAGCGACCGACTGGCTTGCAAATGCCGCCAACGCCGGCGATGCGGAGGCGATGCTACTGCTCGCCCAGGCCTATGCCTTCGGCGCCGGCGTCGAGCATTCGGCCGACAAGGCGATGGAATGGCTGAAGGCTGCTGCCGCAGCGGGCAATGAAACCGCCGGGACCCTGTTCTCCGGTCTCAAACTGCATTGAACATGACCAAACGAAAGGGCTGCGATTTGGCCGATTATTCACCGCCGCGACCATCCTTCCTCCAGTGCGGCCGGTTGGCGGCCGGGGCCGCCTTTGTTGCTCTCGCCGGCTCTCCTGCTTTCGCGGCGGATGGCGACGAGGCGTGTCCGACATTTCCGCCGCCGACCGTCACGCTCGACTATGGCAGCCGCTATGACGAAAGCAGCGTCGACCGCTCGAAACTCGATGAGGAGAGCGACGCCGAGGTGGATGCGGCGCTGAAGGACGCCGATAGCTTCATCCGTCAGATCGCCGGCCTTGCCAATGATGCCCGGGCCAATCCCGGCATTGCGGCCATCAACGCGGCCTGCGTGATCAACGGCATCCATGGCTGGGCCGCAGCCGATGCCTTCGGTAAATTGGAAACCGAAAACGCGAAGATGACCTACGCCGCCCGCGTCGGCGGAATTGCCAGCGCCTACCGTCAGGTGCGCGATCTGGCCGATGGTCTGACCGACGAGAAGGCGGCGATCGAGGCTTGGCTGAAGAAGAACGGCGATGTCCTGATCGAGTACTGGGACAATGACGCCCCGCCAAAGGCGAGACTCGGCAATCTTCGGTTATGGGCGGCCTATGCGGTGACGGAAATCGCGTTGATCGTCAAAAGCCAGGATTTCATCAACTGGGCGTTTGCAAGCCATCGCGCCGTGCTGGCGACCGTCGGCGCGGATGGCAGCATGCCCTACGAAATGCGCCGGGGGAAATATGCGCTGCATTATCAGCTCCATGCGCTCGCGCCGCTGACGGCCTCGGCCGCGCTGATCTGCCACAATGACTACAGCTATACCGCGGAGGAAGAAGCGGTGATCGAAAAGGCGGTCGGCTTCGCGTTTGCGGGCATTGAAGACCCTTCGAAGGTTGCTGAGATCGCCGGCGTCCATCAATCGGTCCCGCAGGGGCTCGCCGAACAGGAACCGTTCACGATCGCCTGGCTTGAGGCCTATCTCAGCCTGGTGAGCGATGGCGATCTCGATCGAAAGCTTGCGCCGCTGCGCCCGCTGTCCAATTCCAAGCTCGGGGGAGACATGACCCTGCTCTACCGCAACAACCCGGCGATGCAGCCGGGGTGTTTTGCTGGCGGAAAGTAGTCAGGAACAGCGTCGAAGCTGGGCCTCGTAGGTCTGGGTCATCTTCTGGGCGCGCGCGGCAGCACTCTTGGCGACCGGCCGGCTTTTCCACACGCCGCGGGAATATCCGCTGTGGCCGGAATGATAGGCGAGGTAGAGGTTGTAGGGATCGTTGAGCGCGATGCCGTTCCGGATGTGGCTCTGATAGTGATACCAGGCGATGAAGTAGATCGCATCGCCGAAATCCGTGCGGCTGGCGCCGCGCTGGCCGCTGCGGGACTGGTATTCCTCCCAGGTGCCGTCGAGCGCCTGCGAATAGCCGAGCGCGCTGGAGGCCCGGGGACCCGGAATGAAGCCCAGGATTTTCTTGCGTGGCGGCCGGGCGTGCGAGTCGAACGAGGATTCGACGTAGATCGTCGCCATCAGCACCGAAACCGGCACGCCGTAATCGCGCGAGGCTTTCTCCGCGTCACGCCGCCAGTTTTCGAACATGCCGTTCTTCTGGGCGAAGATCGCACAGCTGTTGCCGACATTGCTGACCGTGGTCGAGCAAGACGCGAGCGCGGCAAGGCAGATCACCGCAAAGAGGGTTGCGATACGACGAATAGACATGGAAACAGCATCTATCCGGCAGGATTTAAGAAAAGGTTCTTAAAAATGGTTAACGTCGAAATTGACGATCCCGCCCGGCTTCCGCGGCGGCCCGAAAAACGATCAACTTAGCCTTTGACAGACGGGCGGCATGACGATAAGGGACCGCCTGATGCAAAAGCGCACAGGCGCTGGTGGTGCCAGCCTTCAACCGCAACATGAGAGGTCGATCGTGGCGAAAGCGGAACTCGGAACCAAAAGAACATGCCCGGATACCGGCAAGAAATTCTATGACCTGAACAAGGACCCGGTGGTTTCGCCCTATTCGGGGGGCTCCTGGCCGCTGTCCTATTTCGAGGATACCGCCTCGATCGCGGTCGTCGAAACCGAGGAAGAGGAAAACGACGTCAAGGAAGTCGACACCGAAGATGGCGACGTCGCGTTGGCCTCGATCGAGGCGTCGGATGACGACAGCCCCTCCGACAATGTTACGGGCGACGACGATGACGATGACGATGTCGACCTTGATGACGACGACGATACCTTCCTTGAGGCCGACGATGACGACGACGACGATGTCACCGGCATTATCGGGGTTTCGGATGACGACGACGACAGCTGATATCGCGGCGCGCGATCATTGATGACGACGCAACGCCGGGTCCAAGCGAGCCGGCGTTTTGATTTTGGCGGCACGGAAGATCTCCGTTTTCGGGCAAGTTCGGCGGCAGATCGGGCAGGGCTGATTTTTTTCCGGGCTTTGAATTTTTTGGGGCTTGCATCGGGAGAAAAACCACAGTAACAAGCCGCCACCCGACGCGAAAACGTCGCTTCGCACTGCCCCGGCGGTCTGAAGATTGGGGCTATAGCTCAGCTGGGAGAGCGCCTGCATGGCATGCAGGAGGTCAGCGGTTCGATCCCGCTTAGCTCCACCAAACCATCTTCCTTTGTTGTAAATCGCCACATAGATTGACCTTTTTGGACGGGCTTTGACCTTTCCTGTCACTTAGCTTGGGCTTTTGTGCGTCTGGAGCCGTGGTGCGGGCTTGTTGTCTGCTTTTTCGGGAGATGGTGCTAGCGGTCACAGTTTGAGAGCGGCGATCGCTTAGTTCCGGGGTGGTTGCAATAAGCCAACCGGTTTCGCACACCTAGCTGGCGGGTAATGCTGTGTGGTGGACAAGCACTCGACTCATCCAATTGTTTCGCCGCCCTGTGGCGGGGCCCGTCCGATCTCAATCAACCCAAGGCTACCGTTGACGAACAATTCGGCCCCGTCTGGAATTGCCTCGAAACAACCTGGAACATTCACGACTGCCGGCAATCCGAACTCGCGTGCAACGATGGCCCCGTGAGAGAGATAGCCGCCAATCTCCACAACGATGCCGCTCGCCCGCAGGAACAGTGGCGTCCAGCTTGGGTCGGTGGAACGGGCCACCAGGATGTCGCCGCTCTTCAATTTCGCTGCGCTTGATGGCGAGTGCAGCTTGCCGGCCGGCCCTCGCGCCTGCCCTTGGGAAACGCCGCTGCCTTGCAGTCGATTGCCCTGGAATGCGGGCACAGAGGTCGAGAAGGTTTCCAGACCCTCTGCTTTCTCAAGGATGACATCGGCCGGTTCGGGCGCGACTTTCCACGCTGCGAGCTGCGCCTTTCTCGCGGCAACAATGTGCTGCGCGCCATCACCATCCCAATGACCGTTCGCCCACGCCCAAAGATCCGCGAAGGTGAGAAAGAAGGCATCATCCCTATCCGCGATCCTGTTGTCAGTGGCCAGCCTTCTTCCCCATTCCAAGACGATGAGACGGGAGATTCCCACTGTCGCAACGAGGCAGGACTTGGCCTGCTCTCGGATGCGGAAGCCCTCTGCCGCTCGATCAATCGCGTAGGCCACGATCCGGCGAAAAAGGAACGGAAGGCTGCGGAGCATGGCTTCCGCGCGGCTACGTGCTGCCTGTGCCGTCGCGGGATTGGTCGCGCCCGCTTCCAACCCTTCCGCCATGGTTTGGACCTGATCGGGCGTTTCGCACCAGCGAGGCGACGCGATGTCGAACTCGTTGAAACCGCGATGACCATATTTTTCGTTCCATCCGGTTATGGCGCTGTCATAATCCGGGCTGCCGGGAACGAAGCGGGATCGTATGTCTTGCAACTCGTAGGCATGATCCGCGCTGACCACTCCGCCACGCGCGGCCATCAACCCACCGACCAGCGCGTCGAAATCAGAAGCGGAAAGGCGTTTCTTGCCGACCTGCCGCGCGATGCCGAGCCATGTGCTGCCCATGGCGTTCGCCAGCATGAACGGCGGCTGCCATTCGGGCTCGCTGAGCGACAGGGCTTGGGCAAGCAGGTCGGCGCGGGAAAGATGACTCAAGTCCTCTCGGCTTCGCGCCAGTGCCCGTTCCTCCATGCGCTCCAGCAGCTTCGGCAGGCTTTTCCGTCCGCGCGACAGGGCCTTCATGATCCGCGTCAGATGCAGAATTTGCCGTGGCGAGCGGCCACGGCGTTTCGTGCCGGTCTCCGGTAAACCTATCTCCGGCTGGAAGCCGCCGAATGTCCGGTTCGTTTCATCGGGCAAGATGCCGAAGGCGTCATAGGCCGAGAACTGGATGATTGCGGCATCGACATAGGCGCGTCCGTCGAAGCGCCGGACGATCTGCATCCCCTCCGGTTCGCGGTAGCCGGCGATATGATGAAGGTCGAAGAAAGTTTCGGCCGCCGTTTGTGGCACGACGCTCCATCCCATCGGCGACATGATGCCCGAAAGGACTTCCTTGAAATTGGCATTGGTCCAGATTGCCACCTGGTCGGCAATTTCAGGGAAGGTCCGATGCGGCAGGGACGTGATCGGCCGGGCCTGTAGGATGAATATCGTCTTGCCGTCCCACGCCCATTCAATGTCCTGCGGGGTCTCGCCATCGCTACAGGCCCAATGAACCCTGTTGCATTGAACAAGGAGTTCATGCAGCGCCTCGCGCGGCAGAACCTTGCTCTCCGGGGAGGGGAAGCCACGCCGCGCAAAACGTGCGCGCAGGGTTTCGGGTTTGACCTGACCGCTGACCAGCTTGTCGCCGAGGCCCTGAACCGCCTCGACGACGAATGTATCGCGCCGCCCGTCCTTTGGATCGGCTGTGAACGTCACGCCCGCGACGACGGGTTCGTCCTGCCCCTCGGCTCTGATCATGGCGCAGATCAGAACCGCGCCGTCGATCTCGCTATCCGATATGCCGAGACGGCGCCTGTAGGCCAACGCCTGTACCGTCCAAAGCGAGGCAAAGCATTGCAGGATTGCGTCGGCAATCTGCTCCGTCCCTCGAAGATTGAGAAAACTCTCATGTATGCCTGCAAAAGCATGGCGAGCGCCGTCTTCGCCCGAGGCACTGGATCGCACGGCAACCGGCTCGTCGGCCAGCCCTGCTTCATTGAGCGCACCGTCAAGCTCATCGCATAAGTGCGGCTCCAACGCTGTCGTTGAAATGGCGGCACGAAGATCATCGAGCAAAGGTGCCGCGCCGTCTCCGACAACCGCCTCGAGGTCGAGTCCACCGACCTTCTCCACCATCGCCTTGATCGGCGGATGTGCAAGGATATCCCGATACATGGTTCGCTCAACCGCAAGTCCACGCGGAACGGGGAAGCCCCAGACCGAGAGCCGGGCGAGGTTCCAAGCCTTGCCGCCGACACGCTCGGGGCCGGCAGCGGCAGCCTCGGGGTAAGATAAGAATAGACGCATCACGCACGCTCCTGCGGCCCGATACCTTCGCAGGTCGTCCGAACAAGTTTAGGGATCGCTTCTGGCGGCATCGGCCCGCCTTTGACGATCTGGTGAATCATGAATTGGACGTAGAGCCCCATGACGATGAACATCAGGGTTTCCGGGGGCAGGTCAGTGCGCAAACGACGCTCCGCCTGCGCGGCTTTCATCAGGTCAACGATCAGATGGCGAAATGACGGATACCGGCCTCTGCTCTCTGACGGAGCATGGCGTTGCGGTGAAGTCAGGACTGAGACGGCGATCCGAGGGTACGCAAGGCAGGTCTCGGCATTTCGTTGAAGTGCTTCGACTATCAGTTCAAGCGGGTCGCTTCCTTCGGTCAAACGCTGTCTGATCTCGGCATCCCAAACACCGATCTTTTCGCCAACGATGATCTCGGCGATTTCCTCCTTGCCGGAAAAGAGGTTGTAGAGCGTGGCTCGCGTCAGTCCCGCTCGCCTTGCGATCTTCTCCATGGAGGTGGCTTCGACGCCCGCCGCCTCGAACTCGATGACGGCGGAGTCGAAAATTTGCCTGCGGGATCGTTCTGTTCTGGACATAACGCCCTCTGATCGAAAGTTCGATTTATACGATCGTCCATTTTTATACATATGTCAATTTAATAAGACTCCAACAACGGCTCATGGGGCGTCCCGCAAGGCGTCGGAGCTTCTCTGCTAGAGGGCTAAACTCAGAGACTTCCCAATTTGCCACGACACCGATCCGCCCTGCACGTCGCCCATGACCTCGCGACCGATCTGGCGGTCGATGGGATAACGCAAAATGTTTGAGTTTCACTGAAAGGCCCGCTTCGGCGGGCCTATTTTTTTGACTTCGCGGGTCAATCTGAGTGACAAAGAAGGTTAAAGTCATGGAGGCGCCATTTCTCGGCGATAATCATTTCAATAGGTTAGGAAGTTCAAACGGCTCAAGCCGGCTGACTCGTGACATTTATGTTGTACGAAAACCGGCTTGAAATCCGCCAGCCGTTCCTGCCGTTCGATTTCGACAACCGCTTCACCAATCCGGACATGATTTTCGAGTAGCTTTAATTCACGCGCTGTTCAGCATGCTGCGGTCACATTTGTTTGAAGCCTCTGCGCGGCTCGCGGCTTGTGCATTTCAGCGGTGGTCGCTAGTGAGAGTTACGGGAAACAGACGAGGTACAGGACATGCCTGAATTCGAGATCACAAAGCGGAACCTGATGCGCGGCGCGGCTGTCGGCGCGGCAATCGGAACCATGGGCCTTTCCGCCGCCCACGCGCAGGACCTGCCGGACAGCCAGGGTAGCGTCGATATGAAAAAGGCGCTCGAACCAGGCGCTCTTCCCGATATCGCTCTCGGAGAACCGGACGCGCCGGTCAAGATCATCGAATATATGTCGATGACCTGCCCGCACTGCGCCACCTATCAGGAAGAGACGTTTCCGGCGATCAAGGAAAACTTTATCGATACCGGCAAGGTCTATTACATCTTCCGTGAGTTTCCCTTCGATCCGCGCGCCATGGCGGCCTTCATGCTCGCCCGCTGCACCCCCAACGACAAGTATCTGCCGTTCGTCGACATGATGTTCCAGCAGCAGCGCACCTGGGCAACGGCCGAAGACGGCAGCGCCGCGATGTTGCAAATGGCGAAACTTGCCGGTTTTACACAGGAAAGCTTTCAGGCTTGCTTGACGGACCAGAAGCTGCTTGATGACATTAATGCCGTCAGAACACGCGGTGCGGATGAATTCGGGGTCAACGCCACGCCGACCTTCCTGATCAATGGAAAGAAATATGCGGGGGATATGTCGGTTGACACCATGTCGGCCCTCATCAACAGCATGCTTTGACCGCACGTTCGGAGAATTTCCGGCGCGCGCCAGTAATGGCGCGCGCTTTTTTGTGCGACGCCTGAAGGTGGTCGCATGAAATTCAACCGCCTGCGTCTGACCGGTTTCAAATCCTTTGTCGAGGCAAGCGACTTCATCATCGCGCCGGGGCTGACGGGCGTGGTCGGGCCGAATGGCTGCGGCAAGTCGAACCTTGTCGAGGCGCTGCGCTGGGTGATGGGAGAAAATTCCTACAAGAACATGCGCGCCTCGGGCATGGACGACGTGATCTTTTCCGGTTCCGGCAATCGTCCGGCCCGCAATGCCGCCGAAGTCGGCCTCCATATCGACAACTCCGACCGCACCGCGCCCGCCGCCTTCAACGACAGCGACGAAATCCAGGTCACGCGCCGGATCATGCGCGAGCAGGGCTCGCTCTATCGCATCAACGGCAAGGAAGCCCGCGCCAAGGATGTCCAGCTTCTGTTCGCCGACGCCTCGACCGGGGCCCGGTCGCCGGCCATGGTCGGGCAGGGGCGGATCGGCGAACTGATCCAGGCAAAGCCGCAGGCCCGTCGTCAGCTTCTGGAAGAGGCCGCCGGGATTTCCGGGCTTTATTCGCGCCGCCACGAGGCCGAGCTTCGCCTGCGCGGCGCCGAGACCAATCTGGAGCGGTTGGAGGACGTCACCGCCCAGCTTGGCGGCCAGATCGAGAGCCTGAAGCGCCAGACCCGGCAGGCAACCCGGTTCAAGATGCTGTCGGCGGATATCCGCGCCCATGACGCGATCCTGCTGCATTTGCGATGGGTCGATGCCAAGGCCGCGGAAGGCGAGGCCACGAGCGCGCTCAACCAGTTGACGTCAAGCGTTGCCGAGCGCGCGAACCAGCAGATGGAAGCGGCCAAGGCCCAGGCGATCGCGGGGTTGAAGACCCCCGAACTGCGCGATGAGGAGGTCAAGGCCGCGGCCCTTCTCCAGCGCCTGCAGATCGCCCGTCGCCAGCTTGAGGATGACGCCTCGCGCCTGATGCAGCGCCGCGACGAACTCTCCCGCCGCCTGCTTCAGCTTGGCGAGGACATTCGCCGCGAGGAGGCGATGATCGCCGACAACAGCGCGATCCTTGCCCGCCTCGACGAGGAAGAGGCCGAGCTTTCCGAACTGATCGGGTTTTCGGGCGAGGAACTCGCCGGGGCGCGGGAGAGAATGGACGAGGCTGCGGCACGGCTTGGCGAAAGCGAGGACGTGTTCACCGCGCTCACCGCCGAGCGGGCGGAGGCAGCGGCCAACCGGGCCCAGCTTGAACGGACGATCAAGGAACTTTCCGACCGTCGCCAGCGGATCGAGCGCCAGATCGGTGACGCAGGCGGGGAGCTTGCGGCGATCAGCGAACGCATTGCGGGCCTGTCTGATCCTGCCGAAAAACAGGCGGCGCTGGAAGAGGCCGTGATCGCCGAGGAGGAGGCGGGGGCCGCCGCCGAGGCGGCCGACGAGCGGCTTGCCGAGGCCCGTCGCAACGAGGTGCTGACCCGCCAGCCGGTGGACGCCGCGCGCGCAAGATTATCGGAAATCGAGACCGAGGCGCGGACCATCGAGAAAATGCTGGCCGCGAGTGCCGCCGCCGGCGACTTCACCCCGCTTGCAGAGTTGCTGAGCATCGAGCACGGCTACGAGACAGCCCTTGGCGCCGTGCTTGGCGATGATCTCGATGCCCCGCTCGATAGCGATGCGCCGGCCCACTGGCGCGGCAATGGCGACGGCGGCGACGATGCCGCGCTTCCGACGGGCTGCCGGCCGCTGAACACGCTTGTCGATGCGCCCGCCGAAGTATCGCGCCGCCTGCGCCAGGTGGGGCTTGTCGGCGAAGATGCCGCTCTTGCCCTGATGGCGAAGCTTGCGCCCGGCCAAGAACTGGTCACCGAGGCCGGCGCGGTGTTCCGCTGGGACGGCTTCATCAAGGGGGCCGATGCGCCAAGTGCGGCCGCACTCAGGCTCTCGCAGAAGAACCGGCTTGCGGCCCTCGAAGAGGAGCGCCGGGAGGCCGAGGTGGCTCTGGAAGACGCCCGGGCGGCGCAGGCCGAGGCCGGCGAGGCCGTTCGCGCTGAGGAGCAGGCGGTTGCCGCGACCCGCGAGGGGGTGCGCATGGCCGGCCGCGCGGTGGCCGATGCGCGCGCAGCACTTGCCGAGGCGGAGCGCGCGTCCGGCGAACTGGTGCGCCGCCGCGATGTTGCCGCCGAAACGCTGAGCCAGTTGCAGGCGCAGGGCGAGGATATCGTGCTGAGTTTCGAAAACGCTTCGGCGGCGCTCGCCGAGGCGCCCGATTATTCCGCCCTTGAAAGCCGGCTTGCCGCCCAGGGCGCCGAGGTGGCGCGCCATCGCGGCGAACTGGCCGAAGCGCGCGCGCGCCACGACGGCCTGGTGCGTGAAAACGACGCGCGCCAGCGTCGCCTGAGCGCAATCGCGCAGGAACGTTCAAGCTGGCAGAACCGGGCCAGAAGCGCAGAGTCGCAGATCGAGATCCTGAAGGCCCGCGAGGAGGAGGCCCGCGACGAACTGGAAGCCATCGAGGAGGCGCCGGAGGAATTCGAGGAAAAACGCCGCCTGCTGACCCGCGAGCTGGAGCAGGCGGAAGACGCCCGCAAGGCCGCCGCCGACCGGCTGGCCGAGGCCGAAACCGCCCAGCGCGAGGCCGACAGGGTTGCCGCCCAGGCGCTTTCCAATCTGGCCGAGGCCCGCGAGAAGCGCGGCCGGGCCGAGGAGCGGCTGGTCTCCGCCCGCGAGCGCCGCGAGGGCGCGGAAAAGCGCATTCACGAGGTGCTGGAAGTCGCCCCGCACGAGGCGTTCCGGCTGACGGGGCTTGCCGCCGATGCCGAACTGCCCGAGCCGGCGGCGGTCGAGCGCGCGCTGGAGCGGCTGAAGGTCGAGCGCGAGCGGCTGGGCGCTGTCAACCTGCGCGCCGAGGAGGAGCAGAGCGAGCTTTCGGCACAGCTCGATGCGCTGGTGCGCGAACGCGACGATATCATCGAGGCGATCCGCAAGCTGCGCGGCGCGATCCAGAGCCTGAACCGGGAAGGGCGCGAGCGGCTGTTGGCCGCTTTCGACGCCGTCAACGCGCAGTTCCAGCGGCTGTTCGTGCATCTGTTCGGCGGCGGCATGGCCGAGCTTCAGCTGATCGAATCCGACGATCCGCTGGAGGCGGGGCTCGAAATTCTCGCCCGTCCGCCGGGCAAGAAGCCGCAGACCATGACGCTGCTTTCCGGCGGCGAGCAGGCGCTGACCGCGATGGCCCTGATCTTCGCCGTCTTTCTCACCAATCCGGCGCCGATCTGCGTGCTGGACGAGGTCGATGCGCCGCTCGACGACCACAATGTCGAGCGCTACTGCAATCTGCTCGACGAAATGGCGGCGACCACCGAAACCCGCTTCATCGTCATCACCCACAACCCGATCACCATGGCGCGCATGGACCGGCTGTTCGGCGTCACCATGGCCGAACAGGGCGTGTCGCAACTCGTCTCCGTCGACCTGCAGACGGCCGAAAAACTGGTTGAGGAAGTCTGAGGGTCGGTTGCGGGCGGCGTTATCGACCAAAGAACGGTGTTCGCACCGCTTTTTTCTCAAGGCCCCAATTCTCATTTCGCCCATGATGCTCTAACGTCTCGAACCAGAAGAGGAATTCGCGCTTTCCGGAAACGGTGGAGATGATCCGGAAAGCGGGTGAAGGCGGATGCATGGCGAACTGGGTTTACGGCTTCGGCGCGGGAGATGAGCACGAGATTGACCGCGACCGGCTCGGCGGCAAGGGTGCGGGGCTCGCCGAAATGGTGCGCATGGGCCTGCCCGTGCCCCCAGGCATAACCATCGTCTCCGATGTCTGCCGCTATTTCTACGATCACGGGCGCAGTTTCCCAGACGGGCTGAAGGAAGAGGTCGCCAGAGGGCTTGGCGCGGTTGAGGAGGCGACCGGCCGCCGCTTCGGTTCCGGCGAACGTCCGCTCCTGCTGTCGGTCCGGTCCGGGTCGCGGGTTTCGATGCCCGGCATGATGGACACGATCCTCAATCTCGGCCTCAACGACGAGACCGTGCTGTCGCTTTCCGCCGACACGGGTGACGCGCGGTTCGCCTGGGACAGTTATCGCCGGTTCATCCAGATGTACGCCGATGTCGCGCTCGGGCTCGACCAGGAGGTGTTCGAGGAGCTTCTCGAAGAGCGGCTTTCCGAACTCGGCCACCACTCCGAGACCCAACTGACGGCCGGCCAGCTTGAGGATATCGTCACCAGTTACAAGGAACTGCTCAGCGAGGAGCTGGATTGCGATTTTCCGCAGGACCCGTTCGAACAGCTCTGGGGCGCGATCGCGGCGGTATGTGCAAGCTGGACCAGCGCGCGCGCCACGGCCTACCGCACGCTGCACAACATACCTGTGGAATGGGGCACGGCGGTCAATATTCAGGCGATGGTGTTCGGCAATCTCGGCAACGGGTCCGCCACCGGCGTCGCCTTTACCCGCAATCCCTCAACCGGCGAGAATGCGCTATACGGCGAGTTTCTGGTCAACGCCCAGGGCGAGGACGTCGTTGCCGGCATTCGCACGCCCCAAAGCGTGACGGAAGCCGGGCGCATCGCTTCGGGCAGTGAAAAACCCTCGCTCGAGAAGCTGATGCCGGAGGCGTTTGAGGAGCTTTCCAGGTTTGCGGCCCGGCTTGAGCGCCAGTATGGCGACATGCAGGACATGGAGTTCACCATAGAGCGCGGCAAGCTGTGGATGCTGCAGACCCGCGGCGGCAAACGCGCGGCGGGCGCTGCGGTGAAGATCGCGATGGACATGGCCGATGAGGGGCTGATCAGCCGCCGGGAGGCGATCATGCGCATCGATCCGGCGACCCTCGACCAGATGCTGCATCCGACCATCCGCCCGGAATATCGCGGTACCCAGATCGGTTCCGGCCTGCCGGCCTCGCCGGGGGCCGTGACCGGCGAGATCGTGTTTACGGCCGAAGAGGCGATAGCCGCCAAGGCCGAGAAACGCAGGGTCATTCTGGTGCGCACCGAAACCAGCCCGGAGGATATCCACGGCATGACATCGGCGGTCGGCGTGCTGACCACGCGCGGCGGCATGACGAGCCATGCGGCCGTGGTCGCCCGCGGCATGGGCGTGCCCTGCGTGACCGGCGCCGGAAACATGCGGGTCGATCGTTTCGACAATATCCTCCACGGCATTGGCGGGGTGATGCTCCATGCCGGCGACAAGGTGACGATCGATGGCGCCACGGGCCGGGTGATGAAGGGCGCGGCGCCGACGCAGAAGCCGGCGCTTTCCGAGGATTTCCAGCGGCTGATGGTCTGGGCCGACGACGTGCGGCGCATGAAGGTGCGCACCAATGCCGATACGCCGGCCGATGCCCGCGCCGCGCGCGATTTCGGCGCCGAGGGGATCGGCCTTTGCCGAACCGAGCACATGTTCTTCGATGGCGGGCGCATTCACATGATGCGGCGGATGATCCTCGCTGAAACCGAAGAGGGCAGGCGGGCGGCGCTCGACCAGCTTCTGCCGATGCAGCGGGATGATTTCGAGGCGCTGTTTTCGATCATGCACGGCCTGCCGGTCACGATCCGCCTGCTCGATCCGCCGCTGCACGAGTTTCTGCCGAAGACCGACAGCGAGGTGGACGATGTTGCCGTTGCGCTCGGGATGGATAAGCTGGCGCTCAGGCATCGGCTCGACGCGCTTTATGAATCCAACCCGATGCTCGGCCATCGCGGCTGTCGGCTTGCGATCTCCTATCCGGAGATCACCGAGATGCAGGCGAGGGCGATTTTCGAGGCGGCCGTTGCCGCCGCCCGCGCCACTGGCGAGGCGGTTGTGCCGGAAATCATGGTGCCGCTGGTGTCGTTGCGCGCCGAGTTTGACTATGTGAAGGCGCGCATCGACGCGGTCGCCCGCGAGGTGATGTCTGAGACCGGCATGGAGATCGAATATCTCGTCGGCACCATGATCGAACTGCCGCGCGCGGCCCTTCGCGCGCACAAGATTGCCGAAACCTCGGCGTTCTTCTCGCTCGGCACCAACGACCTGACCCAGACGACGTTCGGGCTGTCGCGCGACGATGCGCCCGGTTTCATCGGCACCTATCAGAAAAAGGGCATTATCGAGCGCGATCCGTTCGTCTCGCTGGATTTCGACGGCGTCGGAGAATTGATGCGGATGGCCGTCGAGCGCGGTCGGCAGACCAAGAGCGATCTCCAGATCGGCATCTGCGGCGAGCATGGCGGGGATCCCGTTTCGATCCGCTTCTGCGAGGGGCTGGCGCTCGACTATGTCTCGTGCTCGCCGTTCCGGGTGCCGACCGCGCGCCTGGCCGCCGCCCAGGCGACGATCCGCCAGTCTCAGGCAGAAAGCCTGTAGCGGTTATTCAGCAGGGGCGGGCCATCGGTTGTCACCCTGCCGCGCTCAACGAGATCCTCCAGATGCGCGAGCACGGAAAGGGCGGCCGCGCCATGCAGCCGTGCGTCCGTGGTGCGGTAGATCACCTCCACGATCCCGGCGATGGTTTCGTCTCCGGCAGCGAGCCGCTCGAGGATCGCCTTTTCGCGCATGCGCCGGTGCGAGCGGGTGGCGCGCAATACGCCCTTGGCATCGCTGATGATATCGCCATGGCCCGAGAAGTAGACGGTTTCCGGTCGCTCCAGCAGTTTTTCGATCGAGGCCATGTAGTCGCCCAGCGAGCCATCGGGGGGAGCGACAATCGTGGTCGACCAGTCCATCACATGATCGCCGCAGAACAGATAGGGCGTGCTCTGAAGCGCGAAGGCGAGGTGATTGGCGGTGTGACCGGGCGTGTGCACGGCCTGAAGCGCGAAGCCGTCGACGGCGATGCTGTCGCCATCGCCGAGAACGACATCCGGCTGGAGGGTCATATCGGCGCTTTCGGCAAAGGGATTTGTCTCGCCGGCAAACAGCGGGCGGGATTGCCGGTGCGGCCCGAAACCGGCGATCGGCGCTCCGGTTTCGGCCTTGAGCCTGCGGGCCATCGGCGAATGGTCGTTATGGGTATGGGTGACGGCGATGAAACGGACCTTGCGACCGCCGATGGCGGCAAGCCAGTGCTCCAGATGACCGTCGATCTCAGGGCCGGGATCGATGATGATCAGTTCGTCGCGGCCGACGAGATAGCCATTGGTGCCGTGAAAGGTGAACGGCGACGGGTTTTTCGCCGTCAACCGGGCAATGCCCTCGGCAAGCGGCACGGCGCGCCCATAGGCCGGATCGAATTCGGGTATGCTCATCGCATTTCCTTCAACATGCTGCCTTGCCTGTCTGACATTGTGCGCACAAAAAGCAAGACCATTGCCGGCCAGCGCGTATCGCCGACGAAATTCTCTTCACGCGGACAGATTTAGGCGTTGAGACCGGGCGTGAGCTTTGCTAAGACGCTGTGCGCCTCGCCGGCCCCGGCCCGCGGGCCGTTGCTGGGGTGTAGCCAAGCGGTAAGGCACCGGTTTTTGGTATCGGCATGCGCTGGTTCGAATCCAGCCACCCCAGCCAGATCAATTTTCAATTGCGGCGAAAGCGTGTCAAGCGCTGTCACCTCGTAGCCCTTGGCGTGCAGAGCGCGAGCCAGGTTCGAACCGATGAAGCCGGCGCCGCCGGTGATGAGGACCCTCGTCATTATTGTCTCACTTTCTTGCTGTCAACCGAACTGTCGTCGAGCAGATCGGTAATGAATTCATCTATCGTGCGGACTGTCTGGCGGGTGTCATGCCGGTCAAGCTTGGCGATAAGCCGCGGCAGTTGTTCCGGCGCGCTCTCGAGAGGGAAGGTGGCCACTTCTCCGTCGTTGAAAACGCCCGAGCGCGCCACATGCGGGTTGTTCGTAATGACGGGCACGCCCATGCTGAGCGACTCGAAACAGCGCACCGTTATGCCGCTTTGCAGCGGATGCGCGTAGTCGAGCGTGGCCCTTGAATTGGCAATCGCATCCATCGCCTTGTCGTAGCTCAAAGCTTTTCGGGAAATATGACGCCTGAGCCGGAAAGCCGCGAGCGGCGCGCGCAATACATGCGGAATGTAGGTGAACAGGCTGCCGGCATAAAGAAAGACGAAGACCCGCTGGCCGTTCAACGCCTTCAATGCCCGGTCGACATAATGCAGGCGCTGGGAGTGGACCCGCATCACGATCGACAGATCGTAGGCCGGCTCATCCGACTGACGCCTGGAGGTCGTGCCGGTGAACAAATGAACGAGCGGAACGCCGAAACGTTCGGAATCGGCGATGTCGAAGGTCGCAAACCGGTCGGTCTCGTCCGACTTCTGCTCTGCTGCGTGGCCGGATTCTACTCCGTCGTTGAAAAGCCTAACGTGCGCGCAGAAAAATCCCCCCCGAGAAAAGCCTCATAGGCATCGCGGATACCATCCTCGAGGTCGATCTTCGGCGCCCAGCCCATGGCGCTGAGCTTGTCGGCGCTCATCAGCTTGCGCGGCGTGCCGTCGGGCTTGGAAAGATCATGGACGATCTCGCCTTCAAAGCCCACGACCTTGCAGACCAGCTTGGTGAGATCGAGGATCGAGATATCGGTGCCGGAGCCGACATTGACGTGCTCCTCGCCGGAATAATTCTTCAGCAGGAAGACCAGCGCGTCGGCGCAGTCATCCGCATGGAGGAATTCGCGCAGCGGCGTGCCGGTGCCCCAGACCACCACTTCTTTCGCGCCGGAAGCCTTGGCCTCATGCGCCTTGCGGATCAGCGCCGGCATCACATGGCTCGAATTCAGATCGTAATTGTCGCCCGGGCCGTAGAGATTTGTCGGCATCGCCGAGATGTAGTCGCGACCGTGTTGCCGGCGATAGGCCTGGGCGAGCTTGATGCCGGCGATCTTGGCGATCGCATACCATTCATTGGTCGGCTCCAGCGGGCCGGTCAGAAGCGCATCCTCGCGGATCGGCTGCTCGGCGAATTTCGGGTAGATGCAGGACGAGCCGAGGAACAGCAAACGGTCGACGCCGCTCTTGTGGGCGGCCTCGAAGATGTTCGCCTCGATCATAAGATTGTCGTAGAGAAAATCGGCCGGATAGGTGTCGTTGGCGAGAATCCCGCCGACTTTTGCCGCGGCCATGATAATCGCATCGGGCTTTGTCTCGCGGACGAAGGCTTCGACCTCGGCCTGCCGCTTCAGGTCGACCGTACCGCGCCCGGCAGTGATCACCTCGCAGTTTTCGCTCGCCAGACGGCGGACCACGGCGGAGCCTACCATGCCGCGATGGCCGGCCACCCAGATTTTCTTCTCCGCGATATCGAAGGGCATGGGGTCTCTTTCGTTCTAAAACTGAAGTCGTTCAGCCTTCGAGGCTGACCGGCAGGTCGAGCCCGTGCGCCTTCAACAGCGCATAGCGCCGCGCGGCTTTGTGATCCTCGACCACCATTTCCCGGCACATGTCGCGAGCCGTGATCTCCGGCACCCAGCCGAGCTTTTCTTTCGCCTTTGTCGGGTCGCCGAGCAGCGTGTCGACTTCGGCGGGGCGGAAGTAACGCGGATCGATCTTCACGATCACGTCGCCCGGTTTCACATTGGGCGCCAGATCGCCGATTACGGCCTCCACCGTGCCAACCTCATCGACGCCGGAGCCGGAAAAGGCGAGCGTGATGCCGAGGTCGGATGCCGCCCAGGTGATGAATTCGCGCACCGAATACTGCTTGCCGGTCGCGATCACAAAGTCCTCGGCCTGATCCTGCTGCAGCATCATCCACTGCATGCGGATATAGTCCTTGGCATGGCCCCAGTCGCGCAGTGAGCTGATATTGCCCATATAAAGGCATGACTCGAGGCCGAGCGCGATGTTTGCAAGGCCGCGCGTGATCTTGCGGGTGACGAAGGTCTCTCCGCGGCGCGGGCTTTCATGGTTGAACAGGATGCCGTTGCAGGCATACATGCCGTAGGCCTCGCGATAGTTGACCGTGATCCAGTAGGCGTAGAGCTTGGCGGCAGCATAGGGCGAGCGCGGATAAAACGGCGTGGTCTCGCGCTGCGGGGTTTCCTGCACGAGGCCGTAGAGCTCCGACGTGGAGGCCTGATAGAACCGCGTCTTGTTCTCCAGCCCGAGGAAGCGGATCGCCTCCAGCAGGCGCAGCGTGCCGATCGCATCGACATCGGCGGTATATTCGGGCGCTTCGAAGGAGACCGCGACATGGCTTTGCGCGCCGAGGTTATAGACCTCGTCCGGCTCGATATCGCGGATGATACGGGTCAGGTTCGAGGTGTCGGACAGGTCGCCATAATGCAGCTTCAGCCGCGCATTCGAGGCGTGTGGATCCTCGTAGAGATGATCGATACGCTGGGTATTGAACGACGAGGCGCGGCGCTTGATGCCGTGAACCTCATAGCCTTTTTCGAGAAGTAATTCCGTGAGATAGGAGCCGTCCTGACCGGTAACCCCGGTTATCAAAGCCGTTTTCGTCAATTTTTCTCTCTTGAATTGATTTTCAAAGAATATCAGCCGCTATCAATTTGCGATGCGAGACATTGATAACTCCGAGTTTCATAGTCGTCATCGGCGTCGAATCTGGCCAAATATGATGCGCCGGAGCATACACTATGCTGACGTTATTGCACTCACTATTTGGCCAAGCCAACGGGATCGTCTCGGCGGAGAAAACACCAAAGCCGACATATGCCGAAGTCGGCTCGCAGCAATAGCTCTCCTCACTCTCGCGGCATTCAACGCCGCGGTGCACTTTCGCTCCGACCTTGACAGTCCGCACTTTGGAATCCGTTTCACAACGACAAACACATTCTGTCAAAGTGGTGCTGGCCGACATGGCCGGTTTCTATACCGCCGATGACAGAAATGCGGACCCCGTTCCATGCATTTAGCCTGGTTCCGTGGCTTGTCGGCAGGTGCCAATGACGTCCGGCTACCATGCCGTTCAATCCGGCGGCGTATAGCCGTCCGGGAACTGCAGCAACCGGTCGCAGGCGCCGCTATTGCCATAGAGTGTCTGGTATTGTTCGGCCTGCTGGCGCGCGCGCAGACGCGCGGCGTCGATGTCGGCTTCGGTGGCGCCCGACTGGAGCGCCTTGGCGAATGTCGCATCGGCGGCGTCGTTGAGGCGGCGCGTGGCGCGAAGGCCGCCATATGACTGGCAGTCCGCGGCGCCGAGTTCGGCGCGGGCAGCCTGATCGAGCATGATTTCGTCAGGGCCTTCCGGCGCGGCCGTCTGGCAACCGGCCAGGGCGAGCATCGCTGCCAGGGGAATGGCAATACGGTATGGGATGGTCATCTGGCGCCTCCTGAAATCGCCCGCCGTCGGGCGGGTCATTGCCGCGAATATCCGATACTCGCAGCGTGAGCGCAAGCGCCCCATGAAAGGATTATGCCTTGCGGCTGCGGCCGATCCCGTCGACCGCCGGCCGATGTGCTGACATCAGCGGCAATTCTTGCCGGGCCGGCGGCTCGGCGTGATGAAATGGCGCTGCGCGTCGCGGCAGCCTGGGTCTTCCGGCCCGGCCGGAACCGGGTCGGCGCACACGCTTTCCGCTTTCGTGCTCTGTTGCCTCTCGTTCCTTGCTGTCGCCCTCCTGCCTGTGCGGGCTTGTCGACGAGCCGGCGCATCAGATCCGCTGCATCGCTTCGATGAACAGCTTCGCTTTCTCGCCGACGGCTGCTGCGTCCATGCCGGGCTTGTAGAGCGCTCCGCCAATGCCGAAACCGGATGCGCCGGCCCTGGTGTAGGCTTCCATGTTTTCGGGCGTTACGCCGCCGACGGCGAACACCGGGATTTCTTTTGGCAGGACCGCTTTCCACGCCTTGATGACGATCGGCGGAATGGCCTCGGCGGGGAAGGCCTTGACGCCGGTGGCGCCCGCCGCGACGGCGGCGAAGGCTTCCGTTGGCGTGGCAACGCCCGGCAGGCTGATCATGCCCCTTGCGGCGGTCGCCGCGATCACCGCCGGGTTTGCGTTGGGCGAGATGATGACCCTTGCCCCGGTCGCTGCGACATCTGCGACTTGCGCTGGCGTCAGCACGGTGCCCGCGCCGATCAGCGCGCGGTCGCCGAAACGGTCCTGCAGCCTTTCGATGCTCTTCAGCGGTTCGGGCGAATTGAGCGGCACCTCGATGATGCGCCAGCCGGCATCGATCAGCGCCTCGCCGACCGGCTCGGCTTCCTCGGGTCTGATGCCGCGCAGAATCGCGATCATGTTGCATGCTTTCAGCGCTTCGGTGAAATTCATCGCGTTCATTCCTGTTCCGTCGATTGCAGTTTGCCGGTGATGCGTTGGACGCCGAGGGTCGCGGCATCGTCCGGGCCCGGCTTGATCTTCACGTCAAAAAGCGGCGCGACGCGCCCGTAGCGCAGGGTCAGCGCCGTGTTGCCGATGATGCCGATCGCTTCTCCGGGATGCAGCCATCCGGCAGCCCGCGCCTGACGGAACTCCGAGCCGATGATGAGGCCCGAAACGTAATCCGCGACATCTTCGGGCTGAAGCGCGCCGGCGAGAACGCCGCTGCGGGCGCTGAAGACGGCGGCAAGCAGGGCATCGGCGGCAGGCTCGTCGCTCGCCGCAAATTCCGCTCCCCGGTCGAAGGCGGACCAGAGCGGCTTGCTGCCGGGAGCGGGCTCGGCGGCGCGCGCGATGAAGGAATGCCGGGTCAAAAGCGCGAATATCTCTCCGGTGGCATAGGTCTGGAAGGCGGCGATACGGCCGTTTTCGATACGCGCCCACTTGCTGTGGGTGCCGGGCAGCACCAGCGTGTGGTCCTCGGCAAGGCCATAGCCGACGATCTGCGTTTCCTCGCCGCGCATGACATCGGGAAACGGTTTTGCGGCCGGGTCGCGCAGGCCGGGCAGAAAAGTCATGGTCGCGCCGTTTTGCAGCGTGATGCGCTTTGCGCCCGCGGCAAGTTCCGCCGGGCCTGCCGGCGCATCGACATATGGCACCTCGACCCAGCCGCTGCGGCTGGTGATCATGCCGCAGGCGGTCACGGGGAAGGGGCCGTGTTCGGCAAACCACGGGCCGATCGCCGCCATCAGAGCCGCCTCGAACGCGCCGCCTTCCACGAACTGGATGCCGCCACTCGGGCTTTCGCATCTGTCCAGCACGAGGCCGTCGGTCGAAAGCAGCGTGGCGCGGAGCGAACTGGTGCCCCAGTCGAGAATGGCGGAAACGGTCTGGGTCATGCGGTCGGTCTCATTTTCAGGTGTGGGCATTTCACGGAAAATTCGCATGTATTTTGTCTTGGCGCATTTCGCGTCTGCGAAATACCAGCCGGCAAAAGGCTGCGCCGCGAAATCGTGTCATTTATGTATGATCTTTCATCCGATTTCTAGTCACTCTGTTCCATTTTGGAGGCGAGCCGCGTCCGGCGCAGCGCGTCGGTCATCTCGCTTCTGGCGACGCCGATGAGCTGTTCCATGGCATGGCGCGCGGCATCGGGTCGGCGCATCCTGATGGCTTCGAGCACATCCTGATGGGCAAGGATCGCCTGCTCATGGGATTGGCTGGCGCGGTTCGTGAAGCGGAAGCTCGCTAGAAGCGCTGCCCGGATGGCGCTGGCGAACTGGCGATAGACCCAGTTGCCGCTGGCATTGATGATCGCGGTGTGGAATTCGAGGTCGGCCCGGCTCCATTCCTCATTGTCGCGGGAATTGGCCTCGACCATATCCTCGAAGGCTTTCGCGATCTGGTAGAGCTGTCTCGCGTTCGCGTTCGCGGCAGCCTGGGCGGCCGCGGCCGGCTCCAGAAGTTGCCGGGCGTCGATCAGCGATGAGTAAAAAGCGTCGTCCGCCCCGACAGATAACATGATGTCGAGCACGGTGGGGTCGAGGTAGTTCCAGTTTTCGCGCGGCAACACGATGGTGCCGGCGCGGGTGCGGGAGCGCACCATGCCGAGGGCGGAAAGATACTGCATTGCCTCGCGCAGGCTGGTGCGGCTGACGCCGAACCTTTCCGTCAGTTCCACCTCGTTGGGCAGGGTGGCGCTCTCGGGAAATGTGCCGGAAACGATCAGTTCAACGAGGGACTGGAGCAGCGCCTCCCGTACGCTGCGCTTGCCGCGCTGGGCGATCGGCGCGCCGTCTTCCGTCAGTATGTGAGTCATTGCTTCGCTTTTCACTGGTTCCCCTTGGTTCGAACGCCTTGATTCGTGAGTGCTTGTCCCGTTGGGCGCCTCAAGCCGAGTTCGTCACCGCATTCGATATAGGTAATATGATAGAAATAGAACTCTCATTCAAATCAGAAAATAAATCATATTTATAATTGACATTGATCGGACGTATTATAAAGATCGTGCCGCCGGGACGGCATGGCCTCCGGCAGGGAAAACGTCCACAGGGAGGAGCACAATGAAGCTCATCATCAAGGCGGCCTTGTTGGCCGCCGCCGCATTGTCGAGTGTGACAGCCGCTTCGGCGCAGGAAGATCTCAAGGTCGGCGCGATCTACATGGATGCGCAGGGCTTTTATGCCGGCGTCCGCAAGGGCATCCAGGATGGCGCGGAAGACGCCGGCCGCAACCTCGTCATTGTCGAAACCAACGCCCAGGGCGATGTCAGCAAGGAATCGTCCTTTATCGACTCGCTGATTTCGGCCGATGTCGAGGCGATCATCGTGTCGCCGGTCTCCGCTGACGGCTCCTATCGCGCGATCCGCCGGGCCCACGACGCCGGCATCCCGGTGGTCTGCTACAATACCTGCCTCAACGACGCGGACATGAAGGAATACATCTCCGCCTATGCCGTCGGCGACCCCTATGATTTCGGCCACAAGCTCGGCGATGCCGCCGCCGATTACTTTATCGCGGAGGGCAATGACGCGCCCAGGATCGCCGTGCTGAACTGCGAGTTCGTCGAGGTCTGCATCACCCGCAGAGAGGGTTTCGAGGAAGCGCTGATGGCCAGGGTGCCGGGCGCCGAGATCGTGGCCAACCAGGAAGGCGCCACCCTCGACAAGGCCGTTTCGGTCGCCACCACCATGCTGACCTCCAACCCTGATGTCGACGCCTTCTTCGGCGAGGCCGGCGGCGCCACGCTCGGGGCCGCGCGCGCCGTGCGTTCGCAGGGCAGGGAAGGCGAGGTCGTCGTTTTCGGTGGCGACATGACCACCGAAATCGCCCAGGAACTTGCCGATTTTACCGTTATCAAGGGAGTTGTGGATATCTCCGGCCAGGGCCTTGGCAAGCTTGCGCTGGCGCAGGCGATCAAGTCGATCGATGGCACGCCGCCGGAAGGCATCAGGGTTCCCTATGATATCGATCTCTACAAGTCGCCGGAAGATGGCAAGGCCTGGCTCGAGGCGCATGCCGACGGTATTCCGTGATCGGTAGCCCGGTTTAGCCAAAGGCTGCACCACCCAGGCAAACATCGAGATGCCGCCGCAACCCGGCGGCATCGCCATCAACGGGAAGACCAATGACGTCTGCATCTCAGATCAACAGTCCGGAAGTGCCGGCGCTCGTCTCGATGACAGGGTGTACGCGGCGCTATCCCGGCGTGCTGGCCCTCGACAATGCCGCCTTCGAGGTCGCGCCGGGCGAAGTGCGCGCGCTTCTCGGCAAGAACGGCGCTGGCAAGTCCACGCTCATTCGCATGCTGACGGGCGCCGAAGTGCCTGACAGCGGAACCGTCCTGATCGACGGCGAGGAACTGACGCATACGGGTTCCGCCCGCGCGCAGCAGGCCTTTGCGCACGGCGTTCGGGTGGTCTATCAGGAACTCAGCCTCATCCCCGGCATGTCGCTCGCCGAGAACCTGTTCCTCGGCCGCTGGCCGCGAAAGGGCGGCGTCATTCGCCACCGCGCCATGATCGCGGAGGCCAACGAGGCCATGCATCGTCTCGGGCTTGACCTCTCGCCCGATACTCTCGTTTCGGCTCTGAGCCCCGCCGAGCGCCAGCTTCTGGAAATCGCAAGGGCGCTGCTCGGCAATCCCAAACTGGTGATCCTTGACGAGCCCACGAGTTCGCTTGCGGCGGCGGAGGCCGAGAAGGTGATGGCGGCCGTGACGCGCGTTGCGGCGCAAGGCATCGCGGTGATCTATGTCAGCCACCGGATGAATGAAATACGCCAGATCGCCCATTCGGCCACGATCATGCGCGACGGCCGGATCATCGATACCGTCGATGTGAAAAACGCCGATACCCGCCAGATCGTCCGCCTGATGCTCGGCTCGGAAAGCGCCGAGGCGGCCGTGCTGGAAGATGCAAGCCAACCCGAGATCGTGCTCGAGGTCGGGGATCTGGCGGTGGCGCCGAAACTGTCGTCGGTGTCGTTTTCGCTGAAGAAGGGCGAGGTTTTAGGCATTGCCGGCCTGCTCGGCTCCGGCCGGACGGAACTGTTGCAGGCCATCATGGGGGTACGCCGCGGTGAATCTGGCGAGATATTCGCCAATGGCAAACCGGTAAAAACGCTCGGCTACAAGCAGATGGTCGGGCTCGGCTTCGGCTACACCCCCGAAAGCCGCAAGGAAGAGGGCATCGTTCCGCTGCTCGGCGTTGATGAGAACACGCTTGCAACGCGCTTTGAAGGCGTCACCGTCAACGGCGTGCTGTCGGCCCGGCGGATGGCGGAGGCGACCCGGAAGATCATCGACCGGCTCCATATCAAGACGGCGCGGACCGATACGCCGATCGGCACGCTCTCCGGCGGCAACCAGCAGAAGGTCGTGATCGGCCGCTGGGTCTATGCCGGCAGCCGCGTGCTCCTGCTCGACGAGCCCACTCGCGGCGTCGATATCGAGGCCAAGGCCCAGATCTATGCAATCATTCGCGAACTTGCCGCCGAAGGCCGCAGCATCGTTTTCGTCTCCAGCGAGATCGAGGAACTGCCGCTGGTGTGCGACCGGGTGCTGGTCCTCCGGGAGGGCGCGCTCCGGGAAGAGTTCAAATCACCCAACATCGATCAGGACACCTTGATGGCGGCCTGCATTTCCGGACACTGAGGGAGACGATGATGTCGCACAATGACGCGGCCAATCCGGCTGCAACCAAAAAGAAGAGCGGCTTCGGCGTCTCGAAGCACGTAAACGAACTCAGCCTGTTCGTGGCGATCGCGCTGCTTTATGTGATTTTCGGAACGACCGCCTACGGCTTCCTGTCGTTCAACAATCAGGTGAATATTCTCCGCGACGCGGCGACGATCGGCATTGCGGCATGGGCGATGACGCTGATCATCATCTCCGGCGAAATCGACGTCAGCGTCGGTCCCATGGTCGCCTTCGTCTCCGTCGCTTTGGCCTACCTGCTGCAATGGGGTTTTCCGACGCCGATCGCCTTTCTGCTGGCGGTAGCACTCGGCGCCGGGCTCGGCGGCATTTCCGGCGTGCTGCGCGCCTATTTCGACGTGCCGTCCTTCGTGGCGACGCTCGGCATGTGGAGCGCGTTGCGCGGCCTTGCGCTGTTCTTCACGGATGCGCTGCCGGTTTCGATCGGGCGCAACGATACGCTGGACGCGCTGGACCGCTCGGTTCTGGGCATCCCGCCGGCGGCGATCATCATGCTCGTCCTGTTCGCGGTGTTCGCCTTCGTCAGCCGCAAGACGGCGTTCGGGCGGTCGGTATTCGCGATTGGCGGCAATGCCCATGCGGCCTATCTCAGCGGCATCAACGTATCGCGGATTCGCGTGGCGATCTTCGCGATCGGCGGCGCGATGGCGGCGATCTCCGGCATCCTGCTGGTCTCGCGTCTCGGCTCGGGCAATGCGACGGCGGCAAGCGGCCTCGAATTCGATGTGATCGCGGCGGTGGTCGTCGGCGGCACGGCGCTTTCCGGCGGTCGCGGCTCGATGCTGGGCACGCTTCTCGGGGTTCTGGTGATCACGCTTATCGGCAATGGCCTTGTGCTTCTCGGCATCAACCCGTTCTTCCAGCAGGTTGTCCGGGGCCTCATCATCGTCGTTGCCGTGCTCGCCAACATGCAGGCGATCAAGCGCAGCCTTGCCCGCAACAAGGGGTGAGCGGAATGGCGGTCGTTGATATCAGCTCTGGCGCCCTGTCGTTGCGCGCATCCACCAATGGCTGCGTGATCCTCGGCTTCTGGCGGGACGGGGAAAGCGGCCGTGTGCCCTTGCTGCGTCCAGCGCAGGGCGGGGCGGATGCGCTGTCGTCGTCCTGCTATCCGCTCGTGCCGTTCGGCAACCGGGTGAGGGGCAACCGGTTCGAATTCATGGGCCGGAACCACGCGCTGACCGCGAATACCGACTGGGACCCGCATTATCTTCATGGCGAGGGCTGGCTCTCGCAATGGTCGCTCGAACAACATGAGGCCGACCGGCTGGCGATGCGTTTCCGTCATTCAGGCGGCGGCACGCCCTATGTCTATGAGGCGTGGCAGTGTTTCACGCTTGCCGACGGAGAATTAAAGCTTACCCTCACCGTCGAAAACCAGGGGGACGAGGCCCTGCCATTCGGTCTCGGCTGGCATCCCTATTTCCCGATGACGCCGGAGACGACGCTCATGGCGCCCGCCCGGAAGTTCTGGACCGAGGTTGAGGGGTGGCTGCCCGGCGAGGCCACGGAAATCCCCGCCGACCTCGATTTCAGCAAGCCGTCGCCCTTGCCGCATCGCTGGGTCAATAACGGGTTCGAAGACTGGTCGGGTGAGGCGGTGATCACGTGGCCGGAACGCGCGACGAGGCTCCACATGAAGGCGGAACCGCTGTTCAGGCACGCCTTCATCTTCGTCTCGGATACCGCGTTCGACCCCGGCTTTCAGCGGGACTATTTCTGCTTTGAACCGATGACGCATCTGGCGGACGGGCACAATATGCCCGATCTCGGCGGGCTTCGTGTTCTTCAGCCCGGCGAAAAACTGTCGGGCAGTATCTGGCTGGGAGCGCAGGACCTATGAGTATCCGCAACGAAACGGCCGGGCAGGGGCGCTACGACTATATCCTCGTCGGCGGTGGCAGTTCGGCCTGCGTGGTCGCGGCCGGTCTGGTCGAAAGCGGCGCGCGCGTGCTTATGCTGGAGCGCGGCCCCGCGAAAGTCAGTCCGATCATGCATTTTCCCGCCGGCTACATGAAGTTCCTGGCGAAGGATACCTATCTTTCGATGCACGCGACCGCGCCGCAGCCTCAGCTTGACGGGCGCGGGCCGATCGTGCCGCAGGGCAAGGTGCTGGGCGGCGGCAGCACGGTCAACGCCATGGTCTACATGCGCGGCCAGGCGGCCGATTTCGACCTCTGGAACGCGTTGGTGACGGACGGCGAAAACGACGGCGCATGGTCCTATCGCGATATCCTGCCTTACTTCAAGGCGCAGGAAGACAATGACCACCTCGCCGGTGAATATCACGGCGTCGGCGGCCCGTTGAAAATCTCCCATCTCGGCCACACCAGTGCGATGACCCGCGCCTATGTCAAAACCCTTCAGGGCATGGGCATTCCCTACAACCCCGATTTCAACGGCGAAAGCCCGTTCGGCGTCGGCTTCATGCAGCACACTATCGACTGGCGGACGCGGCGGCGTTGCAGCGCGGTCGACGCGTTTCTGGCGCCGGTCATGGGCAACCCGCTGCTGACGATCGTCACCGGGGCGACGGTCACCGCGATCCGGATGGATGGCGACCGGGCGGTCGGCGTCGATTATGCGCGCGGCGGGGCCAGCACGTCGGCATTCGCGGACAGCGAGGTGATTCTGGCCGCTGGCGCTTACCAGACCCCCAAACTTCTGATGTTGTCCGGGATCGGGCCGGAGGATGAGCTCAACCGCCACGGCATCGGGGTCAGGGTCGCTCTTTCAGGCGTTGGGCGCAATCTGCAGGATCACTATGAATGCCCGGTGGTCGCCACCACCAGAGGCTCATATGGCTATTACGGCCAGGATCGCGGCTGGCCGATGATCAGGGCGGGGCTTCAGTACCTGCTGTTCAAGTCCGGCCCGGCATCCACGACAGGGGTCGAAACCTGCGCCTTCCACGACCCGGAGGGCAACAACGACTGGCCGACGATCCAGATGTTCTGTGTGCCGACCGTCTATCTCGACCGCGATGTCATGGGCGCGGACCCCGGTGACGGCGTGACCATCAATTCGCTGCTGCTGCGGCCGAAATCGCGCGGTTCGGTAACGCTCGCCTCCGGCGATCCGTTTGCCGACCCGGTGGTCGATACCCGGATTTTCAGCCACCCGGACGATCTCAGGGTGACGATGGCGGGGTTGCGCTATGCGCGAACCGTGCTTGCGGCCTCGCCGATGCGCGAACTGATCGACAGGGAAATCTTTCCGGGCGCCGAGGTGACCAGCGACGAGGCGATCGCGGCGCATTGCAGGCGCACCGTCAAGACCGGCTATCACCCGGTCGGCACCTGCAGGATGGGGCATGACGGCGATCCGGATGCTGTGCTCGATTCCCGCCTCAGGGTCCGGGGCACACGGGGGCTACGGGTCATCGACGCTTCGCTGATGCCAACCATCGTCAGCGGCAATACCAATGCCGCCGTTCTTGCCGCCGCCGCCAAGGCGACCGACCTCATACTGTCCTGATCGGAACCAGCCATGAAGATCACCAAGCTTACCACCTATCTGGCGCCGCCGCGCTGGCTGTTTCTGAAGATCGAAACCGATGAGGGCATTGTCGGCTGGGGCGAACCGGTTGTCGAAGGGCGGGCGCTGACCGTTCAGGCGGCGGTCGCCGAGATGGCGGATTATCTCATCGGCAAGGATCCGTTTCTGATCGAGGATCACTGGACCGTGCTTTACCGGGGCGGCTTCTACCGGGGCGGCGCGATCCACATGTCGGCGCTGGCGGGCATCGACCAGGCGCTGTGGGACATCAAGGGAAAGGCGCTCGGGCAGCCGGTCCATGCGCTGCTCGGCGGCCAGTTGCGGAACCGCATCAAGGTCTATTCGTGGATCGGCGGCGATCGCCCTTCCGACGTCGCCAGGAACGCAAGGGAAATGGTCGCGCGCGGCTTCAAGGCGATCAAGCTCAACGGCTGCGAGGAAATGCAGATCGTCGATACCAATGAGAAAGTGGAAAAGGCGGTCGAGACCATCGCGATCATCCGCGAGGCCGTCGGCCCCCATATCGGCATCGGCGTGGATTTTCACGGCCGGGTCCACAAGCCGATGGCCAAGGTTCTGGCCAAGGAACTGGAGCCCTACAAGCTGATGTTCATCGAGGAGCCGGTGCTTTCGGAAAACAGGGAAGCCCTGCGGGAGATCGCCAACCATTCCTCCACGCCGATCGCGCTTGGCGAACGGCTTTATTCTCGCTGGGATTTCAAGCCGATCTTCGAGGGCGGCTATGTCGACATCATCCAGCCGGATCTGTCGCATGCGGGCGGCATCACCGAATGCCGCAAGATCGCCGCCATGGCGGAGGCCTATGACGTCGCGCTGGCGCCGCATTGTCCGCTCGGGCCGATCGCGCTTGCCGCCTGCCTTCAGGTGGACGCCGTCTCCTACAACGCCTTCATCCAGGAGCAGAGCCTCGGGATCCACTATAACGAGACCAACGACATCCTCGATTACATTTCGAACAAGGACGTGTTCGAATATGCCGACGGCTTCGTCAGCATACCGCAGGGGCCGGGGCTGGGCATCGAGATCGACGAGGCCTATGTGATCGAACGCGCCAGAGAAGGGCATCGCTGGCGCAATCCGATCTGGCGTCATCCGGATGGAAGTTTCGCCGAATGGTGAGGAGCGGACAATGACAGGACGGCTTTCCGGCAAGCGCATATTCGTCACCGGCGCGGCGCAGGGTATCGGTCTTGCGATCGCAAGGGCCTTCGGGAACGAAGGTGCGTCACTCTTCATGGTCGACCGCGATGGCGCGCTTCTGGAGCGCGAGGCCGGGGCGCTTGTCGCATCCGGCGGGGCGGTCGGCTGGTGCGCCGTTGATATCACCGATGCCGGGGCGATCGCAGCCGCCATGCGTCAGGCGGCGGATGAAGTCGGACCGATCAACGCGCTGGTCAACAATGCCGGCGTCAATGTCTTTTCCGCGCCGCTCGAGACGACCGACGAGGAATGGAACCGGTGCTTCGACATCAATCTCAAGGGTGCGTGGAACTGCTGCAAGGCGGCGCTTCCAGGCATGATCGGGGCCGGCGGCGGCGTCATCCTCAACATCGCCTCCACCCATGCCTTCACGATCATCCCGCATACCTTCCCTTATCCGCTGGCAAAGCACGCGCTGCTTGGCATGACCAAATCCCTCGGCCTTGAATATGCCGCGAGCAATATTCGGGTAAACGCGCTCGCGCCCGGCTATGTGGCGACGCAGAAGGTCATCGACTACTGGAACGGCTTTCCCGATCCCGAGGCTGCGAAAGCGGAGACCCTGAGCCTCCATCCCGGCGGGCGGATCGCCACCCCCGGCGAGATCGCGATGGCGGCGGTGTTCATGATCTCCGACGAATGCCCGTTCATGAACGCGACCTGCCTGACCGTCGACGGCGGCCTCAGCGTACAGCAACATCCTGCCTGAGCCGACCGCACGGGCGTCAGCAGGTTCGTCCGGGGACGTGGCAGGCCTGATTGTCGAAAATAAAGTCCGCCATTCCGGCAATCGCCCGATCAGGCGGGCTGTTGGCGCAGCACCGGCGGCAGCGTTATCATAAGGCGCGCCTTATCTTTCGAGCGGGAGAAGGCGACGTCGCCGCCAAAACTGCGGGCGCGTTTTACCATGTTGGCGAGACCATGACCCTTGCCCGGACAAGGGCTGCCGGTGACATCATTCTCAACGGTGATGATGGCGTCTCCGCTTTCATTGGTGGTTGCCGAAATCGATATATGCGTTGCCGGACCATGTTTCACCGCGTTGGTGACGGCTTCCTGCAATATTCTCAACAGCGCGAGGGCGTTTGAGGGGGTGACGCCGGTGACGACCGGCATTTCTGTGGTCAGCCAGTCGAGCCGGATCCCCATACGGTGCAGTTGAGGGCCGGTCCGCTCGCGAAAGCTGGCCAGCGCAACGCGCAGATCCGTGTCGCTCAGATCGAGAGACTGGATGACCAGCCGGAGATCGCCGAGAGCATCGCGCGCGGTGCAGCGGATCGCGTCCCGGTCAAGCGGCTCTCTCTCCGTCTGCGCCATGATCGACACGAGGTAGCCGCTCAATCCGTCATGCAGGTCCCGCATCAGCCGGTCGCGCTCCCGCTCCAGGGTCATATGCGTCGCGTTCCTGCGTTCTTTTTCATTAAGCAGTCTCAACTCGCTCTCCTGCTCGTCGAGCTTCCGTCTCAGACGGATGTTCGCGCTGTCAACCTGATTCAGGCTTTGCACCAGTCTGATGGTGATGATCAGTAGGGCGGCCAGGAGAGTGGCCATCTCGATATAGGGGGTCAGCATATGCGCGCCGCCGGTAATGCCAAACAGCAGGCCGACATCGTGAAGTCCGAACAGCAGGCAGAGCACGAGTGGGATTGCG
This sequence comes from Martelella sp. NC20, assembly GCF_013459645.1. NCBI lineage: Bacteria > Pseudomonadati > Pseudomonadota > Alphaproteobacteria > Hyphomicrobiales > Aurantimonadaceae > Martelella > Martelella soudanensis. Next base: position 2,933,994 of record NZ_CP054861.1, read on the forward strand.
ATGATGGCGGCGATCGGGTCTCTTGATCGAAAATAATGTGCGATGGCAATCCACAGGGCCGCGACCATGGCGGTAATGCTCAGAATGTTGCCGATGGCTGCAATGACCGGTCCCGAGGCGACGCCGGCCCAATACGCCATGAGCAGAGTGATCGGCAGGCCCAGGGCGATGTAGAGCGATTTCCGGACGAACTTCCGGCCGGCCATTTCCAGCGTCAGGACGACAGCGATCAGCAGCGTGCCCAGTTGCAGCGTTGCATAATAAAGTCGCGGCACTCCGGTTCCCGCAAGCGTGCAGCCATATTGGGTGGCCGTCAACGCCAGGCTGAAGGCCATGATCAGGCTGAACCAGCGGGAAAAGCCATCTGAGGGCCGCAGCAACGCGATCACGATGACGCTGATGGTAATCATCGCCTTGAGCAGCAGCGAGGTGAAACGCCATTGTTCGAAGAGGAAGCCATATAATTTCTGGTAGGGCAGAAAGACGGAATACGAGGTCAGGTAAACCGGCGACAGATAGCTTGAGATCCAGCCATCGACCCGACTATGCAGGATTTCGAGTTCGTTTTCGCCCTTGCGAACCGCAGAAGGACTGATGTCGAACGCATAAAAGTCGCCAAGGCGCGGCGAGGTGAGGAGCGAGACGTCGCGCCGTTCGAGGGCGATCCCATTCAGGCGAACGTCGATCGTCTGGCGCACCGCCGGAAAGAAAAGAACGGGATGATCTGCAGGGATCGCGTTCGATGTGAAATGGATCCTGTAGAGCGCTTCGGTGCGCAACGTCTTTGTCGCATGAGGGCGGGTGTAGGGAAGCGATATTTCCCGGACCGGCGAGCCGCCTTCTTCAAGTGTTGCGGAACGCAGGACAACAGCATCGCGCGGCGTTGGCAGGGATAGGAAGAACGGCATCGCGCAGCAAACCGCGATGCCGATTACGACAAGCGTCGAGCGCAAAACAGACCATAATTTCAGGTTGGTGAACCGGGCCTGAAGCTCTTTTACCAACAAAGCTGTAGGACCTGCAGTCAAAATTGCATCAGTCCCTGCCGGGTTGCCTCAAAAACGGCCTCGGACCGGTTTGTGACCTGAAGCTTGCGATAAATATTGCGGATATGGACGGGCACGGTCTGTCTTGAGATATGCAGTTGCTGGGCGATTTCCGCATAGGTGAACCCTTTGGAGATTCCCCACAATACGTCCATCTCTCGTGACGTCATATTGACGGCCGGCTCCCATTTGTGGGTGTCGGGCGACTGTTCGCAGAGCTGCCTTACAAGGATGCGGGCGATCCGGGACGATATTGGCGAGTGCCCTGCCATCAGGCTCTCCACGGCCTCGATGAGGTCCAGGCTGTCCGCGTCCTTGAGCAGGTAGCCTGAAGCCCCGGCACCGATCGCCTCAAGCACGGACCTTTCATCAGCGAGAACGGAAATGACCATCGACTCCGCCCGCTCATGCGTTTTGCGAAGCGCGCGGATCGCATCGAGACCGCTGCCGTCGGGCAAATTCAGATCCACGATCAGAAGATCGACTTCGCTCCGCTGATAGGCCGCAAGCGTTTCCGCCAGGGTCGCGCAGGAGGCGACGAGATCGCCGTCCGCCCAGCCGTTGATCAGGCTGGCCAGCCGCTCGCGCACAATGTCGTCATCCTCGCACAAAACGATCCGATAGGGTGCCAAAGAAGAACTCTCTATTCCAGCCCGATGCGCTAGAGCATTTCCGGTGAAAACAGGATCACCGGAATTGCTCTATCTATTTGTTTTGACGCATTTTCGCGGACGTCAGGTGATTCCACCTGACTGCGAAATGCGCTAGGTACCACCCTGGCTGCGTTGGTGCAGTCAGTCCTACTTTGTTTTCTGTGATGCACGGATGAGCAATACCATAAACATGGTATTTTGTGAGTTCTCTCGAACCTATACCACCCCCTTCAACGCTTGAGGAAGTTTTTCGAATCTTGAGCCACAACGGGGATTAAAATGCATTCCGCCACTGAAAGACGACGGGTTGAACCAGACCGAAAGCGTAAATCGCCGTCACGTATCTTTACGTGCCGATGCGGTCATCGTCTGCGTTTTGGTTCTGCTACCTGCGGTAGCTGCTATCACATTACGCCGTTCTACAATCGCCGCTGGCCCTATCTGATGCTCTCGATAGTCTTGGGGGTGTTGGGTGTACTGATAATGATATTCAGCGCATTGCTTCTGTATATGAAAGTTTCTGGTGCTAATAACTTTATGTAGTTGTATTTTACATAGACAAAGATTCACTGACGTATAAATTTGAAATTCGGGTTCCGTTGCTGATCATGCCGCTATGATCTGCGACGGAGCCCGGTCCTTTTTGACGAACTACATTTGAGTGGCCTGTGACCGGAATATTTCCATGGCGGCCGACAAGAGTCTGCCGCGGCTGCCCCGCGTTGACAGAGTGGCGTTATAGGTAAGAGGTAATTTACCTTATTCCGCCTGAGCCTTGTTCGGTCCGGCTTTGGTCCATGGCTTAAACCTTCCGATGGAATCCGGCTCGAAAATGCCAAACCCTGCACCAAACGCGCTCGCTCCCCCGACGCGGGGTCTCAATTTACCCCGGTAATCATGGCAATGATTTCGTTCTTGTCGGTTTCAGCGGTGTTGCGCACCCCGATCTGCTTTCCCCGGCGCAACACGCATATCCGGTCGGAGAGCTTGAAGACCTGATCGAGGCTGTGGCTGACGATCAGGATGCCGATATCGCGTTTCCTCAGCGTCTGAACGATCTCCTCGACCTTCGCGGTTTCGGCCACCCCGAGGGCGGCCGTCGGTTCATCGAGCAGGACCAGCTTGCTGGCCCAGTGCGTGGCGCGGGCGATCGCGACGCCCTGCCGCTGGCCGCCGGAGAGGTCGCGGATCGTCGCATGGGCGGAGGGAATGCGCACGTCCAGTTCCTTCACCAGCATTTCGGTTTCCGCGATCATCTTCCTGCGGTCGAGCAGGCCGAGCGCGTTGACCGGTTCGCGCCCGAGAAACAGGTTCATGTAGACGGTCTGCTGGTCGGCGAGCGCGAGGTCCTGGTAGACGACCTCGATACCGTGGCTGCGCGCCATCGTGGCATTCGCCATCGTCACAGGCTTGCCGTCGATCGCGATCGTGCCCGAGGTCGGCGCATGCACGCCGGAGATGATCTTGATGAGGGTCGACTTGCCCGCGCCGTTATCGCCGACCAGCGCGACGATCTCGCCGGGATGAACCGCGAGCGAAAAATTCTCGATGGCGACCACGGCGTCGAAGCTCTTGTGAATGTCCCGGAGTTCGAGAACCGGCTGTTCAGTTGGCATCACGTTCTCCTAAAGCGGCCAGGCGGCGGTCTCGCCATTGGTGTATTCGATGGTCTCGACCTTCGGCGCGCCGCTCGCAATGCCGGAGACGCCGACGACATAGGCGCGGGTGACGAAAGCCTGTCCGCGAAAGCCGAAAATCGCGGTGTCGCCGGGCTTCGGCGCGGCGGGACCGGCAGCGTCGATCATGGCGTAATAGTCGATCATCGAAGGCGGCGGCACCTCGACGCTGCGAAGTGCCGCGGCCGCCGTCGTCGGCTCGGCGGAGACGATCGCCCTGACATCGTAATCGGGAAAGATCGGGTCGATGTAGAAGCCGCCGCCGAACGCATAGGCCTTGCCGCCCGAAAGGTGCGAGACCTCGGTGAGGTAGAGCATTGCGGGACGCTCCGGCAGTTCCTCGACGACATGGAGCGCGGTCGTGCCGTGCAGGCCGTTGCCGGGTTCCACCTGGGTAGCGCCGGCCTCGGCGAGCGCTGCAAGCACGACGCTCGACGTCGTGCCGGGCGCGTTGACCTCGATATCGCGGCGGCCGCTTCTGGCGAGCGCCTCGGCGGCCTTCGAAAGCGTCGCGAGGTTTTTCGTCGGCAGAACCTTGCGGCTTTCATGATCGTAGAGCAGGGCGGGGAAGGTGGTAATACCGGCGAAACGCCCGCCATCCAGGCTGTCCAGCATGTCGGCGACAATGGTCACGTCACTTGCTGCAAAGCCGCCTTCGTGACCGCGGTAAAAGGTATCGCCCTCGGCATGGATGCGGGCGAGAAGGTTCTGCGTGCGGCCCGCCTTTGCCGATGCGGAAGCCGCTTCCAGCGCCTTTTCGGCGTTGAAAACGGTCCAGTAGTCGGGGGCGAGAGTTCTGGCGGCCGCTTCCGCCTCTGCGCGGGCGATCTGTTGCAGGTGTCCGAGGTGGCCGACCTTCATGCCGGCATTGTGGGTCGCGCGGGCGCAGGCCATGTCGACGGCGACCGAGCGCTCGATGCCGCCGCGCATGATCGCCCGGCAGGCCGAGCTTGCGCGGCCGAACTGCTTCGTCATGGCGAAGATCTTCAGGCCGTGGCGATCGGCTTCCGTTTTCAGGTGACGGGCGTTCGCCTCGAGCGTGTCGAGATCGATGACATAGGCGTTCGCCGGGATCTTTCCCGCCTGATGGAGCGTCTGGGCAGCCTCGATGAAGGCGGGGTTTCGGTTGCGGAGGCTTTCAAGAAACATCTGTCGCTCCTTATCTGGATTTGTCGCGCAGCGAGACGGAAACGGCGGCGAGGATGATCAACCCACGAACGATCATCTGGTCGGAGACCGACAGGCCCATCAGGATAAGGCCGTTGTTGAGCATGCCCATCATCAGCGAACCGACGAGCGCCCCGATGACCGAGCCCTTGCCGCCGCTCAAAAGCGTGCCGCCGACGATGACGGCGGCAATGACGGTCATGAGATCGGTCTCGCCAAGTGTATATTTTGCGGCCTGCAGGCGGCCGGCATAAAGCAGTCCGGCAAGGCCGGCGAGGCCGCCCGAGATCATCAGCACGGCCAACCGCATGCGGGTGACGCTGATGCCGGAGACGCTGGCCGCGCGGGCATTGTCCCCAAGCGCCAGCACATGGGCGCCGAACCGGGTGTGCCGGTAGATGATATGGCCGAAACCGACGGCGATGATGACCCACCAGATCAGCGAGGGAATGCCCAGAAGCGAACCGGAGCCGAAAAAGCCGGTGAATGTCTCGTTGATCACGGGAATGCTGCGCAGATTGGTCATCGAGCGGGAGACGCCGGCAAACAGCCCCATCGTCGCGAGCGTGACCAGGAATGACGGCAGCCGGACATAGGCGACCAGCACGCCGTTGATGAAGCCGATCAGAAGTCCTGCGGCAAGCCCGGCGGCGATGCCCGCCGCAAGGCCGTAGCTTGCAAGCGTCACTGCCGCCGCAAGGGCCGAGACTGCGACGGTGGAGCCGATCGAAAGATCGATCTCGCCGGCGGAGAGAACGAAGACCAGCCCGATCGCCATGATCGTGATCGGGGTGGTCTGCAGCACGATGTTCGTCAGGTTGCGCACCGTCAGAAAACCGCTGTCCTTCAGGACGACCGCGAAGAACAGGAAGATCGCCACGAAGCCGATGTAAACCACATAGTGTTTGAGGTTCGCATAGCTTGCCAACCGGCGCCTTGCCATAGCGTGAGACATTCCTGCTCTCCTTGCATTGTCATCGTGTCGGCGGAAAGCGGCGGCCGGGGCCGCCGCTCAGGCTTATTTTGCGGCGTCGAGGACCGATTTCGGCGCGTCGCGGTTGAGCGATTCCTGCCAGCCTTCGGCGACATTGTCCTTGGTGACGGTAAGCGCCGGCGCCACGATGAACGGCGGGACATCCTCGCCGGCAAGCGATTTCATTCCGGCAACCGCCATCGCCCGGCCGAGTTCGTAGGCCTTGTCGGCAACGATCGCGGTCACATTGCCGCCGCGCACCATGTCGAGCGCCACGGGCTCGGCAAGATCGAGCGTTACAATCTTCGTGGTCTTGTTGCCGTTTGCGCGCAGCGCCGCCAGAACGCCATCGGCGGGTTCTGCCCAGGTCACGTAAATGCCGTCGAGATCGGGGTTCTTCAGCAGCATCGCATTGGCCAGTTCCTCGGCGCGGGCCGGGTCTGAAATGCCCTGCTCGGCGGTGATCTGGATATCGGGATAGTCCTGCTCGATCGTCGATTTGAACGCCTGGTCGCGCTGGTTGGTGACGTAGTAGCTGGCGTCGTGGAAGATATAGCCGACGTTGCCGCTGCCGCCGATGCCGCTGGCAAGCGCATCGGCCGCCTGCTTGCCCATCTGATAGAGGTCGTCGGTCACGATCGCGGCATAATCCGTGCCGTGTTCGTAGCCTGCCGGAAGGTTGGACAGGAAAACCAGTTCCGTTCCATCGGCAATCGCCTGCCGGAAGGCCTCGGCCGAGGTGGTGGGATCGAGCGGCAGCGCAAGGATGATGTTCGGCTGAGCGGCAAGCGCTGTCTCGATGTCGCTGCGCTGCTTGGCGGGATCGAAGCCCGCATCGGTCTCCACGACCACGTCGATGCCGGCTTTGGCGAATTCATCCCTGGCGCCGGCCGAAACCGCGTTGATGAAATCGGAGGACGTGTGCCACAACAGCGCCGCCTTGTAGCCCTTGCCGGAAAGCGCCGAAAGGTCGCTGTCCGACAGCGTGATGTCCTGGCTGGGCGTTGCCGCTTCGCCGGACGGGCCCACGGTCTGGGCCTCGGCGGCGATCGACCAGAGCAATGCGGTGCCTGCGACCGCTGCGATGGAGATGGATTTCGGTATCATGTTCAGGTTCCCCTTTTCTCGGTTGAACAATTTCATTCGGCGACACCGCAATAGCGCGCCATGAACGTGGCGAAGGCCACGATGCCGGCGAGATATTCATCGATGTCGACGTGTTCCTGGAATGTATGGCAATTGCGGATGTCGCCCGGGGCGCAATAGACCGCTTGTATTCCCAGCCGGTTGACCAGGAATGGCGTTTCCGACCAGAACGGCGCGCCTTCAAGCCTGCCGCGACCGGCCATTGCTCCGCTCACGCAGCGGCTCAGAAGGTCGACCTCCGGCAGGCTGGTTTCGATCTCCGCGGCAGAGCCGCCAAGCGGATGGTCGCGTCCGGCGGGATAGCTGATCTCCACACCGATCTCGGGATCCAGGATCGCGCCGTGGATGACCGCTTCCATCTGCCGGGCGGCGTCATCCAGCGATTCACCCGGCAGGAGCTTGCGAATGAGCGATAGCCTGCAGGTTTCGGGAACGGCGATGAAACCACCGCCTGTAAGTCCGGTGATCAGCAGAAACCCGTTGCCGATGAGATCATGCGATGCCCTTGCCGAAATCTCGTCGGAATGCGCCCAGAGAGCCGACATTACCGCGTGGCTCGCCTTGAGCGCGTCCTTGCCGCGTTCGGGTACGCCGAAATAGGCGGAACGTCCGGTAATCGTGATATCGGCTATGAAGAAGCCGATCTGCGCCGTATAGATCGAAAGCTGCGTCGGCTCGACATAGACCGCGAAATCGGGCCTTGCGACGTCGCCCGCTTCGATGCGGTCGGTATAGGCCTTGATGCCGGCGGAGACCCCGGTGCCTTCCTCGCCGCTTTCCTCGTCGCCGACAAAGGCGAAGGCGACATCGCCGCGAAGCGCGATGCCGGCAGCGTCCAGAAGCGAGAGCGCGGCGAGCGCGCTGCAAATGCCGCCCTTCAGGTCGCCCGCGCCGCGTCCCCATATGGCGTCGTCGACAATGGCGCCGGCAAACGGGTCCTCGCGCTCGGTGCCGGCCCAGTGTTCTCTCCAGCCATCGACATGAACGGTGTCGGTGTGGCCGATGAACAGGAGCCTTTTGCCGCCGCCCTTGCCCTTGCGTTCGCCCCAGATATTGGGGCGGCCGGGCAGGAAGTCGGCGCGATGGAGGTTCGTTATGGCGCGGGCCGACATTTCGTCGCCCAAGAGGTCGACGAAATTGGCTTCGTTGCCGGTGATGCTTTCGCGCCCGATCGCCCGGCGCAGCAGGCCGATCGCATCGTCGCGGGCAAGAAAGGTCCTCAGTTTTTCGGTCAGGTCGTCGGTCATTGTCCTGCGACCTTCAATGCAAATCCGGTGGCGGGCGGCAGGGAAAGGCGGCTGCCGCCGAGCGCCTCAGTGCTGAACAACGCGTTGTGGAGGTGTTCGAGACCGATGGCGGCCGCGCCGATGAGGGCGGCGCCCGCGCCGAGCGGGCTTTGCGCGACCTCGACCGGGTAGGGGAAGCAGGCGGGCAGGAAGGTCCGCACGCGGGCGAGCAACTCGCTGCGCAGCCCGATCGAGCCGCCGAGGATCACCTTTTGCGGATTGGCGATCGCGGCGATCGCGCCGATCCCGCGCGCCAGATATTTCGCCGTTTCGTCGAGAACTTGCGCGGCATGAACGTCGCCTTCATTGGCGCGCTCGAAGATCACCGGCACGCCGGCTTCCTTGCCCGAAAGCGCCTTGTACCGCGCCATGATGCCGATCGAGGCCGTGACCCGCTCGAATGCGCCGGAGCGCAGCGATTCCGGATCGAACGGATCGGCGCCGAAGGGCAGAAAGCCAAGTTCGCCGGCGGAATGGGTCGCGCCGCGCACCAACCGGCCGTCAACCAGCAGGCCGCAGCCAATGCCGGTGCCGACGGCGATATAGGCGAGATTGTCGATGTTCTGGCCTTCGCCCTGCCAGTTTTCGCCGATGACGGCGAGATTGACGTCGTTCTCGATCACCACCTCGACGCCCATCGCCGCGCCAAGCGCGCCGGCGACATCCATCTTGTCGAAGCCGGCAAGGTTCGGCGCCATCAGCACGCGGCCGGTGTTCTTCTCCGGCGCGCCGGGAACGCCGATGACGGCCAGCCTGATGCGTTCGCGGGCGATATCCTTCCGTGCGACGGCCCGCCAGCAGAGATCGGCAATCTGGTCGATCACGAACTGGCCGCCGCGCGGATCGGTCGGCATGACCTCCTCGGCGACAACCTGGCATGCAAGATCGAGGATCGCGGCCCGCGCCTTGGTGCCGCCGAGATCGACCGAGGCGATATAGGCGGCATCGGGCACGAGTTCGTAATTGACGGCGGTGCGGCCGATATGGCCGCTGCTGCGGCCTGATTCCCGGATCCAGCCGTCGACTTCGAGCTGTCGCACGATTTCGGAAACGGTCTGTTTCGACAGTCCGGTCTGCTTGGAAATGGATGCACGGGAAATCTGCCCGCCCTGAATGATCGCCTCCATGACGGCCCGCTCGGAGAATTTCCGGGAGATATTACCCGCGTCGCTCATATATGCTTCTTTCATTCGTTCTATGAACGAACTAATTAAACCAGATGCGGAAATGCGTCAAGCCGCAAGAGTGTTTTCGGGGAGGGCGGCTTGTGCGGCCCGGTTCGGCAGGGAGTACAGCCTGCTTCAGCAGGGAATATTGATGATCGCCCGCAAGCCGCCGAGCGGGCTGTCGCCGAGCGTGACGTTGCCGCCATGGGAGCGGGCGATATCGCGGGCGATCGCAAGACCGAGGCCGGTGCCGGAGGAATCGAGATTGCGGGCATTGTCGAGCCGCAGGAACGGCTTGAACACCTCCTCGCGCATTGAGGCCGCAATGCCTGGTCCGTCGTCGTCGAAGGTCACGGTCAGCCATTTTTCACCATGCTCGGCGGTGATTTCCAGCCTTTCGGCATGGCGTTTGGCGTTGGAGGCGAGGTTGGCGACAAGGCGCGCGAAGGCATTGGGCCTGACCGCAACATCGTCCGCGCCGATCACCACATAATGCAGCGATTTGCCGGACAGCTCGAAATCTTCCTGCTGGCGGCGGAACAGCGCCGAGAGACTGGCGGTGCCGGTGGTTTCCTCGGCGTCGCCGCGGGCAAAGTCGATATAGCCCTGCAGCATCTTCTGCATTTCCTCGATATCCAGATTGAGGGCCTCGACCTCCGGGCTTTCGCCGATCAGGGCAAGCTGCAGCTTGAACCGGGTGAGGATGGTGCGCAGGTCGTGGCTGACGCCGTTCAGCATTGTGGTGCGCTGCTCGATCTGGCGTTCGATGCGCTCGCGCATCAGGATGAAGGCGAGGCCCGCGCGCCGGATTTCGATCGCGCCGCGCGGCGTATAGGGCACCACCGAGCGATGGCCCTTGCCGAATTCCTCCGCGGCCTGGGTCAGCTTCAGGATCGGCCGGATCTGGCCGCGCAGGAACAGCGTCGCGATCCCGATCAGCACCAGCGAGGTGCCGACCATCCACAGAATGAAGATATGTGTGTTCGACGCGTAGGTCATCGAACGGCGCGCGAAGATGCGCAATATGCCGTCGTCGAGCTTGATGCGGATCTCGACGAAACGGGAATCGCCGAGCGTGTCGATCCAGAACGGACGCCCGATCTTGGCCGAGATCAGTTCCGCCAGCACCTGATCGAGCAGGCCGAAAAACGGTTTCGGCAGTGGCGGCGGAAGCTTGGCGCCCGGCTCGAATGCAACGCGAAGCCCCATGTCGCGCGTGGCAATCGAGATGATCTCGCTTTCATATTCGTCGCCGGTCGCATCGATCAGGTCGATGATCGCCGCGATATCGCCGGTGACGGCATCGGCAAGGCGGCGGGTCACCATCTGCCAGTGGCGCTCCATGAACACGGTCGCGACGACCGCCTGCAGCAACAGCATCGGAATGATGATGATCAGCAGCGAGCGGGCGAACAGGCCGCGCGGCACGCGATGATGCGTCCAGCGGGCGACGACCTTGTAGGCGCCGGCGGTATGGCGCAGCCCCGGCAGCCGCTCCAGTGCGCGCGTCCGTCTCCTGAGGGCATCCGCCGCTCTTGAACAGGCCTTTTCAAAGCTCGCGGGCCAGAGGTTCAATTTCGCGTCCTAATCCCGGCTCAGGCGGTAGCCGATGCCGCGCACGGTCTGGAGATAAAGCGGGTTCGCCGGGTCGGTTTCGATCTTGCGGCGCAGCCGGTTGATCTGGACGTCGATGGTGCGCTCGTTGATCTCGCTGGCGCTGCTGACGAGATCGTAGCGCGCGACCGTTTCGCCGGCCTTTTCAGCCAGCATCGTCATGATGTCCTGCTCGCGGTCTGTAAGGCGGATCGGCGTGACCCCTTTCTTCAACTCGCGCCTGGCGAGCGAGAAGGAATAGGGGCCGAACACGACCTGATCGATCGCCGGCGTCTTCGGCATCTCGGCGCGGCGCAGGATGTTGCTGATCCGCAGCAGCAGTTCGCGCGGCTCGAACGGCTTGACCAGATAGTCGTCGGCGCCCGCCTCGAGGCCGGCAATGCGGGCGTCGGCCTCCGCCTTTGCCGTCAGCAGCAGCACGGGGACCGGGCGGAATTCGCCCAGATGGCGGGTCAGCGATACGCCGTCCTCGCCCGGCATCATCACGTCGAGGACGAGGAGATCGAAGTCGAGCCCTTCCAGTTTGCGCCGCGCCTCGGCGGCATCGGCCGCCGTCGAGACCCGGTAGCCGTTTTCGCCCAGATAGCGTTTGAGAAGCGTGCGGATACGGGTATCGTCGTCAACGATCAGCAGATGGGCTGCGTCATCATCGACTGCTCTGGCTTCGCTCATGCTCCATTCCCTTTCTCGGCCTGCGGCGAAACCTGCGCTCCGGCACGGGGATCATGATCGCACATTCTTGTCAGAAATTGGCCGACCGCCCGGCGCTCGTCCTCCCGCATCGCCGCAAATGCCCTGTCGATGCGCCGCAACTGCGGTGAAAGCAGCTCCCCGCGCAGCCGCTCGCCTTCACGGGTCAGAAACAGCCGGCGCTGACGGCGGTCCTCCGGTCCCGCGGTCTGGCGGATATAGCCGCCATCGATCAGCTGTTTCAGCACCCGTGCCAGGCTCTGCTTGGTGATGCGCAGAATGTCGAGAAGGTCGGCAACGCTCATCCCCGGCCGGCTGCCGACGAAGTGGATGACCCGGTGATGCGCGCGGCCGAAGCCGATCTCGCCGAGGATCGCGTCCGGATCGGCGGTGAAATCGCGATAGGCGAAAAACAGAAGCTCGACCACCGTCAGGTCCGCGACCTCGGTCTCGGGCGTCTGTTCGGGCATGATCGCCTGGCGTTTCGCTCCCAAAGCCTGTTTCCTTTCGCCCGGACGGGCTTTTGCAATCAAATCAAGTCTGACATAGGTGTTGTGTTAGAGCGTGTCCGCGCTTCCTTGAATCGCGAACGCACTCAAACCTTTTGTTTTTTTGCGCGTCCGGACGGAAAACCGGTGTCCACTTTTCCTGGACGCGCTCTAGGTTTAAAACGGACGCGGACGAAATGGAAGCCGTCCGTCCGCAAGGGAGATATCAGCTTCATGGCGCAGATCCAGGCCGGGATCATTCCCGTCACCCCTCTTCAGCAGAACTGCACCGTGCTGTTCGACCTCGAAAGCCGCGAGGGCGTCGTCGTCGATCCCGGCGGGGATGCCGATGTCATCATCCAGGTCGTCGAGGAAAACGGCATTGCGCTGAAGGCGATCTGGCTCACCCACGGCCATCTCGATCACGCCGGCGGGGCGATGGAGCTGAAGGAGCGTCTGGGTCTCGAGATCATCGGCCCGCATGAGGATGACCGCTTCATTCTGGAGAATATCGAGGAAAGCGCCGAGCGCTTCGGCATGGCGGGCATGGTGCGCAATTGCTTTCCGGACCGCTTTCTGACCGAGGGTGAAACAGTGGGGTTCGGCGACCATGTGTTCGAGGTCTATCACACCCCCGGCCACGCGCCCGGCCATGTGATCTTCTTCAACCGCGCCCAGAAATTCGCCGATGTCGGTGATGTGTTGTTTCACGGCTCGATCGGGCGGAGTGATCTGCCGGGCGGCGACCACGATACCCTTCTCGCCTCGATCCGCGACAAGCTGTTTCCGCTCGGCGACGACGTCGGCTTCATCTGCGGTCATGGACCAGGCGGACGCATCGGCGATGAACGCCGCAACAACCCGTTTCTCAAGGGGCTCTGAGCGGCCTCTTGGTCCGCCGGGTTCGCACTCTACCCTGCGATCAGGATCTGTTCCGCCCCTTCGCGGCCGTCACTGGCGAAGACGGCGCGGCCGCCTTCCATGCGCACGCCGCCGGAGGCGAGCCGGCGAAGTGCGGCGGGATAAAGCCTGTGCTCCACCGTCAATATCCGCTCCGAGAGTGAACCTGCGGTATCGCCCGGCATGACCGGAACGGCTGCCTGGCCGATGATCGGCCCTTCGTCCATGCCCTCGGTTACGAAATGCACGGAGCAGCCGGCGATGCGCATGCCGGCGTCCAGTGCGCGCTGATGGGTGTCGAGGCCTGGAAACAGCGGCAGCAGCGAGGGGTGGATGTTGATGATCCGCCCCTCATAGGCGCGGATGAAATCGCCCGAAAGCAGGCGCATGAAACCGGCAAGGCAGATGAAATCGGGCGCGAGACCGGCCAGTACGCTCAGGATCGCAGCCTCGTGCGCCTGTTTGCTGTCGTAGTCCCTGCGGGCGAGGGCGTAGGTATCGATGCCCCGCGCCTTCGCCTTCGCAAGTCCGCCGGCATCCGGCCTGTCGGAGAGGACGGCGATGATTTCGGCCGGAAAATCGGGAGCCGCGCAGGCGTCAGTGAGCTTGACCATGTTGGAGCCGCTGCCGGAGATGAAGACCGCAACCCGCTTCCGTCCGCTCATAGCGCGATCATGCCCTTGTAGACCGTGCCATCCATGCCGTCCTTGCGTGCGATGATGCGGCCGAGCCTGAAGCCCTGTTCGCCTTGCCCCGCCAGAGCCTCAAGCACGGCGTCGAGCTGGTCTTCGCGGCAGACGCCGATCATGCCGACGCCGCAGTTGAAGGTGCGCATCATTTCGGCGGGGGCGACGCCGCCGGCGCGCGCGATCCAGGAGAACACGGCAGGCACGGAAATCGCCTCAAGATCGATCTCGGCCGACAGTGTGGCCGGCAGAACGCGCGGAATATTCTCGGGAAATCCGCCGCCGGTGATGTGGGCGAGCGCCTTGATCGCGCCGGTCTCGCGGATCGCCGCCAGAAGCGGCTTCACATAGATGCGGGTCGGCTCGAGCAACGCCTCGCCGAGGCTCTTGCCCGGAGCGAAGGGGGCCGGCGCCTGCCAGCCGAGGTCGTTCATTTCGGCAACCCGGCGCACCAGCGAAAATCCGTTTGAGTGAACGCCCGAAGAGGCGAGGCCGAAGATCACATCGCCTTCCTCGAGGCTTTCCGAGGGCAGCAGCGTGCCGCGCTCGGCAGCGCCCACGGCAAAGCCGGCAAGGTCGTAGTCGCCTTTGGCATACATGCCCGGCATTTCCGCGGTCTCGCCGCCGATCAGCGCGCAGCCGGCCTGGCGGCAGCCCTCGGCGATGCCCTCGACGATCAGCGCGCCTTCATCCGGATCGAGCGCGCCGGTGGCGAAATAGTCGAGGAAGAACAGCGGCTCGGCGCCCTGCACCACGAGATCGTTGACGCACATGGCGACGAGGTCGATGCCGACCGTGTCATGCTTGCCGGCTTCGATCGCGATCTTCAGCTTGGTGCCGACGCCGTCATTGGCGGCAACCAGCACGGGGTCTGTAAAACCCGCCGCCTTCAGATCGAAAAGTCCGCCGAAACCGCCGATTTCGCCGTCCGCGCCGGGGCGTCGCGTCGATTTCACCGCAGGCTTGATTTTCTGGACCAGAAGGTTGCCGGCATCGATGTCGACGCCCGCATCGCTGTAGGTCAGGCCGTTTTTTCGCGTCTCGCTCATGGGGCGGTCCCTCATGCAAAAGGTAAAGCCGGGCATTGCATGGAGTTTTGCCCGATGCAAGTGTGGAACCGGACCATGAGGCCGATATCGACAAATAACGCGCGCGCGAGCGTATCGGATACAGTGGATATCGGGGAGGGGCGCTTGGCGATCAGCTTGTCGCTTGACGCTGGCTGCTGTTTGCTCAACAAACGGTATGGGCCGCGGTCTTCCTCAGGAGATCGCGGACCGTGTAGCCAAAATCGTCTGAGCGCGAACCGGAGCGGGAGTTTTTTCATGGCGGGTCGGATCAGTGCCGCGGGATTGCGCAGGCAGCTCTATTTCTGGCTGCTGTTTGCCGCCTTTGTCGCGCTTTTTCTATATGTTTTCCGCGGCATATTGCTGCCTTTCGTCGCCGGGATGGCGCTCGCCTATTTCCTCGATCCGATTGCCGATCGGCTTGAAAAGCTCGGCTTCAACAGATTGTGGGCGACGACCACGATCATGCTGTCCTTCCTGGTGATCGTCATTGTCGTGCTGCTGCTGTTCATCCCGCTCCTGGTGTCGCAGGCCTATGACGTCGCCCAGCAGTTTCCGAAATACCTGCAACAGCTTGAGCAGTATCTGGAGACGACGGAATTTTCCAAGCTGATCGACTGGGGCAACGACCAGCTCGCATCGCTGAGCGAGAATGTCGGCAAGATGCTGTCCGGGGGCGCGTCGATCGCCGGCTCGCTGTTCGGCGGCATCTGGAACTCGTCGATGGCCGTGGTCAATCTGGTGTCCTTCTTCGTGCTGGCGCCGGTCATCGCCTTCTATCTTCTGCTCGACTGGGACCGGATGGTCCAGAAGATCGATCAGTGGATCCCGCGCGGTCAGGTGGACGATGTCCGCTACCTTGCCCATGAGATCAATTCGGTGATTTCCGGTTTCGTGCGCGGGCAGGGGTCGCTCTGCCTCATTCTCGCGATCTATTACGCGATCACGCTCAGCCTTGCGGGGCTCAATTTCGGCGCTCTTATCGGGATTTTCGCCGGCCTTGTCAGCTTCATTCCATATCTCGGCTCGACCTCAGGCCTGATCCTGTCGATGGGCGTGGCGCTGTTCCAGTTCTGGCCTGATTTCTGGATGATCGCGCTGATCTTCGGGATCTATCTGTTCGGCCAGTTCCTGGAAGGCAATGTGCTGCAGCCAAAGCTTGTCGGCTCCAGCGTCAGGCTGCATCCGGTCTGGCTGATGTTCGCGTTGTTTGCCTTCGGCGTGCTGTTCGGCTTTGTCGGCCTGCTGGTCGCGGTGCCGGTTTCCGCAGCCGTCGGCGTGCTGGTGCGGTTTGCGATCGACCGCTATCTCACCAGCGATCTTTACTGGGACGGCATCGAGCACCATGGCGAAGAGCCATCGCCGGTTGTCGAAGAGGGGAAGTGAGCCTGACCGTGCTGCGTGACAAAGCCCGTGCGATGCAATTGCCGCTGGAACTCGGCCACGACCCGGCTGCCGACCGCGACCATCTGCTGATCTCGCCTTCGATCATGCCGGCGATCGACCTGATCGACCGCTGGCCGCACTGGCATGCGCCGGTCACCGTGCTCGTCGGCCCGCCGGGCTCGGGCAAATCCCATCTTGCAACGATCTGGAAGGGGTTGAGCCAGGCGCGTCCGGTGACGGAGGAATTGCGGGAAGGGCGCGCCATCGCGGCCCGGCAGGGGGCGTTCCTGTTCGAGGATGCAGACCGCGAGGCCTTCGACGAGACCGGGCTGTTTCACCTGATCAACACCGTGCGCCAGAATGGCGGCAGCCTGCTGGTCACCGCCCGTTCGCTGCCGCAGCTCTGGTCAATATCGCTGCCCGACCTGAAATCCCGGCTTGCCGCCGCCACGACGGTGGAAATCGGCGCGCCGGACGATGTCCTGCTGCAGCAGGTGATCTTCAAACTGTTTGCCGACCGCCAGATCGAGGTCGACGACCGGCTCGTGGCCTATATCGTCACGCGGATGGAGCGTTCGCTCGATGCCGCAAGCCAGATCGTGGACGCGATCGACAAGCTGGCGCTGTCGCGCGGCCGCCGCATCACCCGGGCAATCGCTGCGGACGTGCTGGCGGAGCGCGAAGCGATCTGAAGCCGTTCACTCGCCTTCTTCGAACAGCCGGAACTGGGTGAGATCGGCATCCTTCGGGGGCGTGAGGCCGAGATGCTTCCAGGCCGTTGCCGTCATCACCCGCCCGCGCGGGGTGCGCTGGATGAAGCCCTGCTGGATCATGTAGGGCTCGATGATATCCTCGATCGCGTCGCGCGGTTCGGAAAGCCCCGCCGCGATCGTCTCGATCCCCACCGGCCCGCCGCCGAAATGCTGGCAGATCATGTTGAGATAGCGCCGGTCGAGCTGGTCGAGGCCCATATGGTCGACCTCGAGCCGTGTCAGCGCCTCGTCGGCGATCGCGCGGCTGACCCCCGGCGCATCCGCCACTTCGGCGAAATCGCGCACCCGGCGCAGCAGCCTGCCGGCGATGCGCGGCGTGCCGCGGGCGCGGCGCGCGATCTCGCGGGCACCGTCATCGCTCATGCCGAGCCCCATCAGCCGGGCACCGCGGCGGATGATCAGTTCCAGCTCCTCGACGGTGTAGAAATTGAGCCGGACGGGAATGCCGAAGCGGTCGCGCAGCGGCGTCGTCAGCAGGCCGAGCCTTGTGGTGGCCGCAACCAGCGTGAATTTCGACAGGTCGATCTTCACCGAGCGCGCCGCCGGCCCCTCGCCGATGATCAGGTCGAGCTGAAAGTCCTCCATCGCCGGATAGAGGATTTCCTCGACCGCCGGGTTGAGCCGGTGGATTTCGTCGATGAACAGCACGTCGCGCTCTTCGAGATTGGTCAGAAGCGCCGCCAGATCCCCGGCCTTGGCGATGACGGGTCCGGAGGTCGAGCGGAAATTGACGCCGAGTTCCTTGGCCATGATTTGGGCGAGCGTGGTCTTGCCGAGGCCGGGCGGGCCGACGAACAGAACATGGTCCAGCGCCTCACTGCGCCTCTTGGCGGCCTCGATGAAGACCTTCAGATTGGCGCGCGCCTCCGCCTGGCCGGTGAAATCGTCCAGCGTCTGCGGCCTCAGCGCCGTATCGAGGTCTTCGCCCCGCTTGTCCGGCGTAATCAGGCGGTCGGCTTCATTGCTCATTATTCAAGTTCTTTTCCATATTTGCGCACGTCCAGCAAAGGCGGCTACCGATTTTGCGTCCGAACGCGCGTCACAACAGATTGTCGGAGTGCTGCTTGAACGCGGACACACCGGGAACAGGTCGGAGCATAAACGTGCAGCACTAGGACGACAATTCCCTCAGGCCCAGCCGGATCAACGTTGCGCTCGCCGCATCCTCGCCGGCCTGTTTCAGCGCGGCGGAGACGGCGCCTGCGGCCTGGTCGCGGGAATAGCCGAGATTGGTGAGCGCGGAAATCGCATCGGAAACGGTGCCTGGTGCAGCCCCGTCGCCGACCTCCCTGCGGAAGGAAATGGCCTCGCCGTCTCCGAGCGAAAGCCCGGCGGGCACCTTGTTCTTGAGTTCCGTGACGATCCGGGTCGCGACCTTCGGCCCGACGCCCGGCGCGCGCGATACGGCGGTCTTGTCGCCGAGCGCGATCGCATTGGAAATCTCGCCGGCCGACAGCGTCGTGAGGATCGCCAGCGCCACCCGCGCGCCGACGCCCTGGACGCTCTGCAGAAGATTGAACCAGCCGCGTTCCTCCGCGCTCATGAAGCCGTAGAGGCGCAACTGGTCCTCGCGCACGAAGGTCTCGATGAACAGCACCACGGCCTCGCCGACGGAACCGATGCGCGACAGCGTGCGCGCCGAGCAGTAAGCGACGTAGCAGACGCCGTGAACATCGACCACCACGTGGTCGTCGCCGATCTCGTCGATCACGCCCTTGAGCTTGCCGATCATGCCCGTTGTTCCTTCCGACGTGACATGTTCACGTGTCTGCCTCTTGTTCTCGCAGCGTGTGCTGCGTACCGTTCACTCACCGCATAGCCCCCAAACCTTCTCGCCCCGGAGGGGAGAGATGTCGCGACAGCGACAGTGAGGGGGGAGTCCATCCCCGCGAACGCCCTCACGTTTGGCAATGCTGCCCACTGCCCCTTTCGGGGCATCTCTCACGCTTGCCGGGCCTTTTGCCGCTATGCCAACTCACCCGATCGCCGCCATGGCCGCCTTCATCATCCGGTTGCCGCCGCGATTATGGGCATGGCAGATGGCGATGGCCAATGCGTCCGCAGCGTCGCTGCCCTTGAACTGGACCCGCGGCATCAGCACTTTCAGCATCATGTGGATCTGCTGCTTGTCGCCATGGCCGACGCCGATCACCGCCTTCTTCACGGCGTTCGGCGCGTATTCGGCCACCTTGAGCCCGGCCAGCGAAGGCACCAGCAAGGCGATGCCGCGGGCCTGACCGAGCTTCAGCGTCGCCACCGCGTCCTTGTTGACAAAGGTCTGTTCCACCGCCGCCTCGTCCGGGCGAAAGCTGTGCACCACTTCGGAAAGTCCGTCATGGAGCTGGCGCAGGCGCGAAGCGAGCTCCATATCGCCATCCGAAGTGACCGTGCCTGAATCGATGAATTTAAGGGAGTTTCCCAATGTTTCGATAACGCCCCAGCCGGTGCGCCGCAGCCCGGGATCAATGCCTATGATGCGAATCGTCTTTTCCATGGTTTCACCCTATCGCTCTTGCCCCAAGGCTTCCATAGAAAAGTGAACAAAACAAAAACATACGGAGGGTCGGCTGGCCCCCCGCATGTTTTACATTGGCCGATTTGAGGTGCGATCAGGCCGCGATCGCGTCGAGCCGCTTCAGGTGATCCTTACTGAGTGTCAGTTCGGCGGCAGCGATGTTATCGCGCAGATGCGCGCGCGACGAGGTGCCGGGGATCACGAGAATGTTCGGGCTGCGCTGCAACAGCCAGGCAAGCGACACCTTCTGGATCGAGGTGTCGAGTTCGGCGGCGACCGCGTCGAGCATCGCCGCCTGATAGGGCAGGAAACCGCCCAGCGGGAAATAAGGTACGTAGGCGACACCCTGTTCGGCAAGGCTATCGATCATCGCGTCATCATCGCGGTGGATGAGGTTGTAGTGGTTCTGCACGCACACGACCGGGGCGATGTCCTGCGCGATCCTGATCTGGCTTTCCGTCACGGTCGAAATGCCGATATGGTCGATCAGACCTTCGTCCTGCATTTTCCGCATTGCCTCCATCGGGGTGGCGATCTCGCTGTCCGCGCTGAAACCGCTGACGCTGCCCATGCGCAGGTTGACGATCGCGATCCGGTCCAGCTTCAGCCGCTGCAGATTGTCCTCGACCGAGCGGCGGAGGAAATCCGGGCTATGGTCCATGTTCCAGCCGCCCGCGTCATCGCGCCAGCCACCGATCTTGGTAACCAGCGTGAGATTGTCGGGGTAGGGGGTAAGCGTTTCGGCAATCAGCCGGTTGGTCACATGGGGTCCGTAGAAATCGGAGGTGTCGATATGATCGATGCCGAGCGAAAGCGCCTCGCGCAGCACCGCGCGGCATTCCTCCGGGTCCTTCGGCTCGCCGAAAACATGAGGCCCCGCAAGCTGCATGGCGCCGAAGCCCATGCGATTTACGGAAATTACCGTTCCGGGAAAGGTGAAACGGCCGGCGGCCGATGCGGGTGATGAGGTGGTCATGGACGTGCTCCTTGTGCATTCATGGAGCGGATATAGGCAACAGGGGGTCGCTTGAAAATCCGGACAAACGCGAATACGGTGATCGGCATGGCGAACAATAGAATGCTTCCCTCCTTCGATGATCTGCTGACCTTTCTGGTGATCGCCCGCA